>CAVTRM010000005.1:0-135457 GCA_963737115.1 uncultured Actinomycetota bacterium
GAAGTCCACTGCTCTATCCAACTGAGCTACGGGGGCGGGGCGCGCTCGATCGAGCGACCTCATCATCGTACGCACCCGGATAACGCTGAGCGCGTTCGACCTCACCGAGCAAACCGGAATCACACAGCCTCGCCGTCGAGCGAGAGGGCAACGCGCTATGAGAGCGGTCCCGACGGTATATAGGGGTAGAGGGGGCCGGGATTGCCGGCGGCGCAGATCGCTCCGTCGGCGGCGAGGTCGAGGCCTGCCCGCATCAGCGTGTCGATCGCCCACTGATTGGCGCCGCTGACCTGACGAACGCGTACGTCGCCGCCCTCACCGGCGACTGCCAGCCCGTGCCACAGCAGCGCGACCGCACTCTCGACGTCGAGCGCGGCCAGCAGCCAGACCTCATGCGTCGCCGAGACAACGACGAAGCCGCGATCCTCGAGCCGGAAGGTTCGGGCGCCGGTGCCGGCCATCATGGTCAGCTCGGCGGTGTGGTTGCCACCACGCTGCGCGATCGAAATCGGTGCCAGCTGCGGGAGATCCGCGGCCGCGACCTCTGCGATACGAGCGTCTGCGGGCGGCAGGCGTTCGCGCTTCACATGGCCGACAGCTTTGATGGTCGGATCGATGCTGAACCCAGCCTGCCAGTAGAGCCGCATCGCACGCGGGTCGTTGGTCGCCATGATCAGCCGCTTTTCCAGCTCGGGGCGGTAGCCGAGTGCGGCCTCGATCAGCGACCGTCCGGCGCCGCGACTCTGCACGGTAGGGTCGACCGCCAACAGCGAAAGCACCCACAGCTCATCACGCGCGAGCGCGGCGCTGACACCGATCACCTGCCCCGAGTCGTCCAGCGCGACGAACGCGCCGGCCGGGTCGGTCCGCAGCATCATGTGCATCCGGGCATCCCACGTGGGCTCCAGCTCCACGCTGTCAAGCGGGATCCCGAAGGCCTGCCACGTAAGCGTCGTGGCCGCGGGCACGTCCGCGGCGAGCATCGGCCGCAACCTGACTTCAGCGGAAGGCTCGGGCGAACCGAGGCCCCTGCTCAGACCGCCGGTCGTACTCATAGCAACTGCATCCTGCAAATCGTCCGTCGCCAGCTCCAGGGATGGTGCATGACCTAATTGTCGCCAGCCACGCCGCCCCCACGCGGCCAACACGTTGCGAATGACTGGCCGAACTGGAGTGCATCCCGGATCCAATCGGGTGCTTAACGGAGTCGCGCCCCTGTCCGGCGGATGAAAGGCCGGGCTTGGGGCGCGCTCACAGGGAGGAGAGGGTGCTGCGGTAGTAATAGTGCATCAGCGCGACCCAGAAGTCCAATACGAGATTCGACAAATACCTATAAGCTGTGGTTATGGAACTGCGCCAGCTCAGATATCTGGTCGCACTCGCGGAAGAGAAGAACTTTACGCGGGCGGCGGCGCGCGAACACATCGCTCAGCCGGCGCTGTCGCAACAAATCAAGCATCTCGAGCAGGAGCTAGGGCTGCCGCTGGTCGAGCGCACGACCCGCAGGGTGACGATCACCGACGCAGGCCAGATGCTGGTGGACCGAGCTCGTCGCATCCTTGCCGAGTTGGATGCGGCGCAGGATGAGCTGCAGGCCGCACGCGGTATCAAGACCGGACACGTGACGGTTGGCGCGATGCACACCATGGGCCCGATCGACATCTCGTTGGTACTCGCCAAGTTCCACGAGCGCCACCCCGGTGTCGAACTCACGGTGCGCGAGGACCCGAGCGAAGCGCTGGCGGAGATGCTGCGGGTGGATGAGCTCGACCTGGCATTCCTGTCGGTCACCGAGCGGATTGAGAGCCACGGCCTGGGGTTACACCAGTTGATCGCCGAGGAGCTGGTGGTGATCCTCCCCCCTTCCCACCCGCTGGCGCAACGCAACCGCATCAAGATGGCGGAGCTGGCCAACGAGCACTTCATCAGCTACCGCGAGGGGTCGCGCCTGCGCGAGCTGCTGGTCAGCGCCGGGCGCGAGGCCGGCTTCGAGCCGGACGTAAGGCTCGAGTCGAATGAGAGTCATCGCATTCGAGCGCTGGTAGCCCGCGGGCTCGGGGTCGCGATCCTTCCGCGCTCGGACGCGCTCGGCTACGGAGGCGACATCGCCACCGCGCAGCTCAGCGACCCGCAGCTGGCGCGCGATATCACGCTCGCCTGGCGCGCCGACCGGCGTCTGCCCCCAGCGGTCAAAGAGTTCCTGGGGCTCGTTCGCGAGACGTTTCCGTCGGCTTAGCGCGCAGCGCTGCCGCGCGACGGACGGGCACGGCCGATCAGCGCTGCTTTCCCTCGATGAATAGGGCGATCGACTTCTCGATCCGGCGCTGGCGTGTCTCCGCGCTCTTGGCGCCGTTGATGTTGTCAACGTGGTATCGCTGAAGGCTGTTGGAGAGCTTTTCGAAGAACACCTGGGCGGTTGGTTCGGCGGCGAGCGCTGCCGCGAAGTCCTCGGGCACATTCAGCTCGCGAGGCGTATCGGCGACTGTGAGCGTCACGTGGATCCGGTCATCAGCCTTCAGTCCGGTCTGCTTTCGGATCGCCGCGCTGATCGAGATCATGCACCTGCCGTTCATGACGCCGACGGTGTTGCGGTACTCGTAGCCGTTCACGTTCACGATCACCGGCGGTCGCTTGCCCGCGCCAAGGCGCTCGATGACGTCTTCCGGAATCACGATCCCCGTGTTGTTACCCGTTGCCGTCACGGTGGTGTCAAACGCGACGCTCGCACTCATCACTGCTCTCCTCTGGTCGATTAGAACTAGACTGTACAGTACTGATTTGCTTTTGGACAACCCGGTACTATGCGGTCTTGCGAGGCCCCCAGCCACGTCGACGTTCGACTGAGATGTCATCGAAAGCCACCACAGACTCCGTCCGCGAGGACAAACCAACCCCCGGCACGGAGACACCCCACACGGGGACGACAGGCACCGGCACAACACCCACCGGCTCGGACCGCTCAGCACGTAAGCGCCGCGCGATCATCGATGCGGCAACCGCACTGTTTCTTCGCGATGGGTATCGCAGTACGAGCATGGATCAGATCGCCGCGGACGCCGCCGTCTCCAAGCAGACGGTGTACAAGCAGTTCGCGGACAAGGAGCAGCTGTTCCGGGCGATTGTGCTCGGCGTGACCGACAACTCGGACGCGATCATCAGGCACATGACCGCCGGCCTGCGGGAGGACGAGGTCGTCACCCCCGAAGATCTGCGCGTCGTGCTCACGGACCTCGCCCGCCGCTACATCGATGACGTGCTGCAACCGCATGTGCTTGCGCTGCGACGGCTGATCATCGCCGAGGCAGAACGCTTCCCAGATCTGGCCGACACCTACTTTGAGAAGGCGCCGGCACGCGCCATCGAGGTGATTGCAGATGCGATATCGAGCTACGTGAAGGCGGGACTCCTATGTGCCGACGACGTCCACCTCGCCGCCGCCCAGTTCGCCTATCTGGTGCTTGCGATTCCGCAGGACAGAGCGCTGTTTCATCCCAACCAGCGACCGACTCCGAGCGAGCGCGAACACCTAGCCTCGGAAGCCGTGCGGGTGTTTTTGGCCGCATATGCCCGTACCCCGGTCGACGGCGACTGAAGTCAGTCGGGGCGCGCGCGGAGGAAGCTTTGCCGTTCGGGTTGGGAGTCGCTTTCTTCACTGCCGGGGTTGACGCGGCGGGCCGGCGGCCTATTAGCACCCTCAGAAAGGTTCAACACATACACACGACAGACGATTAATGGGTGAAGGCCCGGGAGCGCGTTCTTGAGGTCTGCCGCCGTACCGGGCACCTACTGCCTTGAGTCAAGGCATCGTTATCAGTTCCGAGCCTTCACCGAATCTCTTCGCTTGGTTGCCGGGGTCTAACTGGTATTTAGGAAAGGAGGTGAGACGTTCGTATGTCCGTTCGTCTTCGTTGGCGGATCGGACGGTTGCGGTTGATCGCGCGAGATTGCGAGATTGATTAGGTTGCTGTCAGGAAATGACCCCAGCAAGGAGCGTGCTCCGATCATGGAGTTGGAGCGAATGGACACCGACATCGAGCACATCACCGAGGAGCAGAGCGAGCGGCTCGCGGCCCAGTCGCGAGCCGCTCGCATCCTTGATCAGCAGCTCGCCGGAGATATGCAGCGCCGGCGGCTCGGGGGTGAGACAAGCTCAGCCGGGTATCTGCGGGAGCTGGGCGCACGTCCGCGGCTGCCCGCGGCGACCGAGCGGCGGCTCGTGGCCGCGGCGCAGGCTGGTGATCGTCGCGCCCGCGAGGAGCTGGTGGAGGCGTTCCTGCCGCTGATAGCCGGTGTCGCGCGCGTCTACCGCGGCTCAGAGACCATCACCCGGCTTGAGCTGATGCAGGAGGGCGTGGTCGGTCTGCTCCGGGCACTAGAGCGCTATGACGCCACGCTGAATGTTCCGTTCTGGGGTTATGCAGGCTGGTGGGTACGCCAGGCGATGCAGCAACTTATCTCCGAGCTGACGCGGCCGATGGTCCTCTCGGATCGGGCGCTCAGGCAGCTCTCGCAGCTCAAGCGGGCGCACGGCGAGCATCTGGTCGAGCATGGCCGCGAGCCGACCGGCAGCGAACTGGCGGACCGCACCGGCCTATCGCACAGCCAGGTCGGT
The DNA here is from genome assembly GCA_963737115.1 of uncultured Actinomycetota bacterium. Taxonomy (GTDB): domain Bacteria; phylum Actinomycetota; class Thermoleophilia; order Solirubrobacterales; family Solirubrobacteraceae; genus Palsa-465. The sequence continues at coordinate 4,613 of CAVTRM010000005.1, forward strand.
GAGATGCTCGCGCTCGAGCAGGTCCCGCGGTCGCTGGAGGAGCCGATCAACACGACCGATGGCCAGCTCGGGGTGTTCGGTGAGCTGCTCGTCGACCCGCTCGCCACCGACGCCTACGAACAGCTGCTTGACCACTCAGAGATTGAGCAGGTCCGCGCGCTGCTCGGCAGTCTCAACGATCGTGAACGGATGATCCTGCGGGCCCGCTACGGCCTTGACGGCCCTGAGCAGTCGTTGCGCGATGTCGGTGAGCAGATCGGCTTGAGCGCGGAACGGGTCAGGCAGATAGAGCAGCGCGCCTTGGGCAAGCTACGCGCCGCCGTCGACCCCGACGACTGACAGCGCGCCCCCGGGCACACGATCCTGTTCCCGCGGGAACACGGCCTGGAGACCAGATCACTGTGCGCCACGATGCCCACACGGCCGTCCTGACGGTCCGAACCCGAAGAAAAACTTGACAGTCCTCGACTGAGATCTATTAGCGAGAGTGAAGCCGTATTCCGTTCCATTTCTCAACCCACGGAGGTTCAAATGGCACTTATTCGCTGGGAGCCGGTCACAGAGCTCAACACGATCCAAAACGAGATGAACCGGCTCTTCAACAACTTCTTCGATGTCCCGGCCGCCCGCAACAACAGCGGCACCCAGGCGCGGCGCTGGCTCCCCGCCATGGACCTGGTCGAGACCACAGATCACTACATGCTGCGCGCAGATCTGCCCGGTCTCGGCGATGAGGACGTCAACATCCAGCTCGAGGACAGCGTGCTGACCATCTCAGGTGAGCGCAAGACCGAGCAGCACACCGAGCAGGAGGGCTACTACCGCCTCGAGCGCGCCTTCGGCGGGTTCTCGCGCTCGCTCACCCTGCCCGACGGCATCGACCCGAACAGCATCCAGGCCCACTTCGACCGCGGCGTGCTTGAGATCACGATCCCCAAGCCCGAGCAGAAGAAGCCCCGCCAGGTGCAGATCAAGCTCGGCGGCGAGGACCCCAAGACAATCGAGGGAACCGCCACCAACGACGCCACAGCGAACAGCCGCGACCCCGTAGCCGCGGTGGCCTGACGGCAGTGCTATCACCGACACCAACCCTAGGGTCGCGGAGCGCGGGCAGCACCAGGCGCGGTTCGCGACCCCAGGCAAACACACCGGCACAACGTCAGAGATGGCAGCAACTACTGACCGACGCGAGACGCGCCCTCGGCGCAGAACATCCGACGGCTGCTTATGAGCACACTCGTTCTTCCGCCAACGTCCAGCGAGTACATCGCGCGCTGCCCGTGCTGCGGACTTGAAGTCGTCTCCACGCGGCGCCGACCGGGTCTGCACCTGCGCAGATGCCCCCGCTGCGGACCCGGTCGACTCGTGCCACCGCCAAGCGGTCTTGTGCAAATGGTGGACAGGCCTCGGGTCGGCGTATTACGTCAATCAATCGGGGCGCCCGGATTCGAACCGGGGACCTCTCGCTCCCAAAGCGAGCGCGCTACCAAGCTGCGCCACGCCCCGAACTGAGATGGGAAGTGTAGTCGTGTAGCCTCGGCGGGGCCATGGCAAACGTTCAGCCGCTGAAAGCGCTCCACTACAACCTCGAGAAGACCGGGGGGCTGCAGCCCGTCGTCTCTCCGCCTTATGACGTGATCGACGCCAAGCTCCGCGCCGAGCTCGAGGCCCAGTCCGACTACAACGTCGTGGCGATCGACCTCCCCGCTCCCGTCCCCGAAGACGGCGACAGCTACGCCAACGCGGAGGCGATTCTTGAGGACTGGAAAGCGGCGGACGTGATCGTGCGCGACCCCGAGTTCGCAATCTGGCCGCTGGAACAGGACTACACCGGCCCGGACGGGGCCGCCCGTACACGCCGCGGTTTTCTCGCACGCGTGCGCGTAGAGGACTACGGCCCCGGCCGGATCCGGCCGCATGAGCGCACGCACCCGGGTCCGAAGGAGGACCGCTTGCGGCTGACCCGCGCGACCGAGGCCAACCTCTCGCCGATCTTCTCGCTGTTCTCCGATCCGGATCAGAAGGCGTGGACCGCACTCGCGGCTGCGATGGACGACGAGCCGTGGGCCACGACCACCGACCCGGACGGGACCGTGAACCGGCTCTGGCGCGTTGCCGATCCTGAGGCGATCGACGCCGTGCACGCCGCCGCGGCGGATGCGGAGTTGCTGATAGCCGACGGCCATCACCGCTACGAGACTGCTCGCGTCTATGCGGAGGAAGTCGGCGGCGAGGGTGATCACCGCTATGTGTTGATGTGCCTGGTCGCGCTCGAAGACCCGGGACTCACCGTCTTTCCGACACATCGGCTGATTAACGGCCTCGACGAAACCGAGGCAGGCAAGCTATGGGACGCGATCCAGCAGCACTTTGATGTCGTCGAGCTCGACTCACCCGAGCAACTGCCGCCGGCCGAGAACGACCAGGTCGAACTCGGTTTCATGACCGCCGCCGACAAACGTCCTTACCGGATCACGCTGAAGGATCTTGGAGCCGTTGACGAGGCACTTACCGGCCGCTCCGAGCCCTACCGGCGGCTCGACACCGCCGTCACTGAAGCGCTGTTGCTGAAGGGCGCGCTCGGCAAGACCGACGAGCAGATCGACCATTTCGACGGTCTCTGGTACGCGCGCGACGACGCTGAGGCGATCAACGCCGTACTCAGCGGCGAATACGACGCGGCGCTGTTCATGGCTCCCACCCCGGTCTCGCGAGTACAGGCGGTTGCCGCCTCCGGAGAGAGCATGCCTCCGAAGTCCACCTACTTCTTCCCGAAGGTCCCGACAGGACTGCTGTTCAACCCGCTTGCATGAGCGCGATGGTGCCACGCGCGTGTTTCGGGACTGCTCCACGCCGCAGCGCTAGCATCGTTAGCGGAGGTCTTGGTGGCGACCGTACGGCCCGGTCGCCACCAAGGCCTCCAAACGGGCAATGCAAATGACTTTGCGAGACAAGATCATAAGGACGTATCGATGAAAGCGATCGCACACCGATCTGGGCCGTCTACCTATACGCACACGGTCGACATCCGCAACTACCAGCTCACGGTCGATGAGGACAAGCACGGTGGCCCCGGAGATCAGGGACCGACCCCGCAGGAACTGCTGGCCGCGAGCCTCGCGACGTGTACTGCGATAACGATCGAGATGTACGCGGCCCGCAAGGGTTGGGACATCGGCAAGGTCGACGTGGCTGTGGAGTACACGCCGGCAGAGCGTGGCTGCCCGACCCGGTTCAAGCTCGATCTGCGGCTCCCCTCGACGGTCACCGATGAGCAGCGCGAGCGTCTGCAGGTGATCGCGGCCAAGTGCCCGGTCCACCGGACCCTGGAAGGTGAGGTTATGTTCGAGGATCATCTGACGATCAAGGATGCGTCCGACGACGCCGCTGAGCCGGAGCAAAAGCGGGACACGCTGCTCAAGCGCAGCCTCAGCCGCGCCTGATCAGTTGGCCGCCCGGACACTGCAGGACCTGCTGCTAACTCCCTCCGCGGCGTCACATATCGAAGTTCGCGGTTCGGTACCGTCGGCGGTTTTGGTTGCGCTCTACGAGCGTGACGGGCAGCTTTTCACGGTGCTGACCGAACGTCGCCACGACCTTTCCATCCATGCCGGCGAAATTTCGTTTCCGGGCGGGCGCCGCGACCCGCAGGACCCCGACCTGCTGACAACGGCGCTGCGGGAGGCGCACGAGGAGATCGGGCTGCCCCCCGACCAGGTGGAGGTGATCGGCGCGCTGCAGCCCACGCCCACGATCGCCACCGGCTATGCGATCTACCCGTTCGTGGGGATTATCAGTCACGAGCAACAGTGGCTCGTGAGCGAGCGCGAAGTTGCGCAGGTGCTCGAACTGTCACTGGCCTCACTGATCGACGGCTATGAACGGCGGCGCATAGTTCGCCGCGGGATGCCGATCTGGACGGACACCTACCTCGTCGATGGCCACCTGATCTGGGGTGCGACGGCAAGGCTCGTGGCCGATCTGCTCGAGCGCTACGCGAAGCTCTGTCAAGTAGCTGCCGGATAGCCGGCGTCATTATTCGTCGCCGAACTCGCGAATCGCGTCGCTGAGCGAACGCTCCGGAAGGCCGCGCGCCCGGCGGCGGGCGTTGGTCGCGTCCAGCATCTCCGCGAGATCCTGATATTCGAGCTCGGGCTCCGGGGTCCCGTCCTCGGTGTCAACGGCGCGGCGGTTGCCGAAGTCGCTCAGCGGGCGTCTACGGTTGGCTCGGGCGCTGAGCAGGGCGAGCGCGACTAGCAGCACGACAAACACGATCACGCCTACGGCCAGCGGGTCCATACACCCGAGTCTAAAGCGTCGCGGACGGCATCCGGGCGCTGCTCAGAGGGGGCCGCTGCGTAGACCCAGGCGCTGCTTACGGCCTGGCGCTGCTTACGGCCTGGCGCTGTCTAGAGTCCGGCGCTGTTTAGAGTCCGGCGCCGCCGGTGGTACCGGTGTTGCCGCCAGACGAGCCGCCGGTCCCGGTGCTGGTGCCGAGCCCCGCGCCGCCGGTCGGCGACGTTGTCCCGGTCCCCTGGGTGGTTCCAGTGCCGGTCGAGCCGCTTGAGCCGGTGGAGCTTCCGCCGCTGTTGGCGGTCGTCCCGGTGTTCCCGCTCGCTGTACTCCCGCTGTTGCTGGACCCCTTGTTGCTGGAACCAGTCGAATGGGACTGGTGGGTAACGGCCGCCTTGGCGGTCGGGACCGTGAACGTCGGCGCGCCGCTGGTGTCGGTCGAGTTACCCCCGCCGCCACACCCGGCGAGTGCAGCGCTGACGGCGATAACGGCGAGAGCGACGCCTACGCGTCGAGTTTTGACATCTGCTGGCCGCACCACGGGCAGTCCGTCAGGTCTCGTTGGGCGAGTTGGTCGCAGTGATTGCAGAACCGCAGATTCTCGATCGCCCATGGCAGCTCAGAGGGGCTCGGTGCCACAGGCAGCAGCTGTGCCACCGGCTGCAGGCGCTCACCGGTCTCGCGATCGACATAGATCTTGTCCGGATCGATCTCCATCACAACCTCGCGGCCGGTGGAGGGCGTGCGCATCCGGTATTTGTCGAGGAATCTCATGCTTAGGCTGCTCTAGTGGCCGGACTCAAGATCGTCCGGAAGATGTGCGAAGTCAGTGCGCACGTCACGAATCCAAAGGCCTACCGCGGTCACGGTGATGATTACCCCGATCATTGACCACACCCACCAGATCGTGAGGCCGATCACCATCAGCGTCACGCCGACGGCAACCGTCAGCGGCAGAACCGATCCACCGGGGAGGTGAATCTCCTCACCGGCCGGTGGGACCGGATGCTGCCCCTCGACAGGGGCGTGAACCTTTTGCGGTGCCTCGCTGGTGCTCATCTAGTGGTGGAGGTAGATCGCGGCGACGATGAAGGTTGCACCGAACATGAAAAAGCAGACGGCTCCGCAGATCAGTCCGGCACGGAGATTCTTACGGGCAAGCTTCTTGTCCATGGCCTCGAATCCTACAAGGTTCAGCGGCTGCGAGCAGCGCCGTTGGAGCGTGGGTTAGCGGCAGGCATCAGAACTTCACGTCGACGACCATCGCGACGAACAGCAGCGCGAGGTACAGCATCGAATAGAGGTACAGACGCAGCGCGCTCTTGCGATCCTTGCGCCGCAGCAACATCACTGCGTAGAAGATGAAGATCCCGCCCAGCACCATCGACACGATCAGATAGAACGGACCGAACGCCCCGGCGCACGCCGGCAGTTGGCTCACCGCATACAGCAGCAGCGAGTAGAGCAGGATCTGCTGGCGAGTGACATCCTCGCCGCGCACCACCGGCAGCATCGGGATGTTTACCTCGGCGTACTCGTCCTTCATCAGCAGGCTGAGCGCCCAGAAGTGCGGCGGCGTCCAGTAGAAGACGATCGCGAACAGATAGATCGGGGTCCAGTCCAGCGAGCCGCGAGTCGCGGCCCAGCCCACCAGCGGCGGGATCGCGCCGGCGGCCCCGCCGATCACGATGTTGTGCCAGGTACGGCGCTTGAGCCAGACCGTATAGATACCGACGTAGCCGACGAAACCGGCGAACGCGAGCGTCGCCGAAAGCACGTTCAGCGTCAGCGACATCAACACGAACGACAGCACCGCCAGCGAGCAACCGAAGATCAGGGCGGCACGCGGCGATACCCGCCCCGAGGGTATCGGGCGGTTGGCCGTGCGCTCCATCGCGGCATCGATGTCACGGTCATACCAGTGGTTGACCGCCCCCGCGCCGCCCGCCGACAAGTAGCCGCCGATGCAAGCGAGGATGATCACGCCGATCGATGGGCTGCCGGCGATCAGCATCGTCGTAACCGTCGTCAGCAGCAGCAGCGACTGGACCTTGGGCTTGGTCAGCTCAAAGTAGTCGGAAGCTATTTGCCTGAGTCGCGACTGGGCGACCGGAGCAGTGGCGGTGAACTCAGAAGTACTCAAGACAAAGACAGGATACCTGCGGACGCAGCACTACAGCGCCGTGTCCGCATGAATGACACATATGTCATTTTGATACCACCTGCAGGATATTCAGCGGCGGCCTAGGCGCGGCCGAACTGCTCGGAGCCGCCGCCCTTCTGCAGCTGTCCGGTCTGCGCCTCAACCTCGAGGCGGATATCGCGCATCGGCTCGACCGAACGAACGCGCGGAACGCTGTCGAAGTTGTTGACCGGAGGCGGTGAGGTGGTGAACCACTCGAGCGTGTTGCCCTTCCAGGGGTCCGGACCGGCGATCTTGCCCTTCTTGTAGCTGACCGCGAAGTTGTACATCGATAGGCAGATACCGAATCCGAGGATGTACGAACCGATCGAGGAGATCAGGTTGTACGTGGACCAGCCCATGCCAGGCTGGTATGTGTAGATCCGTCGCGGCATCCCGGAGAGCCCCAGCGCGTGCTGCACGAAGAAGGTCAAGTTGAAACCGATGAACGTGACCCAGAACGAAATCTTGCCCAGGCGCTCGCTACACAGGCGCCCGGTCATCTTCGGATACCAGTAGTAGGTGCCGGCCATGATCGCGAACACGGCGCCGCCCATCAGCACGTAATGGAAGTGAGCGACCACGAAATAGGTGTCGTTCAGCTGCCAGTCGACCGGGAACACGGCCAGGAAGATGCCGGTGATGCCGCCGATCGTGAAGATCACGAGGAAGCCGACCGCGTAGTAGATAGAGGTCGTCATCACCAGCGACCCACGCCACAGCGTCGCAGTCCAGTTGAAGATCTTGACCCCGGTCGGTATTCCGATCAGGAACGAGGCGAGCATGAAGAAGCCGAGCACGACCAATGGCATCGGCGCGGTGAAGAGGTGGTGCGCCCACACCAGCGTCGCGAGGAACGCGATCACAATCGTGGAGGCGGCGATCGCCTTGTAACCGAAGATCGGTTTTCGGGCAAAGACCGGTAAGACCTCGGAGATCATGCCGAAGCCCGGCAGGATCATGATGTAGACCTCGGGATGGCCGAAGAACCAGAACAGGTTCTCCCACAAGACCGGGGAGCCGTGGTTGGTCGGGTCGAACCAGTGGGTGCCGAAATGTCGATCGGTGAGCAGCATCGTCACCGCCGCAGCGACAACCGGCAGCGCGATGATCAGCAGCACCGCATAGATCAGGATCGACCAGCAGAACAGCGGCAGGCGGCCCCAGGTCATTCCCGGTGCGCGCATGTACACGAGCGTGCAGTAGAAGTTGATCGCGCCGACCAGCGACGAGATGCCGGTGAGGTGGATCAGGAAGATCCATGCGTCCTGACCGCCGGAGGGCGAGTACTGGATGCTCGACAGCGGCGGGTAGCTCCACCAGCCGGCTTCCGGCGGGTGCCAGAAGAGCGTCGCGTAGAACACGATTCCGCCCATCAGCAGCAGCCAGAACGAGAGTGCGTTCAAACGCGGGAAGGCCATGTCCCTCGCGCCGATCATGAGCGGCACGAAATAGTTGCCGAATCCGGCCATGACCGGCACCACGAACAGGAAGATCATCGTGGTCCCGTGCATCGTCATGAGCTCGTTGAAGTGCTCACCGCTGATCAGCGTGTTGTTCGGAACCGCAAGCTGCGAGCGCATCAGCAGTGCCTCGACACCACCCAGCATGAAGAACACGAACGTCAGGACCAGGTACATGATCCCGATCTTCTTGTGGTCCGTGGTCAGGACCCAGTCAAGCCACTGCTTGGTTTTGCGCGGCTTGATGATCTCGTGGCGCGTGATCTGCGGGACGGGCCGGAGAGCTGGATTGACGATGGTCATAAGGCGTTACTGCTTCCTCGTCTAGAAGATGCCGTTTGAGGTCAGAGAGCCCTGCTTCTCAAGCTCTCTGCGGAGTAGGGGCACCTGATCGTTCGCAGCCTGGATCTGGGCCGCCTGCGTCCGAATGAATTGCTCGTATTGTTGCGGAGTCACGACCTTCACAGAAGCGAGCATATAGGCGTGCTCGCGTCCACAAAGCTGGGCGCACTGACCCAGGTAGGTCTTGCCCGAGTGCAGCGCCTTGAACCAGGTGTAGGTGGTGAAGCCGGGTACCGCGTCGACCTTGCCGCCGAGCTCCGGGATCCACCAGGCGTGGGTCACGTCGCTCGACTGAATCACGAGGTCGACGACTTCGTTGGCCGGGACCACCATCTGCTCGTAGGTGTACGGCAGGCGGTCCTCCCAAGCGTTGTTCTGACAGTTGGCACCGTAGGTGTAGCGCCAGATGAACTGACGGCCGGTGACGCAGATGATCAGCTTCTTGCCGTTCGGCGGCTTCGGGGCCGTGAGCGACGCCGACAGGATTGAGGCCGCGCTGGCATTGGAGTCGGGCGGGTTGATGATGCTCGGCAGCTTGATGAAGGTCACGGCCGCGAGAATCACGAGGATGCCGGCGGCGCTGGCGGTGAGGCCGAGCTCAAGTCGCGTGTTGCCATGGATCTGTCGCGCGACCGGATGCTTGTGTGAGCGGAAGGCCCACACCGAGTACATCAGGAACCCAAAGACCGTCAGGAACACGACGACGGCGATGTAGAAGATGATGTTGTAGAGCGTCGCGATGCTCGTCGCGTTCGGCGAGGCGCCGGAGGGCAGTGTGCAGCAGCGCGCGTCGGCGAACGGCGTGAACGCTAGATAGGCACCAATCACCGAGCTGGTACCCACCAGGGTCGCGCTCAGTTTCTTCTTGGTCACGAGTAGGCGCCTGAGGCGCGGCTTTGAACTGTCGTTTCGCAATGCGGCCGAGATTCTATAGGTCCTGAAGGCAGCTTGCTTCATAGTTGGCCTTGTCCCTTGCTTACTGGGTTTTGGCCACCGGGTCTGCCCGAGTCAGACGGCATTCAACAGTTCTTCGAGGCCGTTCCTGCGCGCCCGTGGAACCGCTTCACGACATCAGTCTGGCGTCAGCGAGTGGGCGGAATCTCCGTTCCGGCCCAGCCGAGCTTCTTATACTGACGGCGCTTGAAACTTTCCAGGGGCATCCGACCGGCGGCCTGGGCGCTCGTGGCAGCGGGCGTCACCATGCCGTCGCTGCGTAAGAAGCTGAAGCTCCCCAAGGCGGCCGTGCTCGGGGCCGCCGCGGCTGCCCCTGCCGCCGCGGCCGTGGTGCTGCCCAAACGCAAGATCAGCAGCGTCACGGTCGTGTTCCTGCAGATGATGGCCTACGTGGTCGCCTACGAGATGCCCAACGACGATCCCGACGCCCTGCGGCGGCGGGCTCGGATCGACTACCCAGTCGACATCGACAAGGTGATCGGCTGGGGCAAGATCCCGTCGCAGCGGCTGCAGGAGACCTTCGCCCACAAGGGCGAGGTCAACCGCTTCGAACGGCTGCTGGTCTGGTCGCACTGGGTCTGGTTCGCGGTTCCTCATGGTGCAGTCGCCTATGTGCTGGTACGCAAGCCGGAGAAATTCCCGTCCGCGGCTGCGCGGATGTACGCGGTCTTTGACATCGGAGCCGTGATCTACACACTGGTGCCGACAGCCCCGCCGTGGTTCGCCGCTGCCAACGGTCACGTCGAAGAGCTCGACCCGACGATCATCACCGGCGAGTTCGGACACCGCTACGACATCGGCGCAGCACCGCTGCCGGTGCGGCGGATCATGCTCGAATACGGCGAGCAGTTCTGGGGGCGCCGCTGGAACGACCTCTACGCCGTGCTCGGGGGCAATCCGCTTGCGGCGATGCCGTCGCTGCACTTCGCCAGTTCGCTGATGGCCGCGCGCCTGTTACGCGAGGTCGGACCGGTCGCCGGCGCGCTCGGTTACGCGTATGCGGGCACGCTCGGATTGGCATTGGTGTACCTCGGCGAGCATTACGCGATCGACCTGATCGCCGGCGCCGCCCTGGCGGAGGGAGTGAACCGCGCCGCCAAGCCTGTCTCCCCCGCCTTCCGGCTGGTTCCGCGAGCTGTCTCGGCACTTCGCCGGGCGGCGGGCGAGGACCCGCAACCAGCCTAGCCCGGCCCGCTCGGGGTAACGTGTAGGCGATTGGCAGGGATACGAGCGCTGAGCCGCAACCCGCCAAACCACTATCCAGCCCCCTCCCTATACTTTGTAAAGTGACTGATCGCGTAGAGAACGTAGTTATCGTCGGCAGCGGGCCGGCCGGTTATACCGCCGCCCTGTACACAGCCCGGGCGAACCTCGAGCCGCTGGTCATCGAGGGCTTCGCTTGGGGCGGTCTGCTGCAGCAGACCACAGACGTTGAGAACTTCCCCGGATTCCCGCAGGGGATCATGGGACCGGAGCTGATGCAGCAGATGCGGGATCAGGCCGAGCGCTTCGGCGCGCGGCTCGAGACCGATGAGGTGACCGCGGTGGAGCTGTCCACTGACGGCGGCCTGCACAAGGTCGACGTCGGCGGTGAGATTCACTACACCCGCTCGGTGATCCTCGCGATGGGTGCGCAGCACCGCAAGCTCGGCGTCCCCGGCGAGGAATCGCTGTCCGGTCGCGGAGTCAGCTACTGCGCGACCTGCGACGCAGCGTTCTTCCGCGACGTGCCGGCGCTGATCGTCGGCGGCGGTGACTCGGCGATGGAAGAAGCGATGTTCCTCGCGAAATTCGCCTCGAAGGTTGTGGTCGTACACCGGCGTGACGAGTTCCGCGCCTCCAGCATCATGCTCGAGCGCGCGCGGCAGGTACCGAATCTCGAGCTGCTGACGCCATACACCGTCGACGAATTCATTCCCGGCGAGAACGGCGCGCTGGCCACCGCGCGTCTGCGTCACACCGGTGACGATTCGACCAAGGAGCTTGAGATCACCGGCGCCTTCATCGCTGTCGGCCACGATCCGCAGTCACAGCTCGTGGACGGGCAGGTCGAGCTCGACGAGAACGGCTACGTGCTGACCCAGGGAAAGTCCACCCGCACCGCCATCGCCGGCGTGTTTGCGGCCGGTGACCTGGTCGACCACACCTACCGCCAGGCGGTCACCGCCGCCGGCTCGGGCTGCCAGGCAGCGCTCGACGCCGAGTGGTTCCTGCGAGACACGCCGGCCCCAGCGGCCGACGCGCTCACCGCCTAGGCGAGCCTCCTCTATTGATCCATAGCCGCGGGCCGCACGATCTGCGGCCCGTTGTGTTTCAGCGTTCTCAGATCACTTCGCCAGCCGCAGCACCATGCTGCCTGCGAAAGATCAGCTCGTGGCCTCGTTGGCTGTGAACTCGGGGCGGGTGTTGAACTGGCAGCCGTACTTGGCGAATTCACCGATCGTCGACTGCACGTTCACGTTGGTGGGGAGCTGGCTGCCGCAGTTGTTGCTGTAACTGACCCGATATTCGAAGTTGATCGGGTCTCCCTTGGCCCAGTAGAGCAAGATCGGTGCCCAGGTCGGCACGGTCAGCGCCAGCACATCGCCCTTCACAACCGGGAGCGCAGTCCCGAGATGGAGCGTCACGACCCTGCCGAGATCGTTGGAAAGGGTCCAGACTCCGGACTGCGACATCACACGCCAGCTGAGCGCGCCCGGGCTGCCGACCGCGCGGAGCACGGCGAGCCGCACCTTCGGCGGACCGCCGAACTCTGTGGACACCTCTTGGACCGCCTGCTTGCGCAGCGTTGCGTTGCTCGAGATCCGCGAAACGCCGAGCGTGAAGGAGGTGATCTTGCCCGGTGTCGTGACCGTGGTCGGGTAAGCGACCTTGTCACCCATCGAGGGAATTGCGGTCGCCCAGTACAGCACGATGCGGCAGTTCGCCAGCCCGGCGGACGTCGTGTCGTTGGGGCAGATCGGTGCGGTGATCTTCGTCTTGGTGGCGCCGACGTTGATGTTCTTCGCGGACGCTACGGCAGGGAAGAACAGGGCAGCGGCAATTAGCGCTAGCGGGAGCGCCTTCAGCGAACGTTGCATATAGACCATTGAACACGACCGTACGCCGATAGTTGCGTCCCGGCTTGCAGGCGCCCCGAACGGCGGCGCGGAGATGGGCGGTGGTGGTGGCTGCGCCGGCCCAGCGGCGCGTGAAGTGGACTGTCTAGATCTTGCTGACGTTAATCGCCTTCGGACCCTTGGGCCCGTCCTCTTCCTCGTAGCTGACCTGGGACCCCTCCGGCAGTGACTTGTAGCCGTCGGAGTTGATACCGGTGTAGTGGACAAACAGATCGCGGCCGCCATCATCAGGGGTGATGAAGCCAAAACCCTTGTCGTCGCTGAACCACTTGACGGTTCCGGTTGCCATGTGATGCGTTCCCTTCGGCGCTGCTCGCTTCCGTGTCGGTGCCCCCGTGGCTCCGACAAGTGCGGGAACCCTACCAGGAAGGGTCGGCAATTGCCAAAAATTGCCAGGAAATATTGGGTTTTGGCGTGTTCTGAGTTCGCCCGCCGCCGTGGCACGGTGATTCGCGGCTCACCGCTCCACCGAAATCAGGTGCACGGTAGCTTGTGCTAAGCGGTGAACTCAGCGTCCGTGGAAGCTCGCGCTGTCGGGTCCGTCACTCAGGAACGAGCGGACTGCGCCCTTCAGGTCGTCACTGTCGAACAGCCGCGAGGCGATCCCCACGACGCGCTCGTTGGCGAGTGCCACACCGCCCTCGTTGACGGCCGCGATCAGCTCTTTGGTGGCTGCGTGGGCGAGCGGCGGCCCGGCCGCCAGGTCCTGCGCGAAGACCCGCGCCGCGCTGTCGAGTTCGCCTTGCGGATAGACACGGTTGACCACATTCCAGCGTTCGAGCTCAGTCGCTGAATAGATCGCGCCGCTCATCACGAGTTCTTTGGCGCGCCCGCTGCCCGCGCGTTCCGCCAGCCGCTGCGGCCCACCCATCGTCGGGGTGAGACCGACGCGCCGCTCCACGAGCCCGAATTTCGCGTTTTCGGAGGCGAGGATGATGTCGCAGGCGAGTGCCACTTCAAACGCCCAGGTCAGGCACAGCCCCTGGGCGGCGAACACCACCGGGACCGGGAGCCGCTCGACGCGCAGCGCAAGTTCGAGCAACGAGTTCAGCAGCGGCGCGGCGGCTTTGCTGTCTTGCGGGAGGGCAAAGAGGTGAACGTCAACTCCGCCGCTAACAACCTTTCCCTCGGCGCGGAACAGGACCGCGCGCGGGCTGCTGCGCTCAAGCTCGCTCAGCGCTTGCGGCAGCGCGTCGGCCATCGCCGCGTCGTAGAGGTTCAGCGGCGGCGAATCGAGCGTGACCGTCGCGAGTCCGCCGTCGCGCTCGACGCGGACCGCACCGTAATCTCCCACCTCGATCAGCGCAGCTCGTCGGCTACGGCCGCGATCTCAGCCAGATCGCCCGGAGTCGGAACCCAGGGGAGCTTCATCGGATCATCGTCGTAGCGCGGGATCACGTGCACGTGCAGGTGGAACACCGTCTGCCAGCCGGCGGGCCGGCAGGAGTTGATCAGCGTGCAGCCGTCAACCTCGAGTTTCTCCTGAACACGCTTGGCCTGCTGGCGCGCGGCCTCGGTGACGTAGGCCCACTGCTCGGGTTCGATCTCCCAGATGTCGGCGGCATGACGCTTGGGGATCACCAGCGCATGGCCACGCGTGGCCGGCGCGATATCCATGAACGTGATCGTGTGCTCGTCTTCGGCGATCTTGTTCGCCGGGATCTCACCGGCGACGATCTTGCAGAAAATGCAGTCCTCGGGCATGGCCGGGAGGCTAGAGGATCGCCGCGTCCCGGGTGTCAAACCGCCGGCGTCTGCAATCTCCGCGACGAGGCGATTGACGCGGGGAGCAACCGCAGGCCGCAGGGAACGGTCAGGACGCGCGTGCGTCGAGCCACTCGCGGGCGTGCTCGAGCGTCTGCGCTTCGTCGACTACTTGGCGGGCGTAGGTGGCGGCGGTCAGCTCGGCGATCAGTTCGCCGAGCAGTGGGCCACGGTCGATGTCGAGCGCGTCCGCGAGTTCGTCGCCGGGCATCAGCGGACGCGGCGGATTGGCGTCGTACTCGAGCGCCGCCGCGAGCAGCTGCTGCGCCAACTCCAGGTGAAGTTCTCCCGCGCGTGCGTGATTCTTGCCGAGTGTCGCGAAGCGATCGGCCAACGACAGCAGCGTGACGTCGACGCAGACCGGGCCGGTGACGTTCAGGTATTCGTAGATCGCGCGAGCGTCCAGCGGCCGCTTGTGCACGAGAAAGCCGAGCCGTAGGTGATGGCGGGCCATCGCCGCGACATACGTGACGAGCTTGTCGCTGGCGCGCAGGCGCCGTAGGATCTCGGTGGCGAGCGCCGCGCCCTGCACGTCGTGGTCGTAGAAGGTGACGCGTCCCTCGTCGGTCACGGCCCGGGTACGGGACTTGGCGATGTCGTGCAGCAGCGCGGCGAAGCGCAGCGCGTCTCCGCGCGTCAGCCCGCCGGCCAGCGGCCGCGAGAGGTATGCGCTGACGGCGGCCGCGCAGCCGGGGAGGTATGGGGCGGGGTCGGTCTCGATGTCGATCGCGGTCTGCAATGTGAGCATCGTGTGGCCGTAGACGTCGAGGTGGTGGTACTCGCTCTGCTCGAGATCCTGCAGGGCATCGAGTTCGGGCAGGACCACGGCGGTCGCCCCGATCTCGGTCAGGTATCGCATCGCAGCCACGGCATTGGCACTTGCGAGCGTGCGGCCGAGCTCTTGGAGGACGCGTTCGGGGGCGGTTGCCGCGAGCCCGGGGGCGGCGTCGTGCGCGAGCTGAGTGGTGTGCCGGTCGGCGCTGAAGCCAAGGTCGGCCACGAATCGCCCGAGGCGCAGCACGCGTAGCGGGTCGCGCGTGAACGAGCTGTCTGAGACCGCCCGCAGGCGCCGGTGCGCGATATCGGCCGCACCGTTGTAGCGGTCGATCAGCGACTCACTCAGCTGTCCGGGCGTCGCGACATCTCTGGCGATCGCGTTCACGGTCAGGTCCCGGACCGCAAGGTCGCTCTCGATCGTCGCGCCCTGCAGCGGGGTCAGGTCCACCTGCCAGCCCCCGTCACGGGCGCTCACTCGCCAGGAGCCGAAGGCGTCGGAGAGCCGGAATACGTGTCCGTTGGCGGCGCGGGCGAACGCCTGCGCCAGGGGTTTGGCGTTGCCCTGGACGGCGAGGTCGTAGTCCGGGGTTGGGCGTCCCATGAGCGCGTCGCGGATCGCGCCGCCGACGATCCATGCTCGGGTACCGGTGATCCCCGCCTGCGTCCTCAATGCGGCGGCGAGATCGATGCCGCGTCGTGGCTGTGACGGTTGATCGGTCATGCCGGGATCCCGTCGCGGTGATAGATCCGCGGGACGCGCTTTGAGATCTGGCAGAGGACCTCGTAGCTGATCGTGTCGAGTCGCTGCGCCAGCTGTTCGGCGGTCTGCTGCAGCGGACCGTCGGCACCGATGATCGTGGCTTGTTGCCCCACCGCCACGGTCGAGTCAAGACCCACATCGACGGTGATGTTGTCCATCGAAACCATGCCTCGCAGCGGATACCGGCGGCCGCCGATCAGCACGTCGAGGTTGTTGGCCAGCCGCCGTGGCAGACCGTCGCCATAGCCGATCGGAAGGGTCGCGATCACGGTCGGTTCGCGGGCGATGAAGCGCCGCCCGTAACCCGTGCTATCGCCGGGCTGCGCGGGTTTCACGGCGGCGACGTAGGAGCGCAGCGACAGCGCCGGCTCGAGTCCAAACGCGTAGGGGTCGCGGTTCATCGGGTCCGAGCCGTAGATCGCAATCCCGGTCCGCACCATGTCGTAATGCGCCTCGGGCATGCGTAGCGTTGCGGCGCTGTTGCTTGCGTGCACCGTGAAGTCGTCCCCCGCGAGCTCGCGAATCTCGCGCACGAACGGCTCAAACACGGTCAGCTGATGTTCGGCGAAGCTCAGGTCCTCGTCGTCCGCGGTAGCCAGGTGAGTCATCGCCCCGGTCAGCAGCAGATCCGGCTCAGCGCGCTTGATCGCGTGCGCGATCTGCATCGCCCGCTGCGGGTCGCGGGTGCCGAGGCGCCCCAGCCCGGTATCAAGCTTCACGTGCGTGCGAATCGATTTGCCCGCTACCCGTGCGGCGGCGGCCAGCGTCTCCACAAACGCGAGGTCCCAGACCGCGAGCGCGCAGTCGGCGGCGACCGCCAGCGGCAATTCCTCGTCGCTGATGGCGCCGAGAATCAGCAGCCGCCCGTCGATTCCCTGCTGGCGTAGCGTGAGCGCCTCCGGCGCGGTCGCGACCGCAAGGCTGCTGGCACCCCCGTTCAGCGCCGCGCGCGCGGCCGGCAGCGCTCCATGGCCGTAGCCGTCTGCTTTGACGACCGCGCACAGCTCGGTGCCGGGCTGCAGATACGTGAGCAGCCTCGCGATGTTGCGCTCAATTGCCGCGAGGTTGATCTCGGCAACCGCCCGCTGCGCCACGGCTACCGCTCACCGCCACGCGGCCCCTGCGCCAGAACCTTGGGGATCGTGGCGATCACATCCGATGCGATCACACCCTCGGGGCCGATTTGCTTGGAGGCCAGCCGGCCCGCGCGCAGGTGCGTATCGACCGCCGCGCAGGCGGCGGTGAACGCATCGATGCCCTTGGCCAGGAACGCGCCGACGATTCCGGAAAGCACATCACCGGTGCCGGCGGTCGCGAGCGCCGGCGCGGCGCCGGGACTGATCGCGACGATCTCACCGCCGGGGTCAGCGACGAGCGTATCGTCGCCCTTCAGCACGACAACGGCACCAGAGGTTTCAGCGGCGAGCCGCACATAGTGCAAGCGGCGCGCCTCGACCTCGGCCGAGGTCGTACCAAGCAGCCGCGCGAGCTCGCCGACGTGAGGCGTGAGCACGGTCGGTGCGGGACGGTTCTTCAGCGAGCTGAGCGGGGTCTCGCGGTCGCGATCGGCCTGATCGGCGCTATGGGCGTTGAGCGCGTCGGCGTCGATCACCAGCGGTAGGTTGGCGTAGCGTGCGACCGCGCGGGCGAAGCTGACGGTCGCCGCTAGGCGACCGAGTCCGGGGCCGAGCACCAACGACTGAGCGCGGTCGGCGCGCTCCACCAGCATCCGTGACGTGCCGCGCCGCAGCCCGCTGTCGGGATCATCCGGGAGCGTCACGGTCATGACTTCCAGCAGCTTCGCCTCGACCGTCGCGGAGACCGACTCGGGAGTAGCGACGGTCACGTAGCCTGCTCCGGCGCGCGCGGCGGCGGTGGCGGCCATAACCGGGGCCCCGGTGAGCCCTCGCGAGCCGCCGCAGACCAGCACGCTGCCGGCGGTGAACTTGTTCGAGCGCAGATCACGCCGCGGGATCAGGTCGCGGACGCTGGGACCGATCCGGCCGACGGTGGACCGCAGCGTCGGTGATTCGGTGATGGCCGTGGCCTCAGGCTCGGCGGACTTCGACGGATGCATGCGCTGTGCGCGGGCGGTGAGGTCGGCAAGCGGAAGCCAGTTGGAGGCAGCCAGGAGATCATCAGGGTCATCGTCACTGGCTGAGCCCCAGTTCTCGCCGTCGTCAGCGGACCGTGGGCCGGTCGCCGGCGCTCCGCAGGCCGGAATGCCGATGTCGATCACGCGCACCCGCCGGGCGTGGGCTTTGCCCGGGTGAATCCAGAGGCCCGGCTTGCCGGCGTTGAAGGTGACGGTGAGCTCCGCACGGACCGCCTCCGTGACCACCTCACCGGTGGACGCATCGACGCCGGAGGGGACGTCACAGGCGACGACTCGCGCGCCTTCCCGCGCGTTGATGGCCCTGATCCCGTCCAGCGCCGGCCCGTGCGGCTCGCCGCTGAAACCGGTGCCGAGGATCGCGTCGATGATCAGCTCTGCCCCCGCAAGCATCGCCGGGTCGAACGGCTTCACATCCCTGCCGAGCCGGTCAAGGTTGAGCTTGGCGTCGCCCTGGTACTCGGCCGGGTCAGCGAGCAGCAGCACGGTGACTGCGCGTCCCTGCTCGCGCAACAGCCG
This sequence comes from uncultured Actinomycetota bacterium, assembly GCA_963737115.1. Lineage (GTDB taxonomy): Bacteria > Actinomycetota > Thermoleophilia > Solirubrobacterales > Solirubrobacteraceae > Palsa-465. The sequence continues at coordinate 22,899 of CAVTRM010000005.1, forward strand.
GGCGGCGACAAAGCCGTCTCCGCCGTTGTTGCCCTTGCCGCATACGACCGCGACCGCTCCGTCCGGCACCAGCTTTGCGGCCTGTTCGGCGAGCCCTGCCCCGGCGCGTTCCATCAAGGTGTCGGCGCGGATGTGAAGGGTCTCGATCGCCCAGGCGTCGGTGGCGCGTTGCAGCGCCGCGTCGGGCAGTGGCTCCAGCCAGCTGGGAAGCGTCATACAGCTACTCCACACATGGGGTCGGAGTTTAGGGGTGAGCGGGGCGCTCAGGAGCGCAGCGCAAGCTCGACCGCGGCGGCCAGGCGTGCGCAGACGCTGTCGGTCTCATCGACCGTCGGAGCCTCGACCATCACGCGAATCAGCGGCTCGGTACCGGAGGCGCGTACCAGCACTCGTCCCCGGCCGGCGAGGCCGGCGTCGGCGGTGCTGATCTCATCCTTGACCGGCGCGGACTCCATCGCGGCGCGCAGCTGACCGCGATTCAGGGCGCGGATGTTCACGAGCTTCTGAGGAAGCTTGTGCATCTCACGCGGATCGGCGAGATCTCCATCGGCGAGCGCCTCGAGCGTCAGCAGCGCGCTGGCGGTGCCGTCACCGGAGGGCCCGAATCCGAGATCGATGATGTGGCCGGATTGCTCACCCCCCAGACGCCAGTCACGACGGCGCAGCTCCTCCATCACATAGCGGTCGCCGACGGCGGTGGTCGCGACCTCGATGCCTACCTCGCTCATCGCGGTGTGAAAGCCGAAGTTGGTCATCACCGTCACGGCCACGCCGGTCGCGATCCCGGCGCGCTTGTAGTGCGCGGCCGCGATCGCGATCAGTTCGTCTCCGTCAACCAGATGCCCGTTGCGGTCGACGGCCAGCACGCGGTCGCCGTCGCCGTCGAAGGCGAACCCGGCGTCGTAATCGCCCTCAACCATCACCGCTTGCAGCGCTTCGAGATGGGTCGAACCGCAGCCGTCGTTGATGTTGCGCCCGTCGGGTTGATCGGCGATCACATGAACGTCCGCGCCGAGCCGGCGGAAGATCTCCGGGGCGGCTCGATAGGTGGCTCCGTGGGCGCAGTCAAGCGCGATCCGTTTGCCGGAAAGGTCGAGCTCCGCGAACCGCGTCTGCAGCTCACGGAGATAGTCCTCGAGCGCACCGTGAAGCTCGTGTACGCGTCCGATCCCGCTGGGCGGCGGCCCGTCGGGCTCCGCTGCGGTCGGCGTGGTACGTCCGTCGGCGGTGAAACCGTAGGACGCCATCAGCTGCTCGATCCGCAGCTCGTGCTCATCGGAGAGCTTAAAGCCGTCGGCAGCGAAGATCTTGATCCCGTTGTCCTCGTAGGGGTTGTGCGAGGCCGAGATCACGACCGCCATCTGCAGGCCATAGCGCCTTAGCAACAGCGGTGCGGCCGGGGTCGGGAGCACGCCGGCGAGCAGCACATCTCCGCCGGCAGCGGTCACGCCCGCGGCGATCGCGGCCTCGAGCATCTCCCCCGATTCGCGCGTGTCACGCACGATCAGGACCTTGAGACGCTCGCCTGAGGGCTGTGGACGATCGGTGGTGGCATCCAAGCCACCACCGGAGCGATCGGCGCTCGAAGCCTCCTCAACCGCGGCGCGGGCGAGGGTCAGCGCCAGTTCGGCGGACAGGAACTCCCCTGCCCGCCCACGTACGCCATCCGTGCCGAAAAGCCGGTGTGACATGAACTGGAAAGCTGGTTGCCCCCAGCGCCAGCGGCTGCTAGCGCTTGGAGAACTGAGGCCGCTTGCGGGCCTTCTTGAGGCCGGCCTTCTTGCGTTCCTTCACGCGCGGGTCGCGCGTAAGGAAGCCGCGGCGCTTGAGCTCACCGCGCAGGTTCGGGTCTGCCTCGAGCAGCGCACGGGCGATGCCGTGACGCAGAGCGCCGGCCTGAGCCGAAACGCCGCCGCCGTGCATACGGGCGATGACGTCCATGCGGGACTCGTAGCCAACGGTCTCCAGCGGCTGACGGATCATCCGCTGCAGCGTCTCGCGCGGGAAGAACTGCTCCAGCGACTTGCCGTTGATCTCGTAGTTGCCGGTACCGGGCTTCAGGATCACGCGAGCAACGCCGGTCTTGCGCTTGCCGGTGGCGGTATAGCGAGCGCCGGAAGCGAGGCTGATGGCGGCGTCGGGGATCGGCTTGCGGTCAACCTCGGTGTCGCTGTCGTCGTCGCCGGCGGCGGCCTTGGCGGCTGCCTCCTCGGCGTCGGCCTCAGCGGCTGCGCGGGCCTCGGCGTCCATGTACTTGTCGGCGTCGCTGATCAGGTCCGGGGTGAGGTCGGCACCTGGGATCGCCGGCTTCTCGCGCGGGGTCTCCTCGATGTATTCGACGTCGCCCTCGACCAGCTCGGTCTGAGCAGCGGCAGTGGTCTCGACGCCGTCGCCGGTTTCCACGACCGCGGGGGTCTCTTCGGCGGCCGGGGTCTCGGCTACCTGCTCGGCCTCGGGGGCCTCCGGAGCAGCGCCTTCAAAAGTCTCTTCGTTGTCGCTCACGACGCGATCTCCATTGGTTGCGGCTGCTGGGCTGCGTGCGGATGATCGGGCCCGGCGTAAACCTTGAGCTTGGTCAGCTGTTTGCGCGCCAGTCGATTACGGGGCAGCATGCCCTTGACCGCGGTGCGGATGACCTCTTCGGGACGGCGCTCGAGCTGCTCAGCCAGGGTGCGGGACTTCAGTCCCCCCGGGTAGCCGGAATGGCGGTAGTAGAGCTTCTGCTCGAGCTTGTTGCCGGTCACCGCGATTTTTTCCGCGTTGATGACGACGATGAAATCCCCGGTGTCTACGTGGGGGGTGTAAGTCGGCTTGTTCTTGCCGCGCAGAGCGTCGGCGATCTGGGTCGACAGGCGACCAAGGGTCTGCCCCGTGGCGTCGACGATCAGCCAGTTGCGCTCGCGATCAGTTGGATTGGCTACGTATGTCTTCATGGCACGCTAAAAAGCCGCGCGGTGCGCGCGGGATCGACCATGATAGGACATCCCGGGCGATCTGCGGGGTTGTTTGTTTATTCCCACTCGATCGTTCCCGGCGGCTTGCTGGTGATGTCTAACACCACCCGCCCGACGGGTCTGATTTCGTTGATCATCCTGCTGGCGATCTGCTCCAGCAGGTCATAGGGTAGCCGCGCCCAGTCGGCGGTCATCGCGTCGTCGCTGGTCACGGCACGGATGCCGATCACGTGACCGTACGTGCGTTCGTCTCCCTGGACACCCACGGCGCGGATGTCGGGGAGCACGCAGAACGACTGCCAGAGGTCGCGGTAGAGGCCGGCCTTGCGAATCTCGTCCTGGAGGATCGCGTCCGCCTCGCGGAGCACGTCGAGCTTCTCTTTGGTGACCTCACCGCCGACGATGCGGATGCCCAGGCCTGGGCCCGGGAAGGGTTGACGCCAGACCATCCGTTCGGGCAACCCGAGTTCGGCGCCGACCGCACGGACCTCGTCCTTGAACAGGCTGCGCAGCGGCTCGACCAACTGGAACTGCAGGTCCTCTGGCAGACCGCCGACGTTGTGATGCGACTTGATCGTTGCGGCCCCGGTACCGCCGCCCGATTCGATCACGTCCGAATAGAGCGTGCCCTGCACCAGGAATTTCACGCCGTCGAGCTTCTCTGCCTCTTCCTCGAAGATGCGGATGAACTCGGCGCCGATGATCTTGCGCTTCTGCTCGGGGTCGGTGACGCCCTTCAGCTTCTCGAGGTAGCGCTGCTCAGCGTCGACCGCGATCAGCGGCACCTTGAAGTGGTCGCGGAACGCGGAGATCACCTGCGCCGCCTCGTTCTTGCGCATCAGCCCGTGGTCTACGAACACGCAGGTGAGCTGGTCACCGATCGCGCGGTGCACGAGCACCGCGGCAACGCTTGAGTCGACCCCGCCGGAGAGTGCGCAGATCGCCTTGCCGTCGCCGACCTGCGCCCGGATCTTCTCGATCTGCTCGTCGATTACCGAGCGGGCGCTCCAGGTCGGAGCCAGGCCGCAGACGTTGTAGAGGAAGTTCTTCAGAACCTGCTGCCCATACGGGGTATGCACGACTTCGGGGTGGAACTGGATCCCGTAGATGCCGCGCGGGTCGGACTCGAAGGCCGCCACCGGTGAGGCGGTTGATGCTGCGAGTGCGGTAAACCCATCGGGAGCCTCGAACACGGTGTCGCGGTGCGACATCCAGCAGGCCTGCTCGACCGGGGTACCGGCGAGCAACGTGCCCTGGGAGGCGACCGTCAGTTGTGAGCGGCCGTACTCGCCGATTTCAGCGTGCTGGACGTCGCCGCCGAGGTTCAATGCGAGCAGCTGCATCCCGTAACAGATGCCGAGCACCGGGATGCCGAGCTCGAGCAGCTCTGGGTCGAGCTTCGGTGCGCCGTCGTCATAGACCGACGCCGGACCGCCGGAGAGGATCAGACCCTTGGGGTTCAGCGCGCGGACGCGGTCGACGCCGACGTGGTGCGGGAGCAGCGTAGAGAACACTCCGCATTCGCGTACGCGGCGGGCGATCAGCTGGCTGTATTGCCCGCCGAAGTCGAGCACAACCACCTGATCCGGTGCCTCACTGATTGCCATCGACAGTCCCCCCTCCGGATGCGATCATCAGCTCCGCGCGATTGAACTCGGCGATGTCCTGGTAGCCGCAGGTGGCCATTGACGAACGTAACGCGCCTGCCAGGTTGAAGCTGCCGTCGTTCTCGTGTGCAGGGCCCTTGAGGATCTGCTCCATGGTCCGGTCCTGGGCGGTGGTGCGGCGGGCGCCGCGCGGCAGCCGCGAGTGGAACGTGGCCATCTCCCAGCTCGCGCCCTTGCCGGGCGCCTCCTGCGCACTCGCGAGCGCATGACCGAGCATCACGGCGTCGGCACCGCAGGCAAACGCCTTGGCGATGTCTCCGCCGGTGCGGATGCCGCCATCGGCGATCACGCGCACGTAGTCGCCGGTCTCGAGCATGTGCTGCAGCCGCGCGGCCGCCACGTCGGCGATCGCGGTCGCCTGCGGAACTCCCAGGCCGAGTACCTGGCGCGTCACGGAGTCGGGGCCGGGTCCGACGCCGACGAGCACACCCGCCGCACCGGTACGCATCAGATGCAGTCCGTGGTGGTAGCTGGCGCAGCCGCCGACCACGACCGGGATCGGTGCCAGTTCACGGATGAACTCCTTGAGGTTCAGCGGCGGTCGCGTCTCGTCCTTGGAAACGTGTTCGGCCGAGACCACGGTCCCCTGGATAACGAGGATGTCAAGGCCGGCGTCGAGTGCGGTCTCGTAGTAGCCGCGGACCTTCTGGGGGCTCAGCGAAGCGGCTGCCACGACCCCATGGGCCTTGATCTCCTCGATCCGCAGTGCCACGAGCTCGGGCTTGACCGGCTGCTGGTAGATCCGCTGCAGCTCGCGTGTCGCGGTCTCCTGCGGGAGCGTCGCGATCTCGGCGAGGATCTCGTCGGCGTTCTCGTAACGGGTCTGAATGCCTTCCAGGTTCAGCACGGCGAGCCCGCCGAGCTTGCCGATCAGCCCCGCCGTCGCGGGATTCACGACTCCGTCGAGCGCGGCACCGATGAGCGGCAGCTCAAAGCGGTAGGGGCCGAGCGTCCAGGAGATGTCGACGTCGTCGGGGTCACGTGTGCGGCGCGAGGGGACGATTGCCACGTCGTCGAGGCCGTAGCCCTGACGAGCCTTCTTTCCGCGCCCGATCTCTACTTCCATCAGCGCTGCGCAGGGTTGTTCACGACTGACCCTCAAGACGGCATTCGTATGACATGCAGGACCCCACTTTCGGCGGCAAGGAACCTGGCCGAAAGCTATTCCGGCAGGTGACTAAGAGGTCCGTGTGAGGCTAGCAGCGCTACCCCGGATCAGCCTGCTGCTGCAGGGTTCAGGGGAATGTGGTCAGCGCGCGAGGTCAGACAGCTTGATCGCTTCGGCGTGCACCTCGTCGACCAAGCGTTCGACCTTCGCGGGGTCAACGATCCCGGCGCCGACGTGCTGCGTCGATTCGGCGCCGCAGGCGACGCCGTAACGTAGGCACTCGACCGGGCTGCGCCCCTGGTAGCGCGCCGCGACGTACCCGGCCAGGAATGCGTCGCCGGAGCCGATCGGTGACTGGGCCTCAAGCGGCGCGGTGGTGACCCTGTAGAGCGCGCGTTCGCTGCCTTCGCGCACGTAGGCGAAGCATCCGTCGGGGACGGTCATGATCGCCTCCCGCGGCCCCTGGCGCGTGATCTCGACGACCGCGCCGGCGCGATCGTCGACGCCCACGAACTCGTGTCCGGCCAGTTCCTCGGCCTCGAGTTCGTTCGGCGAGACGACGTCCGGCTCTGCTCTGACCGCCATCTCGAGCGGTTCGCCATCAGTGTCGATGAGCGTCAGTACGCCGAGCTTGCGCACCGCCTTGATCAGGCGTCCGTAGGTATCGGATTCGAGCCCGCGTGGGAGGCTGCCGGCGAACACGCAGATAGATGCCCCGCGTGCCAGGTACAGGAGCTTCTCCTGAAACAGTTCAAGTTCGCGTTCGGTGACGGCCGGGCCACGCTCGTTGATCTCGGTGTGGATCCCCGTGGTCGGGTCCAGCAGCGCCATATTGGTGCGCGATTCCTCGCGGGTGCGCGTGAACGTGCTGAGCACGGCTTCGTCGCTGAGCGCCTCGACGATGCGCGTCCCCGTGGCGCCGCCGATGATGCCGGTGGCGATCACCGGCTGCCCGAGGCGCTTCAGCGCGCGGGCGACGTTGATGCCCTTACCGCCCGGGGTCGTCTGCTGATCCACCGTGCGGTGGCGGCGCCCCGGGGTGAAACTCGGCACGCCGAGAGTGCGGTCGAGCGCGGGGTTGAGGGTAACGGTGAGAATCATCGGATGAGAATCATCGCTGCGTCTCGGTCAGCTTCCAGCGTTCACTGCCCATCGGGGGCAGCCTAGACGGTCGGAGGCGTGCGATGGCGACTTTTCTGCGCGAGCACGAAGAACCGCAAGCGGCATCGGGCGGAACCCGGGAGTGCATCTGGACCTAGCCGACAACATCTGGACCCGACTCAGCTTATCCGCACCGATCCGATAGCTCCCAGGCCTGCGCGCGCAACCGCGCAGCCTCGTCACGGGCGGCGTCGGCCGGCCCGCCGCCACGTTTCTCGTAGGCATTGACGATCGCGCGCGAGGCGGCGATCACCGCGCCCGCCCGCCCGATTTCGAATAGCGGCGCCAGATCGGCGATCTGTCCGCCCTGTGCTCCCACGCCGGGCACGAGCACCGGTGTGTGCGGCATCAGCTCCCGCAGGCGCGCCATCTTGTGCGGAGCGGTGGCCCCGATCACCGCGCCGACGTCGGAGAGCCCGCTGGCGCCGATTCCGTCTGCGCCGACACGCGCGACCATCGCTGCGATGTGCTCGCTGAGCGTGCCCGGGGGGCCCGCCTCGAGGTCCTGGAATTCGGCTGCTCCGGGGTTCGAGTTGCGCGTGAGTACAAACAGCCCGCGGCTGGCGGGTCGTGCGATCTCGATATACGGCGCCAGCGAGTCGGTCCCGAGTAACGGGCTGACGGTGAGCGCGTCGGCCCCGAGGCCGGGCACCTGCCCGAACGGGGTTTCGGTGCCTCCGAGGAACGCCTCTGCGTAGGCCTTGGCGGTGACGTCGATGTCGCCGCGCTTGGCGTCCGCGATCACGATCAGGCCTGCGGCCTGGGCCAGCTCGATCACCCGCGCCAGCGCCTCCCAACCCGCTGCTCCGAGCCTTTCGAAGCATGCGACCTGCGGTTTTACGAACGCGCACTCTGACGCGACCGCTTCAATCACCAGCTCGCAGTGGCGGGTGACGGCTCGTGCAGCGCGGGTACTTGCATCAACGGCTGCGGCCCGCGCCTGCGTGGCGGCGGGCGCTGGAACCGTAGTCCCGGCGCCGGCGGCGCCGGCGGCGCCAGCGGTGGTTCGGGCTGGGGCTGGAGCGGACTCGCGGTCCACTCCACCCATCAGCTCGACCGCACCTGACCACAGTCGCATAGGGTCCGGATCGAGGCCGAGCACGATCTGCGACTCGCGTCGCTTGATCTGCTCCGCAAACCGATCCCCAAAGGTCAGGGGGGGCTCGCGGACCTCGGAAGCGTCGTCGTGGACCTCCGCCTCGCGAGCGCCGTTTTCGGCATTCACGCGCGCGCCTCCGCGACCGTGATCGATGCGATATCCAGGTGCTGCTAGTTGACTGACTTCTTCAGCGCAGCCCCGGCGGTGAACTTCGGGACCTTCGTAGCGGCGATCTGGATCTTCTCGCCGGTGGCCGGGTTACGGCCTTCACGGGCAGCACGCTCAGACACGCTGAACTTGCCGAAGCCGGAAAAGACAACGTCGGAGCCACGCGTAAGCGCACCCTCAATGGTCTCAAGCACGGCGTCGACCGCCGCGGAAGCGTCCTTCTTGCTCAGACCCGCACGGTCTGCGACCTGATCGATGAACTCAGCTTTTGTCACTGCACTCCTCCTTGGAGGTGGTAGGAAGCGCCGAAACTAACACGGTTCGCGGATGTTTTCGGCCTAAGTTGCCTTCGAAACCCCTTTGTCTATGGAACATTTAGGTAGCAGAGGGTCCAATCGAAGCTTTCCAGGCGCCGCGCCACGTGCCATCCTGCTCGTGTGGAAACAGGCCAAGACACACAGTCAAAACTCGCACGCGGATGCTGGATGATCACCACCCTGGTGTTCCTGGTGGTCGGCGTCGGGCTGCTGATGAAAGGCGACACTGCGTACGGAGTTGTAACGCTGGTGATCGCTCTTTCTGCTGCAATCAACCTGTTTTAGAGGCGCCAGGTCCGGCCTGATCGCAGCTGATCCTCCCTACCGGCGGCGGCGGTCACCACGAGCACGCGACCGTCGCTAAGCGCCGTGGAGCGGCTGCTGCCCGGGTCGCACGCGACTCTGCGGCTCGAGGTGAACCAGCACGTCCGCGCCGCCCAGCGCCTCGGCGATCCGGTCCTGGATCATGTGCGAGGTGAAGTGTGCGTCTTCGAGGCTCGTTCCGGAACGGAACTGAAGGTGCACGTCCACGTATTTCTGCGATCCGCCGCTGCGCGTGCGCAACTCGTGGAAGCCGATCACGCCGTGGTCGGCAAACGACTCGATCACGTGCGCGATGAGTTCGGTTTCGTCCGGCGGCAGCGCCTCATCGACCAGCGCCCCGCCGGCCCTACGCACCAGTCGCACGCCGGTGAGCGCAATCGTGAGCGCGACGATCAGCGCCGCCACGGGGTCGATCCATTGCGCGCCCGTGATCGCCACCAGCGCCAACGCAATCAGCACCCCGATTGAGCTGTAGGCGTCCGTACGCAAGTGCGCGGCGTCGCCCTGCAGAGCCGGGGAGCCGGTCCTGCGTCCGTTGCGAGCGATCACCCCTGACACGACCAGGTTCGCTGCGGCGGATACCGCCATCACCACGATGCCGATGCCGAGGTTGCGGGTCTCGCCACCTGTGATCAGTCGGTCGATCGAGTTCCACACGATCGCGGCGCAGCCGACCAGGATCAGCATCCCCTCGATCGCCGCCGCCAGGTTCTCGACCTTGTCATGGCCATAGCGATGCGAATCGTCGGCCGGCTCATCCGCTATCCGCACCGAGACAAAGGCGACCAGCGAGGCGATCAAGTCGATGCCCGAGTGCAGCGCCTCGGTGAGGATCGCGATCGAGCCCGTGAGCGTCCCCGCCACCACCTTCAGCAGGATCAGCAGCGTGTTGGACGCGACCGACAGAGCCGCCGTGCGTTGCTTCATCTGTGAACGACCTTGCGCAATTTCGTGCTCAGCGCTGGGTGTTTGTGTACCAATCAGCGAACGCGCTCACGGCCCGTCCGCGATGCGAGAGCGCGTCCTTTTCGGCGGCGCTGATCTGCCCCAACGTGCGGCCGTCTGAGAATCCGTCCGGAATGAACGCGGGGTCATAGCCGAAGCCGCCGTCGCCGACACCAGCGCGGGCCAGCGTGCCGCGGCATTCACCGCGAAACAGCTGTTCGTCGCCGGCCGGGTTCACGTAGGCGAGCACGCAGACGTAACGCAGCCCGCTCCCGGGCGGGGCCAGCTCCAGCAGCTTGTCCAGGTTCTGCTGATCGCTCGCATGCTCCCCGGCGAAGCGTGCCGAGCGCACTCCGGGCAGGCCGCCGAGCGCCGCGGCCTCGATCCCGGAATCGTCGGCGATCGCCGCCACGCCGAGCTGCTCGGCGGCAGCCCGCGCCTTGGGCAGCGCGTTGGCCTCGAACGTGTCGCCGTCCTCCTCAGGCAGCACCACCTGCTCGGGTAGCGGCTTCACGCTCAGCCCGTAGGGGGCCAGCATGCGCGAGAACTCCTCGAGTTTGTGGGAGTTACGGGTGGAGAGGATCAGCTCCGTTTGCACAACCATCAGCTCCAGGCGGCCTGCTGCGCCTCGCGCAGATGCTGAATCCCGGCTTCCGCCAGCGCCAGCAGATCATCGAGGTGCGCACGCGACAGCGGCGTGCGCTCAGCCGTCGCCTGGACCTCGACCAGTCCGCCGTCGTCGGTCATGACCACGTTCGCGTCAACCTCGGCGGTCGAGTCCTCGGAATAGTCGAGGTCGAGCAACGGACTGCCGCCAACGATCCCGGCTGAGATTGCGGCAACCGAGCCGGTCAGCGGTGACCGTTCCAACAGCCCGTCCTGGATCAGCTTGTCAGTCGCGAGCCGCAGCGCCACCATGCCGCCCGTGATCGAGGCGCAGCGGGTGCCGCCGTCGGCCTGCAGCACGTCGCAGTCGATGTAGATCGTGCGCTCGCCGAGCGCCTTGAAATCGATCACGCCACGCAGGGAGCGGCCGATCAGGCGCTGAATCTCCACCGAGCGCCCGTCAAGCCGGCCTTTGGTCGCGTCGCGTTGTTTGCGTTCGCCGGTGGAGGCGGGCAGCATTCCGTACTCGGCCGTAACCCAACCACTGCCGCGTCCCTTCATCCATCCAGGCACCGACTCCTGCACCGAAGCGGTGCAGATCACGCGCGTCTCCCCCACGCTGATCAGCGCCGAGCCGGCGGCGGGGCGGACGAATCCCGGGGCGATCGTGACCGGGCGCATCTCCCCGGTAGCTCTTCCATAGCTTCGCTCTGTCATGACGCCACCGTACCCATTCGACGCCGACGACAACCCTTTGTTGCTGTCGAGATCGAGACCCCAGAGCCAAAAGCGAAACCATGCTCGAGACCGGCGCTAAGCCTGTGCCGAGAGTTCCCCCAGCAGCACCTGCCGGACCCCGCCGAACGGCATCTGCAGGAAACGCACTCCGACCTGCTCGAAGGCGTCCGGATCGCCGCTGCACTGGAAGTGGTAGTACCCCTCGCCGTCGCGCGGATTCAGCAACCGCTTGGCGGCGAGCGCGCGCTCGACCGACCGCGACACGCCGACTCCCGAGGACACCAGCGTCACACCCCGGCCGAGCATCCGTTGCAGCATCGGGGCGCAGAGCGGATAGTGGGTTGAGCCGAGGATCACGGTGTCGACCTCGGCGGCACGCAACGGCGTGCAATAGGCACGGACGGTCTCCACAACCTGCTCGTCAAACGGAAACCCGGACTGGATGATGCGGGCAAGGTCGGGGCAGGCGACCGATTCGAGCTGCACGTGCGGATCGGCGGCCTCCACGGCGTCGTGATAGGCACCGCTGGCGACTGTGGCGGGCGTAGCCAGGAGCCCGATGCGTCCGTTGTGGGTTGAGACCGCGGCCAGTTGTGCCGCAGGCCGGATCACGCCGATCACGTCGATCTCCGGCGCGGTCTGCTGAAGGTGCCGTTCAAGCGTGCCGAGCGCGGCGGCCGTGGCCGAGTTACAGGCCACGACCAGCAGCTTGGCGCCCGCTGCGATCAAGTGGTCGGCGATTTCCACCGAGTAGCGCTTGAGCTCGCCGTCGGTGCGGTCCCCATAGGGAAAGTGCGCGGTGTCGCCCAGGTACAGATAATCCTCGGAGGGCAGCGTCACCAGCAATTCGTGCAGCACGGTGAGTCCGCCGACACCGGAATCAAAAACCGCGACGGGATCTGTAGGCGACGGGCGCGTCACTGTGAAATCAGTGTCGGCCAGAACGCGGACAGACGCACGCGCGCGTCCTCCGCTAGCGGGTCGATGCCGCACTCGAGCACCGCATCGAAGTTGGGGTTCGTGTCGCCGGCCGGGATGCCGGCGACGCTCATCGTCAGCGCCACGCAACGCGCCAGGGCGTCGACGTTGTAGCCACCCTCCAGCACGAATCCGAACGGAACCTGAAGCTCGGCGGCGAGGTCCCGCACGAGCGCAGTCATCGCGCCATAGCCGGCGTCGCTGACCGTGCATTGGGCCAGCGGATCATCGCGATGTGCGTCATAGCCGGCCGAGACCAGGATCAGCTGCGGTTCATATGCGTGCGCCAGCGGCAGCGCGACGTCGCGTACGAGCGAGACGAAAGTCCCGTCGCCCGACCCGGCTGGAACCGGAAGGTTCACCGTGTAACCGTGACCGGGGCCGCGCCCGAGCTCGGCCTCGCGACCACTGCCGGGCCAGAACGGAGACTGGTGGATCGAGCAGAACAACACCCGCGGCTCCTCCCAGAACAGATCCTGAGTGCCGTTGCCGTGGTGGACGTCCCAGTCGAGGATCAACACGCGCTCGAGGCCGAAAGCGGCGATCGCGTGCCGCGCAGCCACCGCGACGTTGTTGAACAGGCAGAAACCCATCGCGCGTGCCGCGAGCGCGTGATGTCCGGGCGGACGATGCGCGCTGAACCCCACCGGAACTCCGTCGATCAGTGCCCGCACCAGCTCAACCGCGCCGCCCGCAGCGTGCAGCGCAGCAGCGTAGGAGCCGGCGCTCATCACGGTGTCAGCGTCGAGCTGCCCGCCGCCCCGCGCGGCGGCTGCCGCGATCGCGTCTATGTAGCTGCTGGTGTGGACGCGCTCCAGCACATCGCGCGTCACAGCGCGCGAGGCGACGCGGTTCCATCCGAGGTAGTTGTCGCGTTCGAGTTGCGCCTCGATCGCCACGATCCGGCGGATGCTCTCGGGATGTGCACCGGTGTCGTGCTCCAGCGACGACGGGTGGCTGAGAAACACGGGTGTGGCGGCCATCCAGCAACCGTACCGAGCCGCGGCGCAGTTCAGCGCTGGGGCAGCGAAGGTCGGTATCGGCGGTCACCGCATTGAGCAAAGGCAAGCAAAATAGTGGGGAAACGCGGGCGCGGGGGATCTGCGGAACCCGACCGGCCCAGCTCCGCACCGCCGACGACAAGTCACAACTGACACGTTCGGAGTAGTGTTCGATCCACGGACCGGTAGCCCGGTGCGCAGGAGCCCGGCGATTTTCTTCGGGTTTTATTTAAGCCTTCTGCGGAATGAACGTTCCGGCACTCCTGCGAACTGCGGCACGACGTTGAAAGGAGTGACAACCGATGTACCACTTCAGTCGAGCCATCTACCGCGAGCTTGCCGACGAGATCAGAGAAGACTCGTTCGACGGCTCGAACGCGAACCACGCACGTGTGCTGCGGGCCTGTGAGTCCGCAGTTGAGCGTCTGGCCACAGACCGCTACTACTTTGCGCGACCCTCGCGGACCTTGTTCAACGAGATCCGCGTGTATTTCCCGATGCAGTCCCAGCGCAGGGTGCTGTCAGTGGTGGAGCGCTACTTGACGTGTGCGGACAAGTTCGTGCGCAGTCAGCCGCCCACGGGCTATGACCTGTTCGGCAATCCGCTGCACTGCCGCGCGAGCACGCGCAAGGGCACGCCATGTCAGCGAATACCGCTGCCCCAGAACGGATACTGCCCTTCGCACCAGCATCTGGCTGAGACGGAGGAGTTCCACGACCTGGAGGTAATGGCGGCGTGAGGCGAGGCGGCATCAGGGAGGAGATCGCCGCCCTCGCCGCGACCGCGTATGCGGTGATGACTGATGTCCTAGACCGCGTATCGTCCGGGCCATGAGAGTTTCTTTTCTAGGCCTGGGCATCATGGGGTCGCGGATGGCGGCGAACCTCTACGACAAGGGGTTCGAGTTGACCGTCTGGAACCGCACCGCGTCGGTGGCGTCCGAGTTCGCGGCTGAGCGTCCGGGTGTGCGCGTGGCGCACACCCCGGCCGCGGCAGGAGAGGGTGCTGAAGCCGTCGTCACGATGGTTGTCGACGGCCCGCAGGTGAGGACACTGTTGTTCGGTGGGGACGGTTCGGTTCCGGCCTCCGGGAACGAGCTCGCGGAGGGACTCGTTTCGACGGCCGCCCCGGGGACGCTGTTCGTCGACTGTTCGACGGTCGGGCCAGCAGAGGCGCTGATCACTTCAGCTGGGCTACGCGAACGCGGCTTCGGCTACCTCGACGCGCCGGTGACCGGATCCAAGCCGCGAGCGGAGTCCGGCGAGCTGCTGATCATGGTCGGTGGCCCCGACGACGAGTTTGAACGGGCAAGGCCAGTGTTCGAAGCGATGGGAACCACGATCGTTCACGCCGGCGGCAACGGTCAGGGACAGACCGTGAAGGTGATCAGCAACTCCGTGGCGGCGGCCAACGCGTGCACGCTCGGACAGGCGCTGCTGGTTGGCGACAAGCTCGGGGTCGACATGGATGCCCTGGTCGCGGTGATGGCCGGGGGCTCCGCGGCTTCGACGATGCTCGACCTCAAGGCCGGACCGATGCGCTCGCACGATTACGCGCCGCTGTTCAAGCTCGACCACATGCTCAAGGATGTGCGCTTCTGCCTTGAGACCGCGAACGACGCAGATGTGCAGTTCCCGTTTGCCGAGGAGACCGCAGAGGTAATGGCGGAGGCCTCTGAAGAGGGCTTCGGCGACGAGGATTTTGCAGCGCTGATCGAGGCCCTGGAGAGTCGTTCCGGGCAGCGCCTGAGCTAGCTCTCGCGCCTACCTATATCACACAAGAAAAGCCCTAATTTGCAGGGAAATTTTGTGATTTTGTGATTTTCAAATAGAATCGACAGGACCGGCCGCCGTGTTGTTCGGGCGTGTCGGTCTCTCTCTCTTCTTTCAAAAATCACTTAGTTCCCGACGAGATACGTATGCCGATTGCTTTCAAAGAATGGGCGGTCACAGTCCGTGCCCTGGCCGAAGGTGAGCAGCTGCTCACCCTACGCAAGAGCACCGCAAGGGAGCCGGGCAAACCGCTTACGCTCGACTACGACCGCTTCTTCCTCTATCCCACATTCGATTGCCTGCACTCAGACCTGGTTCGTGAATCACATCGACCAGAGCTGACGCGGGCGCTGGAAGAGGGCGTTTGGAGCGACGGCGAACCCACGCCGGCGGCCATGGCCCGCGGGCTCGAGATCCACCAGCCAGACCGCGTCCGCATCCGGGCGTGGGCCGAGGTCGCTGCGATCCACACGATCAGTGACCGTCGCGCGGTTGACGCGCTCTCCCCCTTCTACGTCTGGTCTTCGGACTACGCCGAACGCCGTCTGGAATGGCGCCACCGCACACCGCTGAGCGTGATCGTGCTGCGTAGCTACCGCATTCCGCGCCCGGTCACGGTCAAGGTCCGTGACGAGTACGGCGGCCTGCGTTCGTGGGTGGAACTCACCCGCGACCTGCCGTTCGAAGGCACACCGGTGCTCTCCGACGAAGAGTTCGGGCGCGCCTCCGAAGAGATTGCCGGGATCGCCTCCGGCGAGCGCATCCCCGCGCTGGTCTAGCTCCGCCGGCCTAGCCGCTGATTAGCGGCCGAAGTCGTAACACGACGCCCGAGCACGGACGCTCGGGCGCCGCAACTCACTGTGTCCCGAGGCGTGCCTCGCGCGATCAGAATTCAACGGTCGCGCGCCTCGCGCGATCAGAATTCAACGTCCGCCGCGCCGCGCCGTGCACGATCCGGCGCGGCGCGGGTGCGGGCGCGGTCGCGGCGCGGCGCGCCCGCGCTGAGCAGCCTGCGCGCCGGCCGACGCCGTCTACCGGCCTACTTCGTCGTCTCCCGATTTCCAACTTATTGACTTTGTAGTCAGTTTCTGTACGATCGGCGCAGACCCCGAGATCTCAGAGGAGATAAATGCCGCCGCAGAGCACGCCGTTTGAGCTCACCAAGGAACAGCGTGAAATCCAGAAGCTGTGTGTGAAGTTCGCTGAAGAACAGATCCGCCCGGTCGCCGCCGAGATCGATGAGAACGACGGCCCCATGCCCCGCGATATCTGGAACAAGGCCTCCGCGCTTGGCATCACCTCGTTCATGCTGCCCGAGGAATACGGCGGCGGCGGGTTCTCTGACGCTACGACCGCAGTCGTGGTATCCGAATCGCTCTGTTACGCCTGCGCCGGGATCGGCAGCCTGCTGACCTCCAGTGGCTTCTTTGCCGACCCGGTTCTGATCCTCGGAACCGAGCAGCAGAAACAACGGTGGGTCACTCCGCTGTGTTCGGATCAGCCGCCGCTATCGGCGCTCGCCAACACCGAGCCCGGTGTCGGCTCGGACGCCGCGGCGATCACCACATACGCCAAGAAGGTCGACGGCGGCTACTTGATCAGCGGGCAGAAGAGCTGGATCTCCAACGCCCCCGACGCCCAATACTTCGTAGTGTTCGCGACGGTCGCGCCCGGCACGCGCTCCAAGGGTGTCACCGCGTTTGTGCTCGAGCGCAGTGACGAGGGTTTGTCGGTCGGCAAGCCGATGAAGAAGATGGGGCAGCGCGCCAACCTCGCCGCCGAAGTGTTCCTCAAGGAGGTGTTTGTGCCCGACGACCGTCGCCTCGGCGACGAAGGTCAGGGGTTTGCCGGGATGATGGGCACCTTCGACCGCTCGCGCGTGGCGCTCGCCGCAGCCGAAACCGCAATCGCGCAGGCAGCGCTCGACTATGCGCTTGAGTACGCCAAGCAGCGCGAGCAGTTCGGCAAGAAGATCACGGAGTTCCAAGCCGTGTCGTTCCGCCTCGCCGACATGGCGGTGAAGGTCCAGGCGTCGCGGCTGTTGACCTGGAACGCGGCGCGCATGATCGACACCGGACAGCGAGCGTCGACCGAGGCCGCGATGGCCAAGCTTCACGCTTCCGAGACCGCGATGTACTGCACCTGGGCCGCGATGCAAACGCTTGGTGGCTGGGCCTATTCGCGCGACTATCCGGTTGAGAAATGGCTTCGCGACGCGAAACTCGAGGAGCTCTGGGAGGGCACCTCGGACATTCAGCGGCTGATCATCTCGCGGGGAATCCTCGCATGAGCGAGCAAGCTGAGAACATCGCTGGCATGAGTGACCCGAACCCGAAACCGGCCGCCGGCACCCAAGCCGGCGGCACCTTCAAGGACCGCACGGTGCTGATGTCAGGCGGCAGCCGCGGCATCGGTCTTGCGATCGCTCTGAAGCTCGCCGAGCACGGCGCCAACGTCGCCTTGCTGGCCAAGACCGACCAGCCCCATCCCAAGCTCGAGGGCACGATCCACACCGCGGCCGCCGAGATCGAGGCCGCGGGCGGGCACGCACTGGCGATCGTCGGCGATGTTCGCGACGACGACTCGGTCGCGGGTGCGGTCGCGGCGACGGTCGAGCGCTTCGGCGGGATCGACATCGTCGTGAACAACGCAAGTGCGATCGCGCTGCTGAGCACCGAGCAGCTTTCGATGTCGCGTTACGACCTGATGCAGGACATCAATGTGCGCGGGTCGTTCTCGCTGGTCAAGCACAGCCTGCCGTATCTGAAGCAGGGCACGAATCCGCACATCCTGACGCTCTCACCGCCGCTCGATCTGCAGCCGCGCTGGTTCGGCGGTCACGTCGCTTACACGCTGTCCAAGTATGGGATGTCGATGCTCACGCTCGGCTGGTCGGAAGAGCTGCGCGAGGCCGGGGTGGCTGCAAATGCGTTGTGGCCGCGGACGCTGATTGCAACCGCGGCGGTGCAGAATCTGCTCGGCGGTGATGAGGCGATGGCCAAGGCACGGACCCCGCAGATCGTCGCCGACTCGGCCTACGAGATCCTTTTGCGCCCAGCACGTGAGTGCACTGGCAACTTCTTCATCGACGATCAGATTTTGGCCGAGGCCGGAATCACTGAACTTGAGCCCTACCGCGCCGCGCCCGGCGACGTCGAACTCGCCCTCGACCTGTTTGTGTCCGCGGATTGATCGCGGGCAGTTGTGCGGTGATCGCCACCGCAGCCGGCGATTGAGGTGCTCGATACCGCAGCCGCCGCGCTCAGCTGTCCTCGGATTTCGCCGCCGGGTGATCGACGATCCCGTCGAGGCCGGTTAGCGAGTGCTCGATCCTCCGCAGCATGTCGACCGGGAACGGGAACACGATCGTGTTGTTCGCTTGCCCGCCGATTTCGCGCAGCGTCTGCAGGTAGCGCAGCTGGATCGTGGCCGGGTTCTGGCTGATCAGCTCGGCTGCCTCCAGCAGCCTGGCGGCGGCCTGAAATTCGCCCTCGGCGTCAATCACCTTGGCGCGACGCTCGCGTTCGGCCTCGGCCTGGCGCGCGATTGAGTGCTGCATCGCCGCCGGGATCTCCACGTCCTTGATCTCGACGGTCGTGACCTTTACGCCCCAGGGCTCGGTCTGCCCGTCGATGATCTGTTGCAGGTCCTCGTTCAGCTTCTCGCGCTCGGACAGCAGCGTGTCGAGGTCAGCCTTGCCGAGTACCGAACGCAAAGTCGTCTGAGCGATCTGGGTGGTCCCGGACAGTACGTCCTGAATCTCGACCACGGATTTATCCGGATCGACGACGCGGAAGTACGCGACCGCGGTGACGCGTGCCGGGACGTTGTCGCGGGTGATGACTTCCTGCGGCGGGACCTGCAGCGTCACGGTCCGCAGGCTCACGCGCACGATCCTGTTCACGAACGGAGCCAGTACAACGATGCCCGGCCCCTGGACCTCACCCAGGCGACCGAGGCGGAACACCACCGCGCGCTCGTACTCACGCAGGATGTGGACCGACGAGGCAGCGCCTATCAGGCCGGCGACGACCAGCACAACGATTACGACGATCAGGACGATCATGGGTTCAGCTCCAGTTCCTCAGCTCTGCGCACGTATAAGGTCAGGCCGCTCATCTGCTCGACGATCACTTGGTCGCCATCGCGCAACCCGTCCGGATCGCAGAGTGGGCTCGGCTCCGCCCGCCATAGGGCCCCGTCGACGAAGACGCTCTTGCCGCCGGACGTGACGCGCAGCACGCCGTGGTGACCGACCATCGTCGCCGGCCCCGACTGCGGTCTGCCGCGCGCTCCGTCAAGTCCTTTCAGCAGTAGCGTCAGACCACCGATTGTGACCACGGCGGCGCCTGCGCCTACGGCGATCACTGCGACCCCTCCGGCGGCGGACGCGGCCGTCAACAGCACCAGGCCGCATACGATTGCGGTGCCTCCAGCAAGCCCCAGCACACCGGCGGTGCTGATATGGGCTTCAGCCACCAACAGCACCAGGGCCACGACCACCAGCACGATCCCGAGCGCCAGCATTAGCCGATCACCGCCTGCCGCGCCGCGACGGAGCACCGGCAGCTACGTCCAACACGGGTTTCGGGAGGCACTGACAAGCTCGGCTCCAGACTGATTCGAGTTGGCGCCGCCCGTCGGACGTTCCCCCTCCCTGCCTGGATGGCGGAAAGTGAGCGTGCCCAACACGAGGCGACGCTGCACCTAACGTTACTCCCCGCGTTCTGTGAACTCAACGGACCCGCCGGACGCCGCGGCGCGCATTAGCTTTTGCTTCGGCTCCGAGCCTAATATCGAATCACCGCGCCGCTCACAATTCCCCCGCAAGGACCGGGGCCGGACGCGCAAGACACTCATGGAACGGTGACCGAACTGCGACAGTCCAAACAGATGCGCCAGCTGGCCGCGGTACGGCGCGCGAGCCGCCGTCGCGGGCGCCTGCGCCTGGTGTTGGCGGCTGGTCTGCTACTGGTGGTCGCGGTGCTCGCGCTGAATGTCGCGGGCGGGAGCGCTCGCACCTTTCAGCTCCCGAGCCACGCGACTTTGGCGGGCATGAGCGTGCGCCAGCGGATCGTCGCGATCGCGCAGAGCCAGGTTGGATATGCGACTAACCCCGCGGACTCGTATTGCAACAAGTTCAGCGCCTATTGGCACGCAGGTTCCGAGACCTGCCCGAACGGTGACCGCGCGGAGGAGTGGTGCGCTGATTTCGCCGCATGGGCGTGGCGCAAGGCAGGCGTCCGCTTCGTTTACGGCTACGCGCCGGGCGAGCTCAACGCGGGCGCGGCCAGCTTCTACGAGTGGGCTGTCGCCCACGGAAGCTGGCATCCGGCCGCCAGTGGATATCGCCCCTTCCCCGGGGACGTCGCCGTTTACGGGCTCTCCCTGAGCCCGCAGCCCTCGGCCGTCCACGTCGCGATCGTCACGGCTCAGCCGTCGCCGCAGCGTGGCCCGAATGTGATCAACGGTGACGGCAACCGCACCGGGTTCTCAGTGGTCGAGACCGGCAGCAACCAGAGGCAGGCCGACACCGGTGGCCGCCACGCGCACGCGGTGCTCGCCGGCTACGTCAGCCCCGGATAGCACGCGGTGCTCGGCGGCTACGTCAGCCCCGGATAGCACGCGGTGCTCGGCGGCTACGTCAACCCCGGATAGCACGCGGTGCTCGGCGGCTACGTCAACCCCGCGTAGCGGGGACTGCGCGGGCGTCGAGGCCGAGCGCGCCCTGCGGTGTCACCAGCAGCGGATTGATCTCGAGCTCACCGATCTCCGGGTGGGCGGCGGCGACAGCGCTGAGCGCGGCCACCGCCTGCGCCGCCGCATCGACGTCGACGGCGGGACGGCCGCGGACACCGCCGAGCAAAGCCGCGCCGCGGAGGCTGCGGAGCATCCGCTTGGACTGTTGCACCGAGACCGGGGCAATGGCGGTGGCGGTGTCGCGCAGCGCCTCGGCGAAGATCCCGCCGAGTCCGACCAGCACCACCGGCCCGAAACGCGGATCCCAGTTGACTCCGGTCAGCAGCTCAACGCCGTCATCGAGTCGCGCCATCTGCTCGACCGACAGCGACGGCGGTGACAGCCGCCGCTGCAGGTCAGCGACGACCTCACGGAGACTGACCTCGTCCTCGATTCCGACGACGACGCCGCCGGCGTCTGACTTATGCAGCAGCCCCAGCGCCTTCACGACCACCGGGTAGCCGATCTCGCTTGCGGCGGCGGCTGCCTGATCGGCGCTCTGGACTTCACGCACGGTCGCGAACGGGATGCCGGCGCGCTCCAGCAGTTCGCGCACTGCGACATATCCGAATTCGTTCAGCGGCTCCGCCGGCGCCGGCAACGGGGCCACCGGGTCCGATGGTGCGCAGCTGGCGGCGAGGATCCCGAGCGTGCGTAGCGGCCGCTCGACCTGGCGGTGGACCGGGACGCCTCCCGCGTTCAGCTGCTCGAAGGCCGGTGCGCTGCGATGCATCGAGTGCATGTAGAGCGGCTTGCGGTGCGCCTCAGCGCTGGCGGCGAGCGCGACGGCGACCTCGCGCTCCTGGGTCGCGATCGCCTCCCCATAGTTCGCGTATCCGCCGAAGTAACCGGTGATGACCACCGCGTCGACCTCGTCGGAGCCGAGCAGCACCTCACCCACGCGGGCGAACGAGGTCACGTCCTGCTCGCCCCCGCCGGCGAGGTCGATCGGATTCGCGGCCGCGGCGGCCGGCGGCAGCTCTGCCCGCAGGCGCGCACGCAGCGCCTCGCTGAATCCGGGGACTTCGAGCCCCGAACCGAGCGCAACGCTGGTTGCGATCGAGCCATGACCGCCGCCGTCGGCGAGGATCGCGACGCGCCTGCCCTGCGGCGGCGCCTGGTTGCTGAGCGCCTGCGCGACGTCGACCAGTTCCTGGGGAGTGCGCACGCGACTGATACCGGCCGCGAGACAGGCAGCGTCGATCGTCGCGCCGCCGGAGGCCAGCGCGCCGGTATGCGATGCAACTGCGCGGGAGGTCGCCTCCGAGGCCTCGATCGCGAGCAGAATCACGGGCTTGCCCTTGGAGCGGGCATATTGCGCGGCTCGCGCCATTGCACGGCCGTCACGGAAGTCCTCTGCGTAGATCGCGATCAGCTTGGTGGGGTCGTGATCGGCGAGTTCATGGATCAGATCGGCGATCACGATGTCGGCCTGGTTGCCGATCGAGGCAAAGCGTGAGTAGCCGAGTCCGACCTCTTGCAGCAGCGAGCCGATCTCGAGCGAGAGGTTGCCGCTTTGTGAGAGCAGCCCGACGGTCCCCGCCGGCAGGTCGTCGGAGAGCAGCATCAGCTCGGCTTCAGCGTCGAAGACACCAAGGCAGTTGGGCCCCAGCAGCCTTACACCGGCGTCCTGCACAATCGCGGCGAGCTCCACGTCGGCCTCGCCTCCCGCCTCGCCGTCCGTCTCGGCACCGGTGATCGCGACGATCGCCTTGGCGCCCTTGGCGATCGCCGCTTCGACGCTCGGCTTCAGCGTCTTGGCGGGAACCGCCAGCACGAACAGCTCGGTGTCGCTGGGAAGCTCCGCGATCGAGTTGTAGGCGGGCTGCCCGAGCACCGTCTGCGCACGGCGGTTGACGAGCCAGACGTCACGGCGGTGACTACCGCGCAGGGCCCGCTCACCGAGCCAGTTCCCCCACTTGGCGGGATCGTCGGAGGCGCCCACCACGGCCACTGATCGCGGGTCGAAAAGGGCCTCGAAGGCCGTGCTCGGGTTGGTCACAGACTGCTCCTCAAAGTTCTCGCGCGGCGCGTCTGGCCAGCACGGCGTCACATCAGAATCCGGAAACTTGCGCAGAAACTGACTCTATCGTCAGTTTCGTCCGGAATCAAGCGACAGCAGCCGGGCCGAGGTACAGCGTGATGTCCGCCCAGACCTCGTCGAAGGCGCGCTGCACCGGCATCTGCGGATCCTCGAGCAGCGCCCGCAGGCCGTATCCGTCGATCAGTGCGAGTACACGGTCGGCCAGCGCCTCCGGGTCCTTCAGTGTCCACAGCCCGTCCTGGGCGCCCTCGATCAGCAGCGCGAGCAGCGACTCGTGCAGCTGCCGGTAGACCGCCGCGGCGGTGGAGCGCAGGGCCGGTTCACGCACGGCTCGCAACCACAGCTCGACCCACAGCTCCCACTCGCGTTGGCGCCGTCCGGGGAACGGCAGCGACTCCTCGATCTTCTGGCGCAGGCGTTCGAGCGCGGTGCCTGCGCCGTATTTGGTGGTCGCACGCACGTCCCCGGCGATCCGAAATGAGGACTCCAGCGCTTCGGCCAGCAGCTCTTCACGGGTCGAGAAGTGGTAGTGCACGAGTGCGCTGGAGACGCCGGCCTTCTGCGCAACCTTGGCGACACGCACGGCGTCGATCCCGCCCTCGGCGAGGCACTCGACCGCCGCATCCATGATCCGGATGCGGGTCTCGACGCCGCGGCTGTTCTGTCCCTTCGCGGGTGCTTTGTCGGTTGCCTGTTCCGGTTTCACGTCGATTGCCGAGCGTTCACACCAGGTCGGTTCCGAGTTCGCCGAGTTCGGTGGCCTGCGCGGCCGCGCGGCTGCGCTCGTCTGCCATCGCCAGTCCGGCGGTGCGGAGCGTCACCCCGTCGCGCTTGGCGCGGCTGTAGCACTCCTCAACCAGCCCGGTCAGCAGTTCCCGGATGCGTGCGAACGACGCCTCCGCGGTGGGTTCGATGTCACCGAACAGGGTCCACCACCACCACGCGTTGGTGGCCATGTTCGCGATGAAGTCCGGTACCACCGGGATCCCGCGCTCCCACAGCAGCGCCTGTGCCTGCTCGGAGGTCGCGACGTTGGCCGCCTCCGCCAGAGCCGCCGCCTTGATCCCCTCGGCACGCCCGAGGTCGATCGCGTAGGAGGTTGCGGCGGGTACGAGCAGATCGCACTCAATCGAGCTCCACTGATCTCCCGCAAGCTGCTGGTCCTCGGGGCGCAGCGCCGCGCGGTCGATACCGCCGGTGCGGCCACGGGTGCGCAGCAGCAACTCCACATCGAGCCCGTTCGCGTTGAACACAAGTCCGTCGAGATCCGCGATCGCGATCACCTTCACACCGGCATCGTTGAGGTAGCGCGCGGTCGCGCCTCCCATCGAGCCGAACCCCTGAACAACGGCGGTCGCGCCTTCAACCGGCCGACCCAGCTCGCGCAGCACCGTGATCCCGGCTACGGCTACTCCGTAGCCGCCGACCAGGTCACCGAGCCCAACCCCGCGCTCATCGACGGCGAACGCAGCATCGAGCCGTGCAAGGCCGGCGTCTGCGCCGTCCTGCACCAATTCCAATGCCGAGTCGACGGTCGAGCGCATTCCCAGCTCGTGCGCGATCTGGTCGATGTCATCCTGGCGCACGCCGAAGTCCTCGCCGGTGGCCCAGCGCGTCTGGATCAACGGCAGCATCGCCGCGAGATAGCGTTTCAGCACCTGTTTTGCGTCGGGGTGATTAGGATCGAAGTCGATCCCGCCCTTGGCGCCACCGAACGGGACGTAGCGAGCGCCGGGCTGGTAGGCGATGACCTCCTTGATCGTCATCGCGCTGGCCAGGTCCCCGACCTCCTCAAGCGTGCACCCAGCTCGCATTCGCAGGCCACCGCCTGCCACACCACGCACCAGCCGGTCGATCACCAGATATCCGTTGCAACCGGTCACCGGATCGGTCCAGATGACCTTCTGATAGGCGCCGCCGCTCATGCGGATTGCTCCTGGATCGTGATGATTGTGGGGACTTTGCGCGCAAGCGCTTGGTTCAGGGCAGCTTCGAGTTCTGAGGGGTCGCTGAGCGCCGCGCTCGCGCAGCCGAGCCCCTTGGCCAGCGCAGCAAAGTCAGGCGGCGGGAAGTCGACCGCGATCGGCTCGAAGCCGGCCGCAACCATCTCGCGGCGGATCTCGCCGTAGCCGTCGTTGACGAAAACGAGTACCGGGAGGCCGAGTCCGAGCTCGACGGCGCTGGCCAATTCGGCGACGGTGAACATCAGGCCGCCGTCGCCGCTGATCCCGACGACCGGCCCCTTGGGGTCCGCCAGCATCGCGCCGATGCCGACCGGGACCGTGAAGCCGAGCGTGCCGACGCCGGTCGGGAACATGAAGCGTTCCGACGGCCCCAGCGGGAGGAAGCTGAGGGCACCGCAGTAGCAGGCCATCGCGTTGTCGGCGGCGATCGTGGCCGTATCCGGCAGCGCGGCGCGCAGCGCTTGCATCCAGTCCTTCCACCTGCCGCCGACCTCGAGCGCGTCCTCGTCGGCCGACAGCCTCACATCTTCGAGGAATGCGGGGTCCGGCGCGGTCAGCGCGAGTTCGTCGAGCTGTTGTTCGAGCCCGGCGAGCGTCTGCTTGGCGTCGCCGATAAGTGCCAGGTCGGAAGCCAGGTTCGAGTGCGCCTGCACGGGATCGATGTCCACGCGGATCAGTTTTCCGCTGGGCTGCGGCAGCTTCGTGAATGTGTCCGACTCGGCCAGCTCGGTCCCGACAGCCAGTACGACCTCGGCCGATTTGAACCATTCGTGCACAGATGGGAACGCGAGCCTGGAGCCGAGCGACAGCGGATCGCTGGAGTCGAACACGCCTTTGCCGTTCATGGTGGTGACAACCCCAGCTCCGAGACGGTGTGCGACGGCCGCCAATTCGTCGGCCGCCCCCCAGCAGCCGCCGCCGGCCACGATCGCGATCTTGGACGCGCCGGCCAGCAGCTTGGCGGCCTCGGACAACGCCTCGGTGGGCGGTGTCGGAGGGGCGGTCGACACCGGGCGCACCAGTTCCACGGGAGCTTTGGCGGCCAGTAGGTCGAGCGGTATCTCGATGTGCACGGGGCGCGGGCGGGCCGACGCAAACGCGGTAAAGGCGTCGCTCACCTCGCGCACGATCTCTGCATGCGTCGAAACCCGCAGGCTGCGTGCCATCGCGCCCTGCAGCGCCGCGACCGAGTCGGGGAGCTCGTGCAGGTATCCGGTCGACGCCGCCGGATGCCCCAGCGGCATTCCTGGAGAGATCATCAGCACCGGGCTCGAGTCAGACCAGGCCTGCGCCACCGCGGCGGCGGCGTTGAGCGCGGCCGGCCCGGCGGTGGTGATGAACACGCCCGGCTTGCGCGAGCGGCGCGCATAGCCGTCGGCGGCGTAGCCGAGTCCCTGCTCGTGGCGCATCGTCACGTGGCGGATCTCGGAGCGACCGAGCGCGTCATAGATCGGCAGGTTGTGGGTTCCCGGGATCCCGAATACAACCTCGACCCCGTGCTGCTCGAGCGCTGCGACGAGCGCCTCGCCACCTGTCATCTCCGTCATCCGACCTCCTGGCCGTTCGCGTTTCTGAACCTCATCCAGCGATGTTCACGGCCGTACCCGGAACACGGCCAGTCTACGGACCGGCTGAGAAAACTGTCGCTGCAGTCAAAAACCGCCGGCGGCCGTAAAGTGCCGTGATATGGCTAAGTCGACCCTCACCCTATATGAGCACCCGTTCGCGCTCTACTGCCAGAAGGTGATCATCGCGCTCGAGGAACTCGAGCTCGAATACAGCGTGCTGGAAGAACAGCGCGATTTCAGCCGCGAGCAGCTCGCGCAGCTCTGGCCGCCGGCTTCGATCCCGGTGCTGGTGGACCGAGAAACGGTGGTCGGCGAAACCTCGATCATCATCGAGTACGTCGGTGGCGGGCGGTTGGTCCCGTCGTTGGAGGCGCGAAAGTGGGACCGGATCTGCGACCAGTATCTGTCCGACAGCGTCCAGGCGATCGTCGCCGACACGTTCCGTGAAAGCTCGGATCAGGCGGCGGTCGGCCGCGCCCGCGCACAGCTTGCGATGGTCTACGAGATGCTCGAGGAGCAGCTCGAAACGCACGAGTTCCTCGCCGGCGGGTCGTTCACGATCGCCGACTGCGCGGCCGCGCCCGGGCTCTTCTATGCGCTCGCGATCGAGCCGTGGGACCAGGCGCGCCACGCCCGGATCACGCGCTACTACCGGGCGCTGGCGCAACGGCCGTCGTTCGCCAAGGTGATCAGCGACGCAAGACCGTATCGGGAGCTGTTCCCGTTGCCGTGGCCGGCGGACTTCGACCGCTACCACTGAGCCCGATCGCGCTCACCCGTTAGCGCGGCGCGGGACAGCGCGTCGCGCAGCACCGCGATCCCGCTGACCTGCGCCGCCGACTCACGCACGGCGGTGAACAGCTGACGCTTGCGCGGCGTAGGCAGGTCGATCAGTTTCAGCGGCGGCTCGTGACCGGCCCAGATCAGGTCCGGGAGGATCCCGACCGCGTGTCCGGAGGCGATCAGCGCGATGTGCGTATCGAGGTCGGTCGCCTCGAAGCGCACGTCGGGCTCGAATCCGGCCGCGCGACACTGCTGCACGTTCCAATAACGTGAGGCCGAGCCCTCGGGCTCGAGTACCCATTCGCTGTCACGCAGGTCGGTGAGCCGCGTAGCGGATGAGGCTGCCGGCAGCACAACGCGTACGGGATCGTCGCCCAGCCCGCGGTAGTCGATTCCCGGCTCACGCTCGCGCAGATGACCCGGGTACTCCTCGGCGATGACCAGGTCGTAGTGGCGCGTCTGGAGCTCTGCGAGTCCGTGCTCCGGCGATACCACGAACACCTCGATGCGCAGCTGCGGCTCGCTTTCGGCGATGATGTCCAGCGCCCGCGGAACCAGCGCCCGGGTGGCACTGGCGATCGTCGCCACGCGCACGGTCTCGAACGCCGGGCCGCTGCTGGCCAGCTGTGCCTGGGCACGTTCCTGGAGCTGCATCACCTGTTCCGCGTAACGTGCGACGGCACGCCCGGCGGCGGTCAGTCGCAGCCGTCTCCCCTCCGGTTCCAGCAGCGGGACCCCGACCTCGCGCTCGAGTTGGGCGAGCTGCTGCGAGACGTTCGAGGGGCTGTAGTCAAGCGAGGCCGCGACCTGCGAGATGGTGCCGCGCAGCTCCAGTTCGCGCAGCAACCGCAGACGATTCAAGTCCCACATGACAAGCCCGCAACCGTTCACTTTCAATAAACGTTTCCAGTCGGAAAATACCACTTTTCTTATTGGTTGCCAGACGTCATGCTGATCGAGACAACCACGCGCGCGGGGACTGAACGCATGACCGAAACCACGACTGACACCTACACCCCGATCGATCGAGCGCTGGCCGACCAGGCCGTCGCGCTGGTCCGCGATTGGCTACTGCAGAGCAGCCGCGTCGAGCAGGACCCCGCCGCCGCAAGGCTGGCAGGCGTACTCAGCGATCCCAACGGACTCGCGTTCACGGTCGGCTTTGTCGACGGCGTCGTACGCCCCGACGACATCCACGTCGCCGCCCACAACCTGCGCGCGCTCACCCCGATCATCCCGCGCTTTTTGCCGTGGCCGTTGCGGACGCTGATCAGGGCCGGCGCGGAGCTCAGCAAGCTGGCCCCCTGGGCAGTCGTTCCAACCGCCCGCTGGGCGCTGCGACGGATGGTCCGGCACCTGATCGTCGACGCCAGCGACGCGCGCCTGGGCGAGGCGATCAACCGCATCAAGCACGACGACCCCGGCATCCGCCTGAACGTCAACCTGCTGGGCGAGGCGATCCTCGGCGAGCAGGAGGCCGCACGGCGTCTGGAAGGGACGCGGCGGCTGCTGGAGCGCGCCGACGTCGATTACGTCTCGATCAAGGTCTCGGCGACCGTCGCTCCCCATAGCCCCTGGGCGTTTGATGATGCTGTCGCGCACGCAGTCACGGCGCTCACGCCGCTGTTTGAACTTGCGGCCTCCGCCCCCGACGGCGCGAAGTTCATCAACCTCGATATGGAGGAATACAAGGATCTCGACCTCACGCTCGCGGTCTTCACCGCGTTGCTCGACAAGCCCGAGTTCCTGAACCTCGAGGCCGGGATCGTGCTGCAGGCCTATCTGCCCGACGCGCTCGGCGCGATGATCCGACTGCAGGAGTTCTCGCAGACGCGCCGTGCTCGCGGCGGCGCCCCGATCAAGGTGCGCGTCGTGAAGGGCGCGAACCTCCCGATGGAGCACGTAGACGCCGAGATCCACGGCTGGCCGCTGGCCACCTGGCACTCCAAGCAGGAGTCCGACGCCTCCTACAAGGCGGTGCTCGACTACGCGCTGCGCCCCGAGCACACCGACGCCGTGCGGATCGGCGTCGCCGGCCACAACCTGTTTGACGTCGCCCTCGCCTGGCTGCTGGCGAACAAGCGCGGCGTCACCTCCGCGATCGACTTTGAGATGCTGCTCGGCATGGCCACCGCTCAGGCGGAGGTCGTGCGCAACGAGGTCGGGTCGCTGCTGCTCTACACGCCGGTGGTGCACCCGAACGAGTTCGACGTCGCGATCGCCTATCTGGTGCGCCGGCTCGAGGAGGGCGCCTCACAGGAGAACTTCATGTCGGCGGTGTTCGAGCTTGAGTCCAGCTCGGCGCTATTCGAGCGCGAGCGCGACCGTTTCCTGGCTTCGGTCGCCGCGATCCCAACCTCGGTTCCGACACCGAACCGGGTCCAGGACCGTCCCGCCGAGGCGCTTGCCGGTGCTACTGGCTTGCGGGCCAGTAGCACCGAAGAAGGCTTTCACAGCACGCCCGACAGCGATCACTCGATCGCTGCCAATCGCGAGTGGGCGCGGGCGATCCAGGCGCGCATGCAGGGTTCGGAGCTGGGCGCCGAGACGGCCAAGCAGAACCTGATTTCGAAGCCTGCGGAGTTGAACGCGCGGATCGCTGCGGCGGTCGCGGCTGGCGCGGCCTGGCGTGCGCTCGGCACGGACGCGCGAGCTGAGATCCTGCACCGGGCCGGCACGCTGCTGGAGGCGCGTCGCGGCGAGCTGCTCGAGGTCGCCGGCTCCGAGTGCGGAAAGGTAATCGAGCAGGGCGATCCCGAGGTCAGTGAGCTGGTCGACTTCGCCCACTACTACGCCGAGCGCGGACGCGAACTCGACCAAGTTGCAGGCGCGCGGTTTGAGCCGGCGCGGCTGACGGTGGTGACGCCGCCGTGGAACTTCCCGCTCGCGATCCCGGGCGGCGGCGTGCTCGCGGCGCTCGCGTCGGGCTCGCCGGTGATCTTCAAGCCGGCCACCGAGGCGCGACGCTGTGGTGCGGTGGTTGCGCAGGCGCTGTGGGACGCGGGCGTCCCGCGCGAGCTGCTGCAGTACGTGCAGCTCTCCGAGCATGGGCTGGGACGCGAGCTGATCTCGCACCCGGATGTGCAGCGCGTGATTCTGACCGGCGGCTATGAGACCGCCGAGCTGTTCCGCAGCTTCCGCATGGATCTGCCGCTGCTGGCCGAGACCAGCGGCAAGAACGCGATCATCGTCACGCCCAGCGCCGACCTCGATCTGGCAGCCAAGGATGTTGCCTACTCGGCCTTTGGCCACGCCGGCCAGAAGTGCTCGGCGGCGTCGCTGGTGGTGTTGGTCGGGAGCGTCGCGTCATCGGACCGCTTCCGTCGCCAGTTGATCGACGCGGTGAGCTCCTATCGCGTGGGAATGCCGTGGGAACCGCCGAGCCAGGTCGGGCCGCTGATCGGCCCTGCCTCGGGCAAGCTGCTGCGGGCGCTGACATCGCTGGAGCCCGGACAGAAGTGGGTACTGGAACCTCAGCAGCTCGACGCCGATGGCGCGCTCTGGAAGCCGGGTATCCGCGAAGGCGTGGAGCCCGGTTCCGAATATCACCTGACCGAGTACTTCGGACCGGTGCTGGGGATCATGACCGCCGACGACCTCGACGAGGCGATCGCGATCGTGAACGCGATCGACTATGGGCTCACCTCCGGCTTGCATTCGCTCGACCAGGACGAGATCGCGGTTTGGGCCGAGCAGGTTGAGGCCGGGAACCTTTACGTGAACCGCCACATCACCGGTGCGATCGTGCAACGCCAGCCATTCGGCGGCTGGAAGAAGTCGTCGGTTGGTGCGGGCGCCAAGGCCGGCGGTCCCAACTACCTCGTCGGGCTCGGCAGCTGGCACGACGCGCCGGTGCCCGGAGGCGTCACGACCGGCCCCGACCCGATCGCCGACGCAGCGGTTGCGGCTGCGCGGCAGGCCGGCCTCGGCGAATCCGAGCTCAGCTGGCTACAGGCCGCGCTTGAAACCGACTATCACGCGTATGCGCAGGAGTTCGGCGAGGCACGCGACGTGACCGGCCTCGCCGCAGAGCAGAACGTGCTGCGCTACCGCCAGCTTGCGGTGACGGTCCGGGTTGAGGACGCGACCGACGCGCAGCTGATCCGGGTGATCGCCGCCGGTGCCCGCGCGGGCTCGCCGGTGACCGTCAGCACCCCCGCTGCGCTGACGCCGGCGGTCGCGGACTACCTGGCTCAGCTGGAGTTTCCGGTCCAGGTCGAAAATCGCGTGCAGTGGGGCGCACGTGCCGCCGCGCTGGCCGCCGCCGGTGGCCGCGTACGGCTGCTCGGCGGCTCTGTATCGGAGCTCGCCGCCGCGGTCTCGGGCTCGCCCAACCTCGCGATCTATGCGGGCGAAGTGGTGACTTCAGGCCGCATCGAGCTGCTCACCTTCCTGCACGAGCAGGCGGTCTCGATCACGGCGCACCGCTTCGGTACCCCACGCGAATACAGCCTCACGCTCCAGAACTGAGGACCGTCGGCGGTCGCAGCGGCGGCGTGTCATGGCGGAGCGCTCGGCCAAGCTGACCGGGCGCCCAGCCGCGCCACCGAGCACCCCGCCAAGCTGACCGGGCGCCCGGCCGCGCCGACCGGGCGCCCGGCTGCGCCGATGGGCGCGTGGCGTCCTTACGCCGCGCGCCCCCGACGCCCCCCGCGCTGCGTCTCGTCAGCCGAGGAACGGCTTTAGCTTCTTGACCGTCGCCGGGATCGTTGCCGTGTTCGGGAACGGCGTCAGCACGGCGTGGCCGCCGGCCGCCGCGTCAAAGAAGCTGTAGTGGGTCGCTTCATTTGAGGCGACCTTCGCTGCAACCAGCTTCAGGTCCAATGAGCTGAACGAATGGACTGCCCCGAGGTACGCCTCGACGAACGCGGTCTCGAGTGCGACGCCGGTCTTCAGCAGCGACTCACCGCTCTTGACGGCGCTTGCCGGGATCTTGAACTTCAGGCCGGTGGGAGTCTTTGACCCGAGCGCCTTGGCAAGGAACGCCTTATGGGCCTTCTCATCGTCGAGGGCGTGCTCGAAGTAGTCGCGATTCTGGAGCTTCGGATGGCTGAACTTGCCGAAGTCCTTGAGAATCGTGCTGTAGACGAACACCGCGAGACTCTCCGCGGTGTATGCGGCTTGCAGGGTTGTGATGTCGCTCTTGGTCGGTGTTGAGGCGAACGCGACCCCACTGACACCTGCGAGTACACCACCGGATGTGGCGAGCACGAGCCCTCCGGTAGCTGCGTTACGCAGGAAGCTCCCGCGCGTTGACCCTTGAGACTGCTGTTCCATCGCATATTCCTTTACGTCGTAGTTGACGCCGGTATCGACGAGTCAGCATCTATTCGGGGGAATGCGTGCAGCGGATCACTGCCTCACAAGATTTTGCGTGAGCCTGACCATGCCGCCGTCAGTGGGCGGCGAAGGCCAGGGTTGGGGTGTCCGCCAACAGCTTTTGCGTGTAGGCCTGTTTCGGGTGATCGAGTATCTCGTCCACATCTCCCTGCTCGACGATCGCCCCCTGGTTCAGCACCACTACGTGGTCAGCGATCGCCCTCACGATCGCGAGGTTGTGTGTGACGAATAGGATCGTCAGCTGCTCCTGGAGCCGCAGCTCGGAGAGCAGCCTCAGGATCGCGGCTTGGACCGAAACGTCGAGCGCGGAGGTCACCTCGTCGCAGATCAGCAGCTTCGGGTCCGCGGCCAATGCACGCGCAACTGCCACGCGCTGGCGTTCCCCGCCGCTTAGCTGCGCGGGATAGCGGTCGATCAGAGCAGGGTTCAGCGCCACGCGCTCCAGGAGCTGAGGTATGCGTGCGGTTGCGTCCACCGAGCCTTTGAAGAACAACTCCAGGGGATGCTCCAACAACTGGCCGACCGTCTTCCGTGGGTTCAGCGATCGATATGGGTTCTGGAAGACGTACTGCACCGTGCGCCTGGTCTCCGCCGGACGTCGCCGCGCGCCGAACGGCAGCTCGCTTCCGTCGAGACGTAGCTCACCGGTAGCTTCCGCATGCAGCCCGGAGATGCAGCGCGTGAGCGTAGTCTTGCCGCTTCCGGATTCACCCACCAGCGCGACACAGCCTCCCTGAGGAACCTCAAAGCTCACGTCGTGGAGCACCTGATTGTGGCGATAGCTCGCGCTCAGACCGCTCACCATCAGACCCGAGCCGCCGTCCTTTGCGACGCTGTGCGGGTCAAGCTCGCGAGCCGCGACCGCAGGCTGGGAGCGGACGTACTCGATGCGCCTGCAGGCGATCCTGTGGGAGGGATCAGTTGCAACGAGGCCGATTGGCGCCTGCGTACAAGCTTCTTCGCAGAACTCGCAACGTGCTGCGAATACGCAACCGGAAGGACGGCGTGTCACGGGCTCGACGCGTCCCCTGATGCCAACGAGTTCACGCCGCCGCTGGGGATCCGGAATCGCCGCGATCAGCCGGCGCGTGTAGGGATGACCGGGGTCGCCCATCACCCTGTTGCGCGAGCCGAATTCGATCATGCGACCGAGATACATCACCGCAATCGCGCTCGCCAGCTCCCCGACCACCGCGAGATCGTGGCTGACATACACAGCCGCGGTTCCATGTACTGCGCACAGTTCACGTACGGTCTGCAGCACCCGCGCTTGCGTGGTCACGTCCAGACCCGTGGTCGGCTCGTCCAATACCACGACGCGCGGCTTTGAGCCGAACGCCATGGCCAGGACCACCCGCTGCTGTTGCCCGCCTGACAGCTGATGCGGATAACGCTTGAGGAACTCGGCGTCGGCCGGGAGGCTGACCTCCTGAAGCATCTCGGTGATCCGCGTCTCGAGGTCGCCGTCGTAGTTGTGAGCGACCAGGATCTCTCGCAGCTGCTTCCCGATCCGGATACCCGGAGTCAGTGATGATCCCGGGTCCTGCGGGACATACGAGATCAACCGCCCGCGCTGCCGACGTAGCTGACGCTCGCTCAGGGCCAGCAGATCAACCCCGTCGATCTCCACCGAGCCGGACACGATCTCGGTTCCAGGACGCGCATACCCCAGCAATGACAGCGCTGTGGTTGTCTTCCCGGAGCCTGACTCGCCAACCATCCCCAGGATCTCGCCGCGCCGCAGCCGAAAGTCGATCGCGTCCACCACATCGACGTCTCGGCCCGCCAGATTCACGCGCAGGTCGCGGACGCTGAGTACCGGTGGTCTTTCAGCTGCGCGGTTGCGCGCCGCTAGGTCGTTGCCACTTCCGTTTTTGGGTGTGTTTGCCTCAGACATCGCTCGGCTCCTCCTCGGAATCCACCCCGATTTCGCGATCGATGCCGGCCGCGGCTTGCCCGAACGCGTCAGTCAAGAGATTGACGCCGATCGTCAGCAGCGCGATCGCGACCACAGGTAGCAACACCGGCCACGGCTGCACCGTCATCGCCGACTGGTTCTCATTGATCATGGTTCCCCAGTTGGGGGCCGGCGGCTGCTGCCCGAGGCCCAAGTACGCGAGCGAGGCGATCAAGCCGATTGACCAGCACAGTCGTAGCCCGAACTCAACCGTTAGTGGAGCGACAACGTTGGGGAGCAGCTCGCGAACCACGATCTGACGGCGTGGGGTCCCGACTACCTCTGCGTACTCCACGAACGAACTCTTTACCACTCCGAGCGAGGCACTGAAGATCACACGGGCGGTGCGAGGTAGATGCGTCGCGGCGACAACCAGCACGATCAGCCAGGCCTTGGGCCCCAGGATGGAGAGGAAAAGTAGCGCCAGAACCAGAGGCGGAAAGCACAGCAACACGTCCATCGTGCGCATCACGGTTTCACCGGCGAGGCCGCGGCGGTAGCCGGCCAACAGCCCCAACAATGCGCCGGCGCCCACGCCCAGCAACGTGGCTATGACCGACATGATCAGGATCTGACGTCCGCCGTCGAGGAACCGACTGAGCACGTCACGACCGAGCGAATCGGCGCCGAACAGCAGTCCGTTGGAGCCGGCAGGCGCATATGGCGGTGCCAGTAGCGCGAGCGGGTTGTGAGGGGCGAACGCCGGCCCAAACAGCGCGATGAAGCAGACCACCGCTGTCAGGACGAGACCAATCTGCCCGCGGCGGGACTTCAATGCCACCATCAGCGCCGGGCCGACCGAGCCCCTCGGCTGACGGCCACCGCCGCGAGACTTCACCCGGACGCCGCGGCTCGACTTCGGTCCGACCACCAGGCTGTCACCTGTTGCGCTCAATGTCCCTCCACCCTAAGTCTCGGTGTAAGCATCAACGTCGCCACGTCTGCAGCGATGTTGAGAACGATGTAGACCACGGCTACCAGCAGCACCAGCGCCTGGATCACCGCAATGTCGCGATCCTGGACCGCCTGGACCAACGCCTGGCCGATCCCGGGAAAGCCGAACACGGTTTCGACGACCACCACGCCTCCGGCCAGATAGGACAATGAGATAGCCAGCGCCTGACACAGCGGCCCTGCCGCGCTCGGCAGCGCATGACGGACGACCACCTGCCGCTCCGGGATCCCGTTCAGCCGCGCCAGCGCCACGTAGTCGCTCTCGAGCACCTCGATCATCGACGCGCGGACGATGCGCGCGATGTAGGGGACGATCAGCGCCGCGAGCGTCAGCGCTGGGAGTACCAGCAGCTTGAGCTGCGAGAACACCGACTCCGTGGGACTCAGGGTCGATACGGCCGGCAACAGGTGCAGGACGGTTGTCGCGAACAACACCACGAACAGGATTGCCATCACAAATTCGGGCACAGAGGCGAGTCCCAGCAGCACGACCGAGGAAACGTGGTCGAATACCTTCCCACGTCGCATCGCCGACAGCACGCCGATGGCGATTCCCAGCGGAATTCCGACCACCGCCGCAAACAGCATCAACAGCGCCGAGTTGCCGATCCGTTGCCGAATGATTGAGGTCACGCTGGAGCCGCTGATCAGCGAGTCCCCGAGATTCCCGTGGAGCAGGTCTCCAAGCCAGTGGAAGTACTGGCTGAAGATCGGTTCATTGAGGTGGTATCGCGCCTTGAAGGCAGCGATCACCTGCGGTGTGGCGCCCCTTCCGAGCTTCGCGATCGCGGCGTTACCGGGCAGCGCCTCGGTTGCGAGGAACACCAGAATCGAAACGAGAAACAGCGTCATCACACCGAGCAGCACGCGGGTCACGATCAAGCGCGTCACGGGTCCCCCGACTCGATTGCGGAGCGCGGTCATAGCACGGCCGGGACCAGGATCCAGAGCACGCGCGTGGCGGCGTCCGGGTCCGGGTTGTAGAACGCATGACGCGAGTGACCGGGGAAGGTGAACGCATCCCCCTCCTCGAGTGTGATCTCGTCCTCTTCGATTCGCATTACCAGGCGGCCCCTGATCACGAATGCGAACTCGACGTCGGCCTCGACCGGGTACAGCTCCTGGCCGCTGCCGCCGCCCGGCTCGATCTCACCAAGAATTGCCTGTACGCGCTTCTCGGCGGTCGGCGTGAGCAGCGATTCCTGCATACGCTCACCTCCGGCGTTGCGTGATCGCCGCTCGTTGCTGCGGATCAGTTCCCCGCTGGATGGCTCGAATAGGGACGGGACTGGCACCTCTAGTACCGCGCAGATGCGCAGCAGGGTGGCCATCGATGGACTGGCCTGGTCGCGCTCCAGCTTCGAGAGGTAGCCCTTGGTGACGCCGCATGCGGTGGCGACCTCCACGATCGTCATTCGGCGAGCCAGCCGCGCATCGCGCATGCGTCTGCCGATTGTGATCGCCGGCTGCTCCTCCGGTGCGCGTGCGGGTAGTTCGTCCTTGAGTGTCATTGATCAGAGTCCGATAGTTGCTCAGCAGGAAACTCAGTTGCCTCTGAAGCTACCACCATCTCTGAATCTGCGCAAGAGAAAACCTACAACCGGACGACCTGCTGAGAAATTCGCTTGACACGTCGACTTCTACAGCAGTACTCTCTAGTTTCCTATCAGGCACCCACAGTTCCTGTGCGGAGTTCGCATCGTTATCCAGACCCACGGAGGAATCCAGATGGCAGTAACCGACAACGTGTACTTTGCGGGTAAGGTTCGCTCGCTCGACATCACCAATCCCAGCGGCAACTACACGGTTGGTGTGATGGAAGTCGGCGAGTGGGAGTTCAACGCCCCCACCCGTGAGTGGATGACGTTGCTCACCGGCAAATGGGAAGTCCAGCTACCGGGGGAGACCGAGTTCCGGCCATTCGGCGAGGGCGAGGCCTACGAAATCGCTAAGGACGAGAGCTTCCGTACGCGGATTATCGAGCCCACGGCCTACATCTGCCGTTACGAATAAGAGCTAGAGGGAGAGAGAGCGGACGCCATGGGCGACCAACGTGAAATCATCGCTCCCCTGAGTCGGCGCCAGGCGCTGATCGGGGGAGCCTCCGTAGCGGCCGGGGTACTGCTTGCCGCCTGCGGCGGCTCCGGTGGTTCGACGCCGTCGAGCGCTGGAAACACCACCACCCCGATCGCAGCACGCAAGCGCGGCGGCACCTTCACGTGGGGCGCTCAGGACGCCTCGGCGACCAGCAGCGTGGACCCCGCGCATGCGTTCGCAAACGCCGATCAGCAGTTACTCCACTGCATCTACGACCGTCTGGTCGAGAACAACGCCAAGGCAGTTCCAGTGATCGGCGCCGGCCTGGCCGAAACTCTTGAGCCAAACGCGGATGCAAGCGAGTGGACACTGCGTCTCCGCGGCGGCGTCACCTTCCATAACGGCAAGCCGCTGACCGTTGATGACGTGATCTTCTCGTTCCGGCGGCTGATCGCGGCCAAGGGATCCTTGGCTCAATCGCTGCTCACAACCGTCAACCCCAACGG
The DNA here is from genome assembly GCA_963737115.1 of uncultured Actinomycetota bacterium. Lineage (GTDB taxonomy): Bacteria > Actinomycetota > Thermoleophilia > Solirubrobacterales > Solirubrobacteraceae > Palsa-465. Next base: position 60,630 of record CAVTRM010000005.1, read on the forward strand.
TTTCACGAAGCTCGACAAGCTGACGCTTCGGATGAAGCTACGAGTTCCCAACGCGTTCCTGGCGGACTCGCTCGCGCACGCAACGGTCTGCATCATGCCGACCGGCTTTGATCCTAAGCATCCGATCGGGACCGGCGCCTTCAAATATGTGAGCTTCTCACCGGGAGTTCAGTTCGTTGGGGCCCGCAATGCCAACTACTGGCGAGCGGGGCAGCCTTATCTGGACAAGATCATCCAAACCGGCTTCGCCGACCCCGTAGTTGCGCGCTTCAACGCGCTTCAGAGCGGCACCATCGACGCTGTTCCAGCACTTGACTTCTCCCAGGTAGCGGTCGCCAAGGGCATGTCGAACATGAACACGATCATGTCGACCACCGGCGCCTACACGCCGATCACCATGCGCGTCGACCAGCCGCCGTTCAACGACCCCCGAGTGCTCGAGGCGTTCAAGCTGATACCGGATCGCCCGCAGCTGGTCGAACACGCGTACTCGGGTTATGGCCGCATCGCAAACGACCTGGGCTGGCCGCAGGATCCCGCGTACAACAGCAGCATCCCGCAGCGCGTCCAGGACATCGCTCGTGCCAAGGCGCTGCTCAAGGCAGCCGGTCACGAGAACCTCGCGCTCACGTTTTATGTTCAGACCGGTGGGGTTGGCGCCTCGCAGGCGGCGCAGGTGTTCGCACAACAAGCCAGCGCCGCAGGCGTGAAGATCAACGTGACGGTCCCGAACCTGACCGACTACTACGCCAAGGATTACACGGTCGTCGCGCTCAGTAACGACGTGTTCAACACCGAGGCGCTCTCGACGGTGATGCGTTTCTCGTTGCTGCCTGGCGCCCCGTATAACGAGGACCATTGGAACAGCAAGCGTGCCGCAGCGCTCTTCGCTCAGGCATCAGCACTCCCGGACGCGGCCAAACGCAAGCCGATCCTGGATGAGCTGCAGCTGCTGATCCGCGAGCAGTCGGGCTGGATCGTTTGGGGCTACTCCGATCTGTTCGACGCGGTCAACAGCAAATTCACCGGGGTCGAGCCAGATGCGCTCGGCATGGGCTTGAACGGCGGGCGCATCCGCGAAATCTCGCTCGCCTAAGTCTCCGCCGTTGCTGAAGCTGCGGGCGCCGACTGTGGGCGCCCGCAGCGTTTCGGGCCGATCCTCGCGATGGTCAGCTGAGTACGCGTGAAGCCACGTCGGCCAAGGCTCGGACTGCGAGTTCGATGTCGGCGTCCGACGAATCCTCTTCCGCGCAGTGGCTGAGACCGCGTTTGGACGCGCAAAACAGCATCACGGTAGGAGTTGTCGCTGAGACCACGGCGGCGTCGTGCAGGGCCCCGCTGGGAATTGCGTAGTCCGCGCCGCCGCGGGCGGCGCATGCGGAAATTGCCTCTTGCACGAGCTGGTGGTCGAAGGCGCGCGGTTCGATCGAGAACAGCGACTCGCGGTTTACCCGACAACCGCGATCGCGCGCGGCTTGCTGTGCGAGTTCGAGGACGGCTTCTCGCATCCCGGCGAGCGGGCCCGGCTCAGTGTGCCGCAAGTCAACCCAGGCGGCGGCCTGTCCGGCGATGGCGGTCGCGACGCCCGGAGTCAGGTCAATTCTGCCGACCGTTCCGACTCCTTCATGTTCGCGCGCGACGCGTTCGACCCCGAGTGCAAGTTCGGCGCCGACGAGTAGCGCGTCGCGGCGCTGATCCATCGGCGTGGTGCCGGCGTGCGAGGCCTGACCGACGATCACGAACATGTCGCGCTCGATGCCGACCGTGCCGCTGACCGCTGCGATTGGTCGGTCCGCTGCTTCGAGCACCGGGCCCTGCTCGATGTGCAACTCGAGATACGCAGCTGCGTCGTGCAGCGCTCGCGGGCGCTCGATCGGCTCTTCGAGCAGCACTCCGTAGGGCTCCACCGCGCTGCGGAGGCTCACGCCGTCCGCGTCCCTGAGATCGCCCAGCGGTGCCCCGTCAAGCTCCTCCAGCGCCAGCGAGCTGCCGAACAGACTGACGCCGAAGCGAGCGCCCTCCTCATCGGCCCAGTCGACCAGCGAGATCGCCGGCAGCGGCGCGTCGCTGCGACGCGCGGCCCGCAGCAGCTCGACCCCTGCGAGCACACCGAGAGCACCGTCGAGCCAGCCTCCGCTCGGTACAGAGTCGACGTGCGAGCCCACGATCAGTCCGCGACGCCGCTCGCGGCGGCCGTGGTCGGCGGCCGACTCGGTCGTTCCCGGGAGCGTCCACCAGAGGTTGGCGGCCGCGTCGGGCTGCGCTTCGACCCCGATCTCGCGGCACAGGTTCTTGACGAATTCGCGTGCCTGCGCCCACGTCGGCGTCCACGCGATACGGCGCGCACCCGCCGGTCCGCCAGTGAGCGCGTCGAGCGAACGCAGGTCCGCGATCACGCGCGCGGGATCGACGTCGAGGCTGAGGTTCGTCACACTCTTTTGCACGGCTGGGACGCTACCATCCCGTTGCACCGCGGCGGGATAGCTCAGTTGGTAGAGCACACGACTGAAAATCGTGGTGTCCCCAGTTCGAGTCTGGGTCTCGCCATCTAGGAAGGCGCCGATCAGTCGGCGCCTTCCGCCTTTCGGGCCAGCACAAGCTCACGCTGGTGGGGCGCTTTTTGGTGTTGTTGTGTGTGTGACAGAGGGGATGCCGCTGTTTGGCCCACGAGCATCCGGCTCGCGGAGGATCTTCGACTGGTCTCACTCATCCATAAGGAGGAGCCAACACGACCGAGTCTGCACCCTCGGTCTGCAAGCGCCACACAGCCGCGAGCGGGCAGCCATACTGCGAGCGACAGGCTCTCCCGAAGCCTGCTCTGCGCGAGTTACCATGGTCCGCGCTGACGGCTTCCGAGAATCAGATGGCCTGGGTCGAATCCGATACTGAACACTTTCACTGCCGCCACAACTCCGAGCACGACGCCGACGCGGCTCGTGTGCTGGCGCTGCTGGAGCGGGTCCGTGAGCGACTGACCGGAAAGCTGCCGCAAACCGTCGAGGCGTTCACCGTGGTGCTGCACGACACGCCGGCGTCGCTGGCGCTGTCGCACCCGATGATGGCTGTGAGCTGGAGGGCCGCTTACCCGGATGCGCGACCTTACGTGACGGGTTGGTTCAACCCTCGGGAGATGCACGTGCTTTCACCGCAGGCGCTACGTGCGCGCGCCACCGGCATCAGCGGGTCGTATGAGATGCTGCGTTTGGCACCCGCTTCGCTCTACACCAAACGCGTGATCTGCGAGTCGAACGCCGAGCTCGTGACCGCGCGTGCGGCCGCGCGCCGAGCGCTCGAGACGCGTTGGGCCTGGCTGCTGGAAGGCTGCGCCCGCTGGCTCTCGGGCGAGTCCGACCATGCCGATGGCGTGGTTGCCGCCTACGTTCGCCAGGGCAACAAGGTCAGCTTCCCGCCGACCGCCCGCGACGCGCCGATCCTGGCGCCGACGTTGATGGAGATGCTGGCCCAGCAGCAGGGTGAGCAGGCGGTGGCAACGATCGCGACCAGCCTGCCCGCACAGGGCCCCCGGGCGGCGCTCACCAAGGCCTTCGGCGGCAGGGCGCTGATGAACATCGAGAGCGACTGGCGCCGTCACCTGCAGGAACTCGCCTACGCGCGCTGAGCGTCCACTCGCCGCAAACGCTGACCGCCCCGCCGCAACGGTGACTGCGCCTCGCCGCAAACGCTGAACATCACCTCGCGGTGAACTCCCTTCGGGGATCGACCGCCGAGGGCGTGGACGATAATCCGACGATGGCCTACGACGAAGAGCTGGCTCAGCGCATCCGCGAGATGCTCGTGTACGAGGACGGGATCGTCGAGAAGCGCATGTTCGGCGGGCTTGCGTTCCTGCTCGGCGGGCACATCGCCGCGGCGGTCTCACGCGAGGGCGGCCTGCTCATGCGTTGCCCGGACGACGAGTGGGACCAGCTCATGGACGACCGTCACGTGCACCCGTTCGAGATGCGCGGCAAGGCCACGAGGGGTTGGCTGCGGGTCGACGCTGAGGGCGTCGCCGAGGGCGATGAACTCCGGGCGTGGGTCCAGTCCGGGGTGGGTTTCGCGCGCTCGCTGCCGCCTACGCCGTAGCTTTTCGACTGGGATCGGCCGGCTGCGGGAGAGGGTGGGTCAAATAACCCGGCAGATCTGCCGGGTTATTTGACCCAGGTGGACATGGTGGGCTACAGATTCCGCTCGCGCGCTTCGCGCTCGGGCGCTGCGGTCGGCGTCCGGTCAGACGACGGTGAGCACCGCTTCGGCCACGTGGCCGTTCTTGATCTCGTAGGCCTTCACCAACGGCTCGTCGCCGGAGGCGGTGCCGACGATGATGTAGAACGCGTCCGGGTAGAAGGCGAGGTTGATGTCGGTCTGCGACGGGTACGGGTCGCTGCGGGTGTGAGAGTGGTAGATCGCGCCGACATCGAGTCCCGCGTCGTCGATCTCCATCATCACGGTGAACTGCTCACGGCCGTCCATCTCATAACGCAGCGGGCTGTGAGCGGCGTTCTCCAGCTCATAGAGCTTGACCGCCTCGCCGTCCTGGCTTGAGATGATCCCGCAGCACTCGTCGGGTGCGTCGCGTAGGGCGTGGGCGACCATCTGGTCGTACAGAGTCTTTGAGATGCGCATCAGGCCTGGAAGCTTAGAAGCGGCGGCGTAGCTGGCGGTTGCCGGCTACCACCAGACGGTGGAGTCGAGGTTCTCGATCTCGTCGATGGGCTTCGTATAGATCCCTGAGGAGAAGTACTTGGAGCCGTCGTCGGCGACGATGAAGACCACGTTGCCCTCATCCATCTCGCCTGCGATGCGGGCCGCGACACGCGCGATTGCACCCGACGAGACGCCGGCGAAGATCTGCTCCTCGTCCAGCAGTTTGCGGGTCCAGATGATCGCGTCGAGGTTGGTCACGAAGATCTTGCGGTCGAGCACCGAGAGGTCAATGATTGGCGGAATGAAGCCGTCGTCGAGCGAGCGCAGGCCCTGCACCGGCTCGCCCTGCATCGGTTCGGCGGCGACGATCTTGACCCGGTCCCCGAGCTCTTCCTTCAGGCGGCGGCCGTTGCCCATCAGCGTGCCGCCGGTTCCGAGACCGGCAACGAACGCGTCAACGCGCCCGTCGAGCTGATCCAGGATCTCGAGCGCGGTCCCGTTGTAGTGCGCAAGCGGATTGGCCTCGTTGCCGTACTGGTAGGGCATGTAGACCGACTTGTCGGCCTCGGCCATCTCAACCGCCATCGCAACGGCGCCGTTGGAGCCGAGGTTGCCGGGCGAGTACACGATCTCGGCGCCGTACATCCGCAGCAGATCGCTGCGCTCGGGCGTGACGTTGTCCGGCATCACGACCTTCAGCTTGTAACCGCGGCGCTTGGCGATCATCGCCAGCGCGATGCCGGTGTTCCCCGAGGTTGGCTCGAGGATGGTTTGACCTGGGCAGATCAGACCGCGCGACTCTGCGTCTTCGATCAGCGAGCGGGCGACACGGTCTTTCACCGAACCCGTCGGGTTCAGTGACTCAAGCTTGGCCCAGATCCGAACGCCCGGTTTCGGGCTGAGGTTCTTCAGCTCGACAATTGGTGTATTGCCAATAGCCTCGACGATGTCCCCGTAGGGTCGCGGGGCCTGCTGAGTAGCGCTAGGGGTCATCACTTCACAAAGTGTAGTGCCTTCCCACGCAGGCCACAGCGACCTTGGGCCGGCGTTGCCGGCCCGTCAGTCTTAGCGGGCGCCGCCTGCCATCGCGGGCAGGATCACGATCGTGTCGCTGGAGCCGACCGCGGTTTCGAGTCCGTCCAGGACGCGTACATCCTCGTCGTTGAGGTAGACGTTCACGTAGCGGTTGAGTCCGCCGTCGGGCGCGAACAGCTGCGCCTCGGTGCTCGGGTGATTGTCGACCACGGAGCGCAGGATCTCGTCGATGTTGGAGCCGTCGGCGCTGATCTCACGCTCGCCTCCAACGGAGGGGCGCAGCACCGGGGGGATGCGAATGGTTGCCATAGATCTATTCCTATTCGTGTCTGAAGTGGTAACGGAGCCGCCGGGGCGACTTGGCGCTGGACCGGTCCCGCAGGACCGGACCAGCAGAAAGCGCGTTAGTGAACGCCGGCGCAGAACGCCTCGTAGTCCGGGAACACGCCCATCTCTTCGTCATTGATCTCGTCGGGATCGCGCGAGCAGATCGGGCACTCGGGGTCGCGGCGGACCTTGACCTCGGTCATCGTGGCGGCCAGTGCGTCGTACATCAGCAGGCGCCCGATCAGCGGGTTGCCGATGTCCAGGATCAGCTTTATGACCTCGGTTGCCTGCAGCAGACCCATCGTGCCCGGGAGCACGCCGATCACGCCGTTGGCGCCACACGAGGGAGCCAGCTCAGCCGGGGGCGGGACCGGGAACAGGCAGCGATAGCAGGGGCCGTCGTAGGGCTTGAACACCGAGAGCTGTCCGTCGAAGCCGAGGATCGAGGCCGACACCACTGGGATCCGCAGCCGCACCGAAGCGTCGTTCAGCAGGTACCGCGTGGGGAAGTTATCGAGCCCGTCGACGACAATGTCGTAGTGGGGCAGGATGTCCATGATGTTGTCAGCACCGAGACGCAGCTTGTGCTTGTTGACCTTCACGTCGGAGTTCAGCGCAGCGATCGTCTGCTCGGCCGAGTCGACCTTGGAGACGCCAACGCGCTCGGCGTTGTGGATCACCTGACGCTGGAGGTTGGAGAGGTCAACGACGTCGTCGTCGACGATCCCGAGCGTGCCAACGCCGGCGGCAGCCAGGTAAAGCGCGGTCGGAGACCCGAGTCCACCAGCGCCGAGCAGCAGCACGCGTGCGTCGAGCAGCTTCTGCTGACCTTCGAGACCGACCTCGTTGAGCAGGATGTGACGCGAGTAGCGGTCACGCTGCTCAGCGCTCATGAAGCGCGGGGTCTCGACCTCGTAGCCACGGTCCTTCCAGAGCGTGAAGCCGCCGGTCATCGACTCGACCGACTCGTAGCCGAGATCCTCAATCAGGGTGCGCGCAGCCCAGGCCGAGCGCTGACCCGAGGCGCAGTACAAGACGACCGGCTCAGAGCGGTCGGGAACAATTCCTTCGATGCGCGACTCGAGGTGGCTCTTGGGCACGTGGCGTGCTCCGGGGATGTGACCGGTCGCCCATTCCTCGTCCTGGCGGACGTCAATTACGTGCACGCCCTGCTGAAGGCGTGCCTGCACGTCGGACGGGTCGACTTCAACGATCCGTTGCTTGATCTGCCTCAGAACTTCCGCTCCCGACGGACTCATGACTGTAAATACCTCAAATGCGCTCGGGTTTTGGTGTCTTATGAGTATAGGTCACCGTCAACCGCTATCTGAAGGGGCCTCTCAAAGAGCTTTGTCGGCCGCTCCCGCCTACTATCGAAATCGCTATGCGCGCCCCCACCAACACCATCGCCGCTCCCCCCTTTCCGCCCCGGCTGCCATGGGTCAACGTCGCCCCATTGCGGATGGACCAGCAAAAGGGAAGACCTGTGCTGATCGAGTTCTGGGACTTCTGCCGCCCCAACTCGATGCGCACGCTCCCATACATGCAGGCCTGGCATCAGCGCTACGCAGAGGCGGGCCTGCGCGTGATCGGTGTGCACGCGGCCGGATTCGAGCCCTCGGCCGATACCGATAACGTCCGCGCGGCGGTTGCGCGGCTCGAGATCGAGTACCCGGTGGTGGTGGATGTCGACCATCAGATCTGGCAGGAGTATGAGAACCTCGGCTGGCCCGCCCGCTACCTGTGGGGCCCGGACGGAATGCTCGTCCACTACCACTACGGCGAGGGCGCCTACGACGAGACCGAGGTCGCGATCCAGGAGCTGCTCGGTGTCGACCGGGAACTCGTGCGGCCGTTCAAGCCCGAGGAGGATCCGGCCGCGACGATCGCGATACAGAGCGACGATCAGCCTGGTGCCTACTCAGGCCCGTATGCGGCCGGCGGGGTCTGGGGCGTGTTCGGCGGTGCCGGGACCGCGACCGTCAACGGTGACTTCGATATTTCGATCCCGGCGCCCGGAGCCTACGAGCTGGTGACGCATCAGCGCCACACCGAAGCTGACATCGAGATCGACGTCAGCGACGGTTTGGAGCTGCTGGCGGTGTGCTTCACCCCCGGGCTGGCGCCCGCCTGACGATCAGCGGGTGAGCTTGCCGAGCTCGGTGTACATCGCCTTGACCACGTCCACGCCAAGGGTCATGTAATCGACACGCATGTTCTCGTTGGGTGAGTGCATGTTCGCGTCGGGGAGCGACATTCCGGTGATGATCGCGGGGATACCCTCGCCGGCGAGTGCGGCGACGATCGGAATCGAGCCGCCGGTACGGATCAGTGCCGGACGGACGCCGAGCACCTGCTCGTACGCGTCCTGACCGAGCCGGATCGCCTCGGCGTCGGGATCGACGAGGCCGGGAGCGGCGCTCGATTTGTGCTCGATCTCAAGCACCGCATCATCGGGTATCGAGGCGCGGATCAGTTCTTCGAAGGCCGCCGCAACCACCTCGCCCTGCTGTCCCGGAGCGATGCGGATCGAGACGTTCGCCTCGGCTTTCACGGGCAGAACCGTCTTCTCCACCAGCGGCGAGCCGGACAGGATCCCGTTTACTTCAAGCGACGGCTCCGCGAACGTGCGCAGGTAAAACTCCTCCGCCGCCTTCGGGTCCATCGGCCGTGCGCCCTGGTCAGACAGCACTTCGGCGCCGGGCGGAAGCAGCTGCCAGTCTTCGAGCTCCTGCTTGGTCGGCGGAACGATCCCGGTGCGCAGTTCCTCGACCAGACGTCCGTCTTCGGCGATCAGCCCGTCGAGCGCGTGGATCAGCACGTGCGCGGCGTTCAGTGCCGCCCCGCCGAAGATGCCTGAATGCAAATCCCGTTCGCCGGAGGTCAGCGTCAGATGGAAGTACACGAGCCCACGTGTCGCAACCTCGAAGGCCGGCTGCTGGTAGGCGATCATGCCACCGTCGAAGACGATCGCGGCATCGCCACCACGCTCGTCGGCTGCCAGCCATTCGACGATTGAGTTGCCGCCGGTCTCCTCCTCGCCGTCGCAGGCGAAGCGAACGTTGACCGGCAAGGTGCCGGCCTCGGCCAGCTCGCGCGCGGCCTTCAGCAGCATGTAGAGGTGGCCCTTGTCGTCGGCGATCCCGCGGGCGTAGATGTAATCGCCGCGGATCTGAGGCTCGAACGCCGGAGCGTCCCAGAGTTCGTCAGGGTCGGACGGTTGTACGTCAAAGTGCGCGTAGACGATCACCGTCGGCGCGCTTTCCGGGTTGGTGGACGCACGCACCTCGCCGATCGCCAGAGGCTGGCCGTTCCAGTCGATCAGCGCGGCTTCGCCTCCGGCCTCGCGGATCCGGTCGACGACCCAGTTGCCGGCTTTGATGACATCAGCCGCGTGCTCGGGCTCTGCGGATATAGAGGGGATGCGGAGGAACTCAGCGAGTTCGTCAAACCATGCTGTGGACATGCCCGCAGCCTAACGGCTCAGGCTCGCCAGCGCGTCGGCTGAACGACGGCTCAAGCGGGCTCCCTAACTACTTTTTCAGCAATCGCTTGATCCGCGTAATGAGCGATGGCTGTCGCTCTGTCACACCGTCGTAAGAGCTGTCGCGCGCTTCACGCTTCGCCATCTGCTTGGCTGCCAGCGCCTCCTCGCGTTCGCCGCGTCTGGCAATTTCCGAGCCAGCGAGCGAATTGGAACTCCAGGGGTCATTGGTTGGCATCGCCAAACCATACCGCTCGGCCTGGGACCCACCGCGCAGGCGATCAGGCGGCTTCGGACTCGGCTGCGCGTTCGGCGGCCAGATCGGCGGCGTTGGCGTCGCTCGGCGTGGCCTGCTCGGCGTCGTCGGTTTCGGGCGCCTTTGCGCCCTCCTTCGCCCACGGTTCGTCGAACTCGACTCGCCAACGCCCTTCGTCGGTCTGCATCAGCGCCAGACGCGCGCGGAAGTTGCGGCCGGCACGGGACTTGAAGCCGGTCACCGCCTTCTCGGTGCGGCCGGTCTTGATCAGCTCCTTGACCACCGTGGCGTTCAGCGTCTTCCCGGCCTTGGCCTTCCAGATCACGAACCCGCAGCCGGGATCGGTGCGTGACCAACAGGAGTAGCCCTTGCGGTTCTCCATGATGTCCTGGCCGCAGACCGGGCAGGGCCCGAGGTTGGCCTTGGGGATGCGGACATCCTTCAAAGTCGTGTCGAGCGTGCCGACGGTCTGTTCGGCGAACTTGGCGATGTCGCCCATGAACGCCTTGCGAGTGTCCTGGCCGGTCTCGATGTTGGCCAGACGGTGCTCCCATTCGCCGGTCAGCGACGGTGATGTGAGCGCGCTTTCACCCAGCAGGCGGATCACGTTCATGCCCTTCTCGGTGACCACCAACGCGCGTCCGTCACGCTCGATGTAGCTGACCTGCAGCAGCCGCTCGATGATCGCCGCGCGGGTCGCGGGCGTGCCGATCCCGTTCTCCTTCATCGCTTCGGCGAGCTCGTCGTCGTCGACAAGCTGGCCGGCGGTGGCCATCACCTTCAGTAGCGAGCCGTCGTTGTAGCGGCGCGGCGGCTTGGTCTCTTTGCCCTCGAACTTGATGCGATGGACCTGCGCCTGCTCGCCCTGCTCGAGCTTCGGCAACTGCTGGTCGGGACTTTCATCGTCCTCGTCGCCGTCGGCGGGGCCTTCGGCCGCGACGCCCTCCCCGTAAACCCCGCGCCATCCGGGGACGACCAGCAACTTGCCGCTGGTACGGAACAGATACCCGCGCCCGGCGGCATCGACGGTCGTTTCCACGCGCGTGTTCTCGAACACCGCCTGGGGGTGGAACACCGCCAGGAACCGCCGCACGACGAGGTCGTAGATGCGGCGATCGTCGTTGTCCATCTTGTCGACCGGATGGTTTTCGGCCAGCGTTGGGATGATCGCGTGGTGGTCCGTGACGCGTTCGTTATTGACCACGCGCCCCAGCGGCAGCATGTCGAGCCCGGTGACGTATTTGGCCCCCGCGGCGTACTCCTTCTGACGCCCGACCAGTGCCGCGATCGGCTTGATGTCGGAAATCATGTCGCTGGTGATGTAGCGGCTGTTGGTACGCGGGTAGGTCAGTGCCTTGTGCTCCTCGTACAGCCGCTGGGCGGCCCGCAGCGTCCTTGAGGCGGTGAAGCCGAAGCGGCTTGAGGCGTCGCGCTGCAGCGCGGTGAGGTCGTAGAGCAGCGGCGCGGTGTCCTTGCTCTCGGTCTTGGTGAGCTTGGTGATGACCCCGGTCTGGCCCTCGCAGGCGGCGACCACGGCCTGGGCCTCGGCTTCGGATTTGAGCCGCGGCCCCTTCGAGCCGCCGTTGTCGCCGGCGCCGTGGTAGCGACCGTCATAGGCGCGGCGCGGCTCCTGCGGCAGCGCTAGGAAGCGAGCGTCGATGACCCAATATGGCTCGGGCACGAAGTCGCGAATCTCCTGTTCGCGGCGGGCGAGGATCGCGAGCGTCGGCGTCTGCACGCGGCCGAGGCTGACCGCCCCGTCGAAGCTCGAGCGCAGGCGGATGGTGGCTGCGCGGGTGGCGTTCATGCCGACGATCCAGTCGGCCTCGCTGCGCGAACGCGCCGCCTCCTCGAGCGTGTGGAACTCTTCCGCGGGACGCAGGTTCGCGAACGCGTCCTTGATCGCCGCGTTCGTCATCGAGTTCAGCCACAGCCGCTGAACCGGAAGCTTGGAGCCGGTCTTCTCGTAGATGTAGGCGAAGATCAGCTCACCCTCGCGGCCGGCATCGCAGGCGTTGATCACGTCGCTGATGTCGTCGCGATCCAGCTGGCGGGTGATGTTCGTCATCTGCTTCTTGGAGCGCTCGTCGCGCACCACCAGCTTGAACTTGTTCGGGACGATCGGCAGATCAGGCATCCGCCACTTCGCGTACTTCTCGTCGTACTCGTCCGGATCGGCTAGCTGAACCAGGTGACCGACGGCCCAGGTGACGATGTGCTCGGGGCCCTCGAGACAGCCCTCGCCCTTGCTGAACGCGCCGGGCAGCACCTTCGTGAGGTCCTTGCCGACGGAGGGCTTCTCTGCGATTACGAGGGTCTTGCTCATCGGAGCGACAGGGTAGCCGTATATAGACCTGACTGTGTCCAGGGGGCGTGCAGCATCTATTCGGCGCACCCCTCTGTGCTCACCGGTTGCAGGTGATGCGAGATCTTGGCGAGTTCCTGGGAGACGACCGCGTTCGGTACCGCGTATCCGCCTCTGTGCCCGCTCGGAGTGCCGGTCAGCTGCGCGAATATCGTTCCCACCACCTGCCCTGATGCGTCGACCAGCGGCCCGCCCGAGTTGCCAGGTCGCACAAGCCCTCTGAGGCTGAGGATGTCGCGCACGGTCCCGTGTCCGTAGGCGTTCTCGATACTCATCTGCTGAGTTGTGCCGAGCCGCGCCGGCTGCGCATTGAACGGACCGTTCTCCGGGTAGCCGAGGATCGCGGCGCTCTCTCCTGTCGCTGGCCTTGTAGCCAGCGACAGGGACCGCAGGTAGATACCGGGCACGTACAGCACGGAGATGTCGTTGTGGGGGTCGAAACGGACCACACGGGCTTCGTACATCGGGCCGCGTCCGTCGGGCTGCACGTAGGTCTGGCTCTCGCCGGCGACGACATGGGCGTTGGTGACGATCATGTGCGGCGCCGCAACCCAGCCGCTGCCTTCGATCCCGAGGCCGCAGGCGGTGCCGGTGATCCGCACTACCGAAGCGGACGCTCGGCGAACCGCAGGGTTGCGCAAGATCTGCGCGGTCGGTGACGGCACCTGCGCTATGTCGCCCTCGAGTGCCGGCAGCGGATCGATCCGGGCGAGCTCGTTCAGCAGCGAGCTTGAGGGCGGCAGGATCTCGTCGAGCCGCCGCAGTATCGCCGAGTCCCTGATCGACCGCGTGACCGAGCTCGGCAACAGGTTGGCGTTGTTCTGCAGCACCGCCGCGCTGGCGATCCAGACGATCGTGAGGCCGATCAGCGCACCCAGCACCGCCCCCGCGATCCCGTCCAGGAGCTCCATCCCGGGGAAGATCATCAGCCGACGCAGCCTCCCCGCGAAGGCCTCACAGACCATCGCCACCAGTGCTCCCAGCACCAGCGCGCCGGCCAACGCCAGCAGCGGTGCGTACGGCGACCTGTTGCCCAGCGGCAGCAGTACCGGGGCGACCCGGCTTCCGATGATCGCGCCGCCGATAAAGCCAAGCAGCGACAACGCCGACGTCACGAACCCACGGCGAAATCCGTGAACCGCGAGCAGCGCCGTCAGGCCCAGGATCACCCAATCGACAACGGTCATGTTCGCGTGAGGTTAGAGGGGGTCCGAGGGGGTGTAAAAAGTGCTCCAATCTTCTAACTTTCCGCCTGTGCCCTCTCAGCCGCCTCCATTAGTCTTTCAGCCGGCTTCGGGGCCGTTTCTGCAGCCGTCAACAAGGCGTAAACGGAGGATCTGGCGACGCCTGGTTCCGCTGGGTCTGATCGGGCTCGCGGCGCTAGTCCTGGGGGTCATCGTGGCCAACGGATCGAGTGGCGATCAACGCGCCGCGGTGCAGAGCTACGTGAACGACTGGAGCACCGGCCGCTACGCGGCGATGTACCGGATGCTGTCACCCGGTTCGCGCAACGCGATCAGCCAGAGCAAGTTCGAGTCCGCGCTGAGGCACGACGCAGACCTCGCCACCGTGACCTCGATGGCGCCCGGCAAGATCAGCTCGGTCAGCGGGAGCCAGGCCCAGGTTGCCTACACGGTGCATACGCATGTGTTCGGGACGCTGAACGAGACGCTGCAGCTGTCATTGGACTCGAGCGACTCCTCGCACGTCCGCATCCGCTTCACGCCCGCCTCCCAGTTCCCGGGCCTGACCGGCAACGAGCAGCTCTCACGCAAGGTGCTGCTGGCGCACCGCGGGTCGCTGATCGCCGCAAACGGCCAGGTGCTGGCCGCCGGCTCATCGCTGTCCACGCCGATCCCACAGGCCGCTCAACAGATCGCGGGCACGCTCGGAGCGATCCCCAAGTCGGAGCGCGCCACTTACATCCGTGAGGGCTACCCCGCCAACGCGAGGGTCGGGACCGACGGGCTCGAGGCCGCCTACCAGCGGCAGCTGGCGGGCAAGATCGGCGGCGTCCTTTACGCCGGCAAGCACGTGCTGGCCAGAACCCCGGCGGTCAACGGCCAGACGATCAGGACCACGATCGACCCGGCGATGGAGAACGCGGCCACCGCCGCGATCGGCGCCCATCTGGGCGGGATCACCGTGATGAAGCCGAACGGGCAGATTCTCGCCGCGAGCGGGATCGCCTATTCGGCGCTGCAGCCACCCGGTTCGACCTTCAAGATCATCACGTCCACCGCCGCGCTGCAGGCTGGCCTGACCTCGCTCGGCAAGCAGTATCCCTACGCCACCAGCGCGGACGTCGGCGGCTACATCATGAACAACGCCGGCGGCGAGTCCTGCGGCGGGACCTTGATCAACGCGTTCGCCACCTCATGCAACTCGACCTTCGCGCCGATCGGCGTGCAGGTCGGCGCGCAGCGGCTTGTGAGCGCGGCCGAGAAGTACGGTTTCAACTCGCCCTACGCCGGTATCCCAACGGCGTCCGAGCCGACAATTCCATCGGCGAGCACGATCGGCGGGGCGACTGCGGTCGGCTCATCGGCGATCGGCCAGGGCAAGGTCCAGGCCAGCACCTTGACGATGGCCGACGTGGCGGCGACGATCGCCGACGGTGGCAAGCGCCCATTGCCGACCTTCAACGCGAGCGCCAAGCCGGCGTACGCGGCGGTGACGAGTTCGAAGATCGCCGGCGAGATCCAGCAGATGATGATCGCCGTGGTCCAGTACGGGACCGGCACCACCGCCCAGATCCCGGGTGTGGTCGTGGCCGGCAAGACCGGCACCGCTGAACTGGCCAACACCGGCAGTCAGCAGAACAACGTCAAGGAAACCGACTCCTGGTTCGTCGCCTACGCCCCGGCCTCGCATCCAAAGGTGATCGTCTGCGCATTGTTCCCCGGAGCCGGCTACGGCGCCGACACCGCCGGTCCGGCGGTGAAATCGGTGCTGGAGTCGGCGCTCGGCCTCGGTTAGTTCCCGGCCGGCGCCAGTCACCACATTCCCCGCCACCACGAATCGCCAATCAGTCGTCGGCCGGCGCGCGTGGTGCCGGCGTTGAGAGCTCCAGCGAGACGTCTTAGAGGTCCAGCGAAACGCTTAGAGGTCCAGCGAGACGCGTGACGGGTTCGTTGACCCGGGCGCGTAGACCAGCAGCGTGAGCGGCCGGTTCGAGTAGATCGAGTTGTTCAGGCGGAACAGCACCATGCCACCCTGCGTCGGGCCGTAGGCCGCGGTCGAGTCATCGTTCGGCTCGGTGGCATTCGGCTGCAGATTCTGCGAGGTCCATGCGTACGGGTTCAGCGACCGGCTCAGCGGGGTCTGGTTGTAGACCGTCCCGTCCGAGGCCACGATCTGGAAGCGGTCGGCCGACATCAGGTCGCGGTCACTCTGATTCTTGGCCCACATGAAGACGCCGAACCAGAGCTGATTGGCCGGCAGGTTCTGCGCATATTTGATCCCGGCCAGATACTGGACGTCCTCGGTCGAGAACGGATTCAGCTGGCGCGAGATCTCCACCTGGTACGTGATCCCACCCTGGTTGAAATACTCCTCGCCGCCATCCGCGATCTGGCTCTCGGTGACGTTGTGGAGCGTGGTCCGGTGGTCAAATGCGTTTTGACCGCAGCCGCTGACACCGACGGCGATCGCGGCGGTCGCGGCCAGCAGGGCCGCACGTGGGATCTTCTTTGAACTTGCGAGCTTCACAGCGTGGGCAATACTAACTGAGGAAGCCCACGGACCGCGCCCCGATCGCAGCTCAGCCCGGAAAAGCTCAGTGTCGACGGCAGCGGTGCGGGAACGCCGCCGGGCTCAGCGTCGGCCGCTCCTGTGAGCGCCGGCCCTGGAATCAGGCGGCGCGGTTGTCGATCACGCGCAGCGAGGAGCCGAACGCCTGGGTGTGAACCAGTCGCGAGCCCTCGGGTTCGCGTTGTTCGCGTTCGTTGCACAGCGCGCAGAGAACCTCTCCGGAGGCATATTCATAGACACGCTCACCGGTGAGCAGATGGCGCTCGCAGCGACCACAACGCTCGCTCTCTGCTGCCATGCCCCCGATGCTGCGACGCAGCAGCGCAATCTCCAGTTCAGGCGTATCGCCGACTGTGGGCGTTTGCGCACGCGCTGGCCGGTCAGCGGCGGTCTGCAACGTAAGAGACATCGGGGAGCTGGGCATAGAGTGGATTTCGCCCGGATGCCGCCGATCCCTGCCACCCCTGAGAGCGGCTTTACAGCACCTTTATCGGGTCACAAACGGCTCGCCCGATGCAAATAATCGGAAAGCTCTGAAAAGGCCTGCCAGGCCTGCGATTCGCGGTCAGCACAGCAGCCGCAGAAGCGTGTAATAAAGCTGTTACTACCGGATTATTTACGTATGAACTGCATAAAACCTCGAATTGGCGCCACACCCCAAGGTCTATGATCTGTCAGGTGCCACCCGGCACATCCGCGCCATCACCCCCAAGGAGGTGAGCCATGCAGGACTGGGTTCCAGACAACACCGCTCAGGCGAACCTGCAGGTCGATCCAGATGCGCATGTCGACAGCGACGCGCAAGACTGGGTCACAGAAGTACGAGAGAACATCGAAGAGGCGGGCCAGTACCTGGCCTACCGGGGGCTGGGTTCAGATGCGGCTGCATTCCCGCTCGAGCGTGAGTGGACCCGTATCGGCCGGAGCCTCGCAGCAGATATCCGTTTCGACGACCCGACGGTGTCCCGCCGCCACGCGCTGATCGTGCGCCAGGCGGACGGTCTCCGCGTGCTCGACGACCGCAGCCTGAACGGCGTGTTCGTCAATGGTGAGCGGGTCGAGTGGAGCACGCTGGCTGACGGCGATGAGATCGCCATCGGTCGTCATCGCCTCCATTTCATCGACGTAGAGCCGCTCGCGGCGACCGCTTCCGCGGAACGCCATATCGCGGCCTAGGCGCCCCTCCTGGGTAGCGCTCCGGTTGTGGGCTAGCCGGCCCACAACCGTCGTCAGCGGTATGGGTTGAACCGGTGGCTCCCCTTGGCCTCTAGCGCTCTCGGATCGGCCCAAGCGGGCCGGGCGCGACCGTCAGAGACCGATGACCTGGGCTCCGGCGGGCTCGAACTGAACCCGCATCAGATGCGCCCAACCCTCTACCGTGGGCGTCAGACTCTTCATAACGACGCCGGTCTGCTGCACCTGGCTCCAGACCATCACGGTCGGCCCGGCGCCGGAGATTGTGGCGCCGACCGCGCCGGAATCGACGGCGTGTTCCACGAGCAGCGCCGACTTCGGGTACAGATGCGCCCGATAGGGCTGATGCAGCCGGTCCGCGAGGCCACCCCGTAGTGCGACGTAATCGCTCTGCACCAGCCCCACGATCAACTGCGAGACGGCCGCGATGTTTGCGACCGCGTCCTTCAGCGGGACCATCTTCGGCAGCGCCGCACGGGCTTCCGCCGTGCGCACCGCCTGCGCGGGCACGACCAGCACGGCTTCGAGGTCCTCGGGCGGCTCGAGCCGGTTGACGGTCTCAGACCCGCAGACCACGAAGCCGCCGTAGAGCGCAGCGGCGACGTTGTCGGGGTGGCCCTCGAGCTCGGTTGCGAGCTGCAACAGCGGTGCGTCGAGCTCAAATATATGGTCGGCGGCCATAAGTCCCGCCACAACTGCGGCCGCGCTGGACCCGAGACCACCGCTGAGCGGGATCGTCGAGCTCAGCCGGAACTCAAAATTGTCGGCGGGGTGCAGCCGCTCAAATCCACGCACCACCAGGTTCTGACGGTCCTTGCGCACGTTCAGGTCGGTGACGACCTTGAACTCCCCGGTCTCGACCACGTCGACGGTCAGGTGCAACGAGAGCGCTGCCGCGAGCACATCAAACCCAGGACCGAGGTTCGCCGACGAGGCCGGCACCCGCACCCGGCGGCGACGGCCCAGGTGCTCACTCATGCGACCAGAACAGCCTGTTCGATCGAAGCCAGTTCGGCCTCGCAGGAGATCACGCCGCCGACCTGGGTGAGTGCTGTGTCCGGATCCTTCAGTCCCTGGCCGGTCAGCACGCACGCGACCCGTTGCGCGTCACTGGCTCCGTGCACCATCAGGCCGGCCACCGATGCCGCCGATGCGGGCTCGCAGAAGACGCCCTCGTGGCGTGCGAGAAAGCGGTAGGCCTCGAGGATCTGTTCGTCGCTCACAGCGTTGACGGCACCGCCGGAGGACGTCATCGCGTCCATTGCCTGCTCCCAGCGCGCGGGGTTGCCGATGCGGATCGCCGAGGCAACGGTCTCCGGCGCCGCGATTGGGTGGCCGTGAACCAGTGGGGCGGCGCCGGCGGCCTGAAATCCGAACATTTTCGGGCGCATCCCGATCTCGGTGAAGCCGCGCCAGTAGGCGGTGATGTTGCCGGCGTTGCCGACCGGGATGCAGAGCGCGTCGAGTTCGCCCCCGAGATCCTCGGCGATCTCAAAGGCGGCGGTCTTCTGGCCTTCAATCCGGTACTCGTTCACGGAGTTCACCAGGCCGATCGTTTCGTGGGCTTGTGCGATCTCCCGCACCAGCTGTAGGCCGCGGTCGAAGTTCCCCTGAATCGCAACGACTTGGGCGCCGTACATCAGCGCCTGCGCCAGCTTGCCCATCGCGATCTTGCCTTCTGGAACGATCACCACGCCGCGAATGCCGGCACGGGCGGCGTAAGCCGCCAGCGAGGCGGCGGTGTTGCCGGTGGATGCGCAGATCACGGCTTCGGCGCCGTCACGCACCGCGGCGGACACGGCGCTTGTCATGCCCCGGTCCTTGAACGAGCCGGTGGGGTTCGCCCCCTCAATCTTCAGCCATACCTCAACCCCGACGCGCTCTGACACACGTGGTGCGTAAACCAGCGGCGTCGATCCCTCGTTCAAGCTGATGATCGGATCGCCGTCGGCAAACGGCAGCCGGTCGCGGTAGCGCTCAATCAAGCCTGGCATCGAGTTCCTCAGGATCTGTGGTGAAGTTGCGTACGGCTTTGATCGCGTCCGGACGCGCCGACCGGTCGGCGGCCCCCCGCACCATAGCTACTGGCGGGTTTCGCCGTAATGACGGACCTCGCCCCGCCGCGCCCCGCCTCAGAACCCGGGCCCCGCCGGATCTAGAACTCTTCTTCGAAGACGCGGATCGTGCGTGGCGGTTTGCGCACGGTGTCGAGCGCACCGATTTCGGCGCAGGCCGCGAAGAATTTGGATTCGAGCACCGGGTGCGTGACCATCACCAGCCGCGCCTTCTCGTCGATGCCCTTCTGCACCACGGACTTCACCGACACGTCATAACGCGCCAGGATTTGGGCCACGCTCGCGAGCACTCCCGGTTCGTCTGCAACCTCGAGGTGGATGTAGAAGGCCGACTCAATGTCATCGATGATCGGGATCTCGACCCGTACCGGCGGCGCCGATGCGGGCGGGATCATCGCCGAGGTGATGTCACCAAGCACCGCGGTGGCTGTCGCAGGCCCTCCGGCCCCAGGTGCACTCATTGTGATCTCGGTGATCTCGGGCGACTCCAGCGTGACCGCATTGAACGGCCCGCTGATCGACGCCAGCGGATGGCCGGGATACAGGAATGCTGGGTGCACGCGTACCGAAAGCCCGTCTTCAACCCGCTCGGCCGTGCCGATCAGCTTCAGCCCCAGGCCCAGGTCGCGCGCGTACTCCATGTCGTCCGGGGTGATCTCGGTGATCCCCTCGTAGCGCACCTCGTCCAGCTGTACCGGCGCTTCGAACGCCAGCCGAGCGAGGATCGCCATCTTGGCGGCCGCGTCCTTGCCGTGAATGTCGTCGCTGGGGTCGGCCTCGGCGTAGCCGAGTCGCTGCGCCTCTGCCAGCGCCTCGCCGAAGGTGATGCCCAGCCTGGCCATCTCCGTCAGGATGAAATTGGTGGTGCCGTTGACGATCCCGTGGACGCGCTCGATGCGGGCCGCCGCCAGAGACTCCTGCAGCACCCGCACGACCGGCACAACACCGGCAACAGCGCCTTCGAAGCGCAGCTGAACGCCGCTTTCGCCGGCGACCTCGAACAGCTCATCTCCATGTTCGGCCAGCAGCTGCTTGTTGGCGGTGACCACGTGTTTGCCGGCACGCATCGCGGCGACCACGTAGGAGCGGGCGGGTTCGAGCCCGCCGATCAGCTCGGCGATCAGGTCGCTGTTCTCGAGAATCTCCTCGAAGTCACCCTCGGAGCTGTTCATCGTCGCCGAGACGACCGGCGTCAGCCCGGTCGTGCGCTGGATCCTGGCGGCGTGTTGCGGAATCAGGTCGTTGAGGGCGCCGCCGACCGTGCCGCGGCCGAGAATGCCGATCCGGAAGATCCCTTCCGGGTAAGCGGCGGCCAGCTGCTCGGCGTGGGCTTGGTTTGCGTTAGCGGACATCTCTGCTCATCAGGTCGTCGTAGGTTTCGCGGCGCACCACCACACGTGCATCGCCGTCTTGGCAGAACACGACGGGCGGACGCGGTACGCCGTTGTAGTTGCTTGACATCGCATACCCGTAGGCGCCGGTGGCCGGGGTGACAACAATATCCCCAGGCTGGGGGTCATTGATCGGAAGGTCGCGGATGATCACGTCTCCGGACTCGCAGTGCTTGCCGGCGAGCTGCACGATCTCGGTCGGTTCGGCGTGCATGCGCGAGGCCACAGCCGCCTCGTACTTGGCCCCGTAGAGCATCGGGCGCAGGTTGTCGGACATGCCGCCGTCGACGGCGACCCATGTGGAAACGTTGCGTTTCACGGTCTGCACGGTGTAGAGCGTGACCGTCGAGTTCGCCACTAGGCTGCGTCCGGGCTCGATCAGCAGCTGTTTACCCGACCCCAGCTGTTTGTGCGCGGCCGCGACCAGCGTGCGCAGGTAATCGGGCGTCGAGGGCGGCTCCTGGCCCTCGACATAGGCGACGCCAAGCCCTCCGCCGAGGTTGTAGACATCGAAGTCACCAAGCGTCTTCAGCGCCTCGATCGCACGCGGAAACGGCTCGAGGCTCAGTAGCTGAGAGCCGATGTGGGCATGCAGCCCAACCAGGTTCAGGTGCGCCGAACGCTGGAGTTTGTCGATCGCCCCCGGAGCCTCGCCCAGCCCGAACCCGAATTTGGAGTTGGCCTGTCCGGTGGAGATAGCAGCGTGTGTTTCGCCTGACACGTCGGGGGTGATACGGATCAGCACGTCCTGGCTGATCGCGAGTTCGGCCGCGACCTGCTCGGCGCGCTCGATGTCCTGCACGCTGTCAAGCACGATGTGGCCGACGCCCGCGGTCATCGCGAAGCGGATCTCATCCAGTGACTTGGCGTTGCCGTGCAGGTAGATGCGTGCCGCATCAAATCCGCCGGCCATAGCCAGCGCCAGCTCCCCGCCCGATGCGACGTCGCAGCTCAGGCCTTCCTCCGCCAGCACGCGGTAGACCGCGGTGCAGGGAAACGCCTTGGACGCAAACAGGACGTCGGAATCGGGGTTTAGCTCCCGCAGCCCCTGCACGTAGAGGCGTGCCCGCGTGCGCAGGTCGGTTTCGGAGACGATGTAAGCCGGGGTGCCGAATTCCCTCGCCAGTTCGAGCGTGTCACAGCCGTCGATCTCGAGGTGGCCGAGGGCGTTGATACCGCTCCCGATCGGGTACACGTGGCTAAGCGACCGGGGGGTCTCTATCGACATCTGCTCTCCGTCCTGAGGTTCATGCGCCGCCCGAGTCTGACATGAATCACATTTGACCGTCAAGTCACGTTTTGATTCAGATGATTCAGCGGCGGGGTAATACCGCCGCGGAGCACCGATTCAACCGCTGCCGCACAGGCGGTGTCAGGCCTCGGTGACGGCCGTGCTGCCGTCGCTGGCCTCAACCCCGCGCGGCACCGCCTCGTCGGCGCCGCCTGCGGTCGCAGCGCCGCCCGCGGTCGCAGCGCCGCCCGGGCGCGCGGCGCGGCCGAAGCGGCTTCCCGCCGGGATCCCGGCAAACAGACAGAGCGCGGCCGAGATAGCCAGCGCAATGTGCACCTTGGAGGCGTCCACACCGCTGGCGAGCGCAGCACCGGCAAGACCGCCACCGACCGCGGCGCCGAGCAGGCGCGCGAACGACAGGATCGACGAGGTACGGCCGTGCGCGCTCTCCGGAACCGAGTTCAGTGCCGCTCGCGAGACCGGAACGAACAGCATTCCCAGGCCGAGGCCGACCGGGATCAGCAGGAGCACGGTGAGGATCGAGTGCAGGCCCACGCCGGGGATCGCGAGCAGCGCCATCCCAAAGCCGAGCCCGGAGAACCCGATGATCGTTGTCAGACGCTCGCCGCGACGGTCCACGAGGATCCCCGCGACCGGTGCGCCGGCGCCGACCAACAGCGCGACGATCACCAGCACCGCCGACGCGCCCAGCGCCGAATAGCCAACCGATTTCTGCAGATACTGCTCTGCCAGGTAGAAGGTTCCGATCATCACCGCGAAGGTCAGCGCCGCAACGAACGTGGCGGCGGCCACGGTCGCGTTCCACGCCTTCCCCGCTCCCCGTTCACCGCCGTCGTGGACGATCGTGGGCACGAACTTGTAGATCCCGAAGGAGGCCGCCAGCGCCAGCGGCACCAGTGCCCACCACGCGGCACGCCAACCGAATGCGACGGTCAGGATGCCGCCCAGCAGCGGGCCGACGAGGTTTGAGAGCCCTGCGCTGGCGCCCCAGATTCCGAGCGCTGAACCGCGCCGTTCGGGCGGGAATCCCGAGACTGCGCCTGCCAGCGCGGCCGGGCTGACGAGTCCGGCGCCCGCGCCCTGGATCAGGCGTGTGGCACACAGCAGCGCGAAGCTACCGGAGACCGCACCGAGCAGCGCGCCGACGGCGAACAAGCTGAGCCCGATCAGGGCCGTATGGCGAGCTCCAAGGCGGTCGACCATACGGCCGCCCGGGAACAGCGCCAGCGCGTCGGCCACGAAGAACGCGCTGAGCACGATCGCGGTTGAGGAGTTCGAGACGTCGAAGCTGCGCGCAACGCTGGGAAGTGCGACGGTGATGAGCGTGCCGTCGAGCTGAAGCAGCGCCGCCGCGGCCGTACAGGCCACAAGCCGGATCCATGCTTCGCGTGGTACGGGGGTTTGATCTGCGCCCCCGCGGCTGCGGCGGGAGCTGCGCCGGCGCCCAGCAGAGCGCCCTGGTGCGGTCGTTGACATCTCCACTCAGTATGGCGACGTTTTCGGTGTTTCGTGGCCACAGGACGTCGGTTTATGTTCCGCGTCACACTGGAGCTGTGGCACCTGTTACAAGCCTTTTGCTCTCCATACCAACGCCGCCCGTTGAGGTACGGACGATCACACTCGAACCGGTCGAGAGGGGCGAACGCCGCGGTCAGGCCCGCGAAGCGCTGCGCGGGATACTTGCGGCCGAGCTTCGCGAACCCGCCGACAACTTGGAGCTCGCCGTCGCCGCAGGCGGCAAGCCCTACCTGCCCGGCGGCGAGTTGCATTTCAATCTCAGCCACTCCGGAACCGTCGCCTGTGTGGCGACGTCGACGGCCGTTCCGGTCGGAGTCGACGTTGAACGTGTCCGCAGCTTCAGGAACGAGTCCGGAATGCGCCGGCGTATCTGCGGGGCCGGCGAGCTCGAGCTGCTGCATGCGATCCCGAGCGCTAGCGAGAGTCAGGCCGCGCTGATCCGGCTCTGGGTACGCAAGGAGGCGGTCGTGAAGGCCAGCGGCGAGGGGATCGTGCGCGACCTCAACCAGTTCAGCGTGCTCGACGAGCTCGTCGATGACGGGCGTGGAGGTCGCTGGCGCTGCATCGATCTTCCCTCCCCCGCGCCCGGTTACCTCGCGGCCCTGGCCTTTCCGGCGGCATCGTGAAGCCGCCGATGACGACGGCGTGCAGCACGTCCTAAGCACCACCGCAGCCGCCGAGCGTCGATAATCGAGTCCGTGCCCGACCCGATCCAGCTTCCACCGGTCGCAATTCTCTGCGGCGGCCGCGGCACCCGTCTACAGCAGCGCACGCCGCTCACCCCCAAGGCGCTGGTGGAGATCGGCGGACGCCCGATCCTCTGGCACGTGATTCAGATCTACATCCAACAGGGCTTCCACGAGTTCACGCTGCTGACTGGGTATCTCGCCGGAGCGATCCGCGCCTTTGTCGAGGAGACCGAGTGGCCCAGTGCCGTCACCGTCAACTGCCTCGAGACCGGGCTCGACACTCCGACCGGCGGGCGCATTCATCGCGCACTCGCCCAGAACGCGCTGGGTGACGGCGATTTCTGCCTCACCTACGCCGATGGCGTCGCCGACCTCGACCTGGTGGCATTGCTGCGTTCGCACCGCGCGAGCGGATCGGCCGCGACCGTCACGGTGGTGAAGCCGGAGCTGCAGTTCGGCGTCGCCGAGATCGACGCTGATGGCCTGGTGCGCGGATTTGTGGAGAAGCCGCGTTCGGAACGCTGGGTCAACGGCGGCTTCTTCGTGCTCTCCCCGGATGTGGCTGCCGTGCTCGGCGACGAGACGGTGCTCGAACGGGAGCCGCTCGAGCAGCTCGCACGCGCCGGCCGCCTGCGTGCGTTCAAACATGACGGCTTCTGGGACTGCATGGACACTTACAAGGACGCGCTGCTACTGAACGACCTCTGGGACGCTGGCGAGGCACCGTGGAAGCTGTGGACCTAAACAAGTGGACGTGAACGTGTGGACGTGAACGAGGACACCGTGGTGCGGGACGACACCGGCCGCTCGAGCGGACAGGCGCGCCCGGCGCTGGTCACGGGCGCCTACGGGCTGCTCGGCGGCTGGCTTACGCAGGCGCTCGTCGCCCAGAAGCTGCCCGTGATCGTGATCAAACGCGACCGCACACCGCTCTCGTTCATCGGCCTGACCGGCCTCGAACAGCAGCTGACCGTGGTCGAAGGTGACATCACCGCCGACGGCTTGGTTCAGCGCGTGCTGGCCGAGTACGAGGTCGGATCGGTTTATCACCTAGCCGCCCAGACGCTGGTGCCCAGCGCGAACCGCAACCCGGTCTCCACTTTCGAGACAAACATCCGCGGAACCTGGCAGCTGCTTGAGGCCTGCCGCACGGTCGGCGGCCTCGATGCGGTCGTGGTCGCCGCTTCTGACAAGGCCTACGGCATCCACCACGACCTTCCATACCGCGAGACGCACGCGTTGAATCCGCTCTACCCCTACGACGTCTCCAAGGCCGCGACCGACATGCTCGCGCGTTCCTATTGGCATACGTATGGGCTACCGACGGCGGTCACGCGCTTCGCGAACATCTACGGCGGCGGGGATTTCAACGCCTCCCGCCTGATCCCGGAGACGATCAACGCGGTGCTATCCGGCCGCGCCCCGGTGATCCGCTCCGACGGCTCGCCCGAACGCGACTTCCTCTACGTGGAGGACGCCGTCCGGGCGTATCTGGCCATCGCTGCTCGGACCGCCAGCGACGCTCGTGTGTTCCGTAGGACCGGCAAGCTCGAGTCCGACACCCATGCGATCGGCGAGGCGTTCAATGCCGGCGGCGGCAAACCGCACCGCGTGTTCGAGGTCGTGAACAGGATCTGCGAGCTATCCGGCACCGACATCGAACCCGACGTTCAGGGCGCCGGTACCCCCAGCGGCGAAATCGACCGCCAGTGGGTCGACTACAGCAAGATCGAGGATCGACTGTCGTGGGGCCCCACCGTCGAGCTCGACGACGGCTTACGGCTCACGCTCGACTGGTACCGGCAGTACGCCGAGCCGTGGTGGTCGCAGTCCGTGACACCAAACTGAGCCCGCGGCAGCGCCTCACGGTCCGAGTGGCGGCAGACGTGGAGCCTCGGGTCGGCCGGCCACAACGAAAAACGGCCAGCCGCAGCTGACCGTTCTCGCAACGCAACTGACTGGCGGCTACTCCGCAGGCTTTTCCTCGCCCGCCGACAGCTCGCGGGTCTCAGAAGCGGCCGGTGCTGCACCGGCGCCATCGCCGGCACCGAGTTCAGCGGCAGGCGCCGCGGCGGCGCCCATGCCGAGCTCGGCCTTCATCTTGCTGAGCTGATCGTCGACCTCCGAGGTCGTCGACAGCTCGCGCAGCTGACGGTCGATGTCGTCCTCGCCCGAGCCGAGCGTGGTCATGTCGTCAAACGTCCCCGCCGCTTCGAGCTCCTGGACAGCGCCGGCGCGGGCCTTCATGTCCTCAGTCTTGTCGATCGCACGTTGCATCGCGAGCCCGACATCGGCCATGTGATCGCCAACACCGGTTGCCGCCTCGGAGATGCGGACCTGGGCCTCGGCCGCGTTGTACTGGGCCTTGATGACTTCCTTCTTGGTGCGGAAGGCTTCGAGCTTCTCGCGCAGTTTCTTCTCGGCATCAGTCAGCTGCTGCTGCTGGGCCTCGAGCTCCTGAATCTGGGTGTCGAGGCTCTGCAGCTCGTTCTGTGCGCCGGACTTGCGTTCGAGCGCGGCACGGGCCAAGTCTTCGCGGTTGGACGCAAGCGCCTGCCGGGCTTGCGTGTCGAGCTTGACCAGCTTCTCCTGGATCTGGCTTTCCTGCGCCTGCAGCCGCTTCTTCGCGGTCACGACGTCAGCGATTCCCTTCTTGACTTTCTGCAGCTGTTCCAGCTGCTGCTGGTAGCTGTAGTCAAGGGTTTCGGTGGGGTCCTCAGCCTTATCGAGGAGCTTGGAGAACTTGGACTTGATTACTGTGGACGCGCGTCCGGTGAGGCCCGGCATTCTTCCTCCTGGGCTGTCGGTCTCAAAAGGTTTACTCAGAGCGTACCGCCGTCGCCGTCGGACGTGGATGCATTTCCGCCTTCCTTCATGTGTTAATAAGAAGTAACTAAGCCATCGGGCAGAGTTCAAGCGCCTGTCTGAGAGCACCATGACCGCACCGACCTTCGACCTCCAGAGCCACTCGACCCACTCAGATGGCGAGCTGACGCCCGCGCAGGTGGTTCACAGAGCGGCTGCGGCCGGCGTCGAGATCCTGGCGCTCAGCGACCACGACAGCGTCGGCGGAGTTCCTGAAGCCCGCGGCGCCGCTGATTACCACGGGCTCACGCTGATCCCTGCCACCGAGATCTCGGTGCGAGACGAATCAGCTCCGGACCTGCACATGTGCGCGTACGGGATCGACATCGAGAACCGCCCGTTGCTGCGCCAGCTGCGACGCTCCCGCGGAGATCGCGAGGCGCGCGCCTGGAGGATGGCCGACAAGTTGCAGGAACTCGGGTGGGAGCTCGACGACGCCGAGCTGTCCGCGCGGATCGCGCGCGGCGGCGCAATCGGCCGTCCCCACATCGCGGAGGTGGTCGTCAACCATCCCGGCAACGCAGCCCGTCTGGAGGCTGAAGGACTCGACAGTTCAACCGCGTTTCTGGTCGCCTACCTGACGCCGGGTAAGCCCGGCTTCAGTCCCCGCCGTGGACCGACCGCCGCGGAGTCGATCGATCTGGTCCACGGGGCCGGCGGTGTCGCTGTCTGGGCGCACCCGTTCTGGGACATCCCTGATCCGGATGCGGTCGACGCCACGCTCGAGCGGTTTGTGGCATCGGGACTCGACGGCGTCGAGGCCTTCTACGTCACCCACTCCCGTGAGCAGACCGAGTTCCTGGTGGCTCGCTGCAGGGAACTCGGTCTGATCACCACGGGCTCCTCCGATTTTCACGGGCCCTCCCACCGGCGCTTCTCGCGCTTTCGCGCGTTCGACACCTACGGGCTCGACGTGAACCTCGGGCCGCTCGCCGGCTGAAGCGTTTCTGCGACGGTGGCTTGGCGATGCCGCCACCGCCGGACGGACCGGGCGCGGACTCCGCCAGACCGCTAACCCGCCAGGCCGCTAACCCGCCAGGCCGCCAGGCCGCTAAGCCGCTAAGCCGCTAACCCGCCAGGCCGCTAAGCCGCTAAGCCGCTAAGCCGCTAAGCCGCTAAGCCGCTAAGCCGCTAAGCCGCGATCGAGCGTGAATTCAGGTGCTGACCGACCTTGCGCTTCACGCGCTGCAGCGCGTTGTCGACCGTCTTGCAGTCACAGCCGAGGCGCTGTCCGACCTCCTCGTAGGAACGACCGTCGAGGTACAGCGACAGTACTCGCGACTCGAGATCCGAGAGTGAGGTCGAGATGCAATCGACCAGCGCCCGCAGCTCCTCTGATGAGATCACCTGGGTGACCGGGTCGTTCACCGGCGAGCCCGCGATCATCTCGTCCAGCGTCGGCTCGCTGTCGCCCTGCGACCCGGCGGGGGTGCTGGAGAACGACACGTACTGGTTCAGCGGCGTGTGCTTGTTACGGGTGGCCGTCTTCACCGCGGTGATGATCTGACGCGTGATGCAGAGCTCCGCAAAGTTGCGGAAGCTCGACTCGCGGTCAGTGCGGTAGTCACGGATCGCCTTGTAGAGACCGACGAGACCCTCCTGGATGAGGTCATCTGAGTCGCCACCGGCGAGGAAATAAGAGGAGGCCTTCAGGCGCACGAAGCCGTAGTAGCGACGCACGAGCCGGTCGTACGCGTCTGCGTTACCGGCCTTGGCGAGGGCGATCAGGTAACCGTCCTCTACCTGCAGTTGTCCTTTGGGGTTGGATGAAAGTCGAGCCACGACCTGTTCCTTTTCAGCGACGAGCGGGAAACAACCGCTCGATCGTTCGGAATTTGCGTGGCGCGTCACCTCCCCTGGCGCCGCACCTGTTCAGTTGTTAGCCAGAGCCGTTGGCCTCCCAGCCCTGACCCTCTTCTGAGTCCCGTCGCACCCGTCGTTGGCCCTCCCAGGCTTCCTTCAAGCGCTTCAAAACTCTTCATAAGCTCAGGCTCAAGCTTGACTTGATCCTTAGCTCATGGCGCGCAGCTTGGCATAACACCGAGCGGCTGTCAAGCAGTTTAAGCACATTTGCTGCAATAACGCGTCCACGTATAAACCCTCAAGCCTGACCGAGGGTTTAGATCTCTCGGGTTTGGCGCTGGCGTTGCCGAGATCGGCGGTGCCGTGCTCCGGCCAGCCCGCAAAGCGGCTTCGAAGGCGGCTCTGCGGCTGCCTCCCTCTCCCCCACGCCCCACGTATGGCCTCAGGCCGCTCACCTACGCCCCACGTATGGCCTCAGGCCGCTCACCTACCCACGTATGGCCGTGGGTCGCTCACCCGCGACCTGTTGCCCGAGTGGTCGCGGCGACTACAACGTCCCCGGCACCGATGGCCGAGGCTGCCCCGACCGGCCGACCGGATCAGCGCCGGGCGCTGGCGGCGTAAAGCAGCACGGCTGCGGCCGCGCCGACGCTGAGCGACTCGATCTGACCGCGCAGCGGCAGTGAGATAAGCGCGTCACAGGCCTTGGCGACCCGCGGCCGTAGACCCTTACCCTCGGAGCCCATGACCAATACCACCGGTCCACTGAAATCGACCTCGCGGTAATCCATGTCGGCGTCGCCGTCGGCACCATATATCCAGTAGCCCTTGTCCTTGGCGGCAGTTAGAAAGTCGGTGAGGTTCCGTACCTGCGCCAGCGGCAGATGCTCGACCGCACCGGCCGAGGCCTTGCAGACTGCGGGCGTGACCTCTGCTGCCCGGCGCTCGGGCAGCACCAACCCGGCGGCACCGGCGCATTCGGCGCTGCGCGAGATCGCACCGAGGTTCTGGGGATCCTGAACCTGATCGAGCGCGACGATCAGAGGCGCAGTGACTGCTCCTTCATCCCCGTGCACCTCACGACCACCGCCATCGAGCAGCGCCTCACCCTCCAGATAGCGATATTCGGAAACATCGGCGCAAACGCCCTGATGCCCGTCCGAGCCACAGCGCGATGCGATCTCATCGCCCGACTGTGGTTGGACACGTACGCCCGCGTTTGACAACCACGGCTCCTTGAGCGCGCCGGTCGTAGCCCAGATCGCTTTCACGGTGCGCGGGCCGCGGAGAGCCTCGTGCACGGCATTGCGTCCGTAGACGATCATGACTCCGGGATCAGCTCGGGGCCGTCGGCTCCGTCTCGGACGGTCCAGCCCATGGCCTTCAACTCGTCGCGTATCTCGTCCGCGCGGCCCCAGTTCTTCTCAGCTCGAGCGCGCTGGCGCTGCTCGAGCAACGCCAGCGCCTCCGCAGGTGCGGCGGTGGCACTCACGTCGAGCAGATTGTCGAGCGCCAGCACCGAAAGCATCTCGCGCAGATCGGCGTCGCCAACGCCGCTACCGACGCGGTTGGCCTCGCGAATCCATTCGAATACGGCGGCAAGCGCACGCGGCGTGTTGAAGTCCTCGGCCAGCGCCGTGAAGAACTCCGCCTTCAGCGCTGAGGACCAGACCGGGGATGGGCCAGGCACGAACCGCCTGGCCGCCTCGCGGATGCGCGCGACGCGCGCGCCGGCTTCGCTCAAGCGCTCGTCATCGAACTCGATCGGCTGGCGATAGTGGCCGCCGCAGAAGTACATGATCAGCGCGTCGCGTCCGTATTTGGCCGTCGCCTCGTACAACAGGAAGGTGTTGCCTACGGATTTGGACATCTTTTCCGACGAAAGCCGCACCATGCCGTTGTGGACCCAGAGCTGTGCCAGCGGCTGCCCGTGCGCCGCGCAAGTCTGAGCCGCTTCGTTCTCGTGATGGGGAAAAGCCAGGTCCGAGCCGCCGCCGTGAATCTCGAAGTTGAGGCCCAGCAGCTGCTCGGCCATCGCCGAGCACTCGATGTGCCAGCCCGGGCGACCGCGGCCCCAGGGCGCGTCCCAGGCGGTGTCCTCCCCTGGCTTCTGCGCCTTCCAGAGCGCGAAGTCCAGGGGGTCGCGTTTGCGGTCGACGCCTTCGACGCCCTCCCCCTGGTCCATGTCATCGATCCGTCGGTGCGTGAGCTCGCCGTAGCGGTCGTACGATCGCACCGAGAAGTAGACGTCACCGTCCACTGCGTAGGCATGATCACGGTCGATCAGCAGTGCAATCAGGGCAATGATCTCGGCGATCGTCTCGCCGGCCAGCGGTTCGTAGTCAGGGCGTCCGAGTCCGAGCGCGTCGGTGTCGGCGATGTAATGGGCGGTCATCTCGCGCGCTAGCTGCGCGGAGCCGATACCTGCAGCGTTCGCGGCGGCGTAGATCTTGTCGTTCACGTCGGTGACGTTGGCGACGAGCGTCACGTCGTATCCCTCGTAGACAAGCAACCGCTTCAGCAGCGAGAACACGACGAACGGGCGCGCGTTGCCGATGTGGACGCGACCGTAGACGGTCGGCCCGCATGCGTAGATACCGACCTTTCCGGGCTCCCTGGGCCGCAGCGGCAGCACCTGGCCGGTAAGCGTGTCGTGAAGCGTGATCTCGCGCACGGTGCCCTACGGTAG
Source organism: uncultured Actinomycetota bacterium (assembly GCA_963737115.1). Lineage (GTDB taxonomy): Bacteria > Actinomycetota > Thermoleophilia > Solirubrobacterales > Solirubrobacteraceae > Palsa-465. The sequence goes on from CAVTRM010000005.1 coordinate 91,973, forward strand.
CGGGCGATCGATCGTCGCCACCGCCAGCGCGGCGGCGCCCTCGAGCCGCCCGATCCAGCCCATACCCTCGCCGCGGGTTGCCTTGATGTTGAGCCGTTGTGGGTCCACATCCAGTGCCTGGGTCAAACGCTCCCGGATCTGGTCCGCAAACGGCATGATCTTCGGCTGCTCAATCACGATCGTCGCGTCGACATGCTCGATCACGCATGCGCGCTCACGCAGCATCGCAGCGGCGGCAGTCAGCAGCCCGATCGAGTCTGCGTCCTTGTAACGCGGATCAGTGTCGGGGAAATGCGAGCCGATGTCCCCGAGCGCCGCCGCTCCCAGCAGCGCATCGATGATCGCGTGCGTGAGCACATCTGCGTCGGAGTGCCCGAGCAGCCCGTACGCGTGTGGAATATGCACGCCTCCGATGATCAGCGGCCGGCCTTCCCGCAGCTGGTGGCAGTCATAGCCGAATCCGGTAGCGATGCTCATCGTTTGGAGGGTAGGCCCTGACCGCCCTACCGTGCGTCTCGAGCCTGAGCTACCTGCCGGGCCTTACCGAGCCTGAGCTACCTGCCGGGCCCTACCGAGCCGGCGCCCGCGGGACACGGCGCAAGCTGGTGTCCGACGCATCCGTGTCCGGCAACGCCTTCGACCGCGCGCTCGCGCACATCCAGGCCAGCGGCGGCGTGCAGTTCTGGGCCGGCCCAGTCATACGCCGGGCGAGATCAACTGCAGCGTGGTGTCAGAAACTCGTCTGAGCGACGAGTTTCTGACACCAGCCCCTACTGAGACTCTGAGTCAGCGAGGATTAGCTCGGCCAGGCGCAGGTCGAGCGGTGTGGTGATCTTGAAGTTGTCGGCCGGCGCCGGCAGCACCACAACGCTGCCGCCCGCGTGCTCAATCAACCAGGCGTCATCGGTGGCGCGCGCCAATAGCTGCGGATCGGAGTGCAGCGCCTGGCGCAGCGCCTGCGGCCTGAACACCTGTGGCGTCTGGACCGCCCAAAGGCGTGAGCGGTCGAGCGTGGAGCTCACGGTGCGGCCGTCAGCTGCGACCTGTTTGATCGTGTCCGTGACTGGGGCCGCGGCCACCACGGCGTCCGCACCCGAACGCTCGAGCTCGTCGAGCGCCGCATTGAAAAGCTCGGCGGTGGCGAAGATGCGGGCCGCGTCGTGAACCAGCACCGCGCCAAACGACTCGGTGGTCAACCCGGCTCCCTCGAGACTCTTGCTCCCGGCGGCCCCGCCGGGGTCCTTGGACCAGGTGGCAACGTCGGGGTTCTCGGTCCCGGCGGTCGCTTCGGTCGCGCTGACGTCGCCCTCGGGGCCAGCGGCGGCTAGCGCTGCCAGGACCGACTCCGAACGCGTGGTGCCGCCGGCCACCGCGATCGTTCCCTCAGGCGCCGCGTCGAGACGATCGGGCGGTAGCGCGATCACGATCCGTTGCACTCGCTCGACCGCGCGCAAGGCATCGACGCTGCGCTCCAGCATCGTGCGCCCGAGGACCGGCACGAGCGCCTTCGGGACCTCTGCACCGAGCCGCTCCCCGCGACCGGCCGCCACGATCAGCGCGACGGTCGCGGGAAACTGTGCGGAACTGCCCGCGGCGGACTGAGGACGCCCTCCAGACACTTCTGGCGGCAAGGCTCAGGCGCTTCCTTGGCCTTCCAGGGTCGCCATCGTCAAGGCGGCCCGTTGGCCTTCCAAGGTCACGATCATCAGGCGGCCCGTTGACTTTCGAGAATCACCATCATCAGGCGGCCCGCTGACCTTCCAGAATCACCGTCGTCAGGTGGCGGTCCACCTGATCCTCGTCCATGTCCAGGGCGAACATCATCTCCGAGGCGAGGATGCGTTTGGCACGCGTGTACATGCCGCGCTCGCCGGTGGAGAGTCCCTTCTGGTGGTCGCGGACGCTGAGGTCGCGCACCACCTCGGCCAGCTCGTAGATGTCGCCGCTCTTGATCTTCTCGCGATTGTGCTTGTACCGTCGGCTCCAGTTGCCCTGGCTCTTGGAGCACTCGCTCTGCAGCACTATCACGACCTTCTCCACCGTCTCCTCGTCGATCACGCGGCGCAAACCGGCGCGGGCGGCGTTCTCGGTGGGGACCATCACGGTCATCTCGTTGTGGGTGATCTGAATCGTGAGGTACTCCCGGGTCTCGCCCAGGACTGTCTTGTCTTCGCGCTTGATCACCTCGCCGGCGCCGTGCTGCGGGTAGACGACAGAGTCGCCGACCTCGAAGTTCAGCTGCGGCAGCGGTTCGATGTCATCCAGGTCGATGCTTTCGTCGGCATCGTCCCCGTGCTCATCGGTTAGATCAGTAATGGTGTCCTCCCTGGTTGAGCCGGGCGATGACGTGGCACCGCCGGCTATCAAGCTCGTGAATGCTAGGTCTGCAGGTAACGATCAACGAGGTTGATCTCCTGCTGACGGCGCAGCCCTTCGCGAATGTCCTTGGCTCGGATCTCGCCGACGCCATCAACGGTTTCGAGCTCGCCGTCGGTCGCGGCCAGCAGCTCTTCAAGCCCTCCAAACTCGTCAATGATGCGCCTGACCACCATCTTCGGGAGGCGCGGGATCCGTTCAAGGATGCGCATCCCGCGAGGTGAAATCGGGTAATCGAGCGTGTTCAACTTGCGGTCGTAACCGAGCAACTCCGCGAGCCGCCCAAAGTCGAGCAGGTCCTGATGCGGCAGCCGCGAGAGCATGTCGAAAGCCTCGTTGAACCGCTCGTCGGTGTCCTCCATCAGGTAATCGTGGATCAGCGCGGACTTGTCCGCGGAGACGCCGACCATGGTCTCGTCGAGGCGCATCTCAATCAGTCGGCCCTCGGTCCCGAGCTCGATGATGTAGCGCTCGATCTCGACCGCCATGCGGGTCACAAGCTCGGCGCGGTGCAGCACCGTGAGCACATCGTGCAGGCTGGCGCCGCCCTCGAACTCGAGCGCGGTCAAACGCGTCGAAACCTGGTCCAGGCGACTGCGGAACTTATCGAGCGTCGCCAGCGCCTCGTTGGCCTTGGCCAACACCACCGGGATCTCGGCAAGGATGTACTTGTGCGCGTCGACGTAGAGCGACACGACCTCGCGCCGCTCGGAGATCGCCACGACCAGCGCGCCCGTCTGTTTTGCGACCCGCTCGGCGGTGCGGTGGCGGGTACCGGTCTCGGTGGTGTTGATCGTCGGATCCGGCGTCAGCTGAACGTTGGCGTAGCCGATCTTGGTCGCATTCGCGGAGAGCACGATCGCCCCGTCCATCTTCGCGAGCTCGTACACGAACGCGGGCGTGTAGTCGATCTCCAGCTTGATCCCGCCAGACAGCATGAACGCCAGCTCGTCGGTATCGCCGATCACGATCATGCCGCCGGTGTGCGCGTGCAGGATGTTGTCCAGCCCCTCGCGTAGTGGCGTTCCGGGAGCCACCATCTCGAGCGCCCTCAGCATCCGCGACTCCTTGCGAGGCTCCAGCTCATCTCGGGGATCTTCGACGGTGCGCGGAGTCATTGCGTAGTCCAGTTTACGCGCTGCCCGACGCCACTAAAGACCGCCCGTGAAACCCGCGTCAACGCTAATCAAACATCAATGTCGCGCTGGAACTCGGGGCTACGGCTGCTTCTTGCCAAGCGCCGCCCGCACGGCCTCCCGCAGGGTCTTGTGGCGGGCCGGTTCAAACACTGGCGAAAGCCCGAACTTCCTGGCCTCGGCGAGTCGCCGGTCAGCGTGCGCGACGGTGCGCAGCTCGCCCGTCAATCCGAGCTCACCGAAGCACGCCACAGGCTTCGGATCGGGGCCGCCGGAGCCGAGCTCGACGCCCTTCGCGGCGCTCGCGACGGCCAGCGCGACCGCCAGGTCCGCACCGGGTTCATCGACGCGTACGCCGCCGACGACGTTGACGAACACGTCCGCGTTGCCAAGTCCGATGCCGGCGTGGCGTCCCAGCACTGCCAGCACCAGCGCGAGGCGGTTGCGGTCAATTCCGGCGACCACACGCCGCGGCGGTTCGAGCTCCGACGGCGAAACCAGCGCCTGGACCTCCACGAGCAGCGGCCTGGTCCCCTCCATCGCGCACAGCACCACGCTGCCGGGTGCCTTGGTGGCTTCGGCCACGAACCGCGCAGACGCGTCGAGAACCTCAACCAGCCCGTCGTCGCGCATCTCAAACACGCCCGCCTCGTTGGTCGAGCCGAAGCGGTTCTTGACCGCGCGCACGGTACGGTACATGCGTTCGCGCTCACCCTCGAACTGCAGCACGCAGTCGACCAGATGCTCGAGCACGCGCGGGCCGGCCAGCGACCCCTCCTTGGTCACGTGCCCGACCAGCAGGACCGCGATGCGGTTGGCCTTGGCGACGCGCATGATCTCCGACGCGACCTCGCGCACCTGCGCCACCGAGCCCGCCGCGCTGGTCAGCTCGGCGGAGTGAATCGTCTGCACCGAGTCGACCACACAAACGTCGGGACGCTCTGATTCGAGCGTTGCCAGCACGGTCGATAGCTCGGTATCGGTGATCACCGGGATGTCGAGCGCGCCCGGCGTGGAGAGCCGCTGTGCCCGTAGCCGGATCTGCGCCGCCGATTCCTCGGCTGACACGTAAAGCGTGCTGCGCCCCGCAGCCGTCAGGTTCGCGAGCGCCATCGTCGTCAGCGTCGATTTGCCAACCCCGGGCGAGCCACCGATCAGCACCAGGCTGCCCGGCACCAGCCCGCCGCCGAGCACGCTGTCGAGCTCCCCGATACCGGTGGATAGGCGACGGTGCTCCTTGGCTTCGACGTCACCGAGGCGGGCCGGCTTGACGGCGATTCCCGTAGTACTGGCCCGCAAGCCAGTACTACGGCCCGAACCATTGGTCCGGGCCCGCGCCTCCTCAACGAGCGTGTTCCACTCGCCGCAGCCCGGGCACTGGCCGGCCCAGCGCGGGGACTCGTGCCCGCAGTCGGAACAGATGTAGACGGTGCGTGCTGCGGGCATCGAACGAGCCTAACGAATGCCCAACCCGGCACTGCGCTAGGTTTCACGCGCGTGAGCATCGGCGCTTCAGCACGGGCACTCTTGCGGGGCTTCGGAATCCAGGGCTGGGCGGCGATCGTGCTGTCGCGGCTGCTGGTGCTCGGCAGCGGGCTCGTGGGTGCGCTGGCGGTCTCGCGCCGCGCCGGCTGGCAGGCGTTTGACGTTCACCAGATGAGCTCATCGCTGGGGTCGGTGGGCAATGCGCTGGCAGCCACCGCGGTGCGCTGGGACGCGATTCATTACCTCTACATCGCCCAATCGGGATACCGCGAGCTGCAGGACACGGTCTTCTTCCCGTTCTATCCGCTGCTGATCAAGGTCGGCGGCGTGGTGCTCTCGGACGTGGTCGCCGGGGTGTTGATCAGCCTCGTCTCGTTCGTGGTAGCGATGATCCTGCTGCAGCGGCTGACGCGCGAGGAACTCGACCTGCGAGCCGCCGATGCGACGGTCTGGCTGCTGGCGTTCGCACCGATGGCGCTGTTTTTCACCGCGGTCTACACGGAATCGCTGTTCCTAGCGTTGAGCGTCGGCGCGCTCTACGCCGCCCGCCGTGAACGGTGGTGGCTGGCGGGATGTCTGGCCGCGCTGGCCGCGGTCACGCGTGTGCCGGGGGTGCTGCTGATCGCGCCGATCGCGATCCTCTACTGGCAGTCACCGCGCCGGACGCGGCGCGCCAACCCGTGGCAGGCAGCGTGGCTCGCGTTGCCGGCGGTTGCGCTGCTTGCGTTCCTCGCGTACATGCAGGAGCGCGGGTTCGGATGGTCGGCTCCGATCAAGAACCAGACCGGGCACGCGCACCAGCACACGTTCGCGGGGCCGCTGTGGACGTTGTGGCATGGAATCGGCGACGGCTTCAGCGGGATTGCTCACATCATCGGCGGGACCGCGCCGGTGACCTCGGGCTTCAGGTTCGGGCTCTCCAACGCGGCCGAGAACTTCATGCTGATGATCGTGCTGTTCATCTGCATCGCCACGCTGGTGTTGGTCTGGAAGCGGCTGCCGCTCGCATACTTCGTGTACGCGCTGTTGATCCTGATCGAGTGCTTGTGGAGTCCGGTGAAGTACCGGCCGTTGATGTCGCTGGACCGCTATGCGCTGGTGATCTTCCCGCTCTGGATGGTCGCCGGGGCGTGGCTGTCGCAGCGGCGGCTTCTCGCGCCGGTGGTGGCGGTCAGTGCCGTGCTGCTGAGCTTCTTCTCGATCTGTTTCGCGGCCTGGGCGTTCGTCGCCTGAGCCTCGACCAAAAAATTGGGGGCGGCCCCGAAGGACCGCCCCCAAACTCAAACGACTGGCTGAGCGAAGCCGCTACTCGGTGGGAGCGGGATCGGCGTCCTCGCCGGTCTCAGCGTTCTCCTGCTCGACCGGAGTGTCGGCCCCGACCCCGACCGGAGTCGGTTTCGGCGCAGGCTCGATCACAGACAGCTTCACCTCGGGCTCGTCGGTGCCCTCGGAGCCTTCGCCGGTACCGGGCTCGACCAGGATCGTGGAGCCCTCGGGCACCTGCGAACGCAGGACGAAGTCGGCCAGCGGGTCCTCGATGTAGCGTTGGATCGCACGGCGCAGTGGCCGTGCTCCCATGGTCGGGTCCCAGCCCTTTTCGACCAGCAGGTCCTTGGCAGCCTCGGACAGCTCGAGTTGCAGCTCGCGCTCGGCCATCGACTCGCGGATCCGGTGCAGCAGTAGGTCGACGATCTGCTTGATCTCGGACTTCTGCAGCTTGTGGAAGACGATGATGTCGTCGATGCGGTTGATGAACTCGGGACGGAAGGCGCGCTTGAGCTCGCCCATGATCCGGCCCTTCATGTCGTCGTAGCTGATCCCGGTCTCGTCCTCGATCACGCTGAAACCCAGCGGTGTCGAACGTGCGATCTCGGCGGCCCCGATATTCGAGGTCATGATCACGATCGTGTGACGGAAGTCGACGGTGCGGCCCTGTGAGTCGGTCAGGCGGCCATCCTCGAGGATCTGCAACAGAATGTTGAAGACGTCGGGGTGTGCCTTCTCGATCTCATCAAGCAGCAGCACGCTGTACGGCTTGCGGCGCACGGCCTCGGTGAGCTGTCCACCCTCGTCGTACCCGATGTAACCGGGAGGCGAGCCGACCAGTCGGCTGACCGCATGCTTCTCCATGTACTCGGACATGTCGATGCGGATCATCGTCTCCTCGTCACCGAACAGGAACTCGGCGAGCGTACGAGCGAGCTCGGTCTTGCCGACGCCGGACGGTCCAAGGAAGATGAAGCTGCCGGTCGGGCGCTTGGGGTCCTTCAGACCCGCGCGCGAACGCCGGATGGCCTTGGAGATGACTTCGACCGCGGCCTGCTGGCCGATCACGCGCTTGTGGAGTTCTTCCTCCATGCGCATCAGCTTTGCGGTCTCGGCCTCGGTCAACTTGAAGACGGGGATGCCGGTCCACATCGAGACGATGTCGGCGATCTCCTCCTCACCGATGCTGGGACGCTCGGTGGCTTCACCGGCCTCCCACTGCTCGGCCAGGTCACGCTTCTTCTGGGTCAGGCGGCGCTCCTGATCACGCAGGTTCGCGGCCTTCTCGAACTCCTGGTCCTCGATCGCGGCTTCCTTGGCGCGGCGGGTCTCCTCGATCTCGTCCTCGAGCTCGCGGTAGACGGGCGGCGCCGTCATCGACTTGATGCGCATCCGGCTCGAGGCCTCGTCGATCAGGTCGATCGCCTTGTCCGGGAGGAAACGCTCGGTGATGTAACGGTCGGCGAGATCCGCCGCCGCCTCGAGCGCCTCGTCGGTGATGTTCACCTTGTGGTGCTGCTCGTAGCGGTCGCGCAGGCCCTTGAGGATCTGCACAGCCTCCTCGACCGTGGGCTGCTCGACAACGATCTTCTGGAAGCGCCGCTCGAGCGCGGAGTCGCGCTCCAAGTACTTGCGGAACTCTTCAAGCGTGGTCGCACCGATCGTCTGCAGCTCACCGCGGGCGAGTGCGGGCTTGAGGATGCTGGCGGCGTCGATCGCGCCCTCGGCAGCGCCGGCGCCGACGAGGTTGTGGATCTCGTCGATGAAGAGGATGATGTCGCCGCGCTGGGTGATCTCCTTCATCACCTTCTTGAGGCGTTCCTCGAACTCACCGCGGTACTTGGATCCGGCGACCAGAGCCGCCAGGTCCAGCGTGTAAATCTGCTTGCCCTTCAGCAGCTCGGGCACGTCGGCAGACACGATCCGCTGGGCCAGGCCTTCGACCACGGCGGTCTTGCCGACGCCGGGCTCACCGACCAGCACCGGGTTGTTCTTGGTACGGCGCGAGAGGATCTGCATGATCCGCTCGACCTCGATCTCGCGCCCGACCATCGGGTCGAGCTTGCCGTCGGCGGCGAGCTTGGTGAGGTTGCGGCCGAACTGGTCCAGCAGCTTTGAGGACTTCTTGCCCTCCGGCTGGTTGCCCGCACCAGCGGCTGCGGCTGCACCCGAACCGGAGCCGGTGCCGGAGCGCTGGCGTCCGCCGGGGCCGGAAAGCATGCGGATGACCTCGTTACGGATCTTCTCGGAGTCGGCATCGAAATCAAGCAGGATGCGCGCGGCAACGCCCTCGTTCTCACGCACCAGCCCGAGCAGGATGTGCTCGGTGCCGATGTAGTTGTGGCCGAGGCTCAGGGCCTCGCGCAGGGCCAACTCCAGCACCTTCTTGGCGCGCGGAGTGAAGGGGATCTGGCCGGATGTGACCTCTTCCCCGGAGCCGACGATGCGCACCACCTGCGCGCGTACGCGCTCTGTGGTGATCTCAAGCGACTCGAGCACACGCGCGGCGAGGCCCTCCTCCTCACGCAGGAGGCCGAGCAGGATGTGCTCGGTGCCGATGTAATTGTGTTTTAGCGTCCGGGCCTCTTCCTGGGCCAGGACAACCACCTGACGGGCTCGCTCTGTAAATCGCTCGAACATCTCAGTGTCTCTCTACTAGCGGGACTGAATCTGTAGGTTGATCGCTGTCCACGGCATGTCGCCGATATCTAAGTCTAGTAGTCGGGCAACACCGCAATTCGATGTCGGTTACACACAACGGTTTTTTCCTGCTCAGTGCAGAAACTGCCGCTGGACTTAGCCGACCTTTACGGTCGCCGAACTGGAATCTGTGGCGCTGAAGCCGCCCGCGCTCGGCACCGCCGTGCGATAGCTGAAGCTGCCGGTCTTGGTGAGCTTGACCGCGAACGAGTAGTCGCCCTTGGCCGCGAGCTTGAGGCCGGCGACGTTGACCCACCCCTTCGCGGTCTTCAGCTGCAGGTGGATGGTGGTGCCGGCGGTTGCGGGCGTGACGGTCCCGCTGAAGTGAACTGTTTGGCCGCGTTTGTCCTTACTCGGCGCTGTGAGCGTCACATGACGGCTCATCGCAACGTCGACGGACGTTGAGGTGGTGGCCTTGTAGTGACTGGTCGCGGCGAAGCTGAGCTCGATCTGGACCGGGGTCTTGGGCGCGAAGCTGAAGCTGACGGCGCCGGTGGATGAGCTCTTGGCGGTGGTCGCGAACTTCAGCCAGGCGCCGCTGCTGCCGGCGGCACGGTACTGCAATGTCACGGTCTGTCCTGCCAGCGGCTTGCTCTGGGAGGTGAGCTTGCCGGTGACCTTCACGCTCGCGCCGTAGGGGATCGAGGCGGGGCTGACGGAGATCGTCAGCGCAGTGCTCTGGGCCGTGGGGCCGGGCTGTGTCTGGTCAGCACCGGCGTTGCACTTGCCACTGGCGCCGGGGGTGAACAACGCCGACTTGTCGGTCGCCGAGCAAAGCTCGACGGTGCCGAGCGACCCGGCGCTGACCGTAGTGCCGCTGGGGATCAGTTCCAGCGCAGGGTTGCCGGTGGTGGGCTGGAGTTGTCCGTCGCTCGCGGCGGTGAGGTCATTTGCCGCGGTGTTGGCGGGCGCGTCACCGGCGACCGGGTTCGGGAGGCACGACGCGTCGCTGGCGGCGTTGTAGCCGAGGTCGTTCCAGGTTCCGGTGCCGGCGCATGCGGTGCTGCCCGACGTCTGCGCGAAGAGGTCGGCGGCGTAGTTGTTCTGACCCTGACCGGTCACGACCTCCGGGCCGGCGCCGGAGGCGCCATCGCGTGCGAAGGTGGAGCCGAGCAGCGTCATCGTGCTCGAGGCACCGCCGCCGTTCTCGCCGTTGTCGACCGCGCCGCCGACGTAGGCGCTGTTGCCGGTGAAGGTCGACGACTCGACCACCAGCGTTCCGGCACCAGCGTCGCCGTTGTCGATCGCGCCGCCGTAGGTGCTGGCGGTGTTGCCGCTGAACAGCGACGAGTCGACGGTGACGGTGCCGCCGCCGTTGGCGAAGATCGCGCCGCCGCCGCCGGAGGTCGCGGCGTTGTCGCTGAAGCTTGAGTTGTCGACGGTGATGTCGCCGGGGCCGAGATCGTTGATCGCGCCGCCCTGGGAGGCGCTGCCGTTCTCGATCTTGAGGCCGGTGAGTGTGGTTGAGTTACCGGCTGGGCTGAGCGCACCGGTGCTGAAGATCGGGTCGCCGCTCTGCTGGCCGTCGATCGTCGCGCTCGAGCCTGTGACGCCGGCGATCGTGAGGTTGGGGTTCGTCAGCTGGATGCCGCTCTCATCGATCGTGCCGCTGACATGGATGGTCGTGGCCGAAGATTGCGAGAGCTCGGACTCGGCGCCGGTGATCGTCGCGCATGGGGTGCTGACGCTCGAACAGTTGTTGTTGTCGTTGCCCGTAGGTGCCACGTAGGCGCTCGTGAGGCCCGACGCCGGCGGGTTGATCGTGAACTGGTTGGAGGGCTGAGATAGGCCGTCGGCCGCGTCGTTGGCGGTGATCGTGTCGGTTCCGGCTTCGCTCACGCCGATGTCCGTGAACGTCGCCGTCCCGTCACTGCCGGTCTGCTCGGTGGTGGTACCGCTCAGCTGTCCGCTGCCGTTGAGGCTCAGTGCGATTGTCACGTTGGGGACGCCGTTGCCGACGGAGTCGAGCGCCTGGACCTTGATCTCCATTCCCTGGTCGATGTTCCCGCCGGCTGGCTGCTCGCTGAAGCTCAGTGAAGCGACCGGACCGGGGGTGATCGTCACCGGCGCAGAGCTGCTGCTGCTGAGGCCCGCGGCGGTGGCGGTGAGTTTGTAGGTGCCGGGGGTGTCGATCTCGAGCTGCGGGAAGCCGGCGGTTCCGGTGCTATCGGTCTGGGCGCTGTTGTTCTGCACCGTCACGGTGCTGTTGGTGCTCGTGTTGGTGGCGGCGACGGTGACGTTCGTGCCGCTGACCGGGTTTCCGTACTGGTCTTGGAGCTCAGCCGAGGCGTAGGGCAGGTACTGGCCGGCGGACCCGTCGCTCGGCTGGTTGGACCAGCTGACGCTCGCTGCGGGGCCGGCCTGGTTTGTGACCGGCGCGCTGCCGCTGATCTGCGTCTGTGCGGCGTTGTTCAGTTGCGCGCTTGCGGACAGCTGGTCGGTCCCGGCCACGGTGTCTCCGTAGTAGCCGGTGGTCTGTGAAGATCCGGCCGGGATCACGAGCTGTCCACCGCCGGAGCCGTTCTGGAATTGTGCGTTGCCGCCGCTGCCGGAGAGCGTCACGGTCATGTCGGCGGGTGCGTTCACCGGCTGCCCCTGTGCATTCTCGAGTTCGACCGTGACCGGGGTGCTGGCGGTGCTCGAGGCTGTGGCGGTGAGCGGGGCGGTGCCGTATTGCGTGCAATTGCCGCTGCTGTTCGTGTTGCTGCAGACGATGTTGGATGACACCAGCGCCAGTTGCGCGTGCTGAACCTTGAACGTCTGCTGGAGCTGCGGCGCTGCGTTGTAATCCGAGTTGCCGCCCTGGTTCGCGTCGATCACGCAGTTACCGGCGTCCGCGAACGTGACCGTGTTGCCGCTGACGCTACAGGGCATCGATCCGGGGTTGTCGGTGTCGGTGCTGGAGGGGTCGACGCTGAGCGTGACGGCGTTCCCGGAGGCACCGCCGGCCGGGTTCAGTGTCACGCTGTCACCGGGGATGTAGGCACTGGTCACGATGCTCGGGAAGCTGATCTTCTGCGCTGCGGCAGCGACCTGGATGACCTGGGAGTAGTTGCCGTCCGGCAGCCCGGCGACGCTCTGGTTGAAGGCCTGTTCGGCCTGGAACTGGCCGGTTGCGTTGCGCGTGTCCTGGATCATGCAGGTGCCGGCGTGCAGGAACGTGACGCTGGTTCCGTTGGTGCTACACGCGTTGGAGGGGCTGCTGTTGGTGGCGTCAATCGTGACTGTCGACGGCGTGCTCGGGCCTGCACCGAGCGGGTCCCAGTACGGGCTGTTGGCCGACTCGGCGGTGATCTTGGGCGTGTAGCTCCCGCCCACGGTCGCCTTGGTCGGCACCGACGAGCTGAACACCGGATAGTCCTGATCGCCGATCACCGGAACGGTCTCTGAGACCGTGGTCTGCGGGAAGCTGAAGCCGTAGCTGTTGGTGTATGCCGCGATCGTCGCGTCGAGCACGCACGAGCCGGCGTTGTTCCAAGCGATCAGCACGCCGCCGTTGCCGGGGTGTCCGGCGATCGCGCAGGCGGCGTTGGTGGTCGAGGGGTCGATCGAGTAGCTGATCGCTCCGCCATCCTGCGGTTCGGATGTGCCCTCCTGGTCGCTCAGTGCGTAGAGATCGTCCTGCTGGGAGCCGACAACGGCCTCGGCCGGGGGCGGATCAGCCTGTGCCCAGGCGAAGTCCGCGGACGCCGTCACCGGGATCGTGGTGATGATCGACGCCGGCGCGTAGCTGCCGTTACCGGCCTGGCTGAGCTCAACTTCGCAGCTTGCGCTGGCCGCGACGTTGAACTGCACCTGGCCGCTGCTGCTGATCGTGCACCCGTCGTTGGGGTCGCTGTAGGGCTGCGAGATCGTGGTCTGTAGACCGGCGCTGCTGGAACCCGACAGGAAGGTCGAGGTCCCGTACTGGAAACTGGCCGGGAGCGTCTGTACCCAGCTGAGCGTCTGGGTCAGTCGCGTGATGTTGACCGCGAGCTGCTGCTGGACGCTTATTCCGGTGGTGGGGTCGACGGCCTCGACCTCGAAGTAGTAGTCGCCGGGGCTGGTGCCCGGCGGGTTGGCGGTGTTGTAGTCGGCCGCGTTTGGCGTGTAGGAGAGCGTGACGCTGTCACCGCTCGTCGATGAGAGCTGCACGTCGGATCCCGGGCTGAGCGTCATCGGCTGGTTGGTGTAGGTGTTGATTACCTCCCAGTTGTAGGACCCGGAGCCGCCGGCGATGTTGAACGTGTATGACTTGGTCTGCCCGATCGTGCCGGTGAGGTTCCCGGTTCCGCCTGCTGGGCCGTTCAGCTGCATCGGACCAACGAGCTGGGCCTGATAGGTGGCGCTCACACCGCTGTAGCTGGCCGTGATCGTGGTGCTCGCCGGGCTGCTGAGGTTGTCGGTGCTCAGCGTGTTCCCGGCGAAGCTGCTGTCGGCGGTGTTGGACGTGGTCCAGTTGGCCAGGTAGCTGAGGTCGGCGGTCGCGCCGTTGGCGTAGGTGCCGGTGGCGGTGAACGGCAGCTGGGAGAGGTTAAAGAGGTTCTGGCTCGGCGGCGTGATCGTGATCGAGGTCGGGTTCGCGAAGCTGATGGTGGCGTTGAACTGCGCCTGCAGCGTCTCCTTGGTACCGCCGGAGTTGTAGGTGAGCGTCGCGTAGATCGGCGCTTCGTAATTGCCGGTCTCGTCCGCATCGCTGCCGACGGCGGTCAGCACACCGGCTGAGCTGACAGTGAAGAGACTGGTGTTCCCGGAGGACCATGTGACCGTGCCGGTGACGTTGCTGGTGGTGTTGTTCGCGAACTGAGCGGTGGCGGTCAGCTGCTCGCTGCTACCGATCTGCAGCGTCTGACTCGCTCCAGTGGCGGTGATCTGGTCGGGTGCCTGCCCCTGTTCGTTCACAGTCGCCTGTCCCTGCTGGCCGTTGAGCGTCGCGTAGACGGTGGCGCTGAGGCCCTGCGAGTTGTCACCGGTGAGCAGCAGGCCGGGGGTCTGGAAGGTGCCGAGCGCCGGGTTCGACGTGCTCCAGGCCACCAACGAGGTGATGTTGGCGGTCACCCCGCCTACGTAGGTGCCGGTCGCGGTGAAGTTCACGTAGCTGCCGAGCGGCACCGTGGTGGTGTTGGGGGTGATCGTGATCTGCTGCGGTGCGTCGAGATTCACGGTCACGTTGAAGGTGGCGACGACGTTGTTGTCGTTAGCGGTGATCTGCACCGGGTTGCCGTCGCCGGCACCGACTGCGTTGATCACACCCTGGCTGTTGACCTGCACGACCGACGGGTCTGACGAGCTCCAGTCGGTCACCTGGTTGGTGATGTTGTCGGAATCGCTGCCTACGTATCCGGTGACCGACAGCTGTTCATCGCTGCCGAGTGGGAGGCTGCCCGAGCCGATGTTGTTATTGGGGTCGGCGAGCGTCATCGAGGTCGGGGTCCCGAGCTGAATTTCTGCCTGATAGCTCGCGCTCGCGCCGCCGAGGCTCGCGCTGAGGGTAACGGGACCGCCGAGCGTGTAGCTGGGGACATCCACGGTACCGCCTCCGCCGCCGTTCTGGACCTGGGCGCGGTCGCTGTCGCTGGTGCTCCAGTTCACCAGCTCGCTGACGTTCGCCGGTACCGCGTTGCCGGCGTAGTAGGCGGTGGCCGTGAGCTGCCCGCTGCTACTACCCGCCGGCAGCGCACCGGCCATCGCGGCGTTGGCCTGCAGCGTGATCGAGCTCGGGTCGTTGAAGCTGACGGTCACCGGCAGTTTCGCGGTCTGCGCCCCCAGATAGGCCGTGAGGCTGTCGGTGACGGACGGTGTGGTGCCCACGAACAGCGGGCTGCCGGCCTGAACCTGGCCGTTCACCACTGAGATTCCGGCCTCGTTCAGGTCTGAGGGCACGCCCTCGTAGCTGACCGAGTTGGTGATGTTCTCGATGTCCCCGTTACCAAAGTTGCCCATCACCTGCGGGGTGGTGTCCTGTCCGGGCACGATCGAGAGGCTCGTGTTGGTGAAGTAGATGCTCTGCGGGGCACCGTGGCTGACGGTGACCTCGAGGCTGTTGGTGAAGGTGTTGCCCCAGGGGTCGGTGTAGGTGAAGCTCACGGTCGCGGTGCCCGGGCCGACCGGTGTTATCTGCTCCTGACCGGCTGACGGGTCGGCCGAGTCCGGCACCGACTGCAGCGTCACCACGGCGTTGTTGCTGAGGCTCCCGCCGCTCAGGCTCTGCGAGCCGCTGACGCTCCAACTGATCGCAGAGCTGTTGCTGATGTCGTAAGTGCAGTTGGAGGTGTAGCCGACATCGGCCTCGACGATCGTCGGTGTCGAGCCGGCGACCATCCCGGTTGAGCCGCCGATGGTCGTGTTCCCGCTGCTGTCGACCTGAACGTTCGAGCCCTCCGGTGTTCCGGGGTTGAGGTCGACGTTCAGATTCGCCAGGGTTGCGCTGCCCGCGTCGTTGACTGCCTGGATCTCGCCGGAATAGCTGTAGTTTCCGACCTGCGAGCAGTCGTTGGGCGTCCCGGCGATCGTGGCGTTGTTGGTGAAGTACCCCTGGCTGTCGGTGGGGTTGTTGATCTCAAGCCCATTGGGCAGGTTCGCGGCGCCTGCGGTGTAGCCGAACTGGGGCGGCAGGTAGCCGCTCGAGTTCAGTGACAGCGAGCAATATTCAAAGATCGTGCAGCTGAGCGTGGGATCGCTGGTGGTGATCGTCGGGGCGGTCTCAATCGGTGAGAGCTCAACTTCGGGGTCGGTCGAGGGCATGCTCGACTGGGACGCGAGCTGCGCGGCTGTGTCGCCCTGCACGTAGCTTGCGCCGGCCCCGCCGCCACCGCCACCGGCGTTGATGTAGTAGTCGTCGGCGCCGCCGCCACCACCACCACCGTAGTAGCCGCCGCCACCGCCGCCACCGCCACCGCTGGACAGCCCGGGGATGACCTCGGCGGGCTTCGGGTTCCAGCCGGTGTTGTCGTCCTCGCCGCCGCATCCGTCGACCCACACCTGCGGTGCGTCGGGATTCGCGAGCAGTTGGTCGATGCCGAAGCTCGCGATCGAGGCGACCGTGCTGAGGTCGCCGCTCAAGCCGCTCGCGCCCGCACCCGATTCAGCCGCAAGGAACGCCTGCAGGTTCATTTCGGAGGCCATGTCGTCGGGGACCGAGGCGGGGGCCTGGGCGGCGCTGCCACCGGCGCCACCGGTCGTCGAGAGTCCCTGCGTGCCGTTGTCGCCGGCGATGCAGATGACTCCCGCGACCTGGGTGCTGACGCCGTTGTTGGGCCAGTCCGGGATCGTGCTCACGGAGAACCCACCGGTCCCGGAGCTGCCGCCCGCCTGCTGGCTGCCGCCGCTGCCGGCGGTGCCCTCATCCTGATCGCCGTTGTTGTTCTCGTCGTCGCTGACGGTGGCGATGCTGTGCCACAGCGATCCGCCCCCGATCTGTGCGGCATCGCCGGCCTCACTGCCGCCGTTGCCTCCGGGGTCGGCGGCGATCAGTCCGTTGGTCAGCACGTCGTCCTGCCCCGATCCCGCACCGCCACCGCCACCACCGCCGGCTGCGATCACGAGGATGTCGTTCTGGAGTTCCGATGCGGTGAAGCTGCAGGTCCCGTCACTGCCACCGGTCGGCGGTGCCGTGGAAACGAACGAGGCGTCGCCGCCGCCACCACCGGCGCCCGGCTCAGCGGCCTGTGCCGTGGGCGTCGCGGGCTGCTGCCCGGCGTTCATTCCGGCAAGGCCGCCGCTGCCGCCCGGGAAAGCTTCACTTGCCGGCCCGACGTAGAGCGTCTCGCCGGGTGTCACGCTGATCGTCGTGTCAACCTCGGTGCCGAGTCCGCCAAGTCCGCCCGGCTGGCCGTTTCCGGCGTTTCCTGACAGTTTGCCGTCGAAGCTGCTGGGAGCGGTGCCGTCGACGACGTTGTTCTGGCCGTTCTCGCCGGTGCCGCCGATCGCCGTGACCCCCAGCTCGGTCACATACTGCGGGACCGTGTAAGTCTGGTAACACGAGTTGCTGCTGGGCATGAAGGTCTGCTGTCCGGGGGTGTAGGGCCAGCCGCCGGCCGCCGTCGCGGTACCAGTCAGCATCAGCATCGCCGCGATGACGGCGACGAGCAGCAACGTGACGTTCCGGTACCCGAAACGCACGCGCAGCTTTCCCTGCCCGCCCGGACCTCCTATGCACACGTCGGCCAGTCTATGCCCTCACCCAGGAAAGCGCCAGGGCATACGCAACAAATTCCCGGATTTGTATCGTGCGGCTCAGTCGCGCCTCGCGGCGACTACCGCAAACGACGGCTGGTTGCGCATGGCACGGCGGTCAACGGCTGGCTGCGCGTGGCAGCGCAGGCAACGGTTAGTTGCGCATCGCCGGGAACAGCACGACCTCGCGGATCGATTGCTTGCCGGTGAGCACCATCACCAGGCGGTCGATGCCGATCCCGATCCCGCCGGTTGGCGGCAGCCCGTACTCCATCGCCTGGATGTAGGACTCGTCGTAGGGCTGGGCCTCCTCGTCGCCGTCGGCCGCGAGCAGGCGCTGCTCCTCAAAGCGGGAACGCTGATCGTCGGGGTCGTTGAGCTCCGAGAACGCGTTCGCGACCTCCATCCCGTTCACGAACGCCTCGAAGCGCTCGGTCAACGCGGGGTTGTCGGGGCGGCGCTTGGCCAGCGGCGATATCTCCACCGGGTAATCGAGCAGTAGCGTCGGTTCCTTCAGTGTCGGCTCGACGTGCTTCGACACAAGTTCGTCGACAAGCTGCGGCCAGGTGTCGGTCTCGGGCACCGTCAGGCCGTTTGCGGTCATCGCGGCGGCCAGCTCGTCGCGCGTGTGGTTCAGCATGATGTCGACCCCGGTTCGCGCCTCAATCGCGCCCGCAAGCGTCTCGCGATGCCAGGGGCGAGCGAAGTCGTAGGGTCCGTCGTAGCCGATCTCGGCCGCGACGAAGCGCATCAGGTCCTCGAGGCGGTCGGCCACGGCGCGGTAGTCGGCATACGCCTCGTAGTACTCGATCGTGGTGAACTCGGGGTTGTGAGTGGTGTCCACGCCCTCGTTGCGGAACTGCTTGCCGATCTCGTAGACCCGCTCGAGCCCGCCCACGATCAGCCGCTTGAGATACAGCTCGGTCGCGATCCGCAGGTACAACGCGCGGTCCAGCTCGTTGTGATGGGTCGTGAACGGACGCGCCGAGGCACCGCCGTAGAGCGGTTGCAACACCGGCGTCTCGACCTCGATGAAACCCTGTGAATCAAGGTACTTGCGGATTGCGGTGATGACCCGCGCGCGGGTGATGAAGAGCTCGCGGACCTCGGCGTTGGAGAGCAGGTCGGCCTCGCGCTGGCGGTAGCGGGTCTCAACATCGACCAGACCGCTGTGCTTGTCGGGCGGCGGACGCAGCGACTTGGTCAGGATCGTGAAATCGGTAAGGCGCAGGCTGAGCTCGCCCTTGCGGGAGTTGAAGGCGGTGCCGTCGACGCCGATGATGTCGCCGAGATCGAGGTTCAGCAGGCGCGCCATTCCATCGGGTCCGAGTTCGTTGACCCGTGCCTGCAGCTGGATCCGTCCGGAGCGATCGACGAGGTCCAGGAACGCCATCTTGCCCTGCCCGCGGCGGGCCGCGAGCCGGCCCGCGACGCGGTGGTGGGACTCGGTCTCCTCGCCGACCTCGAGCCCCTGATGGGCCTCACGTACGGATGCGATCGTCTCGACATCGGGGAACTTCGCGGGCCACAGGTCAACGCCCTGCTCGCGCAGGTCCTCGAGCTTCTGCCGGCGGGCGGCAAAAACGTCCAGCGGCTCTTCCACGGTCGGCTGCTCCTCGTTGCTGCTCATGCGAGACCTCTGTTGAGGGTGGTGGGCCGGCTAGCCCGCCACCCGAATGGAAACCTGGAGCCCTGCCCAGACTCTAGGCGACTTCGATCTTCTTGATCTTGAGCTTGCGCTCGCCCTTGGGCGTAGCAACGGTGACCGTCTGGCCGACTTTGTTACCGACCAGTGCCTTGCCGACGGGCGACTCATTTGAAAGCTTCAGCTCGGCTGGCTTGGCTTCGGCGCTGCCAACGATCGTGTAGCTGAGCTCTTTGCCGTCGCCGTCGGTGACGTCCACGATGGTGCCGACACGAACGACGTCGTTGCTGATCTCCGAGGAGTCGACAACGGTCGCTGACCGTAGGCGGTCTTCAAGCTGTGCGATCCGGGCCTCGAGCATCGCCTGCTCGTTTTTGGCGTCGTCGTATTCCGCGTTCTCGGAGATATCACCGAAATCGCGGGCTTCCTTGATGCGCGCGGCAACCTCGCGACGGCCGACTGTCGAAAGCTGCTCGAGCTCGGCCTTGAGGTTTGTGAGCCCTTCAGGGGTGAGGATGACGTCTTTTGCCATGGTTACAACTCAATCGTCGTGATAAGAAAAAAGCCCGCATTTCAGCGGGTTAGACGGCGTACTGCGGGAACTGGCTCCCGGCCGTCGGCCGGAAAGTATAGAACGCCTGCATTAGGCCGCCATGACCATTGCTGTGGGCTCTGTTGGCGTCGCACTACGGAACAGCTCACCGGCAGCTGCCGGGGCTGGCGCCGGGCCGATCCGAGCGATGCAGTGTGACTGTGATATTCGTTACCGATGGAGAGCCGGGCGCACCGTGAACGCATCGACACGACCGCGGTTCCTCTCAACCTGACGGTGAGGCACCTCCGTGCCTTTGCCGCGATCGCAGAGGAGCGACATTTCGGTCGCGCTGCGGCCGAGCTTCACCTGACGTCCTCAGCTCTCAGCCAGACCTTGAATCAGCTGGAAGCGGCCGTCGGCACAACCCTGGTCCGGCGGACAACCCGCCGGGTCGAGCTGACGCGAGCGGGCGAGGCTGTCCTCGACCAGGTCCGAGACGCCCTCGCCGCCTTCGACATCGCCGTCGCGTCGATGCAGCGTGCGGCTCGGGGCGAGGTCGGCGACCTCTCTTTGGGTTACGTGATCGGGGCGGGCCTCGAGCTGATCCCATCGGTGATCCAAGCGTTTGAGAAGGCCGCACCCGACGTCCGCCTTGAGCTCCGTGAGTACGACTTCAGTCACCCGGCTGCCGGGCTCGATGTCGGTGAGGTCGATGCGGCGTTCATTCGCCCGCCGCTGGATCTGGAAGGGCTGACGTACCTGCCGCTCCTGGAGGAACCGCGGGTCGCGTGTCTACCGAGCGGCCACCGGCTGGCGCGGCGTAAGGATCTGCGCGTTCGTGACGTGCTCACGGAGCCGATTGTCGCCGCCCCTTCCGTGGACCGAGTGTGGCGTGACTACTGGATCCTCGTCCCCGAACGTGAAGGGCGTCCACCTCACGTCGTCGTTGAGGCGCCGACCTTCGAGGCAGAACTCCAGGCGGTTGCGGCCGGACGCGGAATTTCGATCACGGGATTGACAGCCGCCCGCTACTACGCACGCCCAGGCGTCACCTTCAGGGTCGTGACGGACCTTGCGCCCTGCCAGATCGCGCTGGCCTGGTCCTCGCAACGGGCATCGGGCGGCATCGATCGACTCGTCGCAGTGGCGCAGTCGCAGAAGGCGATCTACGAAAGCGGGACTCCGCCGCGGGCGTAGGGCTTAGGGCATCGGACGCGCGCGAGCAGGGCGTGACGTCGGTCGCCGGTGACTGCGTAGCGCGGCTAATCAATGGCGACGGGATCAGAACATCTGACCAGACCCGCTGCCCTAGATTGGCTCGCCGGTAGCAGCGGTTCGGTCCTCTCCGGGAGCGCCGCGCAGGCTGCCGGACACAGGTGCAAGGAGGTCGCCGGCACCACTGGTAAGCGATATGACTGGAAGTGAGTCTCTGATGAGCGACGAAGCGAACATCCCCGTCATGGGGTCTGTTGATCCAAAAGCATCGACCCTGGGCCACATCGGTGCTCACTCAATGATTCACGACCCCGTGGAAGGGGCACGGAAGCTGAACCTGGTGCGGGCTCGGGGAGCGCTCGTCTGGGACCAGACCGGTCGCGAATACATCGACTGCACGGCGCAGGCGTGGTCAAACAACCTCGGCGCCAACGATCCGCGGGTGATGGCCGCAGCGATCGCGCAGATCGAGGAGATCGCTCACGCGCGCCCCACCTACCACACCCCCGTGCTGCTGGATCTCAACGCGAAGCTGCGAGAGATCTCACCCGGCAATCTCAACCGCATGGGGTACTCGCTGCATGGCAGCACGGCCGTCGAAACGGCCATGAAGCTTGCGCTCCGCAACCGTCCCGACCGCAAGAACATCCTCGTGCTCCAGGACGCCTACCACGGCCGCACACTTGCCGGGATGGCAGCAAGCTGGCCGCATCCAGGGGACCCGTTCGGGGCGCTCCAGCCTCGGTTTACACGAGTACCGCACCCCTACCCGTATAGATCACGTCTTGGGCTGTCACCCGAGCAGGAGTCGTTGCTCTGCCTCGAACTGCTCGAGGACACGATCGTGAAGGGTGTTGACGGCGGCGTGGCCGCAGTGATGATGGAGCCGATCCAGGGTAACGGTGGCCACATCGAGTTTCCTCAGGTCTATCTCGACGGTGTGCGCGAGGTCTGTGACCGTCACGGGGCGCTGCTCATCTGGGATGAGGTGCAGACGGGCTTTGGGCGACTGGGTAGCATGTTCGCCGCCGATTTCTACGGTGTTACCCCCGACGTCATCGTGTTCGGCAAGGGCGTCGGCGGCGGGTTCCCGCTCGCCGGAGTGATGGCTCGAGAGGACCTCAACGGGTTCGAGGTGGGCGACGATCAGCTGACCTTCGGGCAGTTCCCACCCTCGCTGGCCGCCGGACTCGCAACCGTCAGGGCCATTGAGGACGATGATCTCTGCCAGCAGGCCCGGGAACGTGGCGAGCACGCGACCAAGCGGCTCTTGGAGATGGCCGACAGACATCAGCTCATCGGTGATGTCCGCTGTCCAGGCCTGATGGTTGGCGTCGAGCTCGTGCGTGATTCGGAAACCAAGGAGCCGGCCCGGGCCGAGCTACAGGAGATCATTGAACTCTGTGAGGAACGCGGCGTGCTCTTTGGCGAGGACCGCTACCTCGGGCTCGGCAATTTCCTCAAAGTCAAGCCGCCGCTTGATATCGCACCCGAGCAGCTGGACCAGGCACTCGACGTCCTCGACGACGCACTCGCGGTCGTCGAGGCGTCGCGCTGAAGGCGCGGGCTCGCACAGGTCGTCCGCTCGATTGGCCGGCAACCGAGTCGGACAACGGTCGAATCGGTGGCGATGACGAACTGTGTAGCCGCCCTTATCAATGTGGCCCGAACGCGAATGTCTGGCCATTCACCGGAATGTAGGTTGCGGTTTCATTGGGACTCGCTGACGTCGTCGTCTCGAGTCTGTGTTTGGGATCTAGGAGAGGACCCGTTAGATGAGTGTCGAGATTGATCAGCCGCAGCCAACTGCCCCCGAGGTCGGCCTGTCCGATGTCGCGGATGCGGGTGACCTGAACAAGTTCGGGTACCACCAGGAGCTGCGACGTACGCTGAGCACCTACGGATCGTTCGCTGTTGCGTTCTCGATGGTCAGCATCACGACCGCGATCTTCTTCCTGCTGCCGAGCCTGTTCGGAACGTCAGGTCCGATCGGGGTCACACTCTGGATCCCGTGCGCTGCAGGCGTCTTCCTCATCGTGATGGTGTACTCACATCTGGCTGCACGGATCCCGATCACCGGCTTCGCATATCAGTGGAACAGCCGTCTGATCAGTCCCCACTACGGATGGTTCACCGGCTACACCGCGTTCGTTGCCTTCATCGCCGGTACGGCAGCGACAGCCGTTGCTCTGGCGACGGTGTTCGCCGGGGACGTATGGAGCAATCCCAGCCACGGGGATGTCGTCCTGTTCGCCACCGTCGCGATGGCCGTCGCCGCGGCGATCAACGTCGTCAGCATCCGCGCCGTGAGCGCTGTCAACAATCTCGGCGTCTTCTTTGAGATCGCCGGTTCGGTGATCGCAGCCGCGATGCTGCTGGTGGGAAGCATCTTCTTCTTCCACCACGACGCTGGCTTCGCGATTCTGACATCGACCGAGCGAACCGGTGGGCACACGTTGCTCTACGGGTTCGTTCTCGCAGCCCTGCTGCCGCTCTACTGCTTCATCGGTTGGGAGGGCGCTGCCGATCTCGCCGAGGAAACCAACGATCCGCGATCGGCGACGCCGAAGGCCATGATCCGCGCCAACTACGTTTCTGTGCTGGCCAGCGTTCTCATGATCGTCGGCTTCCTGATCGCCATCCCGGACGGTGTCCCCAACCTCCTCGGCCAATCCAAGAACCCACTGATCTACATCTTCCAGAGCCACTTCGGCGCGTTTGCAGCTGACGTTCTGCAGGTGATCGTCTTTCTCGCGATCTTCTCATGCGTGCTCGCGAACATGGTTGTAGGCACCCGGATCACTTTCGCCCTGTCACGCGACCGGATGCTGCCCGGCTCCTCGATGCTCGGCAAGGTCAACCGGACCACCGCCACCCCGATCGGGTCGATCCTCCTGGTCGCTGCGATTGGGATCGGCATCAACCTTCTGTCGGCGGGGATCGCTGCGAACGTCGTATCGATCTGTAGCGTCGCCTACTACTGCATCTACGTGCTCACCGTTGGCGGCGCGCTGTACGCGTACAAGACCGGGAAAATGCCAGCCGGACGTGACGGTGACTTTGACCTCGGACGCTGGTTCTACCCGGTCGCGATCGCCGCCTTTATCTATTCGTGTGGCGTGATCCTCATCGCCGTGGTCCCCTCCGAAGGCCACATCGCCGGCGAATACCTGCTCGGAATGGAAATCGCGGGGTTACTGTGGTACCTGCTGTATCTACGCCGCCGGATCTCGACCAATCAGGCTGGCATCTATCGTGAAGACGTCATCGAGACCGAAAAGAATGCGGGTGTCGAGAAGATCTTCTAGGGCCGCGCCCCGACCCGCGAACTCGCGCGGCCGCCGCGAGACGGCCGGCCGCGCGAGCCCAGCACACTGACATGGGTCTCGTTGCCGGGATCGATTCGTCGACCCAGAGTTGCAAGGTCGTCATGCGCGACCTCTCCCGCGGTACCGTTGTGCGCTTCGGCCGCGCTGGGCACCCGGAGGGCACGGAGATCGATCCGGCAGCGTGGTGGACCGCGCTTCAGCAGGCGATCTCAGATGCCGGCGGGCTTCACGGAGTTGAGGCGGTGTCGGTCGCAGGACAGCAGCACGGGATGGTGACGCTCGATCGCGCCGGGCGCGTCATCCGTCCTGCGCTGCTGTGGAACGACACCCGTAGCGCCGCTGCAGCGACGGCGCTGGTCCAGGAGGTTGGCGCAGAGGCGTTCGCGCGCCGCACCGGCTCGGTACCGGTCGCCTCATTCACCCTTGCCAAGCTGCGCTGGCTGCGCGACAACGAGCCCGCCGCCGCCGCCCGTGTGGCCGCAATCGCGCTGCCACATGACTGGCTGACGTGGCGCCTGCGCGGCTACGGTCCCGCCGACGAATCCCCGCTCGGCCCAGACCTCGGCCAACTGATCACCGACCGCTCGGACGCCTCAGGCACGGCCTATTTCTCGCCCACGAGCGGCTGCTATGACGTTGATCTGCTCGATCGGGGGCTTGGCCGCAACGACGTCACGCTCCCGCGGGTACTCGGGCCGCACGAGCAGGCCGGCTGTACGCCCGACGGGATTGTCGTCGGGGCCGGCGCGGGCGACAATGCAGCCGCCGCGCTCGGCCTCGCCGCCACCCCGGGCGATGTCGTTATCTCGATCGGGACCAGCGGCACGGTTTTCGCCGTGAGCGACACAGCGACCGCCGAGGTCAGCGGTGCCGTGGCCGGGTTCGCGGACGCATCCGGCCGCTACCTGCCGCTGATCGCGACGCTCAACGCGGCACGCGTTCTGACAGCGGCGGCCGGGCTCGTCGGGGTCGATCTCGATGCCCTCTCCGAGCTTGCGCTGCAGGCCGCGCCGGGCGCCGACGGTGTCGTGCTCATTCCCTACCTGGAGGGCGAACGCACGCCCAACCTTCCCGATGCACGTGGCTCGCTGCACGGGCTGAGTCTCGGCTCGAGCACGCCGGCGAACCTTGCGCGGGCGGCCTTTGAGGGGATGCTCAGCGGCCTCGGGGCCGGCCTTGAGGCGTTGCGGGCGCTCGGCGTCGATGATCAACGGTTGCTCGTCATCGGCGGCGCCGCGCAGAATCCCACGCTGCGGTTGATCGCGGCACAGGTCTTCGACCGGCCGGTGGTCCTTCCGGCTCCCGGTGAGTACGTGGCGGCGGGCGCAGCTGTGCAGGCGGCGTGGGCGCTGACTGCACAGCGCCCGGACTGGCCGGTTGAGTTGGTTTCCGCTCCGCAGCCCGACTACCGGCCTGAAATCAGGCGCCAATACGCGCGATACGCGGCTGAGGCGGCCGCCTCCGGGACGACGACGCGACTGTCATGAATAGCTATACCGGACGCTCGGCAGCCGCGACGATGCCCGGAGGGTACGAACGCTCACGCCGACAACGAGGCGAGCGCCAGCTCAGCAACTGACGCATCGGCGGTATCGGTGAGCGTCGAGGTGCGGAAGAGTTCACTCGCGGCCGCCGTTGACGGAGCCTGCTGCAGCTCAGCCTGCAGCAGCTTCTGCTCGGCGCGGGTGCCGCCAAGGCGTTCGATGTACCAGGGGAAGAATTTGCGCAGGTAGCGGTTGGCGCGCTCTTCGCCCATGTGGTCGACGGCGCAGGCCAGCACCCAGTCGATCTCGTCCAGGATCTCGTCACGCCCCGGCTCGTCGTCGCAGCCGGTGATCAATTGACGGAAGATCCAGGGGTTGCCGAGTGATCCGCGGGCCAGCAGGATCGCGGCCGCGCCGGTCTGGTCGTAGGCTTCGCGGGCGATCTTGGCGGTCCTCAGACCGCCGGATAGCAGCACCGGCACGGGCAGCTCATCAACCAGCCGCGCGGCGAGCTCGTAGTCGGGCTTGCCGCTGTGGCGCTGCGAAGCGTGACGGGGGTGTACGCAGAGCGCCGCGACCGGTGCGCGTTCCGCCAGCTCCCTGGCGGTGCGGATGCCCTTGCCGTCGCCGGGCTTGAGCCCCGTGCGAAGTTTCACGGTCACCGGCAGACCACTGCCCTTGGCCGCGGCCTCGACGACCTTCACGGCCTTGTCGGGGTCTTCCAGCAAGGCGGCGCCGGCTCCGGTCTTGCAGACCTTCGGAACGGGACATCCCATGTTGATATCGATCAGCGATGCACCCGCCGCTGCGACGCGCTCGGCGGCAGCCGCCATCACCTCGGGATCGGCGCCGAACAGCTGCATCGATACCGGACCCTCATCGGGGTGGATGCGCAGCAGCTCGGTGCAGGTCTTCTCGTTCCCGTAGTAGACCGCGTGGCTCGAAACCATCTCTGAGACCGCGAGTCCCGCTCCGTAGCGCTTGGCCTGCAGGCGCACGAACCAGTTGCCGATCCCGGCCAACGGGGCCAGCACGACACGATTTGGGATCTCGACCCCACCGAGGGTCCACGGTTCAAGCAGCGACCTGTTCACCCCGTTCATGGTAGGAATTGGCGTATGGGCATCAACGAAGCGATCAACCCCTGGCTCGCACACGCGCGTGAGCTTGTTCCCGGCGTGAAGTTCTTCGACGCCCATACCCACATCGGCGAGAACGACCCAGACGGGTTCAAACAGACCCCTGAGGAGCTCCTGACCGCGCTGCGCTCGTGCGCCGCCGTGGGCTGCTTCGTGTTCGCGATGCACGAGCCGGACGGGTACCCGGCGGCCAACGATTTCGTGCTCGACGTCGCGCTGAGGCACAACGCCGATCGCGACGCCGACGATCCGGAGCTGGTTCCGTTCTGCCGTGTTGATCCGAACGCCGGCGACCCGGTGGCCGAGGTCGAGCGCTCACTGGCCCGCGGCGCGCGCGGGATCAAGCTGCACCCCCGAGCCGAGCAGTTCCAGCTGAACCATCCTCAGGTCGGGCGATTGTTTGCGCTGGCCGATGAGCGCAATCTGCCGGTATTGATCCACGCCGGGCGCGGGATCCCGGCACTCGGGATCCACGTGGTCGCGCACGCGCGGCGTTATCCGAACGCGCGCCCGATCCTGGCCCACTCGGCCGTCAGTGATCTCGCCTGGATCTGGCAGCAGGCGGCGGAGCTGCCGAACCTGCTGTTTGACAGTTCGTGGTGGATCCCGACGGATCTGGCCGCGCTCTACGCACTGATTCCACCCGGCCAGATCCTGTTCGCCTCCGATGTGCCCTATGGACACCCGGCCGTCGCCGCGGCCACACATGTGCGCTACGCGCTGCAGGCCGGGCTCGACGCGGACCAGATCCGCGTGATCATGAGCGAGCAGTCACTGAACATCGCGCGCGGCCTGCCGCTCGTGGATGCCGGCGGCGCCGTCGGCGAGCGTGAGCGTGCCGGCCATGTGCTGCTCGACCGTGTCGGTGCGCTGCTGCAGACCGGGACGCTGCTGCTGTTCCGTGGCGCCGAAGGAGCGTCGGAGACGATGGCGCTTGCGCGGCTGGCGATGGACGCCCCGGCCGACATCGATGACGCGCCGGCGTTCGCGACGTTGCGCGATCTGATGGACCAATATGAACGCCTCACTGCGGGAGACTCGGCAGACCGACGGGTGCTGTCACTGCTGATGCTCGCCGCCGCCGTGGCGCGCACGCCGGATGTTCCGGTGCCGGATCTGAACGCGGTCCAGCTTTAGTGGACGCATGCCGGACGTTCAGCACGCGTCCAGTTTTAGCTGGACGAATGCCGGACGTCCCGTCCAGCTTTAGTGGACGAATCGCGGACGCTCAGCGCCCGGTCCGGCTTCAGGTGGACGAATGGCGGACGCTAAGCGTCCGAAATTCGTCCACCTGCGCGGTTAGCCGAGGTTCTTTTCCCAGATCAGCCGCAGCCCGGTGAGCGTCAGGAACTCGTCGATGTCGTCGATCGTCTCGCGGATGAACGGCAGCATCACCTTCGAGAACCCACCGGTGGCGATCACCGTGGTGTCCTCCCCCATCTCCTCGCGCATGCGGCGCACGATCCCCTCGACCTGTCCGGCGTAGCCGAACGCCATGCCCGAGCGGATCGCCTCGACGGTCGACTTGCCGATCACTGCGCGCGGTTCCGCGAACTCGATCATCGGCAGTTTGGCTGCGCGGTCGCTGAGTGCGGCGAGCGAGATCTCGACTCCGGGCGTGATGATCCCGCCCAGGTATTCGCCGTCGTCTGAAACCGCGTCGTAGGTGACCGCGGTTCCGAAGTCGACCACGATGCAGCGGCGGCCCACGCGTTCGTAGGCTGCGACTGCGTTCACCAGCCGGTCGGCGCCGACCTCACGCGGATTGTCGATCCGGATCGGCATCCCGATTTTGATCTGCGGCCCGACCAGCAGCATCTCGTGACCGAGGTACCGGGTCGCCATCTCGGTCCACTGGTCGGCCAGCTGCGGAACAGTGGAGGACACGATCGAGCCGCTGATGTCGGCGAACCGCAGACCACGCAGCCACAGCAGGTTCGCGAGCGCGGCGCCGAGTTCGTCGCCGGTCGACTCGCGTACGGTCGCGAACCGCCACTCCTCGCGGACGGTGTCCGAACCCGGTTCAAAGATGCCGAAGTGCGTCTGCGTGTTACCGACGTCGACGACGAGGAGGCGGCCTTCAGAACTCATGAGCGGTGAGTTTAGGACCGGCCAGCCGGACATCCTGCGCCCCGCCAAGGCCCGCCAGCGCCTGCGCCAGCGGTAGCCCGTCCGGGAGTCTCATCGCCGGGTCGAGCTCGAGCAGCGGGACCAGCACGAAGCGACGGTTCACGAGTTCGCGATGGGGAACGTCGAGCTGCTCGGATCTGTAGCTGACGTCATCGAGCAACAGCACGTCGACATCGATCACCCGCGGCCCGTGACGGATCCCAGCGGTGCGGCCGAGCTCGCGCTCGGTGTCCTTGCAGGCGCGCAGCAGTGATTCGGGTCGAGCGTCGTCTCGATCTCAACACAGGCGTTGAGGAACTCCGGCTGGTCCAGCACCAGGCCCACGGGTTCGGTGTCGTAGACGCTCGAGCAGCGAATGACCGCTACGCCGTGGTGTGGCAGCTGGTCGACGGCTGCCTGGAGGTTGGCGCGGCGGTCCCCGAGATTCGAGCCGAGGCTCAGGTATCCACGGTGCGTGTCACCGCGCGCGGCTTCGCTCAGGTATCCACGGTGCGTCTCACCGCGCTCAACTTCGCTCACGCCTCGCGCCAGACCTCTACCGAGACCTCACCGACTGGAAGTGCGATCGGCGGCTCCGGCTTGGCGGCCTTCACCCATACGGCCTGGACCTCGTAACGGTCGATGATGTGGTCGGCAACGGCCGCGCAGAAGCGCTCCAGCGTGTGGTAGTTGTGGCGCTGGGCCACGAGGTTGATCTGCTCGCAGACCTGGCCGTAGTGGACCGTGTCCTCGATGCGGTCGGTGACCGTCGCGTCGTTCTCACCGACATCCATCCGGACGTCGACCAGCAGCCGCTGGCCGATCTCGCGCTCAGCCTCATACACGCCCATGTGCGTATAGAGCGAGAGGCCGCTGATCTCGATCGTCACCTCAGGCTCCGGATGGCCCTCGTCGTCGTCATCGTCGTCGTCCAGATCGTCATCGTCCAGTTCCGACTCCAACTCGTCTTCTTCGGGTTCGAATTCCTGTGGCTCGTCGCTCATGTGCCGACGGTATCAATCCGGCAGCGCCGGTCACGCCGCCGCGCCGGTCAGCAGACGCGATGCTCAGACGCCGCACTCGGCGAGTGTCGCCGCAGCGACCGTGAGCGCGTCGATGTGCGGCGCCACGTCGTGGACACGAAAGATCCGCGCCCCGCGCTCATAGCCGATCACGTTGGTCGCCAGCGTGGCCGCGAGCCGGTCGGTGGTGCCGCGGCCGGTCAGCTTCCCCAGGAACGACTTGCGGCTGGTGCCGATCAGCACCGGGCGCCCCAATGCGACGATCTCGTCAAGACGATTCAGCAGCTCGAGGTTGTGGGCGACCGTCTTGCCGAACCCGATGCCGGGATCAAGGATGATGTTGTCTTCGGCGACGCCGTGCGCGACCGCGAACTCCATCCGCTCCACCAAGAAGCGCTTGACGTCCGAGACGACGTCGTCGTAGACCGGGTCGTCCTGCATCGTGCGCGGGTTTCCGACCATGTGCATGAGGCACAGTTCGGCGCCGGCCGCGGCGGTCAGCTCCGCAATCTGAGGTGCGACCCGGAGGCTGGTCACGTCGTTGACGAGCGTCGCGCCGGCCGCCAGACCGCGCGCGACGACCTCTGCCTTGGAGGTGTCGACCGAGATCTTCACCTCGGGATCGGCGGCGCGGATCCCCTCGACCGCCGGGATCACTCTGCGCAGCTCCTCGTCCACCCCGACGGACGCCGCGCCCGGTCGCGTCGACTCGCCACCGATGTCGATGATCGACGCGCCCTCGGCGATCAGATCGAGCCCGTGGGCCACCGCATCCGGTGCGTCAAACCACTCGCCGCCGTCGCTGAACGAGTCCGGTGTCACGTTCAGCACGCCCATTACCTGGAAATCGACGGGGGCGTGGTCCACAGGGACCTCGCCCCCAGATAATGGCTTGATGTCGCCGGACATCCGTGTCACGGTACATTGCCGGACGAGTCGATGACCAAGGGATCGGTGACAGGGAGAAACCATGGATGATCAGATCAGCCGCCGGGCGCTCTTGCGGGGCGCAGCGGCGGGAACCGCGGTGGGGATTGGCGGGCTGGCTTTGGGGAGCCTGCCGGCCTGGGCGCGCAGCAGCCTGGCGGAAGAGACGAAGCTGAGGAAGGCGCTGTCGGTCCCCTACCCGAAGCTGCCGGTGGGCAAGTTCGTGAAGAGCTTCACGCCGGAAATCGAGAACGTTGTGGTGCTGATGATGGAGAACCACAGCTTCGACAACCTGCTGGGGATGGTGCCCCACCAGGTCACGGGCCGCGGGCATGTCGACGGCCTGAGCGTGAAGAACGGGAAGGTGACCAACTCCAACCCGACTTCCGTGACGCCACCGGCGGGCGCGACCGTGCGTGCCACGCACGCGACCTCGCCGTGCCAGGACAGCGGCCACCCCAACCAGGATTGGAACGCATCACACCTGTCCTGGAACAGCGGCAAGAACAACGGCTTCGTCGAGGCCTGCACCGACACTGCGATGTGGTACTGGGACAAGGCCGACATCCCCTTCACCTACAGCCTCGTGGAGCACTTCCCGTTCGGGCAGCGGTACTTCTGTTCGGTGCTGGCGCAGACCTACCCCAACCGTCGGTTCTTCTTCTGCGGCACCGCTTCTGGGCTCACCGCCACCAGCAACGAGTCGTTCACGACCAAGGCCGCCAACGGGACGATCTTCAACCTGCTGCTGAAACACAAAATCAGCTGGAAGAACTACGTTGAGGGCGGGACCACCAACGCGTCACCGCTGATCGTGCCCGAGTTCAGCACCTCGACCGCGTGCCAGTCGCGGATAACCCCGATCAATCAGTTCTACGCGGACGCGAAGGCAGGCAAACTGCCGCGCTTCTCGTTCATCGATCCGAACTACACCACCACCTCTGAGGAGAACCCGCAGGACATCGACCTCGGCGAGCAGTTCATCGCCAAGGTGGTGGACGCGGTGATGCACTCGCCGCAGTGGGAGAAGACCGCGCTGTTCATCACCTACGACGAGCACGGCGGCTACTACGACCACGTGCCACCGCCGGTGGCGATCGCGCCCGACAAGATCGCGCCGCAGCAGTCGCTGGCGAATCCGCCCGGCTCGCTGGAGGGCGCATTGAACTACGAGCGCTACGGCTTCCGCGTGCCGCTGATCGTGGTCTCACCTTGGGCCAAGAAGGGCTACGTGTCGAACATCGTCCAGGACCACACGAGCATCACCGCGTTCATCGAGCACAAGTGGAACCTGCCGGCGATGAGCGCGCGCGATGCCAACGCGCATCCGCTCAACGACTACTTCGACTTCAAGGCGGCGGCGTTCAAGAAGCCGCCGAAGCTGGCGGCGGGCCAAGCCTCGCCGCGGGGCTGAAGGAATGCAAGGCGGCCGGGTTCACCAACCCGCCGGGAACGTAAGCCGCCAGCGGCTCTGGAACACCCACCCGTCCCGCCAAGCAGGCGACTGCCGCGGGACGGGCTCCACTCAGGCCCGTCCAGCCGCCCGCAGTGGCGACGAATTCACTCAGAGGGCCAGCGACCGTGCTCGGCGAAGTAAGCGCGGTCCTCGTCCTCTTTGTGACGGTCGCTGTCGGAGGCGAACGACAGCCGTGTCATCCAACCGATCATCCACAGCATCACCGCGACCACCAGTGATGCGACGCCGATCGTGGTCAGGATCGAATCGCGGTTGGTCGAGGTCGCGGCAAACGGGTTGGTCTCCGCCATGCTGTCCTTGATCCCGGTGGCGTGGCCACCGGACATGATCAGCATCACCACACCGAAGATCACGAAGATCAGCGGTATGCCCCACCGCAGAATCGTTACCAGCGGGCTCGACTTCGGCTTGGAGCGGTTCTCGAAGACTTCAAAGAAGCCCATTGCGAGACCAAATTACTCGGACGCGAAACCGGGGCGCGGGAAGAAGCCGGGGCTCTCGTCGCTGCGGCCGGGCTTGGCCGGCGGCTCCGGAGCCGGCGGCAGTGCCGGGGCCGTGTCGCCGAAGACGTCGGTCTCAGTTCGACCCGCCAGCAGCGCCTCGAACTGATCTGCTTCGATCGTCTCGCGCCGCAGCAGGATCTCCGAGATCGTGTTCAGCGAGTCGCGGTGCTCGTTGAGGATGTCGTGCGCCTGCCGGTGTGCGGTCTCGACGATCTGACGGATCTCGAGGTCGATCTCACGTGCGATCTCGTCGCTGTAGTCCGGCTCAGAGCTGAACTCACGGCCGAGGAACGGCTGACCCTGGTTGTGACCGAACACGCGCGGGCCAAGTTTCTCGCTCATCCCGAAGCGCATCACCATCTGCTTGGCGCTGGCGGTCACCTTTTCGAGATCGTTGGAAGCTCCGGAGGTGATCTCGCCGAAGACGATCTCCTCGGCAGCGCGGCCGCCGAGCGTCATCGCCATCGTGTCGGTCATCTCCTGGCGGGTGGTGAGGAACTTGTCCTCGCCCGGGAGGCTGATCGTGTAGCCGAGCGCCTGCCCACGGGAGATCACCGAGATCTTGTGGATCGGGTCGGATCCCTCGAGGAAGTGGCCGACGATCGCGTGGCCCATCTCGTGGTATGCGGTAATCCGCAATTCCCTCTCGCTGCGCACACGGGTCTTCTTCTCAGGCCCGGCGATCACGCGCATGATCCCCTCTTCCAGCTCAAGCTGGGTGATCTCGCGCTTGCCACTGCGCGCTGCCAGCAGCGCGGCCTCGTTCACGAGGTTGGCGAGGTCGGCACCGGTGAACCCGGGGGTCTGGCCCGCGAGCGCGTCGATGTCGATCTCACGTGCGAGCGGCTTGCCGCGGGTGTGCACCTCGAGGATCTTCTTGCGGCCGTTGCGGTCGGGACGGTCGACCACGATCTGGCGGTCGAAGCGCCCGGGACGTAGCAGCGCCGGGTCAAGGATGTCGGGACGGTTGGTGGCGGCGATGAGGATGATGTTGTCCTTCATCTCAAACCCGTCCATCTCAACCAGCAGCTGGTTCAGGGTCTGCTCGCGCTCGTCGTGACCGCCGCCGAGTCCGGCACCACGGTGGCGTCCGACGGCGTCGATCTCGTCCATGAAGATGATGCAGGGGCTGTTCTGCTTGGCCTGCTCGAAGAGGTCGCGTACGCGGCTTGCGCCGACGCCGACGAACATCTCAACGAAGTCCGAACCAGAAATGCTGAAGAACGGAACTCCGGCCTCGCCTGCGACCGCGCGGGCCAGCAGCGTCTTGCCGGTGCCGGGAGGGCCGTAGAGCAGGACGCCCTTGGGGATGCGCGCGCCGAGTGCCTGGAACTTCTTGGGGTTCTCGAGGAACTCCTTGATCTCGTGCAGCTCCTCGACCGCCTCTTCGTTGCCGGCGACGTCGCGGAAGGTGATCTTGGGCGAGTCAACGCTCATGCGCTTGGCGCGCGACTTCCCGAACGACATCACCTTCGAGCCGCCGCCCTGTACCTGGTTCATGATCAGCAGCCAGAAGCCGATGAACAATGCGAACGGGAGCAGGTAGGTGAGGATCGAGACCCAGGCGCTGGTGCCGGTGCTCTCAACGTCCAGCGCCTTGGGGCCGCTGTTCGCGAGCACCATGTTGGTGATCTCGTTGGCGTAGGAGGGCGGGTACCCGGTGGAGTACTTGGTGCCGTCCTTCAGCACCACATCCATGCTGTCGTCCTTCGGCTGCAGCGTCAGGGACTGCACGTCGTTGGCCTTGATCGCCTGGACTGTCTGACCAAAATTCAGGGCCGTCGTGTTGTTCGAGTCCGCGATGAACTTGGACGCGAAAAACGCCAGCACGACAACGATCAGAATGGGAAACGCAGCGCTCTTGAAGAAACGGCTCATGATGCTCCTGGTAGCCCTTCACCCTTGTTTGTTACGGCTCCGGGGCCACAAGGGACGGGCTACCTAGCGTAGCGCGCCAGGAGCGGGGGGTTCGCGCGGGCGCTTGCGCGCGATGGGCGGCGAGAGACAGGCAGTGGCTTGCGCCCGTCGGCCTACGAGAGACCAGCGGTCGCGTCCACCCGCTGGCCTACGCGAGACCAGCGGTCGCGTCCACCCGCTGGCCTGCGTGAGACCAGCGGTCGCGTCCACCCGCTGGCCTACGAGAGACCAGCGCTCGCGTCCACCCACCGGTCTGCGAGCGACGCTAGACCTTCAGCGTCGCAACCAGCGGCAGGTTGCGATACCGCTCGTCATGATCGAGGCCGTAGCCGACCACGAAATCTTCGGGTATTTCGAAGCCCACATACTTGGGTGTCAGATCGATCTGCTTGCTGGCCGGCTTGACCAGCAGCGCACAGACTTCAAGCGATGCGGGCTGGCGCGCGCCGAGGTTCCGCATCAGATATTGGAGCGTGAGGCCGGAGTCGATGATGTCCTCGACGATCACCACGTGCCGGCCCTGAATCGCGGTATCGAGGTCCTTCAGGATCCGCACCACACCGGACGATTTGGTCGAGGATCCGTAGGAAGAGATCGCCATGAAGTCGACCTCACAGTGGAGATCGATGGCACGCATCAGGTCGGAGACGAAGAAGATCGCTCCCTTCAGAACTCCGATCAGGATCGGATCCTTGCCGGCGTAGTCCTCGGTGAGCTGCGCACCAAGTTCGCGCACGCGACGCGCGAGATCTTCCTCGGATACGAGGACCTCGCCAATGTTCTCGTCTGGTTTCACGGGCGCGGAGTCTAGGGCCTATCCGTCCGCTTGGCGTCGGCCGTCACGGTCCGACCCTCGATCGCGGGGTTTGGCGTCGGTCTGCGCGAACGACAGCCGCCCACTGCGCGCGGTAACTCGCACGCGATGTGGCAGGTCGAGGTGCGCGATGCCGGTGTCGCTGAGCGCGAGGATCTCTGCCAGACGACGGGCGGTTCCCGGTGCCGGTTCACCGTGGACCGCGTCGGCCAGGCGCTGTACGACCAGCCGCGCAAGCCCGGTCGGCAGCTCGCGCAGCCGCGCCAGCTGAACCCCGTCGGACGCGATCTCCGCATCAACCAGACCGTCCAGCACCTGCTGCTCGTCCCGTAGCGTGGCGGCGAGCTCGAGCAGGTTGCGCTCTGCGCCCGGGTGCAGATCGTTCAGCAGCGGCAGCAGCTCATGGCGGATGCGATTGCGCACGTACTTGTCGGTGTCGTTGGTCTCATCGTCGACCCATTCCAAACCCCGCTCGACGCAGTACTCGCGCGTTTGATCGCGGGTGAACGGCAGTAGCGGGCGGATCAGATCGCCGGTCTGGGCCGCGGCCCCCACCAGCGCGCGCCGGCTGGGGCTCGAGATCAGCCGGTAGAGCACGGTCTCGACCTGATCGGTCGCGGTATATCCGGTCGCGATCAGCGCATCGGGGAGCGCTGCCGCCAGTTCGCGCGCGGCCGCGTAGCGCTCGGCTCGCGCCCACGCCTGCACGTTCCCGGACGGAGCGGCCGCGGGCCGCCGGACCTCCAAAGCAATCCCGTGCCGCCCGCACACCGCCGCGCAGTGCGCCTCATCCCGATCGGCCGTTTCACGCAACCGGTAGTTGACGTGCAGCGCCTGTACCCGTTCGCTGCCCGCGATCAGGATCGCCAGGTCCAGCAGGCAGCTTGAGTCGCGGCCGCCGGAATACATCACGATCAGCGGCTGCCCAGTTCCAAGCAGACCGCCGGCACGGACCTGCTCGAGCATCGTCGCCGCGGCTGCCGTTGACCGCTCGCCCGCGTCCATGCGGCTCAGGCCCGTTCCGCGAGGTACAGCTCGATCGCGTCGGTGAAGCCCTTCAGCCGGACTTCATCCAGCATCTTGAAACGCATCCCCCAGACCCCATGCTCAACCACCGCCCGGCTGACCAGCACCTCCCCCGCCCCCGACTCGTTCGAAATTCGAGAGGCGAGGTTGACCTCGCGCCCGAAGTAATCACCGTCGCGGTAGCGAACCTCGCCGTAATGCACGGCGATTCGTGGCAGCGGCGGACTGGTGTGACCGTGGCTGAACGCGACCGCCCAGTTCACGATCTCGGCCGGGTCGGGCCCGACCACCATCACCGCGTCCCCGATCGTCTTGATCACGCGTGCGTCCCCGGGCAGGGTCGCGGTCACATCGGTCAGAAAACGATCGACGACGCCGAGCGCATGCAGGTCACCGCGTTCCTCGGTCATCTGCGTGTAGCCCGCGAGGTCCGCGAACGCGATCGCGACCGTCACCTTGCCCTCGTCACCCTCTTCGACCGGGTCGCTGTCGATGTGCCAGACGACGTCCTGATCGATGTAGTGCGCCAGGAAGCGGCGGTGCAGCTGCTCAAGGATCGGGCTTGTGAGCGGCACCAGGTTCTCGGCCATCGACACCAACTCGTCCCCAACCTCCTCGGCCGAGTCGCTCGAGCGCATCAGCGGCTCATGTACGTACATGTGCACGAGCCGCACCTCGGCGTCGGCGATCTGGCTGATCGCCTGGATATACACACGCGCGAGCTGCAGCAGCGCATCTTCCGGCAGCCCCATCTCACGCGCCAGCGCCAGATACCTGAGCAATTGGGCGTCGGCCTCGACCAGCCGGTCGCCGATGTCGGATCCGAGCATCGCCGCGAGACGATCGACCACCATCGGGCTAAGCCCGGTCTCCTCGGCGATATCGGCGCGCGTGTAGCGCTGCTCGCCGAGGTCGAAGAGTTCCACGATCCGCCCCAGCGCCAGCCGCCCCGACTCGGTGGCCTCGCGAATCTGCCCGAGCGAGTAGCCGCGATCACGGATCCGCTTCACCAGCCGTGCTTTGCCCAGGGCGGCGGCATCCCAGACGCCCGAATACTCGGGGATCACGCCCTCACGTACCCAACGGCGCAACGTGTCGGGCGAGACGCCTACCGAGCTCGCCGCGGTTTCCGTGGTCATAACGCCTTAGAAGTTATCCGAGACGCATAGTCGGGAGTTCTCGGCTGGCTTGCGGCCTGTGCCTGTACCGTCGCAGCTGTGAGCGACGATCGCCTGCCCCCGAACCAGATCCACATCCACCCCACCGCCGAGTTGGCCGAGCGGGTACTGCTTCCCGGCGATCCCGGGCGCGCGATGCGCTTGGCGCAGGAGCTGTTGGACGAGCCGAAGATGTTCAACCACAACCGCGGCCTGTGGGGTTACAGCGGCATCGCCCAGGACGGCGGTGCGCTCACGATCCAGTCCAGCGGGATCGGCGGTCCCTCCGCGGCGATCGTGATCAGCGAGCTGGCCGACCTCGGTGCCACGACGTTCCTGCGGGTTGGAACCTGCGGAACGCTCGACTCGACGCTGACTCTGGGCGAGTCGGTGGTCGTAGCTGACACGCTGTGCGACGACGGCACCAGCCGTGCCCTCAGCGGCTGCGAGGTGCTGGCGTCTGTCTCTGCGTCGCTGTTCGCCGCCGGCGCCTGTGCTGCCGGCGGCTCAACCACGGCCGCTGCGCAGGCGCGGGCGGTGACAGCCGTCAGCACCGATCTCTTCTACGACACCTCCGATCAGCGTGAGCGCTGGCGTGCCGCGGGTGCGCAGGTGGTGGAGATGGAGTCCGCGACGCTGTTCACGCTCGCACAGATCCGGGGTGTTCGTGCCGGGTGCGTGCTGTTGGTGTCCGATCTGCTCGTGGACGGGCGCAAGCGGATCAGCGCCGAGGCGTTGGCCGCGGGGGAGCTTGAGCTCGGTGAACTCGCACTGACGCTGCTCCAAGCGTCCTCGAACTCCGATTGACGCTGCTCGAGCTCGCGCAAGCCGCGAGGCCCCGGAGGTGGGTGGGTCAAAAAACCCGGCAGATCTGCCGGGTTTTTTGACCCACCCACCCGCAATTGCGGGCTGTCAGCGTTGCTCGAGCTTGGTGGCGGCGTGCGGGATCTGCAGATAGACGAGCCGCCGCGCGTCGTTTTGGGTGCGGCTTACCCGCCGCAGGATGATTCCCGCCATCAGGAACAGGAACGCGATCGTCTGGATCGCGGCGGCGAGGATCGCGGTCGGGAAGCGTTTCACCAGATGGGTGGCGGTGAAGTCGATCACCACCGGCACCCCGAGAATCAACGCGAATAGCGTGAATAGCGCGGCCAGGAAGCCGTAGAACAGCAGTGGTCGCATCTCCTCGATCAGTTTCAGGATCGTCCAGAGGATGCGGAAGCCGTCGCGGTAGGTGCTGAGCTTGCTGCTGGAGCCCTCCTCACGGCTGCCGTAGGCGGTCTGAACCTCGCTGGTGTGTGCCATCACCCGCGCCGCGTGCGCGCTGATCTCGGTCTCGATCTCGAAGCCGCTGGAGGCAACCGGCAGCGACTTCACGAAGCGGCGCGACATTACGCGATAGCCGCTGAACACGTCGGTGAAGTTCTCGCCGAAGATCGTCTTCACGCCGCGGCTGAACAGCATGTTGCCGATCGCGTGACCGGGCGGATAGACGCGATCATCGTTGGGCGCCGCGTTGCGGGCACCGATCACCATGTCCAGCCGGCCGATCAGCAGCTGCTCGATCATCACCGGTGCGGCCGCGGCTTCGTAGGTGCCGTCGCCATCGGCCATCACGTAGACGTCGGCATCGATGTCGGAGAACATCGACCGCACGACGTTGCCCTTGCCTTTGCGGTTCTCGCGGTAGACCAAGGCTCCCGCGTCACGCGCGCGCTCGGCGGTGCGGTCGGTCGAGACGTTGTCGTAGACGTAGATCCGAGCCTCCGGCAGCACCTCTCTGAAGTCGCTCACGACCCGGCCGATCGAGGCCTCCTCGTTGTAACAAGGGAGCAGCACGGCGATGTTGATCCTCATCCGCCATTCCTCCAGGGAGTCGCTCTGTGCAAGCATATTTGCTGGCACCGGAGCGTTCGCGGGCACAGGAGCGTTCGCGGGCACAGGAGCGTTCGCCGGCACAGAGCGTTCGCGGGACCAGAGCGTTGGCTGGGACCGGACCGTTCGCCGGGACGGGAGCGTTGGCTGGGACCGGACCGTTCGCTGGCACAGAAGCGTTAGCCGGCACAGGAGCGTTTGGTGACAACGGGGCGCTTGCTGCCGCAGGCACACCAGTGGTCGGTTCCCGCTCGATCATGTCTGCGCCTCCGCAGCGTGGTCATCGGCCGGGCGCCGCCAGCGCCTCAGTGCGGCAAGCCGGCGACTGAACAGCCCCATCGAGAACAGGCAGGCGACGGTGCCGATGATCGCGGCAAGCCAGCCGAGCGCGGCGTACTTGGGTGCGTAGGAGAACTTGACCGTGGACTTTCCGGCCGGCAGTCGGATCTTCTGTTGCGAGAGCTTGGTGGCGTTGACATCAACCGGGCGGCCGTTCACGGTCGCGCTCCAGCCCGGCATGTAGAGCTCGTTGTGGATCAACTTCGCCGGCCGTGTGCAGTCCGCGCTGACCTGGTTCCAGCCTGTGGTGCGCAGCGTGCAGGCGTGGTGGTTGGCGTGGAACAGTGCGCGCGCGTGCGGCAACTCGTAGACCGTCACCAGGTTGTCGACGTATACG
Source organism: uncultured Actinomycetota bacterium (assembly GCA_963737115.1). Classification (GTDB taxonomy): domain Bacteria; phylum Actinomycetota; class Thermoleophilia; order Solirubrobacterales; family Solirubrobacteraceae; genus Palsa-465. Next base: position 131,940 of record CAVTRM010000005.1, read on the forward strand.
CGACGCAAGCCGAGACCGCGCAGCGGCGGCGGTGGCTTGCGCTGCCAGGTTTTGGCGAGCACGGGCTCGACCCAGTGCTTGGCGCTGGGCGGCCGCGGGATCGGCCCATGTGGCCGGTATTGGCTGCTGACGAGCAGATATTTGACGCCGAGCCGCTCGTAGTTGTGGAAGTAGCGACGCAGCGCCTCAGCCGGGGTTGGCCCGTTGGCCCTCCGCTCCGTGGTCCCTGTGAACGTGACCGGGTTCGCGTTGGGGTCAAGCTGATGTTTGACCAGGCGCTGGAAGCGTGCCGGTAGCGGCAGGTCGTTCGCGTTGATTGAGGCGACGCCGTAGTAGGAGCCGTAGTCGGGCAGGAACGGCCCGAGCGTCGCGAAGCGGTAATGGCCGGTGTGATCCTGCATGTAGCTGATCAGCGGCTTATCGATCTCGCCACTCTTGGGGGCACTGAGCTCGGCGATCACGAACATGCCAACGGCCTCCACCGGCAAGAGCAGGATCAGGATCACGGCGGCTGCGACGCGCACGTAGCGCACCCGCAGCAGTAGTGCCGCGGCGAGGATCAGCAGGATCGAGAGGAAACCCCATCCGAGTGCCAGCTCGAGGCCTTCCCCGGGGTGCGCGACCTTGCGGTAGAGGTCGTAGTCAGTGACCGCAACCCACACCGCGACGGCGAGCACCGCGAGACCCGCGAGCACGATCACGCGTCGCTTCAGCACGGCCTGCATGAGGTCGGTGAGCGCAAGCGCGGCCAGCACCACGAGCGCCATCGCGAAGCTCGGGTTCAGATAGCGCGCAACCATGACGTGCGACATGCCCGGGACCAGATGCAGCAGCGGTTTCAGCGGTGCGGCCGCGTAACTCGCCGCCAGCAGAGCTACGCACCACACGCCCAACGCGATCCTCAGCGAGCGCAGGCGGGGTCCCAACAGACCGAGCACCGCGAGCATCACCAACGCGACCGTGGTGTAGCCGCCGGCGATCCCCCACATGTGCGAGAGCACATGCCCGTGGCGTCCGGTGTTATGCGTCCAAAGCGAGCCGTATCCGTACGGGAAGAACTGCGGGACGATGTCATGCAGCGGGGTCGAGTGACCGCCAATCCTGGTGTTTGGCCCGAGCGAGGCGTACGGCAGGAATCCGATCACGCCCGCCAGGAACGGCCCGGCCAGCAGCAGTCCGCTGAGAGCACCAGCGCCCGCGGCCTTCAGGTAGCGCTTCAGATCGGGACGCGGTAGCCCGATGCAGCGCACGAGTGTCCACACCAGCACCAGCAGCCCGTCGAGATAGGCGGTTTCGGGGAAGCCCGCCACCAGCGAAAGACTCAACCCGACGGCGATGATCCACCAGTGTGAGCGGCGTTGCTGCTGCACGCGTTCGCGCACCAGCTCCACCCCGAGCAGCATCAGCGGCAGGAACGCGATCGGGTTGGCGGGCGCGAAGCGGAACCAAGCGAAGGTGCCGTTGAGACCAAAGCAAACACCGGCCGCAAACGCCACCCATGGCGATACGCCGAGCCGGCGGACCAGGAAGTAGGTGCTGTAGCCGGCGATCAGGCTCAGCACGAGATACATCCAGACCTGACCGTTGGGCATCAGCGTGAACAGCGCCACCGGGAAGAATGCGGCGCTCTGCATCTCGCCCGCGAGCGCGGTGCCGATGCCTTCGAACTGATTCCACCACGGCACCTGTCCGTTGACCCAGTCCAACATCGCGCGATGCGCGAGCGCCTGGGAGGTGAATCCGTCGTTCGGGTCGAGCGTGTTGGTTCCCGGGAGCACATGCAGGTTGCGTACGACCGTGGCGAGATTGCTATGCAGCAGCACCGGGTTGGGGTCGTAGTAGCGCAGCGCATACAGCAGGTGCCCGAGGAAGATGAATAGGCCCAGCCACAGCAGCGGAGAGAGCACGATCCGCAACGGCCACGGCCGCCGCGAGCCTCCGTCAGAATCGGTCTCGTCCGGCGGCAGCTGCTCGACGATCTCGCGGGTCGGCTGCAGTGCAGCAGGGGCGTCGATCACGGCTTGGGCGGCGGCCGCCGTTACGGCTGCATCGAGGCCCGCATCTGTGCCCAGCGCACCGGCTGTCAACTCGTCCGCACCGGACGTAGCCAGGCCCGCCGACTCAGTAGAGGCGGGTTGTCCACGCGGTATGAAGTTGTTGCCCGCCCCGGTTAGCGCTGACATGCGTCATAGAGGTAAGCCAGACGCCCCAAAGCGAAGCTAAGCCGCCCGTTAAGGGGTTGTTGAGATACGGCGAGCGCCCGCTTTAGGAGCGTTAGCGGCGCGCCGCGGCGAGTGCACGAAACGCCGTCTACGCCGGCGCGTCCGAAGACGCTTCGAGCGACTTCTCGATCACGGTCAGGCGTTGCTCGATCGCGCCCAGACGCGCGTCAAGCAGATCTTCGATCCCCTCAAGCCGCTGGGAGATCGAGCGCAGCCGGCGGTTGAGCTTCTCAACCTCGGCGGCCGAGGGCACACCGAACGCCGAGATCATCGCCTCCTGGGCCTGCGTGGCCTTCTCGCGCGCTCCGAACGCCGCGGTCGCCGCGCTGGTCACGACCCGGTTCTTCATCAGCTCCTGTGCGACCTTGTTCAGCTGCTCATCTGCGGGCATGAGAGAAGGTTACCCTGCTCCCATGCCGATCGACGAATACCCACGGCCATAGCCGACGCTGAGCGCGATGTCCGTCTTCCGCTTCAGTCAGATCGAGGTGCCGTGGCCGCTGGGGCCACCGGACGGGCGCTATCTGGTGCGCGCCTGGGGCCAGGGACCGGGAGCGGATCCGATGAATGTGCTGGTGCTGCGCACCGAGGGCGTGCTCAAGCGCGGCCGCTTTGCGCGCAGCAAGCGCGACGCACCGCCCGAACCGGAGCCGACGGAGGTGCCGACCGGCCGCGCCACCGTGATCGCGGCGGCAGAACCGCTTGCGGATGCAGCCGGCGCCAAGTCCTGGCTTTCGCAGGCTGGAGAGGACGAGCTGGCAGACGATCTGCTGGTGCTGAATACCGTGCTGCACGCGTTCCGTGTAGTCACCGCGGACCCATACGTACGGGTCATCGCGCGCGAAGACCTGCTGGCGGCGCGGATCGGCTATGGCGACGGTGAGCAGGTTGCCTATGGGCGCTGGAGCAACGCGCGCGAGCTGGTGTTGCGCAGCAAACACCGCCGGCGCTCAAAGGTGCTCGAACCGCAGGCTCGGCTGGCGCAGGTACTCGGTCAGAAAGTGCCGCTGCTCGCGTGCGAGGACCTGGCGTTGCGCGCCCGCCTGGACTGGGACCAGGGACGCGAGCGCGAAGCAGCGTTACAGCTGCGCATCGCCTATGAGGCGGCGCTGTCGGAACTCGGTCCGGACGATGCCCACGACATGGAGACGCGCATCCAGGAGCTCGCCGACATGTGGCCGGGAGTCGAAGCGGCCGCCAAATCAGCACTTACCGGACGTCCCTCGGAGGACGAGCGCGCGACGATTGAACGCGGCCTGGCGCGGCTTGAGGCCGCGCTCCGAGCGCGAGCTGTGG
>CAVTRM010000006.1:0-203793 GCA_963737115.1 uncultured Actinomycetota bacterium
ACCAGCCGAGTTCACACCGCCGTTTCTGGCGCTGATCGCCAGCGGCGGTCACACACTGCTGGCCAACGTACAGACGCGCACGCCTGAGATGCAGCTGCTGGGGCAGACGCTCGATGACGCGGCCGGTGAAGCCTTCGATAAGGGGGCGCGCCTGCTCGGGCTCGGTTACCCGGGCGGAGCCGCACTCGAACGGCTTGCGCGTGACGGCGACCCGGGTGCGTTCCAGTTTCCGACCGCGCAGAAGATGGGCGGGCTCGATTTCTCGTTCGCCGGATTGAAGACTGCGTTGCTCTACAAGACCCGCGAGCTGGGGGAGCAGGAGACCGAACGCCTGAAGGCGGACCTCGCCGCCTCCTACCAGGCTGCGATCGTCGAGACGCTGATGATTCGCCTGAGGCGTGCGCTGCGAGCGTCACAGACGCGGCGGCTTGCGGTCGGCGGAGGCGTCGCCGCGAACGGCCCGCTACGCGAGGCGCTTGCCACGCTGGACGTCGAACTCGAAATCCCAGATCGCAGCCTCTGCACCGACAACGCGGCGATGATCGCCAGCGCCGCCCGTTACACCCCGACGCTCCAATATCCGGACTATCTCGAGCTTGACGTCTACGCCACAGGGGCGGCGGCAAGCGTTGCCGCGCGTGGATCGAAGTGACCGCAGCGGTCGACACAGCGCCGCGGGTGGTGATCTACGGCCGCCCGGGATGCCATCTTTGTGATGATGCGCTGATCGTGATCGAGCGGGTCCGTCAGACGGCTGCGTTCGAGCTCGCTCAGGTCGACATCGAGTCCGATGATCAGCTATTCAAGCGCTACCTGGAGAAGATCCCAGTGGTCACAGTCAACGGCGTCGAGCTGTTTCAGTACTACGTAGACGAGCAAATCCTGCTAGATAAGGTCCAGGATCTAAGACTCGGTCCAGACTCTAAAGTGAGTGCTTCATGACAGTGCAGACCGAAGATACGGACAGCAGGCGGGGGCGGCTGGCACTTGGCGTGGCGGCGAGACTGTCGCGCTACCTGATGGTGCTGACCCAGGCCCGCAAAATGGGCAAAGAGACGATCAGCTCTCAGGAACTGGCCGACTACACGCATGTCAATTCAACTCAGATCCGGCGCGATCTCTCCGGATTCGGCAAGTTCGGCAAGCGCGGTGTCGGTTACCGCGTCGATGACCTGATCGGCCAGATCCGCGGGATCCTGCAGCACTCGGGTCCCCACGACATCATCCTGTTCGGTGCCGGCAACCTCGGGACCGCGATCGCGACGTCCGACATCTTCGCCGACCACGGGTTTCAGGTCGTCGCCGTATTCGACGTCGACGAGGCCCGCATCGGCAGCTCGATCGGTGACCTTCAGGTGCGCCGCTATGACGAGCTCGAACAGGTTGTCGCCGATCACGACATCCTGGTGGCCGTGCTCGCGGTCCCGGCCGCGGCCGCGCAGCCGCTCGCAGACGATCTCGTGCGCAAGGGCGTGAAGGTCATCTTCAACTACAGCGACGCGCTGCTGCAGGTACCGCCCGGCGTAACAGTCCATGCCTCCAGCCCGGCAGTCGATCTGCTGTACGCACTTTATTTCTACCTCGCATAAACCGTGACCCCGATAGATCTCACCGCCGGGCGAGAACTCTTCGAACAGTCGACGGACTTCACTGTCGGTCTCGAAGAAGAGTTCGCGATCCTCGACCCTCACACGCTCGAGATGGTTCCAAAGTTCGAGCAGCTGAAAGCAGGGGCCGACCCGGTCCTGCTCGAGGCGCTCGCGGGCGAGTTGATCGCCTCCGAAATCGAGATTCGCTCCGGGCGCGGAGAGAACTTTGCCGACGCCGCGATGCGCCAGCGCGACCACCGCGAGCGTCTCTTCAAGCTTGCCCAGCGCGAGGGCGTGAAACTCGGATCGACTGCCACCCACCCGTGGGCCGACTACCGCAGGCAGTCGATCATCGACACCCAGCATTACCGCCGCGTTGAGGAAGGCCTCCAATACGTCGCCTGGCGCAACAACACGTTCTCCGTGCACGTGCACGTTGGGGTCCACGGCGCCGACCGCGTGGTCAAGGTCTGCGACCGCCTCCGCGCTGTGCTCCCGGAGCTGTTGGCGATCTCCGCAAACTCGCCATTCCTGGAGGAGCGGGTCACGGGGCTGCACAGCGTCCGCACCCAGATCTTCACCAAATCGTTCCCGCGCTGCGGCGTTCCCGACGTGTTCAACGACTGGCGGACATTCTCGTCGTTCATCGACTTCCTGATCAGGACCAACTCGATCGTCGAATACACGCAGGTCTGGTGGTCGGTTCGCCCGCACCTCAGCTTCGGCACCGTCGAGGTCCGGATCTGTGACGCGCAGCCGACCGCGGGCGAGGCCGAAGCGCTGTCAGCGCTGATCACGGCCTGCGTCGCGCAGGCGGCCCGGGAGGTTGACGAGGGTCGCACACCGCCGCACCTGCCGGGGCGCATGATCGAGGAGAACATGTGGCGCGCGATCCGCTACGGGCTCGACGGCGAGCTGCTGGATCTGCCCAGTGGCAAGGCGTATCCGGCGCGCGAAGCGATCGACCGCCTGCTGACCTGGACCGAGCCGGTGCGCGCGGAACTCTGCCTTGATCCGGTATTCCCCGAGCGCAATGGCGCTCAGCGACAGCGCGATCTGATCGAACAGGGATTGACGCTGCAGGAGGCGTACGCACAGACAGTTCAAATCACCGAAGAGACCTACGCGACGGAGATGCAACGATGAGCGACCAGCAGCCCCCCAATCCTGAACAGATGACCGAGGAGCAGCTTCGGGCGGCGTACGAGGCCGAGATCAAGAAGGTCCGCGTCGAGCATGTGCTGCTGGAGAACGTTGTGACGATCATCAACCTCGGCATGCGCCGTACCGGGATGATGCCCGGCACCGAGGATGAGCGCGACCCCGGCCAGGTGCAGCTCGCGATCGAGTCCGTCCGCAGTCAGCTCCCGCTGGTCGAGGCGATCGCCCCAGAGCAGGCGCAGCCGCTGCGCGAGGCGCTCAGCCAGCTGCAGATGGCGTTCGTACAGATCACCGGCGGCAGCCCCGACGCATCCGCCCAGGACGCCACTTCCGGCGGTGGGCCAGGTAGCCCTCCGCCGGACTCCAAGGCCGCAGACGACGAGACCAAGCCGGGCGAGCCGGGTCCCGCGCAGAGCTCAGGCAGGCTCTGGGTCCCCGGCCAGTAACACCGGGAGGCTGGAGGCGTCTGCCGCCGCCCGATTCGCGGCGTCTGGAACGCCCGGCCACTCCACTTGGCCGCACAGCCAATTGCGAGACGCACCACTAGACTGCGCCGAATGTTCATCCTTATCGTCGGATGTGGCCGGGTCGGCTCCGCTATCGCAAAGCGGGCGCTCGAAGCCGGTCACGAAGTCTCAGTGATGGACCGTGACCCGCTCTCCCACGAGCGCCTGGACCGAGACCAGACGTCCACGTGGGAAGATGCCGGTGGCCGCTTCACTGTCGGCACCGCACTTGAGATTGACGGCCTCATCGAGGCTGGGATCGAGCAGGCCGACGTGTTCATGGCCGCAACCAGCGGCGACAACACCAATCTCGTGATCGCCCAGATCGCACAGAAGCGCTTCGAGGTCGAGCGCGTCGTGGTGCGGGTCGCCGACCCGGCACGTGCGGCCTGGTACGCCGAGCAGGGCCTGCAGACGATCTGTCCGACCCAGATTGCAATCGATATGGCCGAACAGGCGGTGCTGGGCTGATGTATGTGGTTATCGCAGGCGCCGGCAAGGTCGGCTGGAACCTCGCGCGCGAGCTGATCGCGAAGGATCGCGAAGTGACCGTGATCGAACAGAATCACGATCGCTTCCGCCGCGTTGAGGAAGAACTTGAGCATGCCGTCCAATACGGCGACGCCTCGGAGCTGTGGGTACTGGAACGCGCCGGAATTCAGCGTGCCGACCTGGTGATCGCGGTCACCGGCGACGACGAGGACAACATCCTGATCTCCCAGGTTGCCAAGGAGAAGTACGGCGTGCAGCGGATCGTCGCGCGCGTCAACAATCCCCGTAACCTCCCGACCTTCAAGTTGCTCGGGATCCAGCCGGCGGTGTCGGCCACGGATCTGATCCTGCGCCTGATCGAGCACGAGGTGCCCGAGTACGGCCTCGTGCAGTTGCTGGCGCTGGAGGAGGAGCACCTGGAGATCATCGAGCTCGAGGTCGGCTTCGGCTCCGAAGCCGCCGGCAAGGCCGTACGCGACATCGACCTGCCAGAGGGCGCGCTGATCATTTCGGTGCTGCGCGACGGGACCGGTTTTGTGCCCAAGGCCGACACCGTGGTCGAGGCCGGCGACGAGGTTCTGCTGATCCTCGACCCGGGTCTTGAGAACGAGATCGCGCTGCACTTCGCGCCAAGCGAATCAGGCGACTAGAACCTAACTTCGTCCGGCGGCTTGCAGAAACACGAATGCCCCGCGTTGGCGGGGCATCGGGAAGCTGCCGGACAAGGACTCGAACCTTGAATACCAGGGCCAGAACCTGGCGTGTTGCCAATTACACCATCCGGCAAAGGAGGCGATGCGCGAGTACTGCGGCGCACCTGGCTGCGGTCAGCGAGTATAGCCGTCCGCGCAGGCTTATTGCCGGATCGCGAGCGCTCGGCAGCAGGCCCGCATTCGCCTGCGCCGATTGCGCGATGACGCTAGCCGGCGAGCCGCTCCTCGGCGACGGAATTGCCGCCGTCGACGACGATCGTCTGACCGGTGATGTAGGACGCTGAGGGTAGGCAGAGGGCCGCGACGATTGTCGCGATCTCATCCGGCCGGCCCGAGCGTCCGACGGGCGTGACATTGCCGAGCTGGAGTTCGTGCGGAGTCGCCGAGCCGGTGGCGATCCAGCCGGGGGCGACGTTGTTCACGGTGATTCCGTCAGCCGCGGTTTCGATCGCCACCGCGCGCGTGAAGCCGAGCGTGCCGCCCTTAGCGGCGTGATAGGCGACGTCGCCCGGATATGCACCGACGGCCCCGGACGTTGAGCCGACGTTCACCACGCGTCCGTAGCTGCGTTCGGTCATATGCCTGAGCGCAGCGCGGGTCACGTAGAGCGTGGTCGAGAGGTTGCGTTGCAGTGCGCTGTTCCAATCCTCGTCGCTGATCGCGAGTGCGGAACCGGGAGCTTGAGGATTCGACACCGAGGTCATGCCGGCGTTGTTCACCAGGATCTCGAGTGAGCCGTAACGCTCGATCGTGAACTGAACGAGCCGGTCCGCGGCTGCTGAGCTGGTCAGATCGGCCACATGGCCGCTGGCGTCGATGCCTGCGGCGCGAAGCTCACGCACCCGCTCATGGATCCGGTCGCTGGTGGCGCTGACCACGACGCTGGCCCCCAGCTCGCCCAGCTGGCGGGCGCACGCGAACCCGATGCCGCTGGGGCTTCCGGCGCCGGTGATGATCGCTGTCGAGCCGCTGAGGTCAAAGTTCGGCATCTGTTACCGGCTCGCGTTTCAGCTTGGGTCGATGAAGTCGGCGGGCTGCTTGGTGAAGCCGGCGGTCACCGCCGCGATCTGATTCGGCTGGCCGATCAGCTGTGCCTGCAGCTGCGCCTCCAGTGCCAGCGTCTGGTCAGGGGCCTCGTTCCAGGCTTGGTTGAACAGCTGTTTGGCGCGGCGGATCGCATCGGGAGACTTGGAGGCGATTTCGGCGGCCAGTTCCTTGGCCGCACCCAATGCGTCGTCGGACGTCCGCGTGACGACCCCGAGCCGGTCAGCTTCCTCGCCGCTGAACACGCGCGCGGTGTAGGTGAGTTCCTTGGCGATGTCGGCTCCCACCAGACGCGGCAGCGTGGTGGTGATCGACATGTCAGGGATCAGGCCCCATTTGGTCTCCATCACCGACAGCTTTGAATCCGGCGTAGCGATGCGGATGTCGGCGCCGAGCGCGATCTGTAGCCCGCCGCCAAGGCAGTTGCCGTGGATCGCTGCGATCACCGGCACCGGGAGTAGCACCCACCCGTATCCGGGCTTCTGGAAATAGTTGGGCGATGGGTCGCTCAGCCTTTCAGTGAACTGCTCAAGCCCGCCGGTTGCCATCACGCTCGCGAAGTCGAGACCGGAACAAAATGACTTTCCCTCGCCGTGCAGCACCACGGCTCGTAGTCCGGGTTCGGTCATCAACCGCTCGATCGTCGCGTTGATCGCGTCGAACATTGCGATGTCCAGCGCATTGTGCTTGTCGGGACGGTTGAGCGTGACCACGGCAACGTGATCAGCGATGTCTGTAAGAACGCGTTCCTCGCTCATCTCTGCGCTCACTGGCCGAGCACCACTGCGTCGCCGACACGCACGCGTCCGCCCTCCAGTACGCGCCCGTAGACGCCCAGTGCCAGCGGTTCGGTGGTGGGAAGTCCAGAGCGGTAGGAGCGCAGCAGGTCGAGCGTGGGGAGGTCGCGCTCGCCGGTGTCAGGATCGAAAGTCGTGACCTGGCAGCGGCCTACGTGGCCTTCGAACCGCACCGCTGCCGCGCCGACCTGGGCGGACCGCCCGATCCATCCGTCCTCGGCGTTGGCCTCGGGACCCTCGACCTCGATCAGCATCCGGAATCGGCGCCCGTCGATGTCATCCTCGCCGGCTTGCTCGGCCACTCGGCGCACGGACGCGGCTGACATCAGGCTGATCGCGCCCTCGAGACCCCGGTCCACTGCCGAGTCGGTGATCAGCATCCGCAGCTCTCGACCGGTCAGTTCCGACAACGCCGAGGCCCACGGGCCCTCGACCAGCAGGCCGCTCCAGCGCTCGCCGTAGACGCGCGCCCAGATCTCGGGGCCGGTCTTGACTTCGTCCTCCACCACGGTGCCGTCCGGGAACTGCAGGCTGAGCGTTCCGGCGGCTTCGTCATAGTGCGAATGCACCGCGTGCAGCGCGCTCGAGAGCTTGCCGTTAAAGAGATGGTTCTTCTCGTTCAGCAGGAAGAACCGGCGATCTCCGCGGGCACCGTGAGGACCGAGCTCGATCTCCTGCACCTGTTCGATGTGGGTGCCCTTGACGGCGGTGGTCGCCAGTGCACTGACGCGGAACTCAGTCATCGTGCGATTGTTCCACGCGCGGTTCGAACCCGGGGCACCGGGTCACCGGCAGCGGCGGGTACTTGCGGTACAGCTCGGGCTCGGTGCGGTGACGCCTGCACAGCGAGAACACCGATCCGCGAGTATTAGGCACCAGCTGCTGGTATTTGCAGCTATCACATAGTGATCTGATGGACGGCTCCGGCAAGTGTCTGCTTCACCTGGAGTCCGGTCAAGAGCCGAACGCGGCCGACCCTGCGCCGACGGTGACGCCGGTATTCAGCTTGCTGAGTTGCGTGAGGAAGTGCGCGTCCACGAGTTTGGGCCAATGACGGGTGCCGCGGTGAAAGCTGAGCGGCTCGCAGACGCCGCCGACCGGGCCGTCGACATTCCGGTGTCGACGCGAGGGATCGACACGCCATGACGCCGTCACCGATGCGATCTTCTTGCCCTCACGGTTGTGGAAGACGACGGTGAACCGGTGGTAAACGTTGCCGGCCGGCTTTGGGCATGAACGACCAGAGGACGGTTGCCGGATGCCCGGGCGGTTCACGATCCGTGTCAAGGCTCGCATCGCGCTACGCGCGATCGTGTATCCGCCCGCGGTTCCGCTCTCGCCGTTCTTAGTGACCTTTTCCGTAATGATCGTTACGTTCGCTGAGGTGGCAGTTGCCGGCACCTTCTCGCCACTCGGCCGTGGCACGACATGCGTGCTCAGCAAATGCCCGCTGCGAGCGGACGATTGCGGCGCGGCCGCCAGCGCCATTACCGCGGTGGCCAGCGCCACCGCTATCACCGACACCCACACGAACGCGAACCGCCGCATAAACCCCTCCCCTGTAGGACTCGAAGACTTCGGCTCCGAGATCACCGCAAACACTGCGATGACGACAGAACCGTACCTGAGAAGCTGTCCAAAAACACACCGTCTAGGTTTGGAACAGACTCTGAGCCGGATGACACGGGCAAAGTGCGATCTGTAGCTTCATGACCCGTGACAGCACTGACATGGGTAGCGGTGGCCGCGGTCGGCGGGTGTGGCGCGGTTGCGCGGTTCCTGCTGGACGGCTTCGTCGGCCGGCGGGTGGGGACCGGCCTGCCCTACGGCACGTTCGCAGTGAACATCAGCGGCGCGTTTGTGCTCGGGCTGCTCGACGGACTGGCGCTCAGCGGAAATGCGATGATCGTCGTGGGAACGGCGATGATCGGCGCTTTCACGACCTTCTCGACGTGGATGTTGGAGACCCATCGTCTGGCCGAGGATGGAGAGTTCCTGGCAGGGCTGTTCAACGTGGTTGTCAGCGTTGCGGCCGGCTTCGGTGCGGTGGCGCTTGGTCACTACATCGGAACGGTGCTATGAACCGCAAGCCCAACGGCCCACTGCTATGAACCGCCGGATCAAAAGCCGACGCGACGGTCCGGGAGTTGCCAGGTGACCGACGAGATCCTGAAAATCACCACCTATCTCGGCGAACGCTCACGTTCCGATGGTGTTTTGGCGGCGGACGCACTGCTGAAGCTGTACGGCCGCCGGCGGGTGCGCACGAGCGTGATGCTGCGAGGTATCGAGGGGTTCGGCGCGAGCCATCGTGAGCACACCGACTTGTCGTTGACCCTGTCAGAGGACCTGCCGGTGGTGACCGTCGCGGTCGACGCGGCCGAGCACATGGAGCCGCTGCTGCCAGAGGTCCGGGAACTCATCCCCAAGGGTTTGGTCACGCTCGAGCGAGCGCGAGGCATGCCCGACAACGCGCCACAGGCTCAGGACGACCCGAAGCTGCCGGAGGACCTACGCGGCGAAGCCAAACTCAGCGTCTACGTCGGCCGGCACGAACGTGTCGGCGGCAGGCCGGCGTTCGTTGCCGTCTGTGAGCTGCTGAAAAACTGCGGCCTGTACGGCGCCTGCGCCTTGATCGGCGTCGATGGCACGCATGACGGGAATCGAACGCGTGCGAAGCTGATCGGCAGCAACGCCGAGGTTCCAGTGTTGGTGATGTCGGTCGGACCCGGCACCGCGGTCGCCGATGCGATTACCGGACTGCGCACGATGCTGCCGGAGCTGACCGCCACGCTGGAGCGCGTGAACGTCACGCGTCGCGCGGGTGCAGCGATCTCCGATCCGCGTCCTACCGCGCCCGTGCTCGGCGACGGCAACGGCCACTGGCACAAGCTGACCATCTACAGCAGTGAGGACGACCGCAGCGGGCATCATCCGCTGCATCGCGAGATCGTCCGCAGTCTCCGGCGCGAGCAGCTCGCCGGAGCCACATCGTTGCGTGGAATCTGGGGCTTCGAAGACGACGACCGCCCGCATGGCGACCGCCTCCTCCAAGCGCGGCGTCACACGCCCGTGGTCACGATCACGGTCGACACGCCAGAGCGGATCGCCGCGATCTACCCGCAGGTTCAGCGGCTGACCGCGAATGCGGGGCTCGTGACGCTGGAGACGGTTCCGATACTGGCCTGAGGCGGGCGGCCCCGGGTCCGCGGGCACGTTTCCGCGAGCCGCCCCGCGGATCGGCAGCCGCTCGTCACCACACTAGAGCTTGCTGACGCGTACGGCCGTCCCGTAGGCGCAGATCTCGGTCCAGGTGCTGCCAAGTTCGGAGGTGTCAAAGCGGAACGCGAGGATCGCGTTCGCGCCCTTCTCCTCGGCCGCGGCGGTAAGCCGTTCGGCGGCGTGATCGCGGCCCTCGGCGAGCTGTTTGGTCATGCCCTTCAGCTCGCCGCCGACCAACGATTTGAATCCGGCCCCCATCTGCGAACCGATGTTGCGCGAGCGCACGGTCAGCCCGTAGACCTCGCCCAGCACTTCGTCGATCTGGTACCCGGGAAGGTCGTTGGTTGTGACAATCAGCATGTCTCTCCTAGCGGTTGGTCCGACGGTGTGAACTACGGCCCGCCGACAGCTGCTAGCGGCGGCGATTGGAGCGGCCGCGCTTGCCGGCCAGCTGCCACGGGCCGGGCACGAAGTCGAGCACCAGGTTTGCCAGCCAGATGATCACGGTAGCGTCGACGTAGGTCCAGAAACCGTGGATATGGAGTCCGCCGACGAGCGCATTGGTGATGATCAGCATCAGCAGGGCCACAAAGAACCAGGCGACGCCGAGTGTTATGACCGCGATCGGCAGCGTCACCAGCTTCACGATCGGCTTGACCAGGGTGTTCAGCACACCGAAGATCGCCGCGGCCTCAAGCAGCGCCCAGACGTTGTTCACGCTCGCACCGGCCAGTATCCATACAACGATTCCCAGCAGAATCGCGTTGGTCCCCCAGGAGATCAGCAGCCGCAGGTACAGCGGGGGGTCGTATTCAGTGACGTCTCTGGGGCTCATACATGAAGCCTATAGCCAAAGCAGGCGGACCACGGTCGAGCCTCGTTGAGATTCGCGAGTGGAGTGGGTCACCCACCGCAACCAGCGGGAGTAGGCTTCGCTCGACGGTCCGGCAGACTCCAAGAATCGGAGGAGTGACGACGATGGCAGCAGCAACGTTTGTGATCGTGGGGGCAGGTCTGGCAGGAGCCAAAGCGGCCGCAGAGCTGCGCGAGCGCGGCTTCGACGGCCGCGTGGTGTTGGTGTCCGCTGAGACCGAGGTGCCCTACGAGCGCCCGCCGCTAAGCAAGGAATACATGCAGGGCAAAGCGGAGAAGAGTGAGGCACAGGTCTACGCGCCGGAGCTCTATCACGACCAGCAGATCGAGCTGTTGGAAGGCGTGTCGGCGACCGCGCTCGACGCTTCCACCTCAACCGTGCGGCTGTCGAATGGCGCCGACATCCAGTTCGATAAGTTGCTGCTGGCGACCGGGTCGGAGCCACGTCGACTGGACGTTCCGGGCGCCGAGCTTGACGGCGTGATGTACCTGCGGACGTTTGCCGATGCGGATGCGATCCGCGCGGCCGCGGAGTCCGGGTCCCGTGCGGTTGTTATCGGTTCGGGCTGGATTGGGTCGGAGGTGGCCGCATCACTGCGCCAGCTCGACGTCGCGGTCACCGTGATCGACCCGGCGGCGCTGCCGAACGTTCGCATCTTCGGACCCGAGATCGGTGAGTTCTACCGTGACGTCCAGCTCCAACACGGGGTCACGATGCGGCTCGGGGAGGGCGCCGATGCGCTGATCGGCGACGGACGCGTGCGCGCGGTGAAGACCAGCACGGGAGACGAAGTCGACGCCGACTTCGTGGTCGTCGGTATTGGCGTGACGCCGAGGGTGCAGCTGGCCGCGGACGCCGGTCTCGACGTCGACAACGGGGTACTGGTGTCGGCCACGCTGCAGACTTCAGACCCCAACATCTTCGCCGCAGGCGACATCGCCAACGAGCTGCACCCGTTCTACGACCGGCGGATCCGGGTCGAACACTGGGCGGCAGCCTTGAACCAGGGACCGCTGGCCGCCGGCTCGATGCTCGGTGACACCAAACCCTACGACCGCATTCCCTACTTCTATTCCGACCAGTACGACGTCGGCATGGAGTACTCGGGCTACACCACCAGCTGGGACAAGGTGGTCTTCCGCGGAGATCGCGCCGGCGGCGAGTTCGTCGCCTTCTGGATCGACGATGACCGCGTTGTGGCGGGAATGAACGTGAACGTCTGGGACGTCAACCAGCACGTTCAAGCGCTGATCCGCTCACGCGCGAAGATCGACCTGGACAGGCTGACCGACACCGATACTCCGCTCGAGTCGCTGATCCCGGCCGAGGAAACCAGCGCATAAAGGGCGATCGACAGCGACTCAGTCCGCGTTCGCCGCCGGCTCCAGCAGCTGATGGACCGCTTGCGGAACGGTTGACGAGCCCTCGACGACCGCGGTCTGAGCGGCCAGTAACTGTGCCTCGAACCCGGGGCGCGCCTTGAACTGCCGCAGGATGCTCTCGTCGAGCAGCCGCTCGAGCCAGCGGCGCTGCTGACGCGTGCGCCGTTCCGCCAGCTGTCCCGACTCGTCCAGGACCTGCCGGTGCTTGAGCACCATTTTCCAGAGGTGGTCGAGGTCGGTGCCCTCGGCCGCGCTGTAGGTGAACACCGGGGTCCGCCAGCCCTGCGTCGATGGCGGCAGCAGCCGCAGCGCGTGGCGGTATTCGCCGGCGGCACGCTTGGCTGCCAGCACACGGTCGCCGTCGGCCTTGTTGACCGCGACGATGTCGGCCAGCTCCATCACGCCGCGCTTGATCCCCTGCAGCTCGTCACCGGCGCCGGGCACCAGCAGCAGACAGAAGGTGTCGACGATCTGGGCCATCTCCGCCTCGGACTGTCCGACGCCGACCGATTCGACGATCACCACGTCGTAGCCGGCGGCCTCACACAGCATCATCGCCTCGCGCGTGCGCCATGCCACGCCGCCCAGCACTCCGGCGCTGGGAGAAGGACGGATGTAGGCCTCGTCGGCCAGCGACAGCCGCGGCATGCGCGTCTTGTCACCGAGGATCGAGCCGCCGGTTTTGGCGCTCGAGGGGTCGATCACCAGCACCGCCACGCGATGGCCCTGTTCGATCAGCTGCAGTCCGAGCGCCTCGATCGTGGTCGATTTACCGGCACCGGGGACACCGGTGAAGCCGAGCCGCACGGCGCCGCCGACACGGTCCGACAGCGCCACCAGCAGATTCTGCGCCAGCTCCTGGTCGCCATCGAGCCGGCTTTCGGCGAGCGTGATCGCGCGCGAGAGCATCGCCCGGTCGCCGGAGATCACCCCGGCGGCAAGCTCCTCCAGCGTCGGCCGCCTGGCGCCTGCGTTCATGCCGTCAGCGGATGTCCGAGCCGTGCCAGCAACTGCTCGAGCAGCGCCCCGGCAGCCTCGCCGATGACGGTGCCCGGGGGATAGATCGCGTCGGCGCCGCCGGCCCGCAGCTCATCGAAGTCCGCCGGCGGGATCACACCGCCGACCACGACCATGATGTCCTCGCGCCCTGCGTCGTCGAGCGCTTTGCGCAACTGCGGGACCAGCGTCAGGTGACCCGCGGCCAGCGACGAGGCGCCGACGATGTGCACGTCGGCATCGATCGCCTGCCGCGCCACCTCCTCCGGGGTCTGGAACAACGGGCCGATGTCGACATCGAACCCGAGGTCGGCGAACGCGGTCGCGATCACCTTCTGACCGCGGTCGTGCCCGTCCTGTCCCATCTTCGCGACCAGGATCCGGGGTCGGCGCCCCTCCAGCTGCTCGAACTTGGAAACCAGCTCACGTGTACGGGTTACGGGCGTCTGATCATCTCCCATCTCGCGTTCATAGACACCGGCGATCGAGCGGATCTCAGCCGAGTGGCGGCCATAGACCTGCTCCAGCGCGTTTGAGATCTCCCCAACTGTGGCATGCGCGCGGGCGGCTACGACCGCGAGCGCCAACAGGTTCGGGCGATCCGCGGCGCCACCGTGGCCATGATCCGTGCCGCTGGCACCCAGGCCAGCGGCGGCGGTCAACCGCTCCAGCGCGATCCGCACAGCTTCCGGGTCGCGCTCGGCGCGCAGCTGCTCGAGCTTCGCGATCTGCGCCGCTCGGACCGCCGAGTTGTCGATCTTGAGCACGTCGATCGGGGTGTCGTCGACCGGCTGGAACACGTTCACGCCGACCACCGCCTGGCGCCCCGAGTCGATCCTCGCCTGGGTCTTGGCCGCCGACTCCTCGATCCGCAGCTTGGGGATGCCCTCCTCGATCGCGCGGGTCATGCCGCCGAGCGCCTCGACCTCGTCGATGTGGGCCATCGCGCGGGCTGCGAGCTCGGCGGTCAGCTTCTCCACGTAGTAAGAGCCGCCCCAGGGGTCGATCACGCGCGTGGTCCCCGACTCCTGCTGCAGGAACAGCTGTGTGTTGCGCGCGATCCGGGCGCTGAAATCGGTCGGCAGACCGAGCGCCTCATCGAGCGCGTTGGTGTGCAGCGACTGGGTGTGCCCCTGCGTGGCTGCCATCGCCTCCACACAGGTGCGCACGACGTTGTTGTAAACGTCCTGTGCGGCCAGCGACCAGCCTGAAGTCTGCGAATGCGTTCGCAGCGACAGCGAGCGCGGATCGGCGGGATCAAAGCGCTTCACAAGCTCCGCCCACAGCAGCCGCCCGGCGCGCAGTTTCGCGACCTCCATGAAGAAGTTCATGCCGATCGCCCAGAAGAACGACAGGCGCGGCGCGAACTTGTCGACGTCGAGCCCGGCGTCGATGCCCGCCCGCAGGTACTCGATCCCGTCGGCGAGCGTGTACCCGAGCTCGAGGTCGGCCGAGGCGCCGGCCTCCTGCATGTGGTAGCCGGAGATCGAGATCGAGTTGAAACGCGGCATCTCATGGCTCGTGTAGGCGAAGATGTCGCTGATGATCCGCATACTCGGCCCGGGCGGGTAGATGTAGGTGTTGCGGACCATGAACTCTTTGAGGATGTCGTTCTGGATCGTCCCGGCCAGCTGCTTGTGGGGGACGCCCTGCTCCTCACCGGCCACGATGTAGAGCGCAAGAATCGGCAGCACGGCGCCGTTCATCGTCATCGAAACCGTCATCTGATCGAGCGGGATCCCGTCGAACAGCTGGCGCATGTCGAGAATCGAGTCGATCGCGACCCCGGCCATCCCGACATCGCCGGCCACACGCGGGTTGTCGGAGTCGTAGCCGCGGTGGGTGGCCAGATCGAACGCGATCGAAAGCCCCTTCTGACCGGCCGCCAGGTTACGGCGGTAGAACGCGTTGGACTCCTGCGCGGTCGAGAAGCCGGCGTACTGACGCACCGTCCAGGGCTTCTCGACGTACATCGACGGGTACGGGCCGCGCACGTACGGGGCAATTCCCGGCATTCCGTCAAGGTGCGTGAGCCCGACCAGGTCGGCGTCGGTGAAGACCGGAGGGATCGCGATCCCCTCAGGGGTCTCCCAGGCCGGCAGCTGGGAAAAATCAGGGATGCTCATCGGTTGCTCTCCTCGTAGTAGTCGAGCAGCTCACCAAGCACCGCGACCATGTCGACACCGTCCTTCACGTCTCGCCCGGCCACGTAGACCCGTGCCGCGCCACCCTGCTTGAGCGCCTCGACCAGCGCGTCGACCTGTTGCTCCTGGACACCCTTGCCGGGGCAGACCGCAACGACTGTGAGCGCTTGAGCGGCGAGCAGTCGCAGCTGCCCGGCGTCGTCGGGCTGCGGGCCGCTGGCCAGCGTCTCGATGCCGCCCGCCTCGAAGAAGTTCTTCGCCCACTGGGCGATCGTCACGTAGGCCGACAGCGAGCCCATGCAGGCCAGCAACATCTTTGGTGGCGGATCGAGCCGCGCGGCGCGGGCACGCAGGTGCTCGAACTGCGCCGCATCGCGGATCACTGCGGGGAGATCGCCTGTGCTTCTCTCCCCGCGCTCTTGGTCGTCTGCGCTCCGCTCACGCTTGACTCCGTCGTCGCCGAGCAGCGGGAACGTGTTCACGCCGGTGAGCTCTCGCTTGCGGGTGGCGACCTCGTGCTGCCTTTGATCCGACGCGGCTTTGATCGCCGCCGCGAGCGTTCCGTCAGCTGTCAGCTGCGTGATCCCGCCGGCCGACTCGATCTCCTGGAAGCGTGCCCAGGCCGTCTGCGCCAGCTGCTCGGTCAGCGACTCCACATACCAGGAGCCGGCGCCGGGATCGGAGACCTTGTAGAGGTGTGACTCTTCCAGCAGCAGCAGCTGCGTGTTGCGGGCGACCCGGCGTCCCAGCGGACCTGGATCGGTCACCGTCTCGCCATAGGGCTCGTCAAACGGCACGACCGTGACTCCGTCGGCGCCACCGACGCCGGCGGCGAAGCTCGCGGTGGTCGCGCGCAGCATGTTCACCCATGGGTCCAGCGAGGACATCGTGCGACGGCTGGTGCGGGCGTAGAACGACGAGAGGTTCTGGCGTGCGCTGCCGCCGGGCTCGGCTTCAACCCCGCAGTGCTCGAGCACCTTCGCCCACAACTTGCGGGCGGCGCGCAGCTTGCAGATCTCAAGGAACTGGTCCGTGCCCGCGATCAGTGTGAACTCGATCGTGCGTGCAGTCTGCGCGGGGGAGAGGCCGGCCTGTGCACCGGCGCGCAGCACTTCGGCGCCGCTGGCGAGCGCCAGCGCGAGCTCGTCGCGGGCGCCGGCGCCGCGGTCGACGTAGCGGCCGGTGTCGATCGACATTCCCCTGACGCGCGAGAAGCGCGTCTGGGCGTCGGCTGCGAAGCCCAGCTGTTGGGGGTCGGTGAGCCCCAGCGATCCGCGGATTTCGCCACGGTCGTGGCCTGCCTTGGTGAATAGCTCCAGCAGCGCTTCGGCTGCCTTCAGCGCGTCGGCGCTGGTGAGCGCGCCGGTGTCCAAGGCCACGCCGGCCATGTTCAGGTGGACGCCGACAAGCGTCTGCTCGAATTCACTGAGAGTGAGTGCCGGGATCCCGAACTCGGCCGCCGGGTCGAGCGTCAGCAGCAGCTCATCGGCGCCGCCCTCGAGTTCCTCCAGGATCTGTTCGTTTGCTGCGGTCCGGCTGCGTGCACGGACCTGCTGGCGGATCGCCCAGGGCGTACCCGTCCGTGGTCCCTTGGTCGCCGGATCGGTGGGCAGCGCATCGGCGGCTGTATATAGCCACTTGACGCTCAGTCCGTCCTCAAGCTCCGTCCGCAGCGGTGCCTCAGGGTCCGCGGCCTTGGCCCGAACCAGCTGCTCCCACTGCTCCTCTGTCGCTGCCGAAAACAAGTCGCCTCCATCGGTCATCGTCCCCTTGATTCTCGCGCATTAGCAGGGTCAGAAGAGCGCTGGATCGCGAACCGTGACGTCTGTCACCGATCGGGTTCTGGAGCGGGCGGCGCGGACGGCGAGCGGTTGGTGCTCGCCGCCCGCGCCAGGGAGAGAGAGGTTCTGCTGCCCAGACCCGACGGTCTGCCCGGGCTAATTGCCGTGCCCGGCGCGCTGGGCCTCTTCGGCCAACAGGAACGGGCTGCGATCGAAGATCAGCCGCTTGTAGGTGATCTGGCCGTCCTCGATCCCGAAGTACTCGCAGGCGGCGACGTTATCGGCCGGGACTGTGTCGCTCACGTAAATCACCGTGGCGCTGTGCTCGTCGGCGAACGCGTCGACGAGTTCGGCGCGCTTGAAGATCTGCAAGAAGCCCTCAAGTCCGCCGCGCAGCTCGGCGGCGCCCTCGGCACGACCCAGCGGTGCGTCGAACACAACGTCGTCGGCGATGAACGACATCGCGCCGTCAAGGTCGTGGGTGGTCCAGGCGTTGTAATAACCCAGCGCCGTGTCGAGTACACGCTGCTGAGCGGAAGTCTGTGCGGTGGTCATCTGGTTCTCCTTGGTTGCGTTTCTGCTGCGTTTCAGCGACGCCAACCAAGTTCCCAGGCGTTTAGGTCGACTTGTGTCCTAATTCGTGGGGTATAGGTCAACATAGGTCCTAAATAGGTGCCATCGTGTGCCACATGCTTGAGACATCTGCACGACTGCTGGCGTTGCTGTCGCTGCTCCAGGAACACCGTGAATGGACCGGCCACGAACTGGCGGAGCGGCTGGACGTCGGCTCGCGCACGATCCGGCGGGACGTCGACAAGCTGCGCTCGCTCGGATACCCGGTCAATTCCGCACGCGGGATCGCGGGCGGCTACCGGCTCGGGAGCGGCGCGCGGATGCCGCCGTTGCTGTTCGACGACGCCGAAGCGGTAGCCGTTGCCGTGGGCTTGCGCAGCGCCGCCGCGACCTCGATCGCCGGCGTTGGTGAGACCTCCGTGCAGGCGCTGTTGAAGCTCGAGCAGGTGCTGCCCGAGCGCCTGCGGCGACGCGTTAGCGTGCTTACCTCATCGACCTCCGCGATTGACCTTGACGTACCGCTGATACCGGCGGATCTGCTGTCGGCGCTGGCCGGCGCCTGCGGTGAGCATCGCCGCGTGCGCTTTGGCTACGTCGACCGCGGCGGGGTCGCGACCCGGCGCCTGACCGACCCGGTCGGTGTGGTCCACAGCGGCACCAACTGGTATCTGGTCGCATACGACCTCGATCGCGATGACTGGCGCACCTTCCGTCTGGACCGCATCCAGTCGCCGCCTGAGCTCGGTGAGCGCGGGACCGTGCGGACCGTCCCCGGCGGCGACCCGGCGGCGTTTATGAAAGAGCGCCGTGAGGCGGTCAGGGCCAACGAACGCGGCGCTGAACCGGCCCACGTGCGCGTGCACGCGCCCGCGACCGCCGTTCGCGGTCGCATTCCCAACGGGTTCGCCACGATCGAGCCCGAGTCCGACGAGTCCTGCCTGCTCAAGACCAACGGTCCCTGGTCCAAGCGTGCGCTGTTCTGGATCGCGCAGCTTGAGCATCCGATCGAGATTCTGGGTCCGCCGGAGCTGATCGATGGGGCTGCCGACATGGCTCGGCGGTTGAGCGCCGCTGCGGGCGGAGCCAGCCACTGAACGGTGGTTCGCGGCGGCCCGGCTGAACTTACGGTCCAAGACTGAGCTGACGGTCCAAGGCTGAACGGACGCTCCGAGGCTGAACGGACCGTCCAAGAACGAGAAAACCCCGCCGAAGCGGGGCTCCCGTTCCAGTGCGCCAGAGAGGACTCGAACCTCCACGAGCTAAATGCTCACAAGGCCCTCAACCTTGCGCGTCTACCAATTCCGCCACTAGCGCCGGAGAGGGCAGTATAGCCAAGCACTCCGGGCCGCCGCGGGGCGTGTGCAGCGCCGGCTGAGGGGCCGACCGACGCCACGGTTGGCCTCGCCCGAGGCGGTCTTCGCGGCTGGCTTGCGGCGGGTGAGCCTCCGGCTCGGTACCACCCGCGGCCAGCCATCGACCATCGTCCACACGATCTGCGTGTGTTTGATCGTTGACTGCCCATGCCAGATCCGGAATATGACGAAGCCGACGGAGGTGGAGGCGCCATGGAAGGCGGGTGTTCTTTGTGCCGTGAAGCCGATCGTGGCGAGGGCTATTCAAAGATCGGGAACGTGCAGCTCCGGACCCGGGGCGTGAAACATTTGCGATCCCCGGGTCATCGGTGCCCCGCATCGGAAAGATCGGATCGGGCCATGCTGCTTCGCGTCACACACAGAATGCTGGGCTTAACGGTCCTCGCGATCGTGATTGTTGTAGTTGCCGGTAGCTCTGCGCAGGCTTCATCCGGAACCCAGAATCCCCAATCGGCGCTCGCCTTTCTGAACATATACGAGAAGTCGGTTCACACAGCGAGGCGCACGGTCACCGCTGGAACCCATGCTGCAAAGGTCTGGGTGACCGATGTAGGCAAGCGCTGCCCAAAAGTCATGCGATCAGTTCACCCGTCCGACACACAGAGCGGCGCTTACGCTCTCGCAGCTGTCGGAGGCGAGACGCTGCTGGACGTCATGGACATCGCGTTCACGCCTCCTTCTGACACCTTGCTCCGTCCCGTGGTGCATGCCCTCAAGCACGAGACCTGGACCGGCAAGGCGTCTCGCGTAGTCGCGAGCTACGCGCGCCTTGAGCAGCAGGTTATGGCGAGCAGCGATAGTCATCTCTGCACCGATCTGCGGGCTTTGGACAAACATCCGAGCAAGACGCCCCCAGGAACAACGAGGTTCCTGCGCGAGAACACCCACTTGGCCCGCAACGGCCCGCAACGAAAGTTCGACGAGGTTCTGCGCCGGGCCCTCTCACCGTCCAATTACCGCAAGTACGAGCGAGCGACTAAAGCCAACAATGAGGTCTATCGCTTGATCATGAACAAGATCGGTCCGCTATTCAAAGCGTTGGACCGTGAGCTCGGTTGGACCCGCAAAGACGGCCTCAATCTCGGATGAGAGCCGATGTAGCATGCGCTTGGCCTGCGGAATCAGCTTCCCGCGCGTAAACGGATCGGTGTGAAGCTCTCGCGCGGCTGCCTCCCATCTGGGGAAGGACCAGTTGTCCTTGCGGGTGGGTTCCCCGACAGCCGGCCCGCAGACCGCGGCAGCTATGACATTGAGTCCCACGTCGCGCCGCCCCAGCAGGGCCACGCGTCGGTAGCCTGAAGTCCTACCGTGACCAGCGCAACAGTGACTGTCGAAAGCCTTCGAGCCGGTATGCCGGTGGCGTATATCGGCGCGCAAGAGGATCGCGTAATTCTTGATGACGCGCTGTGCTCGAGACATGTGCGGCTCTATCACGGGCATCCTGGCCGAATTTGGTCCACCAACGTTCACCATGTGCGTGTCAACTGGTTCGGGCTGGAAGACGAGCCTGCGAGCTTTGCCCTGGGATTTAGCGCAACCGATCACGAACCGCGCGTCTTTGGAAGCCTGGCCGAGATTTCTGAGGACGAGTACCGCACTCGTAGCGAGTCACTCGCGGACGTTCTGTCCACAGGTCGGGATTTGTCTGGCTGGGTTCCGTCATGGATCACGGAGTCGTCCAGTAGTTAGAGTCGCGCGATCTCGACAGTAGCTGCGAATCTCCCGGGTAGCCATCACATCCCCCCGGCTACGTCGTCTCCCACTCGGTGCTGCAGGCTACCGATTCATAGAACCTCTGCGCCCGCAGGCGCGGAGACCTCAACGGTTTGGTATTCGATCGGCGCTCCGCCTTGCGTAACGATCGGGGCACGCTTGATCAGTCATCGCTCTCGTTGTGGAACCCAGGTCGCCTCCAGACGTCGAGCCCCAAGACTCGCGGGGTCATAGCTTCGAGTCGGCATGAATTGAACGTACTACCGCGCCGCAAGGCTCTCAGGGGCGACGGTGCGGAAGCCGGGCGATCGGTCTTGCAAGGCGCGTAGTGGCCGCATCAGCCGTCGGTGCAGCTGATCACACCGGGTTTGGTGGTGATCGAAAAGACGCCCGTGCGCTGAAGCTCTGCTTCGATAGCCGCACGCACGGCCGTGAGGTCATCCCCATCGCGATAGTGCTCGCTGGAGCGAATGTAGGCCAGCACCGGCTCGGCAGTTGGGACCGCGAGTCGGTTGTCGAACCGCTTGACCACCACGCGGCTGAAGAACGGCTGTAGCTGCGGCGGGCCTGACTCAAGGCCGAAGGCTTCGTTGAACCGCTCGAGATTCAGAGGATGGGGAGGTCGCAACGCAGCGACCTGGGCAAGGTGACCGCGTCCATTGGCCGAGCAGTGAAACGCGCCTCCTCCGGCCAGGACGCGCTTGATCTCGCCGAAGGCGCGGGATCGATCCTCGACGTGGTAAAGCATGTGATTGGCGACGATAACGTCGAATGACTCGTCTTCGAAAGGAAGAGCAGCGACATCACCAACGACATATCGAACGTGGTCGCCGACCTCAGTCCGCGCCAACTCCAGCATCGCCAGCGAGGAGTCGAGAAGCGTGATTTCCCATTCCGAGAAGATTCGGTCACGGTTCCCCGACCAAAGGCCGCCCGGCCCGCAGCCAATGTCAAGGATCCTCACAGGCCGGTCTTGAGACGGCATCTCGTGATCGAACAGCCAGCCCACCCAGTTAGGCCTGACCGCGTAGCCATGGATCGAGATCCGCGCGAGCAGGTTGTCAGGGACCGCGTAGTTGTCGGCTTGGGACACGCCGGGGAGTATCGCGACCAGAGGCTCAGGAGGTGCGGGCGACGGACATCTCGCTACGGGGTCACGAGATCTCGGCACCGTCAGCAGAGCGGAGTAGAACGTTGAGGCCAAACACCCCCGATCTAGATGAACAGTTAGACCGCGCTACGCGAACAAGATCCCGCTGATCCTGAGCGGGCCGAGGCGCGGCTCAATGCTGGTGAGGTGCCGGGGGTTTCGCAGAAGCGGGTCTGTTGGCGGTGCTGATCGATCTCATCCAAGGAGGGCATAGAGCGCGACGTCTCTTCGCGTACGTTGGATCCACGACTTGCTGCGAAGGATGCCCTCAAGCTCGCAACCGAGGCGCGTGGCGACCGCTCGAGATGCCGCGTTCGTTGGCTCGATGTAGAACTCCAGGCGCGCAAAA
The DNA here is from genome assembly GCA_963737115.1 of uncultured Actinomycetota bacterium. GTDB lineage: Bacteria > Actinomycetota > Thermoleophilia > Solirubrobacterales > Solirubrobacteraceae > Palsa-465. Next base: position 21,860 of record CAVTRM010000006.1, read on the forward strand.
CCCAGGTCTTCAAGCGCCCAGTCGCACAGCAATTTTCCAGCGCGCTGAGCGACCCGCTGACCACGCGCCGGAGCATCAACTGCCCAGACGACCTGGGCAACAAGATCCGCAGCGTCTACTGCAACGAGTCCGCAGGAGCCAAGCACCCGGTCCTCATTTGAGGCCGATATCGCGAACGGCGCTCCCTGCCGCGATGACCATTGCTGCTCGGCGTGCGCGCCAACGAAGTCAGCCGCGTGCTGCGGCAAGAACGGCACGGGCACATCCATCCACCGCTGTACCTCCGGGTCCTGACATGCCGCAAGAACCGCGTCTGCATCAGCTGCTCTCCATGGGCGAAGAGTGAGCGACCCGTCGGTCAGGACAGGCATCGACTCCGGCCAAGCGAGTGAAGTCCGAGACTCGCCGTTTGACCCGGTCCGGCTGTGGTTATCGGCATCGAAACTCATTGTGGCTCTTCCCGCCAAGAATCGTACGAGGCTGTCGCCAGCGAGGACGCTGCCAACCAAACCCTGCTGCAGCTCGCCGCCGCCGATCATGCGCTGCGGCTCGAGGAGCTTCACGCGCGCGGAGAAGCGGTGCGTCGGCCAGCCTAAGGCGTGGGCAGCGCCCTGCTCGGTCTGGCCCTTATCGAGCTTCGGCTCGACAGCGATGGCATCTACGTACGCGTTCAGGTTTTCAGGTGCGATGTTCTCAGTCGCGCGGCGCGTGACGTGGCTACTAATCCTGCTTCTTCGCCTCGCAGCTGTCATTACCGGAGCGGCTACCGTTTGGGTCGTCATGAACCGGCGAACTTGGCACGGCGCCTGATGGCTCAGACCACGGCGCGGCGAGCACAGCGAATGGCTCGGTGGCTCGGATTAGTCGCGCTCTCGGTCATCGGCGGGCCGGTACTGGCAGGCGCAGTGTCGTATGGCGTGTGTGCTTCGGGACCGTGCGTCGCGACGGGCAGGTGGTGGCAACCACCTGCACTCGTGCTCGCCTGGTTGCTCCCGCCGGCGTTGGTGATGCTCATCTGGCGTAAGAGCGGCGCGACCAAGAGCCAATCTGTGCTGGCTGGGGCCGTTAGCTGTCTCTTCGCGTTGCTAGCCGTGATCTTGGCCCTTCTCCTCGCAGCAGGCCGCACCGGGTGCGACACCTGACGGCAGGCCGTCTAGCCCCGGGCTCAAGGAACCCAACACCGCGACCCACCCGCAATCACATGTGGCGGGCAGCGTCGGTTGCTGGTAAGCCCGCCACTCCTGACTTGCCTCGTGAGCACGGCTCTCATGGACACTTACGCACGGGCCGACGACGACCCGGCGAGCAGGCGCAACGACACCGCGAAAAACGGCCGATCGGGAACGCCCGTTACTGAATTACCGGACGATTTCCCTGTAGATGAGGCATTTTTCGACCCGCTCTCTCGCTCAGGCCACCGCTACTCGGCAGCACCTGTTCGGTACACCCCTGTTGGCGTCGCCGGGCACGCGGCTGTTTCAGGCATTGAGCGACAGGTTCGGAAGATGGAGAGCTTGCATCAGGTTCGATGCCTGCGCATTGAGCACATCGAACTCACCGGTCCACACAAAGATGCCTACTGCGACTAGAACTGCTCCCCCCGTGATGATTACCACGGGATAGTGTCGCTTGACGATGTTGAACAGTGCGGCGACCTTGCCGAACGCGAGGCCGGTGATCAGGAACGGCACTCCGAGGCCGATGCAATAGATGGCCATGAGGATCGCACCGGCTGCAGCGGAGCGTGATGTGCTCGCGAGGCCGACGATCGTGCCCAAAGTAGGACCTACGCATGGTGTCCACGCTATAGCGAATGCAACTCCGATGATGACAGGACCGCCGCCGCGAGCCTTTTCCATCAACGCTGGCACGTGATACTCGGGGTTGAGCTTCGGGACGAACGGCGCCGCGATGTACAGCAGCCCCATCACGACGATCATCGCACCACACACGTGGACGGCAGTACCGCCAGTGAAGGCACCACGAATCGCTCGTTGTCCCAGCAGAGTCAGCGCAATGTAGATCGCGCTGAAGGAACCAATGAAAGTCAGTGTTGGACCGACAACATTTCGCGCTGACAAATCATTCATGTCACGGGTGCCAGCGATAGCACCGAGATAGCCCGGAACGAGAGGAAGCACACACGGGCTCAGAAAACTGATAAGGCCGGCCGCGAACGCCACCGGGATCGCAACGTGATCCATCCTGGGTGGCAGCGTAGCTCGCCCAGCCCCGCGGTGCGAACCGAACGGAGCCCGCCATCGTTTCGCAGCACCGTGCTCAGTGCACGTGATCCATTCGGACATTCCGTGGACCACCCGACCGGCTGCCGACCTGAAGCCGCCGCCACGAACCGATTTGCATCCTCACTGATGCCATAACGACAATCAAGACTCGCGGTCGTCGCGATGCCAGGTGCGCGTAGTTTCCGGAGCAGCCGGTTAGTTCGCAGGAAACCTAGGTGTGGATTCTCGAGCTTGCACAGGATTTCAGATTCGGATGTGATGCCGTGGTCCTATCTCCGCGCTAACGCAGTGCGACTGAAGCGACCGAGTGATGAGCGCGGTCTGGAGACCCGCTTGACGACTTACGCCAGCTCGACCTTTCCTCGACGTACGCTGTCGGCTGCGTCACTGACCCGTCGCCGCCTGCCCGGCGGACCTGCATCGTGCCATCGTCGCGATCGCCACGATCGGCTTCACGGCACAAAGGGAGTCACGAGCGTGTTCCGGTCTGTGTCATTCAGGATTTGGCACGTAGCCGTGGTGCAGGTGACGTCAAGGATGAGGCGGTTGGTGAACGCGCCGGCGGCGACCGGCGTCCATCGTCCGGCGTGGTACTCATCGATGATCGACGTGCTCCGATTGTGCGGGGCGTAGTGGAGTCCTACCGCCAAGCACGGGCCGTTGCCGATGCAGGAGACGGTAGTCAACACGCTGTTGGATTGAGAGAGCTGTTGGTACTTCCATCGGTGTCCGTTCCAATCCTCCGCGATCTCGTGGTTCACGGTGCTGTGGCCGACGGCGCGTTCGCCGACTGCCAGGCAGGTGCCGTCAGCAAGGCAGGTGATGTCCAACAGGTTCGTACCCGACGGGCTGCGGGAGTTCTGCAGCGTCCAGCGGGAACCGTGAAGCTGCTCGACCACGGCACGGGGCGTTGCCCCGGCCTTGTTGCCGAGGACGGTGCAGCGTCCGACTGCCCAGCAGGAGACCGACTCGAACACGAGATATCGGCGGCCGGGCGGATGGAGGTTGCGCCAGGACCTGCCGTTCCAAAGACGTGCGAGCGGTCCGCCGGATACGTCCTGGCCTACGGCAACGCAGTAGTTGGGGCCGGTGCACGAGACGTCGAGCAGGTTGGCTCGGGCGCCCGTGTCCATCACTCTGCGCCAGCGTTTGCCGTTCCAAGCAAGGGCCACCGCGTATTCGGTGACCCCATTCGGCGTGCGGCCGCCGATGGCCAGGCAATTGGTCTGCGTGGCGCACGAGATCGCTTGGACGACTCCGACCGCGGGCAGCTCGTGTGGGACCGTGACGCGACGCCAACGTCCCTGCTCCAGCCCGAACAGGTTGGTAACCGGTCCACGCGAGCTAAGCGTGGTGCCTCTCGCGAAGCAGTTGGTCGTACTCGGGCAGGCGATCGATCCGAACCACGGTTCGCTGTTGCCCGTCGGGATCCGTTGCGAGGAGACGGGCGTCGCCGCAGCGCCCGCGACCCCCACCACGACGTAGATCCCAATCGCTCCAATACAAAGCCATCTCGACATACGGTCACGCACGCGGCCGGACCTTAGCAGCAGGTTCAGCAGGCCCAGCGCGCTCGTTTGCAGGCATTCCGTCCTGGGTTACGTATAACTTATCCGAACACATGTTCGCGGATGCGCGCGAGTGCGATCAAGGAGCCGACGGATGGACCTGACCAAGCGTCAGCAAGAGATATATGACTTCATCACCCGTTACGTCGAACGGAACGGCTATCCGCCAACTGTGCGTGACATCGGAGACGCGGTCGGTCTGGCGTCGCCGTCGACAGTGCATGCACATCTCGCAAACCTTGAGAAGCTGGGGTTGATCCGCCGCGATCCAGCCAAACCCCGTGCGCTCGAGCTGGCGAGCAAGGCCGCGGACGGAGTCAGGAACTTCGTCAAGCCGGGGCTTCCGCTCGTCGGGCAGGTGGCGGCGGGCGCGCCGATCGTGGCGGAGGAGAACGTCGAGGAATACATCGAGACCCCTGACTGCGCCGGCGGAGCCAGCGGTGAATACCTGCTGCGGATTCGCGGTGAGTCGATGATCGAGGCCGGGATCCTCGATGGAGACCTGGTGGTGGTGCGCCAACAGAACACCGCGCGCGACGGAGAGATCGTGGTCGCGATGCTCGAGGAGGAGGCGACCGTCAAGCGTTTCTATCGCGAGGGCGATCACATCCGGCTGCAGCCCGAGAACCCCGCCATGGAACCGATCATCACGCAGGAGGTCCTGGTGCTGGGACGGGTCGTTGGTTTGATGCGTTCGATTTGAGCCCGGGCGCGTCGCTGCTAGCAAGTGGTCGCGGTTTCACCGCGTGTTCACGACTCAGGCGCCGGCTCTGCTTGACTGAGCACGATGCTGAGGAGTCTCGACAGCCGTAAGCTGCCTTGGCTGATTGCGGCGGCAGCGATGGTGCTGCTTGTGTGCGTCTGGGCCAAGTCGGCTGGGGCCCAAGCCGCGGCGTCAGGCAGCGCGCGGGCTGCAGTGACAGATACTGCGCGAGCCGCGGCGGCCAAACCGCGGCCATGTTCCTCGTATCCGGCACCGGGCCAGCTCGCACCCGCAAACGCCCCGGTGCCAAAGTCGATCGAAGCCGCGTATCGACTGTTCAAGAGCCGACGCACGTCAGCCGACAAGCTTGACCTTGCGAAGCTGGAATCGCCGCTGGAAGCCAGCGGGATCATCCGCTCTGGTATCCGCTACCTGGGGAAGACCGCCGGCGGTCATCACCTCTACGCGGTGCCGGCGCGCCATTTCACGCGCTTCAAGATCGCGCCGCTGCGCTGCTTCCCGCCGGCCGAGCGGTCGGTCGAACGACAGCTGCTTCCGTCGCTCAAGCGCGACTACAAGCGGCTCGCGATCTGCATCGTCGAGACCGGCGTAAACACGATTTACAGCTTCCAGCTCGAGAACTGCGGGCCGCCGCAGAACATCGCGAGCGCGATGATCGCCGTGGAGGGCGCGCCGCTGATTGGGCTCGCGCCCAATGCGATCCGCACGGTCCAGGCCACATATATGGATCAGCCCGCACGCTTCATCCGGGTGCACCGCAATTTCTACGAGCTGACCGGCGGGCCGAACGCCGTGACACCGTGCGAGGTGACCTGGCTGCAACCCTCGGGCAACGTCGACAAGGGCTTTGAGGGCTGCGACTACGAGACCGTGGAGCTCCCCGCCTACAGCGGATACCAGAGCTTCGTCACCCAACAGCTCGGCGCGGTCCAGAGCGACGTGAACGACCTCGCCACGGCGGTCGCCTCTGGAGATCTGCAGACCGCGGAGTCCGCCTGGCTCACGGCTCACCTGGCGTGGCTCAAACTCGGTCAGGACGACAAGCAATACGGTGCCTTTGGGAATCTCGGGAACGAGATTGACGGAACCTCGGCCGGGCTGAAGGGAGGAACCGCGAGCCCGCACTTCACGGGCTTTCATCGCATCGAACTTGACCTCTGGACCGACCAGAACCTGAGCCAGGCCGCGAGCGCCGTCGCCACTCTCCAGCACCTGATCACGCAGCTGATCGCCACCCCGCTCAGCTCCGAGCTGCCGGTCACCAACCAGGGCGTCGCCAACTGGTTGCTGCGCCCGCACGAAATCCTTGAGGACGCCGAACGCGACACGCTCACGGCCGACGACGACTACGGCAGCGGCACCGGCGCGGCGTCGATCATCGCGGACGTCACCGCAACACGAGAGGATTTGAAGCTGCTGAACAGCGTGCTGAAGCCGCTCGCGCCGAAGCTGCCCGCGCGCATCGGGCGCGCATTGAACGCTGTCCAAGCCGCCGCCGCGGCCTCGCGCACGAACGGTCAGTGGACCGGGATTGCCCAGCTCTCGACCGCAAAACGTGAGGCACTGGACGCCGCCGTGGGCACCGCGGTCGAGCTGCTGTCACAGGTTCCTGACCTGCTCACAAGCAGCGGAACCTCCGCACCTCCGACCTAGACCGAGCGCCGATCCCGGCACGCCGGCGCGCCACGAACATCACGGATCTGTTTGCGTACGGTCTCGCAAGTCGTCACGATTCGTTCACGAGTCATAAACACGCTGCGCGTTGCGCGAAACTAGCATCCCGCTGGCGAGGCTAAGTGGAGCTGCCGGGACTCCTCAAGGTTTCGCTCTCTGTCAGCACAAACCTGGAGACTTCATGAAGCGCAACTTCAGCCGCCTCGGCGTGTCGGCTGCCCTCGCGACCGGGATCGCCGCGGTGGCGATCGCGTCAAGCGCGAGCGCCGATACTGCCGTCCACCACGTCACAGCCAGAAGCCATCCGGCGAGGCTGTCGACGGCGGTGGCCGCCGCCAAAACCCCGTTCGTACGAGCCGCACTACCGGCTGGCTCGATCAAACAGGTCTTCGTGATCGAGCTCGAGAACTCGAGCGAGAATGTGACCTTCGGTGCGCCGGATTCCGGCTCGTATCTAGAGAAGACGCTCGAGCACCAGGGCGTGTTCCTCCCCAACTTCTACGCCAGTGGACACGCGAGCCTCGACAACTATCTCGCATCGGTGGCCGGTCAGGCGCCGACCCCGGCGACCGGATCGGACTGCATGGCCGAGCCCGGTGTCACCGGCGTCAGCCTCGGATTCGACAACATCAAGCCCGGGACCAAGGCCAACCAGAGCAAGTACCCCGGTCAGGTCAACGCGAGCTCCGGTTGCGTCTACCCGAAGAGCGTTCTGACGATCGGCAACCAGCTGGACTCCAAGTACGGCGTCAACACCAAGACCGGTCTGGCTCCGTGGCGTGAGTACGCGCAGGACATGGGCAACGACCCCAAGCGCGATGGTGGCGTCACCGACTCGATGGGCGGCACTGACTGCGCGCATCCGGCGATCGGCGCACCCAACGACACAAACAGCGCCGAGTCGGCGGCTGACTCGCCGACCGGTGTTGCGGACCAGTACGTGCTGCGGCATTCACCGTTCCAGTGGTTCCACTCGATCATCGACAACAAGTCGCTGTGCGATCACAACGTGGTCCCGCTCGGGTTCGTGAAGCCCGGTGTCTCCAGCACGTTCGACGGCACCAAGCTGGCGAACAAGTTCAGCGGACGGCTGGCGCACGACCTGAAGACCGTCGCGACCACGCCGAAGTTCGGCTGGATCACTCCCAACGTCTGCAACGACGGGCATGACGGGGGCGGCAGCCCCTGCACCGGCCCCAACGCGGACGGCCAGCCCACGGTCGCCGGTCATCAGCTTCAGAACATCAACCTGTTCCTGAAGCAGTGGGTTCCGCTGCTCGAGGCCTCACCGGCCTACAAGCAGGGCCACATGCTGATCGTGATCACGACTGACGAGGCCGAAGTCCCCGCCGGCGGTACCGTGGCGGACGGCAGCCAGCTCAAGGGAGTTCCCGGGGGCCCATCGGCTCCTGAGCCCGGGCTCGCCGATCAGCTGCTCTACACCGACCTCGGTTACGGCACCGCCGTCACCAACCCGGCCAACGGGCCCGGCGGCGGCAAGGTGGGTGCGCTGATCATCGGTTCCAAGCACTACATCAAGCCCGGCAGCATCGACACCAAGGGTGCCTACGACCAGTACTCGGCGCTGCGTAGCTACGAGGACCTGCTCGGCATCACCAGCGGCGGCTCCGATGGCCACGGCCACCTCGGTTACGCCGGCCTGAAGATCCTGAAGCCGTTCGGCAAGGACGTCTTCAACGCCTACAAGTAGCGGTAATGAGGGTCCGTCGGGTGAACACCCGGCGGACCCTACGTTCGCGGTCGGTCCTGCGGGCGCCGACCTGATGCTCGCCGTCAGGCCGCGCGGACCCTACGTTCGCGGTCAGGCCGCGAGTAGGCTGCGCCCGAGCCAGTCGGAGTTGTCGCGGACGCCCGGCAGCGTGAAGAAGTAGCCGCCGCCGAAGGGCTGGATGTAGTCGACGAGCGGCTCGCCGATCAGTCGCTTTTGGTTGGCGACGAACTGCCGCTGAATGTCCTGCTGGAAGCAGTTGAAGATCAGCCCGATGTCGAGGTTGCCGGCCTCGTCGACGCCGTTGTCGTAATTGAAGCCGCGACGGAGGATGCGGCTCTCGACCGTCTTCGCCGTGCGCGGGTTGGCCAGGCGAATGTGAGCCGTCAACGGAATCTGCTTGCCGTGCGGGTCTTTGGCGTAGTCCGGGATGTCGGTTTCGTGGTGCATGCCCAGCGGCGCGCCGCTGGCGCGGTAGCGGCCGATCATCGTCTGCTGCTCGTTCAGTGAGACGCGATCCCAGAACTCGATGAACATCCGGATGAGGCGCAGCACGTGATAGCTGCCGCCGACAGCCCAGGCGGGCTCGCCGAGGCCTTCCGTGACCCACAACAGGCGGTTCGCGACCGCCGGATCGCCGACCTCGGGGTTGGCAATTCCGTCATGGAATCCCTGATGGTTGCGCGGGACTCCGGATGGGCGTGCGGGGGAAACGAACCCGTCCATGCGCCAGCGGACCTGCATCCCGCCATGGGTGTGCTTGAGGATGTCGCGAAGCGCGTGCAGCGCCGTGTCCTGCGAGCCTGCGCAGATCTGCAGCACCAGATCGCCGCCGAGCCATACCGGGTTGAGGTTGTCGTTGGGGAACGACTCCATCACCGTGAGGTGCTTGGGAATGTGCGCGGCCAGCCCGAAGCGATCGTCGAACAGCGTCGAGCTGACCCCGAGGGTCACCGTCAACGCGTCGGCCGGCACGTCGCTGCCGAGCGTGCCGCTGTCGGCGGGGGGAGCGGTGCTGCCGAGCTCGGGCGGATAGCCGCCGGCGGTCAAAAAGCGGGCGCGGGCGGTGATCGTCTTCAGCAGTTGCTCGAGCTCGCTACGGCTCGTGGCGGTGACGTCCAGGACTGCGAAACACGCGGCCGGCGGGGGTGGATTCGTGATCCCGGCCTGGTGCTTGCCGTGGAACGGGACCGGCTTCAGATGCGCGGCCGGATCGCTGGAGACCGCCGACTGGAGCTGTCCGTCAGCCTGCAGCGGCACGCGCCCGCTGAGGGCGTGGTGCGCGGCCCCGGTTGCGGCGGCAGCGGCGCTCTTATGCAGAAATGCGCGTCGGCTAAGGCTCATCGGCGTTCCCGTGTATATAGCGACCCAACGTCGCTCACAGGTGCACAAATTGTGTCCACCAAAGAATAAGCGCTCACGGACCCGGCGAAGTTGTAAGCTGAATCACGCAGGCCGAGCAGTTTGCGGAGGTATCGCCTTCGAGGAAAGTCCGGACATCAAAGGGCAAGGTGGTCGGTAACGCCGACCCGGGGAAACCCGCGGGAAAGTGCCACAGAAATGACACCGCCTAAGTCTGGGGCCGCTGCAGCGCTCCAGACCGGTAAGGGTGAAATGGTGCGGTAAGAGCGCACCGGCGTCACGGCGACGTGGCGGCCAAGGTAAACCCCACCTGATGCAAGGCCGAGCAGAACCGCTTGTAGGTAGCCCGCCAAGGTTCGGGTAGGCCGCTTAGATGGATGACTGCTCTAGACAAGATCCGGCTTACAGGCCCGCTAAAGGAGAGCCCCGCTGACGCGGGGCTCTCCCATTTCTGCGAGCTCGTTCGCGGACCACTGACGTGCTCGCCAGTCGGCGTGGGCCCGATGAGCGACCGCTAATATCGGCGCGTCGGCGCAAGAAGCGCCGACGACTGAGGAGAAGGGGATTTAGCTATGTGGAGAAGCATGACCTCGAGGAGAGGTCTGAGCCTGCGCGCGGTCGTAGCCGTGCTGACCGCCGCCAGCTGTCTGGTGGTGGCAGCGCTGGCTGGTGCCGGTGGCGCCCAGGCGGCGTTCAAACAACGGGCGACAGCGCTCGACGGCCAGGTCAAGGTCACGATGGACAAGAGCGGAATTCCGCACATCGTGGCCAAGAACTTCACGGCGCTGGGTTACGGTGAGGGCTACGAGTTCGCAGCCGACAACCTCTGCACCTTCGCGAACGACATGGTCACCGTCGAAAGCCAGCGTTCCCGCTACTTCGGAGCGAACAAACTGGCGGTCAACTACTCGGCCGGAACGGTCCAGTCGAACGAGAACTCCGACCTCTACTGGGACGCGATCCGCAGCAGCGGGATCGTCAAGCGCGAACTCACCGCGGCCCCGCCCAACGGCCTGATCCCGCAGGTACGGCAGGTCTATACCGGCTTCATCAGCGGCTACAACCGCTACCTGAAGTCCGGCAAGCTGAACGACCCCACCTGCAAGGGCAAGGCCTGGGTCAAGCCGATCAACATGACCGACATGCTGCTGCGCGGCTACCAGATCGTGACCGAGGCATCGTCGGCGCAGATGATCAACTACTACGACGCCGCCACGCGCCCATCGGCCAGCGCTCCCGCAGTGCGGACCGCGGCCGACCGTGTCAGCCTGAAGCCGCTGAAGGCGCTCGGACAGCGCCTCAACCAGGCCGACCGAGCACAGGGCTCCAACGGCATCGGACTCGGCGCGAACGACACCCAGGCCCATACCGGCATGGTGCTCGCCAACCCACACTTCCCGTGGCGCGGAACCGAGCGTTTCTGGATGGCCCAGCTTGACGTGCCCGGGCAGTACGACATGGAGGGCGGCACGCTCGAGGGCTTCCCGCTGGTCGGTATCGGCTTCAACCGCAACGTCGCCTGGACGCACACCGTCTCCACCGACATGCGGTTCGTGGTCTACCAGCTGAACCTCGTCAAAGGCCACCCGACCGAGTACAAGATCGGCAACAAGATCTACAAGATGAAGACCACGACGGTGACGCTGAAGTACGGCAAGACCACCGTCCACCACACCTTCTACACCAGCAAATGGGGGATGGTCGCGTCGATTCCGGGCTCGCCGATCACCTGGACTGCGACGCACGCATACGCGGTTGACGACTTCACCGCCGACGGCGGCGCCCGCGCGGCCGACGAGTACTTCAACATGGGCCGCGCGACATCGGTCCACGACCTGTACAACGTGGAGGCCAAGTGGCTGGCGATCCCGACCTTCAACACGATCGCGGCCGATGACAAGGGTTGGTCCTACTACGGCGACGTTGGCGCGACGCCGGCGGTAAGTGCGGCACAGCTGGACATCAAGAACGCCAACAGCTGCATCGACAGCGCTGGGGTCACGGCCGTCGGCGCCTACCTCGAGGACGGCATCGTGTTGCTGAACGGCGCCCGTGCCAACTGTGCGCCGGCGAACACCAAGGGCACCCCGACCAAGGGGATCTTCCCCGGCAGCAAGCTGCCGCACATCTTCGAGCGCAGCTACGTGGAGAACTCGAACAACTCGTTCTGGCTGGCGAATCCCACGCACCCGCTGACCGGCTTCTCGCCGATCATCGGCAAGGTCGACCAGCAGCAGAACGGCCGCACCCGTCTCGGCAACGCGATGATCGCAGCGCGTGTGGCGGGTACTGACGGGCTCGGCAAGGCCAAGTTCTCGATCGCGACGCTGCAGAAGATGTGGGAGAGCGACAAGTCGCAGCTGGCCCTGGACGTGTTGCCGCAACTGGTCAGCGCGTGCCAGGCAAGCCCGAACCAAACGGCCAGCAACGGGGCGCCAGTCGACCTCACCACCGCCTGTCAGGCGCTCGCCGGATACAACGGCACCGGCAAGCTCGATGCCGCCGGCGGCTGGCTGTTCATGGTCTGGGCTTACCTGGACACGGACAGCAACACCACCAACTCGGCGGTCGGCCAGCAGGACATCTTCTACAACACGCCGTTCAACGCGAAGAAGCCGCTGACCACGCCGACCGGCCTCAACACGACCGCGGGCACGCCGCTCAAGTACCTGGCCGATGCGGTTCAGAACCTCCAGGCCCACAACGTCGCGCTCGACGCCACGATCGGCCAGGTTCAGTACGCGCCGCAGTCAAAGAGCATCCCGATCCCGGGTTGCTTCGGTGAGAGCGGTGGGCAGGACGCGGGTTGCTTCAACGCGATCTACTCGCCCGCCGACGTTGCCGCCACCAACGGCCCCGTAAGCGGGGGACCATACGGTCAGGTGAACGACGGCTCCTCGCTGGTGATGACCACCCAGCTCGGCTCCGGCGGTCCGGTATCGCAGGGGATTCTCACGTACTCCCAGGCGACCAATCCGAAGTCCCCGTGGTACGCGAACATGACCAAGGACTACTCGGCCGGGACCTGGGTGAAGCTGCCTTACTCGGCCAAGCAGCTCGCGGCCACGCATCCCTACAAGACGGTGACGCTGACGATGAAGTAGGCGTTTGCGCTGGTCCTGGGCCGCCTCGGCACGGGACCAGCGACGCTCACAGCGCGCGATCTTCGCGCGCGCTTCGGCGCTACGGCGCGGAAATCTCCCGCTTCAGAATCTTGCCGGTCGGGCCCTTGGGCAGCTCGGTCACGATCCAGATGCGGCGCGGGTACTTGTAGGCCGCGACCTGTGACTTCACGAACTCGCGCAGCTCGTCGGTTGTGACCTCGGCGCCCTCCTTCAATGACACTGCGGCGCCGATCTCCTCGCCGTACTCGTCGTGGGGGATGCCGACCACGGCTGCTTCGCGTACCGCCGGGTGCTCGTAGAGCACCTCTTCAATCTCGCGCGGGTAGACGTTGAAGCCGTTGCGGATGATCAGGTCCTTCTTGCGGTCAACGATGAAGAAGTAGCCGTCGTCATCGACGCGGGCCATGTCGCCGGTGTGGAACCAGCCGCCGCGCATCGCCTTGGCGGTCGCCTCGGCGCGCTTGTAGTAGCCCTTCATCACGCAGTGGCCGCGGATCACGATCTCGCCGACGTCGCCGACCGGCAGCTCGTGGTCGTTGTCGTCCACGACCTTCATCTCGACTCCGCGGATCGGGGTGCCGATCGAGCCCGGCTTACGTTCCTTATCGGGATGGTTGAACGACGCCACCGGCGAGGTCTCAGAGAGCCCGTAGCCCTCGAGGATCTTGCAACCGAACTGCTGCTCGAAGCCGCGCATCAGCTCGACCGGCATCGCTGCGCCGCCGGACGCGCACAGCGTCAGCGCCGAGATGTCGTACTGGTCGCGGTCGGGCGCGTGCAGCATCGCGCCATACATCGACGGCACACCCTCGAACACATTCACGCTGTCGCGCTGCATGATCTCCAGCGACTTCGAGCCGTCGAAGCGCGGGATCAGCGTGAGGCAGGCTCCGACCAGTACCGAGGTGTTCAGTGCGCAGGTCTGACCGAAAGCGTGGAACAGCGGCAGCGCGCCCAGGATCACCGCGTCAGGACCGAGGTGGAACAGCTCCGAGGAGACGGCGGCGTTCTCGCGCAGATTGTTGTGGGTGAGCTCCGCGCCCTTGGGCGTCCCCGTCGTCCCCGACGTGTACAGCATCACCGCGGTGTCTTCGGCCCTGGCTTCGACGATCTCCTCAACGGGCTCGGTCTGCATCAGCTCGACGAGGAACTCCTGGGCGGTGACCGGGATCGCGTCGGCGCCGGCGTCAGCGGCGCCGGGTTCGGCCTCAGCCCCGAAATCGGCCCAGTAGAACAGCAGCTTCGCGTCGGAGTCGGTGAGGTAATACTCGACCTCGCGGCGCTTGAGCAGCACGTTCATCGGCACAACCACCGCGCCGGCGCGCAGGATGCCGTAGTAGATCGCGGCGAAATGAGGCACGTTCGGGACCATCAGCCCGACCTTGTCGCCGACCCCGATGCCGTGCGCGTTCAGCATCCCCACGACACGTTTGGCGGCCTGCTCCAGTAGGCCGTAGTTGACTGCGAAGTCGTCGAGCTTCAGTGCGATCGCTTCGGGGTCGCGCTCAGCCGAGTCGGACAAAATCTGTGCGAGGTTCATGGTGCTGCTCCTCAGTTCCCGGTGAACGCGGGCGGGCGCTTTTCGGTGAACGCGAGCACGCCCTCACGGAAGTCCGCTGATTGCGCGCGTTCCTGCTGGACCACCGCCTCGAGATCGATCAGCCGTTCGAGCTCAGGGAAGGCCGACTCATTGAGCGTCTGCTTGATCGCGCCGTAGGCGCCGGTCGCGCCCTCAGCCATGCGGTTTGCGATCGCTCCGGCCTCCGACAGCAGCTCGTCGCCGGGAACGACCTTGTTGACGAGACCCCACTGGAGCGCCTGCTCGGCCGGAATCCGCTCTGCCTGGATCGCGATCTCGCTCGCGCGGCCGAGGCCGGCGCGGGCGACGATCAGCGGCGAAGCGCCGCCGTCCAACGCCAAGCCGATATTCGCGAACGCGAACAGGAAATAGGAACGCTCATCGGTCACCAGGTAGTCGCAAGCCAGCGCCAGGGCCGCACCGATGCCGACCGCGCCACCATGGACCGCGGCCACTACCGGCTTGCGCAGCTGCCGAACCTTCAAGATCACCGGGTTGAAGTCCCGTCGCAGCGGCGTGAGCACGTCGATGCTGCCGTCTTCGAGGAAGAAGCCACCCTGCTTCAGGTCGGCGCCCGAGGAGAAGCTGCGGCCAGCTCCGTGGATCACGACGGCTCTGACGTCATCGTGGGAGGCGCAGTCATCCAGGACGGTCTGCAGCTCCTGCCCGAACTGAGGGATCCAAGCGTTCAGTGAATCGGGCCGGTTCAGTGTCACCCAGGCAACACCCTCCGCGACCTTGAAATCGACCGTTTCCAGCACCGGACTCGACATCCATCCTCCAGGTTCTCCCAAACTCCCGGGCTCTGCGCCCGGGACACTTGTGCGGACAATACCGGGCGGCTCCTCCACCGGGCGCGGGCGAGGTCACACAACGAGCCGCTGCGGCCGCTGTTGAACTACCCTCGAATGCAGCGTCACATGGAGAACCCACTTTGACAGCGACACAGCTAGGCCTGGCGCTCTCGGTATTTCTGGCGTGCACGGTCGAAGCGGTTGAGGCCGTCACGATCGTGCTGGCGGTTGGGGCCACGCGTAGCTGGCGCTCGGCCTTCTACGGGGTCGGCGCGGCGCTCGTGTGTCTCGCGGCGCTGACGGCGGCGCTCGGTCCGGCATTGACCGCGATCCCGCTGAACACGCTACGCGTCGTCGTCGGCGGGCTACTGCTGATCTTCGGGCTGCAATGGTTGCGCAAGGCGATCCTCCGTGCCAGCGGTTTGAAGGCGCTGCACGACGAGGACGCGGCGTTCGCCTCGGAGTCCGCCGCTGCCGCCGACGCGGGCGCGGTCGAGACAGAGGGGATCGACGGATACTCGTTCCTTGTGGCGTTCAAGGGCTCGTTCCTGGAAGGACTCGAGGTCGTGTTCATCGTGATCACGTTCGGCGCCAATCAGCACGACGTCCCGCTCGCGGCAGCCGCCGCCGCGGTGGCAGTGTTGGTGGTGGTGCTGGCCGGTTTCCTGATTCACGCGCCACTCACCCGCGTGCCCGAGAACACGCTGAAATTCATCGTCGGGATCATGCTCACCAGCTTTGGCATGTTCTGGGGAGGGGAGGGGGCGGGAGCCAGTTGGCCGGGCGGCGACGCATCGCTGCTGTGGCTGATCCCGGCGGTCGCGTTGTTCAGCCTCGCACTCGTCTCGATCCTGAAACGCGACCGGCTGTCGCAGGTCACCGCATGACCCGGCTCACCAACTTCGGCAGGTTTCTGTGGGACTTCGTGGTCGGCGACGACTGGCGGATCGCGGTCGCCGTGGTGATCGCGATGGGCGTCACCGCGATCGCCTCTGGCGGCCTCGCGGCCTGGTGGATCCTGCCGCTGTTCGTAGCGGTAATCCTGACCGTCTCCGTGTTCTCGGTCGCGCGCAAACGCTGAGTCGCCCCGCAGCTGGACTACCCACCGGCGCGCTGCTGAGCGTCAGCGGGTGACCCAGGCCTCGGGGTCGTCGGCGAGCTTGTCGACCGACTTGGGCAGCTTGCCGCCCGCGATGTCCGCCACCGTGACCTGCTCGACCACGCTCCGCAACGCCGCGCGGACCGCGATCCACACCTTTGGCAGCGATTCCGAGGCGCCGTTGTACTGCGATTCCTCGGGTGGCGCGCCGCGGACCGAGGCGAGCGGCCCTTCGACCGCACGGATGATGTCGGCGACGGTCACCTCGGACGGGTCCTTGGCCAGGCGGAAGCCGCCCTCGGCGCCGCGGTGCGAGCGCACCAGACCGGCGTGGCGCAGCTCTCCGAGGATGTTCTCCAGAAAGTTCAGGGGGATGTCCTGAGCGGTGGCGATCCGCTCGGCCTTGATCGGCTTCTCCTCCTGGGTGGCGGCAAGCTCGACCATCGCGCGCACGGCGTAGTCGGCTTTGGCTGAAATCCGCATATTCCGCCAGTATCGCGTTTATCTCGGCCAGATGCGTCGCAGACGCGCGGGGGTGGCCTCCAAGCCACCCCCGGTGCCCCAAGCGTTCGTCGCCTAGAACTCGTAGGCGGCTTTGAGTTCGGGGTCCTTCTCGGCGAGCATCTGGGCGAGTGTGACGATCACCTGGCATTGCTTCCAGGTTGCGTCGTCTTGCATCTTGCCGTCGATCATGTGCACGCCGCGGCCGTCTGGGATCGCTGCGAGTACGCGTTTGGCGAACAGCACCTCGTCTATGGCGGGCGAGAACACGCGTTTGGCGATCTCGATCTGGACTGGGTGCAGCGACCACGCGCCGACGCAGCCGAGCAGGAACGCGGAGCGGAACTGCGCTTCGCAGCCCTCAAGGTCCTGAATGTCGCCGAACGGGCCGTAGTAGGGGAGGATCCCGGCAGAGGTGCAGGCGTCGACCATACGCGCGATCGAGTAATGCCAGGGATCCTGCTGGGCGCTGGTGCGCGGCGCCGACGGGTTCTCGGGGTCGGGGTCGCCGAGCACCAGGTAGCCGGGGTGCCCGCCGCCGACGCGGGTCGTTTTCATCCTGCGTGAGGCGGCGAGGTCGGCGGGTCCGAAGCTCATCCCCTGCATCCGTGGGGAGGCGGTCGCGATCGCTTCGACGTTCACCATTCCTAGTCCGGTCTCCAGCAGCGCGTGCACGAGGATCGGCTCGTTGAGCCCGGCCTTGGCCTCGAGCTGCGCCAGCAGCCGGTCGATGTAGTGGATGTCCCAGGGGCCTTCGACCTTCGGCAGCATGATCACGTCGAGCTTGTCGCCGATCTCGCTGACCAGGGTCGTGAGGTCGTCGAGCACCCACGGTGACTCAAGCGAGTTGATGCGCGTCCACAGCTGGGTGTCGCCGAGCTGCATCTCCTTGCCGACCCGCACCAGCCCCGCGCGTGCGGCCTCTTTGCGGTCGACCGGGACCGCGTCCTCGAGGTTGCCGAGCAAAATATCGACCGTGGGGGCGATCTGCGGCACCTTCGCGACCATCTTTTCATTCGAAAAGTCCAGAAAGTGGATCATCCGCGAGGGCTTGAACGGAATCTCCATCAACGGTGCGGGCGCACCGAGCGCCAAGGGCTTACCGAAATCACGAGGGTTACGCATCGCGCAAACCTACCTGGAAGCAGGCTTTGGATGGTGACTCGCGTGAGCGATCGCACGCCCCTGATTCCGGAGTTATGGCCACTCAAAATTACTTTCGGTTGCCCATGCGAGTACGATGTCGTATGCCGCTTGCTAAGACTTGCCCGTACGGGAGAGCCAGATGACCCCTGTTGTGACCGACCAGGCCGCGCGTGAGGCGACAGGCGCACACCCGTATGGACGCTACTTCGAAGAGTTCGAGGTCGGCGCTACCTACAAGCACTGGCCGGCCAAGACCGTCACCGAGGGCGACGATCACCTCTTCTGTCTGCTGACGATGAACCATCATCCGCTGCACATCAACGATGTGTATGCGTCCCAGTCCCAGCAGCGGCGCAACGTGGTGGTCGGCCCGTACGTCTACTCGCTGGCGCTGGGGATGAGCGTCTCCGATATCAGCGGCAAAGCGATCGCGAACCTCGCGACCGAGGAGCTTTCTCACCCAAACCCGGTGTTTCACGGGGATACGTTGTTCGCGGAGACCGAGGTGCTTGAAGCGCGCCCCTCGAGCTCTAAGCCGGACCGCGGCATCGTCAAGGTGCATACGCGGGTGTTGAACCAGGACGGGGTCCTTGTCGCCGAATTCAAGCGCCTGGTACTCGTTCCACGCAAAGACCCACAGGAACCAGGATCGCCTGTCGCCTGAAGGCGCCGGATTCCTGCTCTGTCTAGCCAAGGAGTACTCGACCATGTCTCATACCGCATCTGAAAGCAAGGCCAAGACCTCCAACGCGCGACTGATCGCGTGGGTTGACGAGATAGCCGAGCTAACCCAACCGGACGACATCTACTGGTGCGACGGCAGCCAGGAGGAGTACGACCGCCTCTGCCAGGGACTTGTCGACGCCGGCACCTTCCAGAAGCTGTCCGACACCAAGCGCCCCGGTTCCTATCTTGCACTGTCGGACCCCAGCGACGTGGCCCGAGTCGAGGATCGCACTTTCATCTGCAGCGAAACCGAGGAGCAGGCCGGTCCCACCAACCACTGGGTCGAGCCGGGCGCGATGCGCGCCACGCTTGAGGGCCTGTTCAGCGGTTGCATGAAGGGCCGCACCATGTATGTGGTGCCGTTCAGCATGGGGCCGATCGGTTCACCGATCTCCCACATCGGCGTGGAGATCACCGATTCTGCCTACGTCGCGGTGTCGATGCGGCTGATGGCGCGCATGGGGCAGGCGGCGCTCGACGTGATCGGATCCGACGGCGAGTTCGTGCCGTGCGTGCACTCGGTCGGCGCTCCGCTCGCCGACGGCCAGGCTGACGTTCCCTGGCCCTGCAACGACAAGGACAAGTACATCGTCCACTTCCCCGAGACGCGGGAAATCTGGTCGTTCGGCTCCGGTTACGGCGGCAACGCGCTGCTTGGCAAGAAGTGCTTTGCGCTGCGGATCGCGTCGGCGATGGCCCACGACGAGGGCTGGATGGCAGAGCACATGCTGATCCTGAAGCTGACCTCGCCGGAGGGAGAGGTCAAATACCTGGCCGGCGCGTTCCCAAGCGCCTGCGGCAAGACCAACCTCGCGATGATGATCCCCACGCTTGAAGGCTGGAAGGTTGAGACGATCGGCGACGACATCGCCTGGATGAAGTTCGGCGAGGACGGCCGCCTATACGCGATCAACCCCGAGTACGGGTTCTTCGGCGTGGCCCCCGGCACCGGAGCTGCGACCAACCCGAACGCGATTGCCACGGTCCGCGAGAACTCGGTGTTCACCAACTGTGCGCGCACAGACGACGGCGATGTGTGGTGGGAGGGGCTGACCCCGGACGCCCCCGCGCACCTGACCGACTGGAAGGGCCAGGACTGGACCCCCGAGTCCGAGTCTCCGGCGGCGCATCCGAACGCGCGCTTCACCACCCCGGCGGGTCAGTGCCCGTCGATCGCGCCCGAGTGGGAGGACCCGGCCGGCGTGCCGATCGACGCGTTCCTGTTCGGTGGCCGCCGTGCGACCGTGGTACCGCTGGTGCACGAGGCCCGCGACTGGAATCACGGCGTGTTCCTAGGCTCGATCATGTCCTCGGAAACCACCGCCGCCGCTGCCGGCGCGGTCGGCGCGCTGCGCTTTGACCCGATGGCGATGCTGCCGTTCTGCGGCTACAACATGGGCGACTACTGGCAGTACTGGCTCCAGATCGGTCAGCGCGACGACGTGAAGCTGCCCAAGGTCTTCTACGTGAACTGGTTCCGCAAGGACGCCGACGGCAAGTTCCTGTGGCCCGGGTTCGGTGAGAACTCGCGCGTGCTGGCCTGGATCTTCCGCCGCTGTGAAGGTGCCGCTGAGGCCCGCGAGACCGCGATCGGAACGCTGCCGCTGCTCGGCGAAGGCGGGCTTGAGATCGGCGACCTCGACATCAGTGACGAGGCGATGGAACAGCTGCTGTCGGTGGATGCCGACGGCTGGAACCAGCAGATCGCGCAGATCCATGAGCACTACGCCAAGTTTGGGGACAAGCTGCCGGCTGAGCTGAGCAGTCAGCTGGCCGGGCTGGAGCAGCGGCTCGCCGCGTAAGCCGCAGGCTCGATCGAGCCGAGCAGCATCGTTCAAAGTCGCTCGACCAGGCCCAGTGACGCTGTTCGTGGTCGCTCGGTCGGGCCGCGTGACTTCGAACGCTCGTCCGCGCCGACAGCATCGGTCTGCGCGAGTTCTTACGCTTCCCGGCTAGCCTGACAGCGCGATGACACTGGGGATCGTTCCGTCCGACGGAGTGCTGCTGGCCGCACAGGCCAGCCTCGTGGCGCTGCCGCGGGCAATGCCGCAGAGCTTCCTATCGCGGGTCAAGCGTCTGCGTGGTCGCGGCTGGGCGGCGATCCCCGTGGTCTCGATCATCGGCGTGATCCTGCTGATCCGTTACTCATCCGGGACGGCAACCTGGCTCACCTGGCTGGCGCTGATAGCGGTGCCAATCCTGGCGTTCGCGGCGCTGGCCTGGATGATTCACGGCCGCTGGAGCTGGTGGCGGACGACCATTTCCGCGCTCGTCGGCGTCGGCCTGTTTCTCGTCGCCTGGCTCGACCACACGCGCGAGCACCTGATGTATGTGTCGTGGACGAACATCAGGCACCTGCCGACGTTCTATTTCACCTCGGTGGTGCAGTGGCACCTGCCGGCGCAGCTGGCGGCGACGCTGCTGACCGGACTCTCCTGCATCGCGCTCGGCGTGCTGTTGGCATCGGTCGCGCCGGGCGGCTGGCTGAAGATCGGGATCGTGCTGATGTCGTGTGCGGACGTCTGGCTGATCTCCAGCAACCTGCTGCAGGCCCCCAACAACGAGCTGGTTGCGGCGCTGCCCGCGCCGGGCTCGGGCCTTCCACAACTTCAGAGCGAGACCTTCGCGGCGATGAACATGGGCTACGGTGACTTCTTCGTGGCCGGATTACTCGGCGGCGTGCTCGCGGCTCAGGGCGCCGCCCGACAGCTTGCGGCCGGGGCCACGGGAGTGGCGGCGAGTAGCAAGGCGCTGATCAGCGCCGGACGGATGCAGATCGGTAAGGGGCTCGGTGCCTACCGCCTGCAGCTCGGAGCGGCGCTGATGGTGTTTGTGATCGCGGCGCTGTTCGATCTACTGTTCTTTGTCGTAAGTGAGCTCCCGGCGACGGTGCCGGTTGCGCTTACGGTGATCATTATCGAGGGTTGGACATGGCTCAAACGCAGACGCACAACGCACGTGTCCGAGCACGTGACGGCCGCGCAGGGCGCGGCGTGATCGGTCAGGCCGTTGCGGGGCGGGCACGCAGGCGAGTGAGGGTCAGGCACGCAGGTGACTGAGGACCAGGCACACGCCGAGCTCGACGAGCGCCTGAAACGCGCCGCCGTCCAGGACCCGGCGCCGGATAGCCTGCGCGAGGACCTGCGCCGGCTGGAGCTGTCGGCGCTCACTGGCGGGCGTGGACGCAGCGGGGTCAGAGCTCGGCCGAACTGGAAGACGCAGGCACTGAGTCCGGCCGGCGCTGACGGTCGTCGTTCGGCCCGTGAAGCATTTTCCAACTTGACCTCCTCCCGTGGCCCCGGCTCCAAAGCCGCGACCGCCAGTGGGGCTGGCTCACCGAGCGCCACTGCAATGGCCGGATCGGGGACTGCAGACGATGCTGCCCTCGATCGTGGAGCGGCTGCTCCGTCGGCGTCACAGCCGGGGGGCCTAGCTCGCTACAAGCGCCCGACGATGATCGTCGCGGGTGCGATCGTGGCGGTCCTGATCCTGCTGTCGATCCTCAAGTCGAACGGCAACTCGACGCCGGCAGTCCGCCAGATCGTGCCGCTCGCGACTCTGAGCCCCGCCGGCAACGCACCTGTGGCGCATGGCCCGCAGGCTCAGCACCAACTGTCCGCGCAGATCCAGGGGTTGTACATGCCGGACCTGAGCGCGCAGGGCTGGCGCGCGTACGGTACTCGCGCGGACGAAGTGAAAGGGCGGCGAGTGACCACCGTGTTCTACTCCCAGGGCGGGCGGCGGATAGCGATCTCGTGCCTGCAGTCACCGGTGATCCTCTCGAACTCCGCGTTCAGCCACCAGCTCAACACCGGACGGCTCGGCGGACGTAACGTGGTCGCCTGGAACCTCCAGAATCACACCTGTGTGGTCTCGGGCGCCGACAGCAGCACCAAGCAGCTGCAGGCGCTGAGCGCCAGCACCCGTTAGCGGCGGAAGTCGCGCGCCGGCGGCTCTAGATCGACACGGCCGCCCGGCTCAGTCAGAGTTTGCCGCCAGCAGCGCATAGGCCTCGTTGGCGCGCTTGGTTACTGTCGCCTCGCGGACTCCCAGCGCCTTGTGCGCCTCGGCCGGAGTCAGCTGCACGACACCCACGGCGATAACCGCGTCACGGAGCTTCTCCGGCAAAGCCGAGATCTGCGTGTAAACGTCCGAGGCATCGGCTGGGTCCGATGAGGACAGCTCAGCTTCGTCCTCGGCGCTCTCGGGCAGCGAGCCCGGGAACCGGCGCGACCCGATGAACTCGGCGCGCAGCGCGCCCAGCAGGATCGGCAGGTCGGCTTCGGGGTCGATCTGGCGGCGCCGACGCCGCAGCACCAGCGTGTAGGCGCCGCAAACCAGCTCCTGCGCACCCTCCGCGGTGCCGAGTAGGCAGCAGGCCGCGTGATAGAGGCGATCGACCGGATCACCGTGCTCGGTACTCACAGCCGACCAGCGATCGGTCGCGGGTTAGTGCGCGTCGCGGCTGGTCGACGCCGGCGGCCGCGACTCCTCCGCCAGCGAGGTGATCGTGATCTCACCGCGCGCCGCCTGTTCGAGCACCTCGGTGGCCTCCTCGGCCGCACGCGCGTAGAGCTCGACCAACAGGTGCACCACGATGCGGTCGTCGTCGTGCTTGTGGAACCGCACGTGCGTGAAGAACTCGCGTGTTCCGTGGTCACCGAATGCCGCATATGAGAGCGCGTCGCTGGCCTCAGGGCCGGAGCACGTCTCGACGTCGTCGGCGTCGACCGTGACCGTGCAGGAGGCGATCCAGGGGGTACCGGTGATCATTCGCTCCCAGCGATCCTCGATGGGTTCCACGCGGCCGTTGTGGAACCCCAGATGCGGCTGGTCGTGCATGCACTCGAGGCACTGCACCACCGCCTCCTGAAGCTCATCCACGACGTCGGTCCGCTCGCCGGTCTCCGGATCAATTCGATGAATGCCCTCGTAGTGGAGCTGTACTTCGAGGTTCTGGGACCAGCATCGATAACAACGCAACCAGCTACGAACCTCAGTTGAGCCCTCCATTTAGGCGATGATAGTCACCTCGGGGCACGCTAAGGCTGTGGCGCAAAATTCGATGCGTCGCGATCACTGGCAGCGACCCGCGCAACGCTCGCTAAATCGGTGTTATCCGAATGTGAAGTCGTACGCGTGAATCCCGGGGCCAAGCCGCACCGTGATCGTGAAGTTCTGGTCGCTGGTCAGCTTCACTAGGTTGTAGAGCCGCTGGCCACGGACTCTGAAGTAGCCTCCGCGCGTGACGTCGCTGCCCAGCTCAGAGGCGCTGGGCGGGGTGCCGTCGATCAGGACCTGGCCGCGGACCGCGTGATCGCCGCCGGCGGTCATCACCAGGTAGACGTCGCGGGCCTGCACGTGGCCGTTGATCGTCCATGAACCGAAGCGCTGCTTGTGGCCGGGGATGACCGCGGGCGTGATCGATTGCGAGCCGACATTCCAGCTACCCGTGAGGGCCCAGGTGTTGAGCGTCACCGCGTGCGGCTGGTGGTAGGTGGTGGTTCCGCGCTTCAGTTGCTGCAGCCACCCGTACTGGCGTTGCGGATTCAGGTAGGTCTCCGGGGTCATCAGGGACCTCGACGCAGTCGGCACGAACGCCGTGGACAGTGGTGGCGGCAGCACCTTGTCCCCCGCGGCCCTGAGCAACTGGCGCACGACCAGTTCGTCGTGTTGATACGTGCCCTCGCCGAAGTGGGTATGGCGAACCTCGCCGTCGGCGTCGATGTAGTACTCGGCCGGCCAGTACTCGTTGTGGTAGGCGTTCCAGGTGCCGTAGTTGTTGTCCTGCACCACCGGGTAGGTGATCCCGTCGCTCTTGATCGCCTGGGCCACGTTTGAGGCGTTCTGCTCGAACGTGAACTCGGGGGTCTCGACGCCGACGATGTCGAGCCCGTAGCGGTGATATCGCTTGTACAGGCCTTCCAGGAACGGAATCGTGCGGATACAGTTGATGCACGTGTAGGTCCAGAAATCGACCAACACGACGTGCCCGTGGAGCTCGCTGATCGAGAGCGGTCGGTTACCAGGGGTATTGAACCAATCCTGCGTGTTGGTGAAGTTCGGTGCAGGCCCGAGCTTTGGCAGCAGCTCACCGTCGGCGGCTGCCTGGCGTTTTGCGAACTGGGACGCGGGCCGCAGCGCCACCAGACGATTCTGCACCGCGCTCGACGTCTCAAGGCCGTGAGTTGGGTCGATCAAGAACGTCGGGAGGCTGGTGTTATCGGCCAGCGTCTGCTCGAACTTGACGTCGAGGTTGAAGGCCATTGCGACGCCGGTGATCACCAGCACCGCGCCGAGCGTACGCTCCACTCGATGACCGCCGACAGCCTTGCGCACCTTGGCGATCAGCGCTCGTCCGCCGAACGCCCACAACAGCATCACCGCGGCCAGCCCCAGCGAATAACAGATGCCGAGCAGCACCACCTGGATCGTTGGTCCGGTATCGGCGCTCACAAAGATCACCGCGGAAAGGATCGGTCCGGCACATGGCGCGCACACGAAACCGAGCGCGCCGCCCACAGCCAGCCCGCTGATGAACCCGTCGCCGCGAGTTTTCGGCCCAAACTTCGCCAGTCGCGAGAGCGGGACCTGTATCCGCTGGGCGAGCTCTGGAATCAGCATCGTCAGGCCGAAGCCGATCAGCACCACGATCGCCAGGTCGCGGGCGGCACTGCTGCCGAGCCCGACGCCCTTCACCAGCGTCGCCAGCAAGACGATCGCGATCGTGAACGTGGCCGCGAGTCCCAGCACGATCCCCAGCGGTCGTCGACGGCCACCGACGGCGCTCGCCGACAGCAGTGCCGGGAGCACCGGTAGCACGCAGGGTGTGATGGCGGTCCCGGCACCGGCAACCACCGCAAACAGCATCAAAAGCAGCATTTCCTGGCCACCATGATCCCGCTCCCACCTAAGAGGACACGATGATTAATGAGAACAGAGTATGAACTCTGCCCGGCCCGGTCTTGGGCCGAATCGAGGTCTCAGTGCTGCGCCTGAGCTTCCAAAGCGCGGGTGAGCGCGGGAACGTCAAGCCCCGCGGGTTGGTCAGCGAGCCAGCGGCCGGCGGCGCGGCGGCCTCCGAGTTCGCGTAGGCCGCGTTCTCCGTGCTCGGTGATGAAGTCCGACAGCGCGTGGGCGCGGCGCGCCGCCAGGCGCCGGGCAGCGATGTCGAGTCCGTGGCGGTGTTCGGAGATCGCCTGCGTGAGTTTGTCGATCCCGCTGATCGGCGGGATCGAGCTGACGCCCACCACGCGCGTGTTTCCGGCGCCGACCGCGCGCAGGGCTGCGTGCAGATCCGCCGTCGCCCGTTGAGCGACCTTGCCGAGGTCGGCCTTGGTCACCACCAGCACGTCGGGTACTTCCATGATCCCGGCCTTGAGGAACTGCAGCACGTCCCCGGACCCGGGTTGCACCACCACGACCACCGTGTCGGCAACATCCGCCACATCGGTCTCGGACTGCCCGACCCCTACGGTCTCGATCACCACCAGGTCAAACGCAGCCGCGAGTGCGCTGGCCGCAGCGCGGGTTGCGGGTGCGAGCCCGCCAAGCTGTTCACCCGCCGCCATCGAGCGGATGAACACCGCGGGATCAGCCGGGTCGTAGACGATCCGCGCGCGATCACCAAGCAGCGAACCGCCCGAGCGCTTGGAACTCGGATCGACCGCCAGCACCGCAACGCTCAGGCCCTGCGCGCGCCATTCCTGAACAAGTCGCGACGTGAGCGTCGATTTGCCGGCACCCGGCGGCCCGGTGATCCCGACGACATGGCCGCCGGCCTCGCCACCCAGTTCGCTCGGGGACAACGCCGCCAGCAGCGTCGCTGCCTCGGCGCGGGCGGAGTCGCTGCGGTTCTCAACCAGGTTCAGAGCGGCTGCGGCAGCGGTCAGATCGCGCTCGCGCAGACGCTTGCCGAGCTCACGACCGGACGCCGACACCGGCTCGCTCTGCCACCAGCCGCACGATGTCTCGCATCATCTGGTTCAGGTCCCAGTCCTTGGGGGTATAGACGGCGGCGACGCCCGCGGCACGCAACGCCTCGGCATCCGCCTCGGGGATGATCCCGCCGACCACCACCGGCACATCCCCAACCCCGGCATCGCGAAGCCGCGCGAGCACATCCGGGATCAACTGCGCGTGCGATCCCGACAGGATCGAGAGTCCGATGATGTGGACACCCTCCTGGGCGGCCGAGGAGGCGATCTGCGACGGCGTCAGGCGGATGCCCTCGTAGACCACATCCATGCCGGCGTCCCGGGCGCGGACCGCGATCTGCTCGGCCCCGTTCGAATGCCCGTCCAACCCCGGCTTGCCGACCAGGAACTTGATCCGTCGTCCAAGCAACTCCGAGACTCGCTCGACCTCGTCCTGCAGTACCAATATGTCTTCGCCGGCGACGGCCGCCGCGGCATCGCCGACGCCAGTCGGGGCGCGGTATTCACCGAACGCGTCGCGCAGCGTCTGCGACCACTCGCCGACCGTCACCCCGGCCCTCGCGGCGGCGATCGAGGCGGGCATGATGTTCTCAGCGGAATCCGAGGCCACGCGCGCGAGCTCCGCGAGCGCGGCATCGGCCGCGCTCGCGTCCCGCTCCGCGCGCCACAGCTCAACCGCCGTACGACGCTCGGCCTCGACGGCCGGGTCGACGGTCATGATGCCGCCGTCCTGGTCGGCCGTGAGCGGCGAGGGCTCAGTGCTCTGGAAGCGGTTCATGCCGACCACCGTCAGGTCGCCGGACTCGATCCGTTGCCAGCGTTCGCGATGTGACTCCACCAGTGCTGACTTCATGTAATCGACCGCCTCGACAGCACCGCCGAGCTCGGCCACACGCTCCATCTCGAGCTTGGCTCCGCGCTTCAGATCGGCGACCAGGCCCTCCATCACCACCGATCCTTCGAAGATGTCGCCGTACTCGAGCAGGTCGGTCTCATAGGCCAGGATCTGCTGCAGCCGCAGCGACCACTGTTGGTCCCATGGGCGCGGCAGACCCAGCGCTTCATTCCAGGCCGGAAGCTGCAGCGCCCGGGCGCGGGCGTCGCGGCCCAGCGTTACCGCGAGCGCCTCAAGCGCGATCCGGTAGACGTTGTTCTCGGGCTGGGCTTCGGTCAGGCCCAGCGAGTTCACTTGCACCCCATAACGAAAGCGGCGCTGCTTGGCGTCGGTGACGCCGTAGCGCTCGCGTCCGAGCTCGTCCCAGAGTTCTGACATCGCACGCAACTTGGCGTGCTCCTCGATGAACCGCACTCCCGCGTTCACAAAAAAGCTGATGCGCCCGAACACGCTGCCCATCAGTGCATCGGCTTCGGAACCGAGGCGCTCGCGCACGGCATCCAGCACCGCCACCGCGTTGCTCATCGCATAGGCGATCTCCTGGACCGGCGTCGCGCCTGCCTCCTGCAGGTGGTAGGAGCAGATGTTGATCGGGTTCCACTTGGGTACGTTCACGACCGTGTAGGCGATCATGTCCGCGATCAGGCGCATGCTCGGGCCGGGCGGGAACGCGTAGGTCCCGCGCGAGAGATACTCCTTGAGGATGTCGTTCTGGGTCGTGCCCTGCAGCTCAGCCTGCGCGACGCCCTGATCCTCGGCCGCGACGATGTACAGCGACAGCAGCCAGGCGGCGGTGGCATTGATCGTCATCGACGTGTTCATCTGGCCGAGCGGGATCTGGTCGAGCAGCGCCTCCATATCGCCGCGATGGGCGATCGAGACGCCGACCTTGCCGACCTCACCGCGGGCCAGCTCGTGATCGGGGTCGTATCCAGTCTGGGTCGGCAGATCGAACGCCACCGAAAGTCCCGTCTGTCCCTTTTCGAGGTTGCGGCGGTAGAGCTCGTTGGAGCGCCTGGCGTCTGAATGGCCGGCGTAGGTGCGCATCAGCCACGGCCGATCGCGCTGCTGCAGGCGCACTGAATTCTCCTGACCCATGGCGGGATTGTATGGGTCCGCAGGGCGCGCAAACTGGCGACTGTGAGGCCACTCACGCAGCCATATCTGCGCGTTGGCGAGCCAGCCTACGAGGCCTGTCAGAGCGCACCCACCGGCGATCACCGACCCGCACGCGATGCCGCTCTTCAACCAATTCTTAGGCACCGCTACAGAGGTTTTCAGAGCTCTGTGCCGTAGTTCAGAGCATGAGTGAAGAGCTGAGCAGAGCCGGGGAGCCGATGTTCACGCTGGTGCGTCGTGGTTACGACCCAGTCGAGGTCGATGGCTATGTGAGCCAGCTGCATCACCAGCTTCGTGGTCTGCAAAAACCCGAGCAAGCGGTCACGGATGCGCTTGAAGAGGTTGGCAACCAGGTTGCGGACATCCTCAAGCAGGCCCACGAAACGGCGCGTCAGGTGGTGGAGACGGCTGAGACCAGCGCCGCAGAGACCACGCGCGAGGCCGAAACCCAGGCCGCGAACATGCTCGCGGCCGCCGAGAAGCGCCTCCAGGACATCGACATCGACACCGACCGTGTTTGGGCCGAACGCGCCCGCATCGTCAGCGATGTGCGCGAGCTCTCACGACAGCTGCTGAGCGTCGCGGACCTCGCCGAGGAGCGCTTCCCGGATGATCCAGATGAGGTCGCTGTCAAGGACGCGGTGGTCGTCACCGACGACCCGGCAACCACCGAGTACTTCCAGATGACCGTCGACCAGGACACCGCCGAGTTCGATGCCGCGACTGTCGTGCACCCGATCGAAACGGACGACGACGAGTCCGGGGACGAGCCGGCCGCAGAGGACGCTGCCACCGTCGCCGAAGTGGACGGCGACGCCGAGACGGACGACGACGAGGACCAGTAACCTGGCCGCATGCGGCCGATCGACACCCTCCACCTGGGACAGCCGCACGCGATTTGCTGCTGGCAACACGGGAACGTCCTGATCGACCCGGGACCGACCTCCTCGCTGCATAACGTCTTGGACGCGCTCGACGGCTGGGTTCCGAGCGCGATCCTGCTGACGCACATCCACTTTGATCACGCGGCCTCCGCGGGAACGCTCGCGCGGATGTACCCGGAGCTGCGCGTGTACGTGCACGAACGCGGATATCGGCACATGCTGGACCCTTCGCGGCTGTGGGTCAGCGCCTCGCGGCTTTACGGGGAAGAGAACATGGAGCTGCTGTGGGGCAAGTTCGAGCCGGTCCCCGAAGACCGCCTGATCTCGCTGTCCGGCGGTGAGACGCTGAAGCTTGGCGGCGACTCCTATGAGGTCGCCTACACACCCGGCCACGCCCAGCATCACGTCTCGTACCTGACTGACGACGGCACCGCCTTCGTCGGCGATGTCGGAGGCTGCCGGATTGAACCCGGCGCGCCGGTACTGCCGCCGACGCCGCCGCCTGATATCGATCCGCTGCTCTGGCACGAGTCGCTGAAGCTGATCGCTGCTTGGGAGCCCGAGCGTCTGGGAATCACCCATTTCGGGCTCGTCGAAGACCCCGAGGCGGTGTTGGCGGAGTGCGGTGAACGCCTGGATGTGTGGTCTGAGGCGGCTCGCGACGGGGAACAGCAGGAGTGGGTTGACGCGGTCGAATACGACCTGCACGCGAAGACCACGCCCGAGGTGTTCGAGACCTTCCGACACGCGATCCCGTTCGAGCAGGCCTATGCGGGGCTGCGTCGCTACTGGGACAAACGCGCCGAATCCGGCGGCTAGACCACACCTCTCAAAGCCGTTATTCTGCGGTGCGTGTCCGTTACCGTCGACCTGCCCCAGCTGACGGGGCCTGGCAGCGGACTCGGTGCGCAGTGGCGAGTTGTCGTTCTCAACGATGACCACAACACCTTTGACCACGTAGCCGAGACGCTCGCCGCCTACATACCCGGCGTCAGCCTGGCCCAGGGCTACCGTCTCGCCTCCCACATCCACAACGTCGGGCTCGCCGTGGTCTGGAGCGGCCCCTTGGAAGATGCGGAGCAGTACTGGTGCAGCCTCGATAACGCCGGCCTGACGATGGCCCCGCTCGAAGCTGGCTAGCGGCTCTTGGAGCAGTACAGCAAACAGCCGTGGCAGCAGCTCCCGCCGGAGCTCGAGGGCAAGCTGCGCCCGCACTTCAGCGGGCTCAGCGACGAGATCATCGCCGCGATCGCGACTATCCCCGACTATCAGCGTCCGCTCGAAGGCGAGTTCGGGGTGGGGCTGAGGGCTGGCGTGGAACAGGCGCTGGCGAACATGCTCGACGAGATAGCGGTTTCGGGACCGGTGCCGCGGATGGACGCCTATCGACGGCTCGGACGTGGCGAGATGCGCGCCGGACGCTCGCTCGAATCGCTGCTTTCCGCCTATCGGCTGGGGGCGCGGGTGGCGTGGCGACGGGTCGCCGCCGCCAGCCAGGAGGCGGGGATTGAGCCCGAACTGATGTACCGGGTGGCCGAGGCCATCTACGCCTACATCGACATGCTCTCGGCCGAGTCCGCCGAGGGCTACGCGCTCGAGCAGACCGCCGTAGCCGGAAAGACCGATATCGCCCGCCGCTACCTGGTGCGCTTGCTGCTGCGTGAGCCGGCAGCGGAGCCCGATGCACTACGCAACGGCGCGCTCGACGCCGGCTGGGAGCTACCCAAACAGCTGGCCGCAGTTGCCGTGCGTCTCGGCGAGGGCGGCGTCGGGGCGCTGCTCGCGCGACTGCCGCACGGCGCGATCGCGGAGACGATCGGCGACGTTGTCTGCGTGATCCTTCCCGATCCCGACGCCCCGGGACGCCGGGCCGAGCTGGAAGCGGTCGTGCGCCGAGCCGGCGTTCACGCCGGGCTCGGAACGACGGTCGCGCCGAGCGGGTCGGCGCTGAGTTTCAGCCGCGCGCGGGCGGTGCTCGGGCTCGGGCTCGCGGCGCCGCTGCTCAGCGCCCGCGAGCACGCCGGCGAGCTGCTGATCGGCGGTGACACCGCACTCGCCGCCGAGCTTGCCGAGGACCGCCTGGCACCGCTTGACTCGCTGACCCCCGGGGGACGCGAGCGGATGCTGGAGACGCTTGAGGCGTGGCTCGCCGAGCAGGGACGGCTCGGCCCGGTGGCTGAGCGTCTCGGGATCCATCCGCAGACCGCGCGCTACCGCCTCGCGCGGCTGCGTGAGCTATTCGGCGATGCGCTGGACGACGGCGACCAGCGCTTCTGGCTTGAGTTGGCGCTCCGAGCCCAGCGCCGCCCGCAAGCCTAGGCCGACGCCGACGTGGGGTGCAGGCTCGCCTCGTAGCTGACGTCGGGCGAGCTGCCTCCGGTCGCGAGCTCGCGGAACGGGGTGTAGGTGATCGGCACCTGGTACTTGCCCATGAAGCGGGCGCGGAACTCGCGCATCTCCGGGCCCTCCCAGTAGCGATACCAGTTGTCGTGGTCGTCGAACCAGACGTACTGAGTGATGCGGTAGGGGTCGTCGATCGAGCGCATCACGCTGTACTTGAGCGCGCCGTACTTGAGCGTGAGCGGACCCGCCCACTCGGATACGGCCTCGGCGAACGTGTTTCCCTGAAGGACCGTCGCGTACCACTGGACATGTATGACTTCAGCTGCCATCAGGCTCCCACTTCTGCTCGGATTGCTCCTGGGCCGTCGGCGGTGATGCCTTGGCCCTCGGCGCTCGCGCCGACGAGAACAGCGATCTTACCGAGGTGTTTGTTGTCGCGCAGTAGCTGGTGTGCCTCGGCTACCTGGTCGAAGCCGACCGTCTTCCAGAGCACCGGCCGAATCTTGGATTCCTCGATCAGCGCGTTGGCCTTGGTTGATTCCCAGGCGTTGGCGAAGTGCGAGCCGATGATCTCCTTCTGGCGCATCCACAGGTAGCGCACGTCGAAGTCGAGCTGGTAACCGGAGGTGGCGCCGCAGATCACGACCTTGCCGAACGGCTTCACCGTCAGCACCGACGTCGGGAAGGTCTGCTTGCCGACATGTTCGAACACGATGTCCGGCTGTCCGCCGAGCAGCTCACCGACACGTGCGCTGAAGCGCTGCGACTCCTTGAAGCGTGCCTTTTCCTCGGCCCCTTGCTCGCCACCGCGGCGGACCATGCCCATGAACTCCTTGCGGTCGATGTAGCCGACGGCGCCGAGCTGCTTGATCAGTTCGCCCTTCTCCGTCGAGGAGACGACTCCGACGCAGTCGGCCCCGGTCATGCGGCAGAGCTGTACCGCGAACACCCCGAGACCACCGGCGGCGCCCCACACAAGCACCTTGTGGCCCGCCTGAAGCTTGACGCGGTCCATCAGCATGCGGTAGGCGGTGAAGTAGGTGAGGCCGTAGGAGGCGGCGTCCTCCCACGAGAGGTGTTTGGGTTTGGGCAGCAACTGCTGGGCCTGGACCTTGCAGAACTGCGCGAACGAACCCCAGGTGGTCTCGTACCCCCAGATCTTCTGGCTCGGTGCGGCGAGCGGATCGAGGCCGTGTACCTCAGGGTCCTCGTAGGAGGCCTGGTTGCAGTGCACCACCACCTCGTCGCCGACCTTCCAGCGCGTCACACCCTCGCCGACCTTCCAGACGATTCCGGACGCGTCCGAACCGCCGATGTGGTGACCGTACTGAGGGTGGTCGCCGTAGCGGAAGACCGAGATCGGCTCACCGAGCGCAGCCCAGACGTTGTTGAAGTTCACGCCGGCGGCCATTACCCGCACGATTACCTCGAACGCGCCCGGCTCAGGGCACTCGACGTCTTCCAGCTGGATCGCGTCGCGTGGTTCGCCGAAGCGCCCGTCGCGGATTACCCAGGCCGGCATCGTGCTCGGTAGCACGCCTGGTTCGACGTTCGGCTCGTGAACATGGCTCAGATCGATGGCCACCGCTTCTTCTCCTCAGTTTCGGCTCCCGCCACGTGGGTGCAGGGCTCGTGAGCGCCGATGCTACGGCCTCAGACAGCGCGCATCTGTGCTGCCAGACACGTTGATTGGACACTGTCCAAGCGGTACCGCGAGGGCCGTGATAATTGGACGCTCGGTCAGGGGTGGCTGATCGAGCTGTCGCCGCCTGGGCGCGGCGGCCCGACATGCAGAAGCGCCACGCGGATGCGCCTGTTCGGCTGACCGAGCGCCGCGAGTCCCGACGGCGGAGTTCCCAGCGCGTATGCACCGGGCCTGAGGTTCACCTTCACCTGGATCGTGCCGTTGGCGGGGATCCGGCCGACGGCGACGCGGGTGTCGATGAAGCTGACGCGCTGCCCGCCGACGCTCACCACGACGTGGCGCCGCAGTGGGGTCGCTAGCAGCGTCACCGGGCGGCCGTTGTTGTTGGCGACGTTGAAGATCGCCTGCCCGGCACCGATGTGCTGCGGCGAGATCAGCAGCTGGCGGCCGTTGATGGCGACGCTCATGTACACCGCGGCGGCCGGCGTCGTCTGACCCTGCACGTCAAGATGTCCGCCCACGTGGCCGCCGCTGCCACAGCCGGCCAGAGCGCTCGCCGCGAGAGCAGCAGCTACGAGGCTTCTCCCAAAACCCCTCATACCGCGGATCCTAATGGCGATCCGCTACGGCGTGCTGGTTGTGTGACCAGACGCTCAGGCGCAGTCAATGTCGTCGAACTCTCAGCTCTTAGCCCCAGCCTTGATCAGTATCCGCTGGCGCTGAACATGGCGCAGCTCTTCCTGCAGCAACTCCCAGGACTCCGGTTCGGCCGCTTCGTACTCGTGGCCGGTCAACTCGTGGAGCTGACGGTAGTAGTCCTTCCAGGCGTGGCGCTCGTCCTCATCAAGCTCTCGGAGCTTTTCTGCATCGGGTGCGATTGTGTCCATGAGCGTCTCCTTCCTGCTTACTGA
Source organism: uncultured Actinomycetota bacterium (assembly GCA_963737115.1). Lineage (GTDB taxonomy): Bacteria > Actinomycetota > Thermoleophilia > Solirubrobacterales > Solirubrobacteraceae > Palsa-465. Next base: position 55,867 of record CAVTRM010000006.1, read on the forward strand.
AGACCCGATGGTACGCCGCCGGCCGGTCGATGGCGTCACCGGTGTGTCATAGGAACAACGGCGCAACCCCGCTCAGGCGTTCAACGGAACGACGACGGGACCTGTATCGGGCGTTCAGCAGCACAACGAGGCAACCCGCAACCGGCGTTCAGGAGAACGGCAACGCGACCACTTCGGCGGCCCCAGTCCCAGCCTCAACGCTCGTGCCGGCCGGGGCTTCGCGGCGCACCAGCGCCAACGCGATCGGACCGAATCGCGGGGACACCGCGGTGCTCGTCACGGTCCCGACGACCCGCCCGGAACCGTTGGTCGCGGAGTCGCCGTCGTCGGCTGCCGCGAGCGTCAGGACAGTTCCTGTTACCAGCGGCTCTGCTGAACGCAGCCCGCGCAGCTCACGGTTGGGCTTGCCGCGGTAGAACAGTCGCGCAACCGTTTCCTGGCCGACGTAACAACCCTTGGTGAACGACACCGCGCGCTCGTTGAGACCGGCCTCCTGTGGGATCACCGACTCATCGATGTCGATGCCGTAGCGCGGTCGGCCGTGCTCGATGCGCACGCATTCCGCGGCTGCTTCACCGACGCTGGTAGCACCCGCTTCGAGCAGTGCCGCGCGCGCCGCGTCGGTGTCCTGCGCAGCGGTCATCAGGTCGAGGCCGAGGTCGGTGCGGATCACGCGCAGCGTCGACGCCTCCGATCGCTGTCATCAGATGGTCGTGCTCCGCGGCGCCCGGGAGCTGTCCGGCGGCGGCCGTGACTACGGCGTCGGCGCCTGGGCCGATCAGCGACAGTAGCCCGCACTCCAAGGTCCGTTTATGCAGCTCTACGCGGTAGCCCACCGAGTAGCGGCGGATCATGTTGAACAGCTCCTGCAAGGCCGGCCGTTCGGTGTCCAGCAGCAGCTCGTCGTCGCTGTCGAGCACGCGCAGGTCACCGAGCATCTTGCCCTTCTGCGTGAGGAACGCCGCGTAGGCGCCGGTGCCAGGGGTGAGCGCGCCGATCTCCTGCGTGACCTGGCCGTTGAGAAATTCCTTGGCATCGGCACCGCTGAGCGCGAGCTTGCCGCGCTCGGAGCGATCCAGTAGTCCAGCGCCGGTTGTCAGCGTCTCGTAATCAGCCGCAAAACTCATGCTCAAATCGTGACAGACGCGTTCACGGCCTCCGCGAGTTCGAAGGATCGTCTGCCGGGCCCCGACAGGAGCCCACGGCCGCGCGGGAGGGCCGACAAGTGTCAGAAACTCGTCGCTCGGACGAGTTTCTGACACCACCTGGCGCGCGGCCTGGCGCGCGGGCGGGCCAGCCCGACGACTGTTCGCGGACTCGATCGCCATCGGTCACCCGCCGCGACCACCCGCCATCGACCACCCACCACGACCACCCGCCGATCACCAGCAACCACCCGCCGCGCCCACCCGCCATCGACCACCCACCATCGACCACCCACGGACCACCGGGCGACGACTCAGTGGGGCAGATAGCTGTTGTCGAACATCGTCGCGAGATCAGGCTTGTGCTTGACGATCCCGAATTTCTGCTCCCAGCTGGCCCAGCGCGCGAGCACCGGCGCTGAAAGCGTCCCCGGAGTGCCGCCGCCGATCGGGACGAACGCCGGCAACTCAGCGGCGAGCTGCTGTTTCACCGAGGCCGCCGACAGACCACTGACCGACGACTCCAGCGCAGCCGCGCCCGCGCTCGGGTGCTGCAGCACCCCCTGGTAGCCCTGCACCAGCGCATGGACCAGGCCGCGCGCCACCGCCGGATGTGCGTTGAGGTAGGCGCGGGTGGTGGTGACGATCAGCTCGGGGTAGGGCGGCGCTCCGTACTTCTCGACTCTGAAGACGTTGAAGTCACCAGGCTTGTCGTGCTGCAGCTGCACCCCCTCGTCGTTCCAGAACGACGTCGCCGCCGCAACGCGTCCATCCACCAGGTCCGGAACCGCGTTGTAGCCGATCGTGACGGTTTTCACCCGCGCCGGATTGCCGCCGGCGCCGGCCACCTCCGAGCGCAGCACCGCGAGATCCGACGGGTCACCGGTGACCCCGACCGTCTGCCCCTGCAACGCGGCCGGGGACTGGTACCGGTGCTGCGCGATCACCGCCGCCAGCGGCCGCTCGACCAGCGCCATCAGCCCGACGAGCTTGGCGCCCCTGGCGTCGGCTATCGCAAGGTCGTGGATGTCGAGTACGGCAAAGTCGACGCGTCCGGCCGCGAGCAGCGACGGCGCATCGGTGGACTGCCCTGGCACGAGGATGTGCAGATCGACTCCCTGCATCTGCGTATAGCCGCGCTTGACCGCAAGGTAGATCCCGGTATGGATCGCATTCGGGGTGAAATCGAGCATCAACGTTGCGCTTTGAGGCGTCATGCCGCCATTGGTGGTGTGCTGGCCAGTGGTGGTGGCGCTGCCACCGCAGGCGGCGATCGCGATCGCGGAAAGCAGCGCTAGAAGAGTGAGGCGGAGTAGACGGGAAGACACATCCGTAGAGTAGGTCGTATGCATCGCCGCGTGACCTTCAGTCGGAATTTGACCCTCTCGCTTTCGCGTACCTGTCAGTGCTATTGCAAGTACTGCGCGTTCGCTACCCATCAGGCCCACCTGCACGAACCCGATGAGGTGCTGGGGCTGTTAGACCGCGCCAAGAACCGCCATCGCGTGAAGGAACTGTTGGTGCTGACGGGGGAGCGGCCGGAGGTGAACGCCGGGGTTCGCCGGAAGCTGACTGAGCTTGGGTTCAGCGACTTCGTCGACTACGTGGTGTGGGTCTGTGAGCAGGCGCTGCAGCGCGGCCTGCTGCCGCACACGAACCTCGGTGTGGTCAGCGAGCACGACCTCGCGCGCCTGCGCGAGGTGACCGCGAGCCAGGGTCTGATGCTGGAGTCGACCAACCCGGATCTGGTCGCGCATCAGGGTTCGCCGACCAAGCATCCGCTGGCGCGGATGGAGACGATCAACGCCGCGGGGCGGCTGAAGATCCCGTTCACGAGTGGGATTCTGGTCGGTATCGGCGAGAGTCCCGATGAGCGCGTGGAGGCTTTGGAGGCGCTCGCTCGTTCGCACCGCGAGTACGGGCACTTGCAAGAGATCATCATCCAGAACTTCGTGCCGCACGACTCCTATTACGGGCAGGAGCCGGCTGACATCGCGACCGACGCGGCGGCCGATTACTGGCGTACGGGGATCGGGCACGCGCCCGCTTTGGATGCTCCGAAGTGGGCGACCGACGTGACGATCGAGGATTTGAAGGAGCTGATCGGCGAGACTCGCAGGTTGCTCCCCGGGGTCGGCATTCAAGTGCCGCCGAACCTCAGCGATTGGTGGCCGGAGCTGGTCGCGGCCGGCGCGACGGATCTGGGTGGGTTATCAGCCAACGGCGATCACATCAGCCCCGAGCATCCGTTCCCGTCGCCGGCGCAGGTTCGCAAGCGGCTCGCACAGGACGGCTATGCGCTGTCCGAGCGGTTGTGCGTGTACAGCGACTTCATCAGCCCGGAGTGGGTGTCGCAGGGTGTTTTGGATCTGATCAAGACCGACTACTGGTCGTTCATTCCGCGCGGACGCTCGGGCCGCCGTGGTCCGGAGCTGAAGATCGCGCCGGATGTGGCCGGCAAAGCCGTCGACAAGGCGGTTGCGGGCAAACACTTGAGCGCCGACGAGCTGACCGCATTGTTTGCCGAGGAGCGTCCCGAGGTGATCGAGCAGATGCGCCAGGGCGCGGATGCGCTGCGTCGCGAGCTCGCGGGGGAGACGGTCACGTTCGTCGTGAATCGCAACATCAACGTTTCGAACATCTGCACGGTCGGCTGCGCGTTCTGCGGGTTCGGGCAGAGCAAGCGTTCCCCCGACGCCTACGAGCACTCCGAAGAGGACTTCGCCAAGCGGATCGCTGACGCCATCGAGTTCGGCGCGACCGAGCTTTGTATCCAGTCGGGAATCCACCCCGACTGGTCGCTTGAGACCTACGAGCAGTGGCTGAGGTTCGCCAAACAGCAGGCGCCGCAACTGCATCTGCACGCCTACAGCCCGATGGAGATCGCGCACATGTGTGACATCTCAGGGCTGACACCGGATCAGGTGTTCGTGCGGCTGCGCGAGGCGGGGCTGGGCTCGACTCCCGGCACCGCGGCAGAGGTCCTCGACGATGGTGTCCGCTCCCGGATCTCACCCAACAAGCTGCCGGTCGCGCGCTGGGTTGAGATCATCGAGGCCTCGCATCGCGCCGGGTTGAAGTCGACCGCGACGGTGATGTTCGGCCACATCGAAGAGCCGTGGGAGCTGGCCGAGCACATGCGGATCGTGCGGGGAGTGCAGGAGCGTACGGGCGGGATCACGGAGTTCGTACCGCTCAGCTTCATCCCGTTCCAAACGCTCCTCGGGCGGACACACGGGATCGAGGAGATCACCCCCGAGGAGAATCTCAAGCACACTGCCGTGTTCCGGCTCGCGCTCGGCCGCAGCGTCAGGAACGTGCAGGCCTCGTGGGTGAAGATGGGGCTCGATGCCGCCACCGAAGCACTGCGTTGGGGCGTCAACGACCTCGGTGGCACGCTGATGGAGGAATCGATCAGCCGTCTGGCCGGCAGCTATCACGGAGTCAAGCTCGATCCGTCCGACCTGATCGAGGCCGCCCACTCCGCCGGCCGCCCCGCGGCTGAGCGCACCACGCTTTATTCCATTCGCAACGAATATCCGCTGCCGGTAACTGCATAATCATCCGATGGCAGTCAGGGAGGCAGCCCGCGGGGCGGGGTCGCAGTTGCGTGCGGCCGGGGTACAGATACGGCAATCAGGCCTGAACCTGAGGAGTGCAGGTGCGACCGTGACCGTGCTCTCGCCGCATCCGCGCAGGATCTCATGGGATCCCGAGTTCTACTCGGCGCTGTCAACGCGGCAGCTGAAGCGCTACCAGCCCGGGGACGTGATCCGCTGCGAACCGATGCGGGCGTTCCTGATGCCGGGCGTGCGGTTGAAAGCCGAGTCCTACCGCGTGCTCTATCGATGCACCGGCGCAGCCGGTGAGCCGACCGCCGTCTCCGGGACGATCCTCGTGCCCGAATGGCGTCGCGGCGACGTGACCCTGCCGATGGTCGCCTACGCGCCCGGCACGCACGGCATCGGCGACGGCGCCGCACCTTCACGCCTGTTGTCGAGCGGACGCGACTGGGAGGCCGGTCAGATCGCGCATGTGCTCGGACGCGGGTACGTGGTGGCGGTCCCCGACTATCAGGGCCTGGGCACCCCCGGCGACCACGTGTTCATGGTCGGGCAGGCGCTCGGCAGAAACCTGCTTGATCTGATCCGCGCCGCCTACCAGGTCGTACCCGAAGCGGTGTCACCTTCTGAACCTGTCGGAGTGATGGGCTACTCGGAGGGCGGTTGCGCCGCCGGCTGGGCCGCGCAGCTGCACGGTGGCTACGCGCCCGAGCTGCAGATCGCCGGCTTCGCCGTCGGCGCTGCCGCGGCCGACATGCAGCTCGCGGTCTCGACGCTGGACGGCGCCTTCAGCTCGTTCTTTTTGGCCTACGGCGCGATCGGCTACGCCGCCGCCTATCCGGAGCTCGATCTCGACTCCTACCTGACCGAGAAGGGCGCCAAGTACGTGGAAATAATGCGCCGCTCGAACGTCTTTCAAGCGATGCTGCGGGGACCGCGGTTCGCCAACATCGGTGAGCTGACCGACCCCAACGTGCTCGAAATGCCGGCCTGGCGCAAACGCCTGGCGGAGAACCGCCTCGGTGCGATCGCGCCGATCGCACCGGTGCTGCTGCACCACGCCCGCTACGACTCGATCGTGGTGCCACAGCAGAGCCGTGAGCTGCTCGACAGCTGGAGCGAACTCGGCGCCGACGTGCGGCTGAAGTTCACGCGCTCCGGGATCGACCACATCACCGGCGGACTCGCCGGGTCCTCGCTGGCGCTCGGCTGGCTCGGGAGCAAGATCAACCGCGAGCGCACGTTGCTACCCCGCTCGGGGGGTACTAAGGTCTTGGTGTGACCACTGATCCCCGGTTGGGTGCGTAGGGTAAGGGGTAATGCCCACTGCTTATATCTTCCCCGGTCAGGGGAGTCAGACTGCGCAGATGCGGGAAACCGTCGCGCAGCTGCGGCCGGACCTGCTGGAACTGGTGACCGAGGTCGTCGGTGAGGATCCGTTTCCGCGCGTTGACGACGGCACCCAGTTCGCGCAGCCCGCGATCTTCTGTGCGAGCCTCGCGGGCTGGCACAAGCTGCGGGTGCAGGATCGCTGGCTCGACCGGCCCGCATACACGGCGGGGCACTCGCTCGGGGAGATCGGTGCGCTCGTCGCCGGCCGGGTGCTCGACGAGGCCGACGGCGTACGGCTCGTAGCGCTGCGTGGGCGGCTGATGCAGGAGGCGGGCGAGACCGCCGGTGACGGCGGCATGATCGCGCTGCTGGGGCCTGGCGCCGCCGAACGCGCCGCGGAGGTTGCCGAGCCGAACGGGCTCTCCGTGGCCAACGACAACTCACCGCAGCAGGTCGTGCTCTCAGGGCTGCGTTCGTCGCTGCCGGGGGCGGAGGCCACCGCCAAGGAACTCGGTATCCGCGCGATGATCCTGCCGGTAACCGGCGCCTTCCACTCGCCGCTTATGGAGTCGGCCGTGGAACCGTTCCGGGCTGCGCTGGAGGAGACCGTCGTGCACAAGTCCGAGACCACCGTGATCTCAGCCGTAACCGCGGCACCGTTCGACAACGTGCGCGAGCGCCTTGTCGAAGCGCTGACCGGACCCGTGCGCTGGCGCGAAGTGATGTTTGAACTCCAAGGCCGCGGCGTCGACTGCTTCGTCGAGGTCGGTCCAGGCAGGGTCTTGACCGGTCTGGCCAAGCGAACCCTTAAGGATATGGAGCTGGTAAGTGTCTGAACCAACTGCGTGGCCGCCCGCCGGCTGCGCGCTCGTCACCGGTGCCTCACGCGGCATCGGGGCGGCGATTGCGCGGGCGATCGCGGCCGACGGCTGGGCGGTCGCCGTCAACTACTCATCTTCACGCGATGCGGCCGAGGCAGTTGTGGCTGAGATCGAAGACGCCGGCGGCCACGCCGTGGCAGTCGGCGCAGACGTCTCCGCGGCGGATGCCGCCGATCGGCTCTTCAGCGCCGCCGAAGAGCACTTCGGCGTGCCGGTACTGGGGCTCGTCAACAACGCCGGCATCACCCGCGACAACATCTCCCCGGGGATGACCGATGACGAGTGGGACGACGTGATTCAGACCAACCTCACGGCGGCCTTCCGGCTGACCCGCCGTGCGCTGAAGCCGATGATGCGCGCACGCACCGGCAGGATCGTGAACATCGCATCGGTGACGGGGCTGCGCGCCAACCCCGGGCAGTCCAACTACGCCGCCGCGAAGGCCGGGCTGATCCAGTTCACCAAGACCGCTGCGGTCGAGGTCGCGCGCCGTGGTGTCACGATCAACGCCGTGGCGCCCGGCTGGATCGCAACCGACATGACTGCGGACGTAGACACCACGCTGTTGGACTATGTTCCGGCTAAACGAGCAGGAACCCCCGAAGACGTCGCAGCCTGCGTACGCTTCCTGATGTCAGCGGGCGCCGGATATGTGACCGGCTCGGTGCTTACAGTTGACGGCGGCCTCGCGGCCTGAGTGGTCGCCGGCACAGAGACTTGAGGGCGGGCGACCGCCTGATCAATCGAAAGGACAATAAATGAGTGATGTGACCAAGGAACAGGTTCAGGAGAAGGTGACCGAGGCTCTCGCAAGCTTTGGTCCCGACGCCGACCAGATCACCGCCGAGGCTACCTTCGAGGAGCTCGACATCGACTCGCTGGACCTGGTTGAGCTGGCCCAGATCGTCGAGGACGAGTACGGCGTAGTGCTCAAGGGCGAGGACATGAAGGACCTGAAGACTGTCGGCGACGCCGTCGACCTGATCACTGAGCGCGCCGCTTAAGCGCTGATACAGATGGGCGATAAGCGTCGAGTTGTAATTACCGGGACAGGTGCGGTCACGCCACTGGGCGTGGGCGCACAGCTGCTGCATGAGCGATGGTCAGAAGGGATCGTCGGGATTCAGGACGGGGCAGGACGCTGCCTTGAGTTCGATCCCGCGGAATTCCTCGATCGCAAGGAAGCCCGGCGCCTCGACCGCTTCGCTCAGCTGGCCGTCGGTGCCGCCGATGAGGCGATCGCCGAAGCGGGATGGAGCAAGGACAACCTTCCCTACGACCCGCTGCGGATCGGCACCGTGTTGGCCACCGGGATCGGCGGTATGTCCGCCTTCCAGACCAACCTCGAGCTGATGCACGACAAGGGGCCCGGCCGGATCTCGCCGCTCGGGATCCCGATGCTGATGCCGAACGCGGCCGCAGCAGCGGTCACGATGCGTCACGGTCTGCGGGGAAGTTCCTTTGCCGCGGCTTCGGCCTGTGCATCCGGCGGCCACGCGATCGGCATGGCTGCGCGCATGATCCAATACGGCGATGTGGACGCGGCCGTCGCAGGCGGCGCGGAAGCGACCGTAACCGACTTCGGGCTCGCCGCGTTCACCGTCATGCAGGCGTTGGCTGACGATGGCGTCTCGCGCCCGTTCGACGCCAACCGCAGCGGCTTCGTGATGGGCGAAGGCGCCGGGGTACTGGTGCTCGAATCCGAGGAGCGGGCGCTGGAGCGCGGCGCCACGATTCTCGGCGAGGTCGCGGGCTTCGGCTCTACCTCGGACGCTAACCACCTGACCGCACCCGACCCGACCGGCGTCGCAGCCGCCGCGGCGATCAGCTTCGCGGTGGCTGACGCGGGCCTGACCCCAGAGCAGATCAGCTACGTGAACGCGCATGGCACCTCAACCGAGCTGAACGACGCGGCCGAAACCGCGGCACTGAAGGCCGCGCTCGGAGAGCACGCCTACAAGATCCCGGTCTCGTCGGTGAAGTCGTCGATCGGTCATCTGCTCGGTGCTGCCGGCGCGGTCGAAGCTGTCGCCACCGTGCACTCGCTGAACGCACGCATCTCACCGCCGACGCTCAACTACGAGACCCCGGACCCCGAGTGCGACCTTGACTACGTGCCCAACGTCGCGCGTGAGCTGACGGTCGTAACCGATGGCGCACCCGCCGCGATCTCGAACTCGTTCGCGTTCGGCGGGCACAACGTCGCGCTCGTGATCAAGGGACGGAGCTGACAATGGCGGGACTACTTGAGGGCAAGCGCCTGTTGATCACCGGCGTGATAACCAAGGACTCGTTCGCGTTCCACATCGCCCAGGAAGCCCAGAAGCAGGGCGCCGAGGTGCTGCTCACCAGTTTCGGGCGGGTGCGACGGATGACCGAACGAACCGCCCAGCGGCTCGAGACGCCCGTTGATGTGCTCGAGCTTGACGTGAACAAGCCCGAGGACATCGCCGCGCTGGTCACCGAACTCGAGCAGCGCTGGGGCCGTGTTGATGGCGTGCTGCACGCGATTGCGTTCGCGCCCGAAGACGCGCTCGGTGGCAAGTTCCTGACTACCCCGGCGGAGTCGGCCGCGTTGGCGTTCCAGACTTCGGCCTTTTCGCTGAAGGCGATCGCTGCGGCGCTTGCGCCGCTGATGCCTGAGGGCGGATCGGTCGTCGGGCTCGACTTCGACGCCTCCCAGGCGTGGCCGATCTACGACTGGATGGGCGTCGCCAAGGCAGCGCTCGAGTCGGTCTCGCGCTACCTCGCCCGCGACCTCGGTGCCCAGGGGATCCGCGTGAACCTGATCAGCGCCGGCCCGGTCGGAACCGTTGCCGCCAGCGGCATTCCCGGCTTTGAGCAGCTCGCCTCGCTGTGGCAGCAGCAGGCCCCGCTCGGCTGGGACATCGCCGACCCGTCAGTGGTCGCCGGCCCGGTGTGCTTCCTGTTTTCGGACCTCTCACGCGCGATCTCAGGCGAGATCATCCACGTTGACGGCGGTTTCCACGCCGTCGGCGCGCCTCAGACCTGAGTGGCTGGCGGCCCGGGTGCCACATTCTGCAGGCTCTGAGTACCGGCCGTACGCGGACGGCATAATGGCCGGAGACACCGTGAGGGTTGGCGTCCAGATCACAGTAACCGGTGAAGGCCGCCGTCCCTCGGCCTGGGGAGGGCACAAATGACGCTCATAGCAAGCCAGCAGCTGGCTCCGACAGTGGGAGACCCGGCCGGGAACGCCGAAATCTGCCGAGCCGCGATCGCGCAGGCGCTTAACGCCGGCGCGCAGGTCGTGGTGCTGCCCGAGCTGGCGCTGAGCGGCTACATGTTCAGGGACGCCGCCGAGGCTCGCGCGCTGGCCATCACCCGCGACGATCCGCTGCTCGAGGAGTGGCACGAGCTCTCACGCGCGAGCGGAGCGGTGATCGCCGGCGGCTTCTGCGAGCTCGGCGATGACGGCAACGTCTACAACAGCGCGGTGATCTACCCGGGCGGCGACCGCGAGCCGGCCTTCTACCGCAAGCTGCACCTCTGGGATCGCGAGAAGCTCGTTTTTACGCCCGGTGACGAGCTGCCGCCGTTCGTCGACAGCGCCGTCGGACGGGTGTCGATCGTGATCTGTTACGACCTCGAGTTCCCGGAGCTGACGCGCGGTATCGCGCTCGGCGGAATCCAGCTGCTGCTGGTCCCGACCAACTGGCCGCTGTTCCCGCGCCCCGATGGCGAGCGCCCGGGTGAGGTCGTGAACGCTATGGCAACGGCCCGTGACAGCCGCATGGTGGTCGCCTGCGCGGACCGCGCCGGAGTCGAGCGTGGTCAGGCGTGGACGCAGGGCAGCGCGATCGTCGACGCTGACGGTTGGGTCGCAGCCGAGAGCCGTGACCCCGGCATGGTCCTCGCCGACGTCGATCTCGAAGATGCCCTCAACAAGAGCCTGACCGAATACGCGGACGTGATCAACGACCGCCGCCCCGAGCTTTACGGCTGGGTGACGGCTGTGCAGAGTCCCACGCCCTGAATACCCTTAGGGTCTCAACCATCTAAAACCCGGCTCGTCTCCGCAACATCGGGGGGCCGCCAGGGTTTCCTGTATGGTCATTCAGGTTTTGGGCGGTAGTGCCCGGTTTCGGCAGTTATGCCGCATCTTTTGAGGAGGAGATGTGACTCGTATCCCTAGCTTTGCGCGCCCTGTCGGCGCCACCTTGGTCGCGTTGTTGGCCGCTGCGCTGATCGCCGCCTGCGGTTCCCAGGGCGCAACCACGACGTCCGGCAATGCTGGCGGCAGCCATCCGAGCACCTCAGCTGGGATACCGCAGACCGGCCCAGGACTGACCGAGCCGACGACCGGTAGTGGCCAGCGCATCAAGGGTGGAACGGTGACCTTTGCCGAACCGGCGGGGTTCACCCCCAACTACATCTCGCCGATGTACTCACCCGAATACTGCGACGTCGACAACATCGGTGAGCTCGACATGATGCTCTACCGCCCGCTGTACTGGTACGGCAACCACTACTCGCCGCTGGTCGACTACGACCAGTCGATCGGGCAGAAACCGATCTTCAGCGACGGCGACAAGACCGTCACGATCCACCTCAACCACTACACGTGGTCCGATGGCGAGACGGTCTCGGCGCGTGACCTGGTGTTCTGGATGAACGTGCTCGAGGCCGATCCCGCACGCGAATGGTGTGGGTATGTCCCGGGCAAGTTCCCGGACAACGTCACCAGCTATAAGGCGGTCAACGCGACCACCTTTCAAATGACGCTGAACCGCTCCTACAACCCGACCTGGTTCCTCTACAACGAGCTCTCGCAGCTCACGCCGATGCCGATCGCATGGGATCGCACCTCGCTCTCGCAGAAGGCTCCGAGCCCGAACGCCCCGAACCTGCCGGACACCACCAAGGCCGGCGCCATCGCCGTCTACAACTTCCTGAACACCCAGAGTCAGAAGATCAGCGACTGGGGCAGCTCACCGATCTGGCGGATTGTGAATGGGCCCTGGCGGGTGACCGGCACGACCGGCAACGGAGGTGTGACCTTCGAGCCCAACGCCGCCTACTCCGGGGCTCCCAAGGCGTCGATCGCCAAGTTCGTGGAGGTGCCGTTTACCTCCGAGGCGGCGATGGTCGACGAGATCAAGGCGCAGGGCACGAGCGGTCTCACGATCGCATACGTCCCGTCCCAGTACCAGCCGTTGACCGCCTCGTTCGAGGGCCAGGGCTATGACCTCAACCTGGCGTCCTCCAACACCAGCTACTTCATGCCGCTGAACATGAACGCCCCCAAGGTCGGGAAGATCTTCCAGCAGCTCTACTTCCGCCAGGCGTTCCAGCATCTGGTGGACCAGAACGGCTGGATCGAGCACTTCCAGCGCGGCAGTGCCGTACCCACCTACGGGCCGGTGCCGACCTCGCCCCCGAACCCGCTGATGGCGCCCGGTGCCCAGACCGACCGCTATCCGTTCTCGGTCTCGGATGCGGGCAAGCTGCTCAAGGACAACGGCTGGAAGGTCACTCCGGGAGGGGAGAGCACCTGCATCAAGCCGGGAACCACGGCCGGCGACTGCGGTGCCGGGATCAGCAAGGGGCAGGGGATCGCGTTCACGATCGACTATGAGGCGAACGTGAGCTCGGTGCAGAACGAGATGCAGGACCTGCAGTCCCAGGCGAGCAAGGTCGGGATCAAGGTCACGCTCACCGCGCACCCCGAGAACGACGTCGCGGCCGCCACCGAGCACTGCGCGGCCGGCCAGCCCAGCTGCCACTGGACCGCCGAGAACTACGGTCAGGGCTGGACCTACGGCACCAGCCTTCCGACCGGCGAGTCGCTGTATTACTCGCGCTCAGTGTCGAACTTCTCGAACTACGCGAACAAGAAGATGGATCAGCTGATCCAGGCGACGCTGACCGCGAATGCGGCACAGGAGCCGGCCGCCGTGCGCGCATACGTGAAGTACACCTCCGAGCAGCTCCCGGTGGTTTACATGCCGCAGTCAGTGGGCGCCTACGGCACCGCCACCGCAGGCCAGCTGATCGACAAGAAGCTCGGCGGCTTCAGCGCCAACGCCGCCGGGGTGCTAACTCCGGAAGCCTGGTATCTGACCAAGTAGCCGTGCTCGCGATAGGCCTTCAGTTGTGCCGGGCTTGGGGGCCTGGCACAACTCCCGGCGCCGGCTCCGGGCACGTGTAAAGCCCGCGTTCGGTCGGGTGCCGATTTCGGCTCGGCGTCAACCGCCGAGCGGTACTGTGGCTTGACGAAATGACCAGGAGGCCGCCGCAATGACATCGTTCCGGACAATCAGGCGCCGCATCGGCGCCATGATCGCGATTGGCGTGATCACGGTTGTGATCGCCGCATGTGGATCGAGCGGTGGATCGGGGAGCGGTTCTGGGACCGGCAAGACCGGGGCCGCGACGACCCCATCGACCTCCACGTCGCTGCCGCAGAGCGGCGTCGGCCTCACCGAGCCGACCACCGGGAGCGGCAGCCGCATCAGCGGCGGAACGGTCACGTTCGCCGAGCCGACCGGTGCGACACCGACATACATCTTTCCGTTGTACCCGATCCAGGACTGCACCACGAACAACGTGCTGCAGCTGAACATGCTGCTCTACCGCCCGCTCTTCTGGTTCGGAAACAACTATCGGCCGACGGTCAACTTCAACCATTCGATCGGCCAGCAGCCGGTGTTCAGCAACGGTGGCAAGACCGTCACGATCCACCTCAACAACTACAAGTGGTCTGATGGCGAAACCGTCTCAGCTCGGGACATCGTGTTCTGGATGAACCTGCTGACGCTCAACCCCGCCAAGGACTGGTGCAGCTACGTTCCCGGAAAGTTCCCCCAGAACGTGGTCAGCTACAAGGCCGTGAACTCCACGACCTTCCAGATGACCTTCAACCGCGCCTACAACCCAACCTGGATCCTCTACAACGAGCTGTCACAGATCACCCCGCTGCCGATTGCGTGGGACCGCACGTCGTTGTCGGCCAAGGCGCCGAGCGCGACCCAGGCCAACCTCCCGGACACGACCAAGTCCGGAGCGAGCGCGGTCTACAACTTCCTCAACGCGCAGAGCGCGAAACAGGATCAGTGGGGCTCATCGCCGCTGTGGAGCATCGTCGACGGTCCCTGGAAGGTGCAGAGCGCCACCAATACCGGTGAGGTCACGTTCGTTCCCAACCACGCGTACTCCGGGTCTCCGAAGCCGTCAATCTCCAAGTTCGTCGAGCTGCCTTTCACATCGCAGTCCGCGCTGGTCGATCAGCTCAAGTCGCAGGGAACGAGCGCGCTGACCGTCGCCTACATCCCCTCGCAGTATGCGCCGCTGGCCGCGCAGTTCAAGAGCCAGGGCTATGACGTGAACCGCGCCTCAGTGTCGTCGGTGAACTTCTTCCCGCTCAACCTCCAGAACCCGACGGTCGGGCCGATCTTCCAGCAGCTGTATTTCCGGCAGGCGTTCCAGCACCTGATCGATCAGCCCGGCTGGATCGAGCACTTCCTGCACGGGACCGCGGTCCCGACCTACAGCCCGGTGCCGTCGGCACCGCCGAACCCGCTGGTCACCGCGGCCAGCGGCGGCAACCCGTACGCGTTCTCGGTCGCGGACGCTTCCAAGCTCCTTTCCAGCCATGGTTGGAAGGTCGCGCCCGGTCATGAGAGCACCTGCGTGAAGCCCGGTACCGACACCGACGAGTGCGGGGCCGGCGTGAAACAGGGGCAACCGCTCGCGTTCACGCTCGACTACGAAGCGGACGTTTCATCGGTGCAGGATGAGATGGAGGACCTGCAGTCACAGGCGAGCAAGGTCGGGATCAAGATCACGCTCACCCAGCACCCGGTGAACGACGTGGCTTCGGCCGCCGTGCACTGCACCGCGAAGCAGCCCGGATGCAGCTGGGAAGCCGAGAACTGGGGCGGCGGTGAGACCTATGCCGCCGGCAACATCCTGCCCAGTGGTGAGAGCCTGTTCGTCAAGGGCGCCGTCTCCAACTACTCCAACTACTACTCGCCGAAGATGCAGACGCTCGTCAACAACACCCTGACCGGACCTGCCGGGTCGGAGCTGTCGAACATGAGCAAATTCGCTCAGTACGCGGAAGAGCAACTGCCGGTGGTGTTCCAGCCGACGTCGATCGGGACGTTCGGTCCCAGCGGCGGCACGCTGGTTGCCAGCAAGCTCGGGGGCTACACCGCCAACGCGATCGGGGTGCTCACGCCCGAAGACTGGTATCTGACCAAGTGAGCGATCGGACCGCAGCGTCCCATGGAGGTCACCTCCGGTGCCCGTGAACGATCGGATGACCCCCTGGTATCGCGCGGTCGTGTACGCGTCGATCCCGCCGGTGGTCTGGTGGGGTCGGCTCGAGGTTGTGGGGCTTGAGCAGCTGCCGCGCACCGGTCCGGTACTGATATGCGGTAACCACGACACTTACTGGGATACGGTGATCGCGGCCGTGGCGACCGCGCCGTGCCGGCCGATCCACGCGCTTGCGAAGGCCTCGCTCTGGAAGAATCCGCTGGCAGGCTACATCCTCGATCGCATGGGTCAGATCCCGATCGAGCGCGGCCAGGGCGACCAACGCGCGCTGGACCGCGCCGTGCATGAGCTGCGTGAAAACGAGGTCTGCCTGGGTGTTTTTCCCGAGGGGACACGCTCACTCGGGCGGGAGCTTCGTGCGCGCAGCGGTTTCGGTCGCCTGGCCGAGCTCGTACCCGAGGCCGAGGTCGTGTGCGCGGCGATCACCGGCGCGGTCGAGATCCCGAGGTTTCCGAGGCATCGCCCGCATGTCCGCATGGAATTCTTCAGGCCCGCCGGGGGTCCGTTGCAGCCCGGTGAGTCGGCCGCAGAGTTCAGCGCGCGGCTGCTCGCCGAGATCCGCAGCAAGGCGCCGGTGGCGGTCGCCGGGCGCGCCCGCGCGCAGCGGATAGCGGCCGGGGCCGATCCCGACGAAGACGCTGAGCGCTCGGGCCAGCGCGCCGGGGGTTGAGGGCTTCGGCGCAACGCCTGACGGCTTGGGCAGCGTCCCGGCGTCGCTAAGGGGCGCGGCTAAATTACTGGCACGTCAGTAGTTCTGGCGCGACCCTTAACCGAGCGTTATCACCTGATCGCAGAGCTCGAGCACCTCCGGCGCGCTGCTCGCGACCAGTAGCGTGGTGCCGCCGGCGGCGGCCTCTGCGAGTTGCCGCAGTAGCTCCGAACGCCAGAACGGATCGAGCGACGATCCGGGCTCGTCGGCGATGATCAGCTCCGCGCGCGTAGCCAGCGCACGGGCCGCCGCAACCCGCTGGCGCTGACCGCCGGAGAGTTCGTCAATAAGTTGCGCGCGATGATCGCCGAGTCCGAGCCCGGTGATCGCCGCCTCGACGCGAGCCGTCACCTCATCGCGCGGGAGTTGCTGCGCCTGCAGCGGAATCGCGACGGTCTCCCACACGCTCAGCACCGGCAGCAGCCACAGGTTCTGGAGGATCAGCGCCACGCCCGGCTGCCGCCAGAGCGTCACCGGCCGTCCGTTCAGCAGCACACGGCCGTCGTCGGGATCCTGGAGACCGGCGATGGTGTGCAGCAAACTCGTCTTGCCCGAGCCCGACGGGCCGGTGATGCCGATCGCCTCGCCGCGCTGCGCCACCAGCGTGAGGTCGCGTACGAACACGCTCTCGCCGCCGATCACAGTGATCGATTCGGCCTGCAGCAGCACCGCATTCTCGAGCTTGCCGTTGCTGAGCTGGCCGTCGGTCACGATGCCCGGTTTCCGTCGTCGGTGGCTTCGGGGCGCAGCTCGATCGTGTCCTCGCCGAGCCGAACTTCGAACAGCGTGCCCGCGGGGTAGCGGTTGATCACCTCGGCGGGCAACTGAATGCCGCCGTCGCTGCCGACAACGGCAAAGCGACGGTCGCCGCGGCCCTCGGCTCCGATCACCCCGTGAGAGATCGCGATCGAGCGCGGCAGCGCGGTCGCCACCTCGATGTCGTGCGTTACGACGATCACCGTCGCTCCGCTGAACTCACGCGCCTCACGCAGTGATTCGATCACGGCGTCGCGGCTGACCGGATCGAGTTGCCCGGTCGGTTCGTCGGCCAGCAGCACCCGTGGCGAGGTGGACAGCGCGCTCGCGATCGCGGCCTTGTTCTGCTCCCCGGCGGACAGCTGCCAAACCGGCTTGTCGGCCACGCCGGCGAGGCCCAGGCGCTGGACCAATTCCTGCGGCTGCCAGCGCAGCGGCCAGCGCCGGCGGCGGGCGCCGCGGGCCGCGAAGTTTACGTTCTCCAGCACCGTCGCGTACGGCAGCAGGTTGCGCAGCGGGTCCTGCAGCAGCATCGCCAGCTCGGTCGCGCGTAGGTTGCTGATAGCCGTCTCGTCCATGCGAGTGAGCTCCTGTCCCGCGATCCGGACGCTGCCGGCGGTCGGCTTCAGCAGCCCGCTGAGCAGCGACATCAGCGTCGTCTTCCCGGACCCCGACGGTCCCACGATCGCCAGCATCTCGCCGGCTTCGACGACCAGCTCGACGTTGCGCAGTGCCGCGATCGGCCCGTCTTCGCCGGGGTACACGTGCACGACGCCGGCGCACACCACCTCGGCGCCGTTGAGACCCTCAGCCGCCTGTGTCATTGGGCGCCGTGCGCAGGATCGTGGGGGACATGCGACGTAGGATCTCGGCGCCGGTAAGCGCGGTCACAAGCGCGACCAGTGCGACCGTGCAGGCGGCGACGAGAATGATCAGCGGCGCGGGGAGCGCGTAGCTGAGCGGGGACTCGAGCGCCTTGCTGAGCTCGGGCAGCGACGGTATCGCAAGCGCTGCCCCGACCACGCCGGCGACGACTCCGAACAGTGCCGTGAAAGCGAGAATCGCGGACTCCAGGACCAGCGAGCGGACGATCCGGCGGCGGTCGACGCCGGCGACCCGCAGTGCGGTCATTTCCGCGGCGCGCTGCCGCACCGCGGAACCCAGCACACCCAGCGTGCTGGCGGCGGCGACCATCAGCGCCACGATCGTCGCGAACAGCATGAAGTCATACGCGAACGCGGAGCCCGAGTGCTGCAGGCCGGCATAGACCTGCTGGCTGCGCTCCACGGCGTTGATCTTGAGGCCCGCCGCGCGCAGCCTCGAGATCGTGTTGGCAGGAGCGTCGGCGGCGAGCCAGACCTCGTCGGTGGCGGCTTCGGACAGCTGCGGGTTGACCTGTGCGCGCGTCAGCATCGTCAGATCGACGAGTTCGGCGTCGTCGCCGACTCGCGGAAGTGCGGTGGATGCGGCGACGGCGGCGATCGAGACCGTGTTGCCGTCGATCCCCTGACTGCTGACGGTGGTGATCGCTCCCGATCGCGAGCCACCCGCCAGCGCTGTCTGCGTGACCACGCCGGGGAGGTTCAGCGGATGGTCGGCGACCGACGCCATCGGCGGCGTGATTGAACCGAGCACGCCGCCCTGATAGTTGGCGAGCACGCCTGCGGGAACCGCGAACGTCACTCCCCGTCCGGGCGTTGCCTGCACCTGCACACCAGAGGCGGAGCTGCGCCAGCCGCCCGCATCGAGATCAGCAGGCAGTGTGCGGCCAGTCGGCAGTGTGCGGCCAGTCGGCAGTGCTGCGATCCGCTCGACGCTGAAATCGATCGTCCCGGAGCTCGGTACCGGCCGGTTCGATCGTGGAACCAGTCCGACGCCTGACAGGCGGCAGCCCCCGGGGCACCAGTAGCCGAGCGAGCCGCGGTAGCGATGCGAGCCCGACCGCAGCGCGCCCATCGGCACGATCGTGGTTCCCTGCTGCTGGTTGAACACCCACACCGCGAGCTCGAGTCCGCTCAGCTTTGCGTCGGCGCGACCGGCGGCCGCGGTCACGTTCATGCTGATCGGAGTTGGCGGCAGATTCACCTGTGGTGCGGTCGGCGGTTGCAGCAGCCGGCTGATCTGCCTGCTGCTCAGGTGGGTGATGCCGTCGGGCCAGGATGCCACCGCCGACAGCTGTTGCGCATCGACCGCGACCAGGTGCGCGCTCGCGGTCTTGATCTGAACCGCGGCCATCGCGTAACGGCCCTGCGGGTCGACGCGACGGACGGCTGGCTGGAGCGGCACGGCCCCGGGGGTGACGTCCACCACGGTGCTTGCACCGACGCTGAAATGCGCCGCGGTTTGGCGGTTTGAGCGCGCCACGGCCCACGCGGACGTCGCAAAGCAGGCGAGGCACAGCGCCACGATCAGCACTCGCCCCTGGCGGACCACGACCGGCCGACGCGTGACCTGCCTAAACGCTAGTACGCCGGCGACGCTTCCCGAACGGTCCGCGGCGGGTATCAGCCGGCGACAGACCAGCAGCACCAGGCGCACCGCTATCACCGCGACGCCAAGCGCCAGCAACGCCGGAGCGGCGGACGCGATCGGGTTGCTGTGGGCGGCCAGCGCGCCGCTGGTGGCGAGCGCCACCAACGCCACCACCGACAGCATCAGCATCGCGCCGTCGGCCAGCAGCACGCCGCGGTCCGTGACCTTGCTCGGAGCGGCGTTGACCTGATTGCTGGCTGGCGTGCGCACCGCTCTGACGGCGCTCGCGAAAAGCACGCCAAAGATCGTGAGCAGCACCGCCGCAAGCGCGGCGATCACCCAGACCCCGACGGACATGGTCGCGGTCGGATAGAGCAGCGCATCCTTGGCGATCAGGATCGCAATCCACGCACACGCGACCCCAATCACGGCGCCCGCCAGGCACAGGATTGCCGGCTCGACCACGGTCACCGCAAGCAGGCTGACGAACGTAAACCCGCGCAACCTTGCCATCCGCAGTTCCGAGCGGCGCAGGTCGATACCGCGCAGCAGCAACGCGGTGAGCACCCAGATCGCAAGCAGCACCAGCTGAATCGCGGCGATCGCCACGATCGTCGTCATCTGGTGCTGTTGCGCCGCGCTCGCCGCCAGCACCAGCGGAATTCCGCTGGTCACGGCGATGTTGTTGGGACGCGCCGCATGCGCTGCGCCCGTGAGCAGCTGCTGGATCTGGTCGCGGTTCTGTAGGCCGACCACGTTCGCGCGAAGTGGCAACTGGATCGTCACCGCGGGCGCGTCGCGTAGCGGCACGTTCAGCGCCGTCGCCTCGGTGGTGATGAACGCGTCCATATTCGGCTCGTGACCCTGTCCGGGGGTCCCGTAGGCGAAGTAGCCCGGTCCGCTGCCCCACCAGTAGCTGGCGCCAAGGGCCGGGACCGCATAGATCCCGGTGACCTGCAGGTGTCGTGGACGCGATGCGCCTCTGACACTGATGCTGACGCTCGATCCCACCCCGATCTTCATCGCCTGCGCGGTGCGCTGACTGACCAGGATCTGATCACCGACCAGCTGGCAGTGACCGACCCGCATCGTGATGTGGCCGCAGATCCCGGAGCGGTAGAGCATCTGGCCGCCGAACGGCTGAGCACCCGGGCCCGTCATCCCAATCGCGGTCGAAACGGTTGTTATCCCGGACCCGTACCAGTAGTCAAGGTCAAAGCGCTGTGTGAGCACGCGCTGCTCAGCGCGCATGCTGTTGAGCGGCACGACGTTGTTGCCGATCGGGGTGAGCGTCATGCCCGCCGACTGCACGGGCGCCGCGGCAACGCTGCTGCGCACCAGCGAATCGCCGGCGGCGCGGAGATACAGCGGCCCGAGGACGGCGGCGCCGACCGCAATCGCGGCAATCAGCACCATAAGCAGTGACGGCCCCAGCCGCCAGCGAATCCCTCGCAGCAACATCCAGCGCCTACGCTATCCGAACTCGGCCAGCGCCTGCGGAACATAAACGGGACCGGCCGGTCAGCCGTATCCAGCCGCCGAGACCGGCCCCGTCCTTCGAGTACAGCTACTGACAGGACTCGCAGCTGTCGCCGTCAAAGATCGAGCAGATGCGAGCGTCAAGCGGCGCATCGGAGAGCTCGAGGTCCGCGCTCGCGGTGGACACCGGAACCGCTGCCGGCAGCGATTCGGCAGCGGGCACCGCAACCGAGGCGGCGGCGCTGACGGTCGCCTTCTCGATCGCGGAAGCTCCGAGCGTGCGCAGGTAATAGGTGGTCTTCAACCCGCTGCGCCAGGCGTGTCGGTACATGTGGCTGAGCGCCTTCAGGTCTGGCGCCGGCAGGAACAGGTTCAGCGACTGCGACTGATCGATCCACTTCTGCCGTCTGGCAGCCGCGTCGATCAGCCAACGACTCTCGATCTGGAAAGCGGTGCGGTAACGCTCGCGGATCTCGTCGGGAATCGTCGCGATCTCGCTGATGTCGCCATCGCGGCGCTTGATCTCCTGCGCGAGCTCCTGCGTCCACAGGCCCGCCCGCTTCAGGTCCCTGACCAGGAACTGGTTCAGGATCACGAAGTCACCGGAGATGTTGGACTTCGCGAACAGGTTCTTGTAGAGCGGCTCTATGCACGGTGACGTGCCCATGATGTTGGAGATCGTCGCCGTCGGCGCGATCGCGACAACGTTCGAGTTGCGCATGCCCTGCGCGGCAATCTTGGCCCGCAACGGCTCCCAGTCGAGGCGTCCCCCGCGCTCAACCTGCACCTGCTCGCCACGCTCGGCGGCGAGCAGGTCGACGGTCTCGTGCGGAAGCATTCCGCGATCCCACTTCGAGCCCTTGTAGGAGGAGTAGGTGCCGCGCTCGGCCGCGAGATCGCTCGAGGCTTCGTAGGCGTAGTACGCCACCGCCTCGAGAACCTCGTCGCCGAACTCCACCGCCGCCTGCGAACCGAACGCGAGACCCTTGCGGTACAGCGCATACTGCAGGCCCATCACGCCGAGCCCGGTTGGTCGGTGGCGGGTGTTGGCCACGCGCGTGGGCTCGGTCGGGTAGAAGGTCACGTCGATCACGCAGTCCAGCGCCCGCACCGCGATCCGCACGGTCTCGCGCAGTTTGTTGTGATCGAGCTCGCCGGTGGCGGTGAGGTGCTGGTCGATCACGATCGAGCCCAGGTTGCACACCGCCGACTCGTCGTGCCCGGTGTTCAACGTGATCTCGGTGCAGAGGTTCGAGGAGTGCACGGTACCGGCGTGATCCTGGGGCGAGCGCACGTTGCACGGATCCTTGAACGTAATCCACGGGTGACCGGTCTCGAACAGCATCCGCAGCATCTGCTTCCACAGCTCCAACGCCGGCTGCTCCTCGCCGTACAGGTCCCCGGCGCGGAAGCGAGCCTCGTAATGCTCGTAGCGTGCTTTGAACTCCGCTCCGTAGAGCTCGTGGAGATCGGGAACGTCGGAGGAGCGGAACAGCGTCCAGTGCTCGCGGGCCTCCATCCGCTGCATGAACAGGTCAGGAACCCAGCATGCGGTATTCATGTCGTGGGTCCGGCGTCGCTCATCCCCGGTGTTGCGCCGCAGCTCGAGGAACTCGCGGATGTCGTTGTGCCAGACCTCCAGGTAAGCGCAGCCCGCGCCCGCGCGTTTGCCGCCCTGGTTCACCGCCACCAGCTGGTCGTTGTGCATCTTCAGGAACGGGACCACGCCCTGGCTCTCGCCGTTGGTGGACTCGATGTGAGCGCCGGTGCCGCGCACCGCCGTCCACGAACCGCCGAGCCCGCCGGCCCACTTCGAGCACATTGCGTTTTCGGCGATTCCACGGCCCACAATCGAGCTCAGCGTGTCCTCGATGTGATACAGGAAGCACGAGGAAAGCTGCGCGTGGTTGGTGCCCGCGTTGAACAGCGTCGGGGTCGAGGAGCAGAACCGGCGCTGCTTGTAGACGCCGTATAGCTCGAGCACGTGCTGCTCACGCCCCGACCGCTCCTCGGCCAGGCAGACGCCCATCGCGACCCGCATCCAGAACAGCTGCGGAGCTTCGAGCCGCAGGTGCTCGCGCCTGGTCTTGTCGACGATCAGATAGCGGTCGTAGAGCGTTTGGATGCCGAGGATGTCGAAGTCGAGGTCGGCTGTCGGGTCGAGCGCGGCCGCCAGCCGATCGGTGTCGTACTCGAGCAGTTCGGGCGCGATCCGCTTGATCGCGACGCCGTGCTCGAGCATCGGGCGCAATGCGCGGCGGTGCGCTTCACGCAGGCCCCGGATGCCGTCGCGGATGACGTCCCAGGAGAGCGTCTCCTCGTAGATGAAGGTCAGCAGAATGCGACCCGCGAACACGGAGAAGTCGCTGTCGCGCTCCACCAACGACTTGGCGTTCATCACCACCAACCGGCGCAGGTCGGCGCGGCTGACACCGGGGCGGGCACCGCGACGCAGCTCCCGCTCGATTTCCGCGTCGTCGAGCGACAGTTCCAAACCGACCTCCGCGAACGCGATCCGTGCGCGCAGGTCTTCGCCATCCCACAGTGTCTCGGACCCATCGGCTTCGAGCACCGGGACTGCGGGAGCCCCGCCGACGCGGTCCGCGGGATCGCCGCTCTGCTGCGCGCGCAGCATCGCGCGCTCGGCGCGGTAGACGATGTAGCGCTCGGCGACGCACATCTCCCCGGCGAGCACCAGCTCCTCCTGCACCAGGTCCTGCACCGTTTCGATTGCGACGTACGCAGAACCGAGTGACCGCACGCGCTCGGCCACGCGCTCTGCCAGACCCGCGGCCGGTTCCGGGTCCTGCTGTAACGCCAGGAAGGCCTTGTGGATCGCCGCCTCGATCTTGGCGGTGCTCCAGGCAACTACGTCTCCGGAGCGGCGAATGAGGCGTATCGACGCTGCCGGTGCTCCGGGATGAGCACCGGCAGCGACAGCGCTGCTGTCGGCCGCGGCCCGCACAACCACAAGCGCCTTAGCTACCTCATAGTTACCGCCGTCGATCAGCGCGGCTTCGACCAGCGCCGACAGGTCCGCGGAGGTGATCACGGCCTGATCGAGCGACTGCAGGCGCGCGACCACCTGGGTGGTGACCGTGCGGATGATCCCGCGTCCGAGCACCGTGTCGGCATCGCGTTCGCCAGACGCCGCCGCCAGCGTGCTCAACGCGTCAGCCACGAGCTCGGCTGCCAGCAGCGGCAGGAACCGGCTTTCGGCGCCGTCCTCGTCGCGGATCCGCAGATCGCGATCGTCGTTCATCGCGGCGTCACCAAGCGCGCGGGCGGCGTCGACCGTCGGACGGTCGTCGGGACTCAGCGCGGCGGCGCGCTTGAGCTCCAGGTCGTGCAGGATCTCGTCGAACTCAATCAGCATCTCTACAGCTCCTCGTCGGCGACGGCGGCGAGCGCCGAGGTCTTTGCGTATTCGGTCACGCGTCCCTCAAAGAAGTTCTGTTCCTTGCGGACGTCCATCAGTTCCGCCAGCCACGGCAGCGGGTTCTCGAGTGCTTCGTTCAGCGGCTGCAGGCCGACGCCCTCGAGTCGACGGTCGGCGATGAAGTCGATGTAGCCGGAGAACTCCTCGGGGCTGAGACCGACTGCCTCGACCGGCAGGCAGTCGGCGATGAAGTCCTGCTCGAGGCGCACGGCCTCGCGCATCGTCGCACGCAGCTCCTGCCGGAAGGACTCGGTCCAGATCTCAGGGTTCTCGCGCACCAGTTCCAGCAGCAGGCGGCGCAGCAGCTCGATGTGGTTCGACTCGTCCCGCAGCGTGTATCGGAACATCGTTCCGATACCGGGCAGCTTGCCCTGTCGATAGAGGCTGAGGATCATCCCGAAAAGCCCGTAGAACTGGGTGCCCTCCATGCATTGGCCGAACACGAACATGTTCCTGGCCAGCAGCTGCACCGAGGCAGGATCGCTCATATCCAGGTCGCGACGCAGACCCTGTGAGGTGCTGGTCACGAACGTGTTCTTGGCGACGATCGTGGGAATGTCCTCGAACATCGCCTCGGCTTCGTAGGGGTCGATTCCCAGCGACGCGATCATGTACAGCAACGAGTCGGCGTGGATGTTCTCCTCGTGAGCGTGACGTCCGAGCACCAGCTTCAGTTCCGAAGCCGTGACCAGCTCGCGCACCACGTGCAGGACGTTGTCACCGACGATCCCCTCGGCAGCGGAGAAATAGCCGATCCCCATGCGCACGATCCAGCGATCGATGTCCGAAAGCGCCGTCACCGAGCGCCACTGCTCGATGTCCTTGGCCATCTGCACATCCTCCGGCTCCCAATGGTTGGCCTTCATCGTGCGGTAGAGCTCGTAGGCCCACGCATAGCGGAGCGGAAGCAGGTTGAACGTCATCGTCTCGCGCCCACCCACGACCCGTTTGGCGTCAAGCGCGGCCTGGGCCTTGTCCTGGTCGAGGACGAAGGTCCGTTGTCCGAGTGTGTATGTCTTTTGCATCGCTTCCTGCCGTGGTCGAAGGTGAAGACCGTTCGCCGTCGGTTGGAAGGAGCCCCCTGCGCTGCGGGCTGGTAGCGACTCGCGCCACCCGTCCGGCTGGCGCCGGTTGGGTCGCCCTTCTTCCGAGGACGTGGCCAACAACGGGCAGGTAGGCGACCGGGCTCGTCCTCGACCACAGACTCATCCCCTCTGCACATCACGTGCGAAAGGGCGACCCTTGGTGTCGGGCTTTACCGTTGCGGGACAGCGCCGGAATCACACCGGACTTCGCTGACCTTCCCGTTCCCCGGTATTCCGGGGGAAGGGAAACGTACGCCCGGGCTCGGACGGAACCGCACGGGGTGCCCGAGACGGGCTCCAGCCGCGGTCCGGACGCCCTTGCCAGTACTTTTTGGCGATGCCCCGAGCCACACCACTCTCGCGCGAACGGATCCTCACAGCGGCCGAAGAGCTGGTCGCCGAAGCCGGGCCGGGAAGCCTGACGCTGCGCAAACTTGGAGACCGGCTCGGCGTGAACAACACCGCGCTCTACCGTCACTTCCGCAACAAGGAGGAGTTGCTCACGGTGCTCGGCGACCGGATCATGGCGGAGGTCGTGCCGAACGATGACGCGCAGCTGGGCTGGTATGAGGGGCTGGTCACGATCTGCGTGAACCTCCGCCAGGCGCAGATGGCGCAACCCGAGATGGCGACCCTGGTGCAGGGCGGGCCGACCCGTGAGGAGAACGAGCTGCGGATCACCGAGGCCGTGCTCGCGCACCTCCAAAGTGCGGGGCTGGCGCCTGCGGACGCAGCGCGTGTGTACCACGCGGTGATCGAGCTGACCGTCGGATCGGCCGCAATCGACGGCCAGATAGCGCGGCTCGCAGAGGAGGAACGTGCGGCGGTCTACGCGTCCTGGAAGCGCGAGTACGCAGCGCTCGACCCCGTTCGTTTCCCGGTCACTCCCGTACACGCGGCGCATCTCTATATCGGCGACCAGGCGAGCCGCTTCCTCGAGGCGCTGGAGGCGATGCTGGCAGGGTTCATGGCCCAATACGGACTCTCACCCGATAGCTGAAGAAGACCCGCGGGCGGCCTTCTGTAAGCAAGGCTGTCAGCAGTGTTGACATCGCCGCTCTCGCACGGTAGGGTCTTGCCATGGCAGATCCGCGTGATGTCGACGGACCCCGATTCGGATGGCGCGAGAGCGGCCGGGGGAAGACCCCGGCACTGCTGCTCCACGGCCTCGGTGGGACGCGGCTCTCGTGGGAGCCGCAGCTGAACGAGCTTTCGGGCGAGCGGCGCGTGATCGCCTGGGACATGCCGGGCTACGGTGCCAGCATCGCGCCGGAGCGGCTTTCGTTCGCGGAGCTTGCCGATGCCGTCGCGGCGCTGCTCGATGAACTCGAATTGGAGCAGGTGCACCTGGTCGGGCTCTCGTTCGGCGGGATGGTCGCGCAATACGCGGCGGCCGCGCAGCCGCGACGAGTTGCCTCGCTGAGTCTGCTGTCCACGAGCCCGGCGTTCGGACTTGACGGAACCTCGCCGCAGGCTTGGCGGGCAGCCAGGATGGCACCGCTTGACGCCGGTAAGCAGCCGGCCGATTTCGCGGGTGAGGTGCTTGCCGCGGTGGCCGGTCCAGACATCAGCAGCACGCAGCTGCAACGTCAGCGGGCAGCGATGTCGCGGATCTCCGCGGACGGTCTGCGGGCCGCGATCGACTGCCTGATCACACACGACAGCCGCTCGATCCTGAGCCAGATCACGGCGCCCACGCAGGTGCTGGTCGGCGATCAGGACGACGAGACGCCACTGGAGTACGCGCAGCTGCTGGCCGACGGGATCCACGGAGCGACGCTCACGGTGGTTTCCGGCGCTGGGCATCTGCTCAACGAGGAGGCGCCCGAGCGCGTAAATCGGCTGCTTGCCGAAAAGTTCACGGAAGCGGAGCAACTATGACCGAGTGGCGCTGGATCGAACCCTTTGCCGAGCACCTGCGCCGCTGCGAGGTGACGCGCGGGGAGGAGGTCGTGGTCCTGAGTGAATCGAGCAGCCGACCGGAGTTGGTGCAGACAGCGCGCATCGCTGCTCAGAGCCTCGGCGCTTCCGTGGTCGATGTGACCGTGCCCACGCCGTCTAATCCCCACCCGGTGGCGATCCGCTCGACCGGGTCCTCGCAGGCATTGCAGGGCAACCGCGCCGCGATCGCCGCGTTGACCGCCGCCGACATGGTGATCGACTGCACGGTCGAGGGCCTGCTGCACGCGCCCGAAACTCCGCTGCTGTTGGACGCCGGCACGCGCGTGCTGATGATCTCCAATGAACATCCCGAGAACTTCGAGCGCTACCACTTCGACCCGCAGCTCGCAGCGCGTGTGAACCGCGGCGCCGACTGGATGCGGTCGGCCGAGCTGATGCATGTCACCAGCGCCGCCGGGACCGACCTCACGATCAAGCTGCCCGGCGCCGCCATCGCGGGATCCACCGGGCTCACCGACGGTCCCGGCAGCATCGCCCACTGGCCTGGCGGACTGGTGGTCGCATTCACCGCTGCTCACGCCGTGAACGGCACCGTGGTGCTGCGCCCCGGCGACCTGAACCTGACCTTCAAGCGCTACGTGGAGAGCCCGGTGATGCTGACGATCACAGACGATCACCTCACCGACGTTCAGGGTGAGGGCGTCGACGCGATGCTGTTCCGCTCCTACCTATCCGCGTTTTCGGATCGCGCTGCACGGGCCACGAGCCACGTGGGGTGGGGGATGAACGAGGCTGCCCGCTGGGACTACTTCGAGCTTTACGACAAGCGCGACATCAACGGCACGGAGGCCCGCGCCAGCGCCGGGAATTTCCTGTACTCAACCGGCGCCAACGAACACGCGGGCCGGTTCACCGCGGGTCACTTTGACCTGCCGATGTTCGGCTGTTCGGTGACGCTTGACGGTGACCCCGTCGTCGTCGACGGGGAGCTCGTGGAAGCGCTTCGCGGAACAGGGAAGACCGTGGAAGCACCGGTATAGCCGCAACCAAGAGAGAGACCACAAGGCAGCGGGCGCGAGGCGCCCGACCGCTTGAGAGAGGGAAGTAGTAGAGATGAGTGATACACAGGCGGGCTCGCTCGGCGGAGGCCGAGCCAAGCTCCGAACGATCGACTGCGTCGCGCAGTCACTTGCAGTCGGCCCGATTTTCTCGGCCGCGGCACTCGGAGCAGCGCTGGCCGCACTGGCGGGCGGAGTTGGTCCGTTCGTAGTGCTGCTGACGTTTGTCGGCATTCTTGGAGTCGGCTGGTGCGTGAGCGAGTACGCCAAGCGCTTCAGCGGTTCGGGAACCGTCTACGAACTGATCGCGCACGGATTTGGTAAGCGCATCGCGGTCTGGTCCGCAGGCGTTTACCACTCGGCGGTCATCATCCTCGGCGGTCCCTCGATCGCGATCATCGTCGGGATCACCGCGCAGGGCTTCTTCCAGCAGCAGCTCAGCATCAACCTCGCCTGGTGGATCTGGTCGCTGATCGCCACGGCGCTGATGTTCGCCGTGAACTGGGTTGGCGCGCAGCTGTCGGTGAAGGCGCAGCTGACGATGATCTCGCTGTCGGTGATCCCGTTCGCGATCCTGATCGTGGCGATCATCGCCAAGGGCGGCGTGAGCGGCAACTCGCTCGAGCCGTTCAACCCCGGCCACGTGGCCGCCGGGGGATCGATCTTCAACGGCACCCTGTTCGCGATCCTGATGTTCGTCGGCTTCGAACTCGCCGCGGCGCTCGGCGAGGAAACCGAGAACCCGCGCCGTTCGATCCCGATCGCCGTGATCACCACGATCGTGATCGTCGCGATCTTCTACACGCTCACCCAGTACGTCGGCGACATCGGCAGCGGAGGCCCTCAGAAGATCCCGTTCGCGTTCCCGAACCTCGCGAGCGCGTACGTCGGGGATTGGCTCAACGTGCTGGTCTCATTGGCGATCATCTTTGACATGCTGGCGGTCGGAATTGGCTTCCAGTCGGCGGGTGCCCGCGGTCTCTTCACGCTCTCACGCGACGGGCTGCTTCCGCCGTTCCTGAGCCGCACCTCAGAGCGCGGAGCGCCGATCGCCGGCGTCTCGCTGGTCGGCGTCATCACCGTGATCGGAGTGCTGCTGGCGCTGGCCAAGTACGGAACCAATCCCGGCGCCGCCAGCGAGGCCTTTGTGATCGGAGCGACGATCGGCGGGATGCTGATCGCGGGCATCTACTTCGTGCTCTGCCTCGGCGCCTTCAAGATGTTCGCCGCCGACCGCTCGGTGATCGGGTTCGTGGCCGCGACCGTCGGCGGCCTCACCGCGGCGGCCGGCGTCGTCTCCGAGTTCATCCCGGCTACCGCGCCCACCGGCGACGCGATCTGGGGCCGCAACGCGGCGATCGTGATCGCGGTGCTGCTGGTCGGCTGGCTCTTCTACAACATGCGCCGCCGTCCCCAGGTGGTGGCGGATGCGGCCAAGCACGCGATCGTGCATGACCGTGTCGCGGACCCGGATTCGCTCGGGATCGCCCAGCTGGAAACGGATCGGGTCGGATAACGATGCCCGCTACCCGCCACCACTCACGCGCCATATCGACGACCGCAAACACCCCCGGAGCCCCGCAATGACGACCGTTTCACCGATCACACGAGAGCAGCTGCTGAAGCTTGTCGATGAGGTCGGCCCAAGCTTCACCGATCGTGCTCCTGCGCTTGACCGCGAGGCGAAGTTCCCGTTCGAGAACTTCGAGGACCTGCGACGCGTGGGCCTGCTCGGAGTCTGCATTCCAGCTCAGTACGGCGGGCTCGGAGCCTCGTTCCAGGATTACATGTACCTCAGCGCACACCTCGCCAGCTACTGCCCGGTGACCGCGCTGACCTTCAACATGCACTGCCAGACGATCCTCTGGACGGGTCTTGTCGCCGACGAGCTCGAGATGACCGACGAGCAGCGCGCGCGCCATGAGGAGATCCGCGCGGAGCTGTATCGCACGGTGCTGGAGGACGGCGCGATCATGAGCCAGCCGCTCTCCGAAGGCATCTCCAAGGGCGCCACTCAGGGGATCGCGACCGTCGCCAAGCGCGTGGACGGCGGATTCCTGGTCAGCGGCCGCAAGATCTTCGCGTCGCTGGCGGGCGCGGCCAGCGCCTACAACATCACCTGCGAGGAGCCGGACGGCCACGAGGTCCTGTTCCTGTCGGTGAAGTCCGACAACCCGGGGGTGAAGATCGTCGGAGACTGGGACACGCTGGGGATGCGCGCGACCGATTCGCGCACGCTGATCTTCGAAGATGCGTTTGTCCCCGACGATCACCAGCTGCTGCAGCCCGGTATCTACGAGCAGTTGGCAGCGCGCTGGCCGTGGGTCTACATGACGCTCACGCCGACCTATGTCGGGCTGACGCGAGCGATCGTGAACTTTGTCGAGGACTATCTCGCTGGAGACGGCTCGCCGAAGACGAATTCCCGCAAGGATGTGCCGGCGAAGCAGTTGGGCTGGGCCGAGATCCAGATCGCCGCTCAACAGAGTGAGGCGATCTGGGAGACCGCGGTCGCGCGCTCGGGGATCGACCCGACTCCCGAGGATCTGCGACGCGCATGGGCCGCAACCTTCACCGTCATGGAAAACGCCCCGGCGATTGCCGCCAAGGCGATCCGCGTCTGTGGCGGCAGCTCGATCATGCGCAAGCTCGCGCTCGAGCAGCACTATCGCGATGCCCGCTGCGGCTCGCTGATGCTTCCCTGGAGTGCGGAGGTCTGCCTCGAGCGGCTCGGACGCTACGGGCTCTTCGCCGACGGCTCCTAGCGTGTCACTGGAGACCCAGCAATTCGGCGCTCCTGCCTACCTCGCGGGGGAGCAGACTGATTGCGATGTGCGGCTGCTGCTCCCCGATCTGATGGGAGTCGCCCGCGGCAAGTACCTGCGCGGCAACGAGCTGCACAAGGACTCACGGTTCGCGGCGGCGATGTATCTGATCGGACACGACGTCGATCCCCAGCCGCTTGCGGGGTTCTCCGGAGAGAGCGGCTTTCCCGACGTAATCGTGCGCGCCGAACCGCAGACACTGCAGCCGGGATGGCGCCCGGGCGAGCGGATCGTGCTCGGCTCGAGTTTCACCGAGAGCGGCGATCCGTTCCCGTTCGACCCGCGCCACGGACTGCGCCGTGTGGTCGCCGCCTGGGAGCAGCTCGGTCTCACCCCATGGGTGGCGATGGAACTCGAGTTCTTCGTGCTCGAAGCGGACGGCGACGGCGGTTGGCAGCCGGCGCGTGTCCCCGGCGCGCGCCCCTACGGGACGGGACCCGACGTCGATCCGCTGGGGATCGCCCCGCGGCTGCTGGAAGCGGCGCACAACGCCGGGATCACGATTGAAGGGCTTTCCAGCGAATTCTTTGCTGGCCAGTTCGAGCTGAACCTCGGACCCAAGGCGGCGCTCGCGGCCTGCGACGAGCTGTTCCTGCTGCGGCTGCTGGTCCGCGAGGTCGTGCACGACATGGGCCTGAAGGCGACGTTCATGCCACGGCCGTTCGACGATCGGGGCGGCAACGGCCTGCATGTGAACGTCAGCTTCGCGAACGTTGATGGCGGCAACGCGCTCGACGATCCGTCGACACCCGACGGGCTCGCGCCGATGACCGTGAACATGGTTGGCGGGCTGCTTGACAACCACCGCCGGATGGCCGCACTACTCGCGCCGACCGTCAACTCCTACAAGCGCCTGCGCCCGGATCTGCTCTGCGGCTACTACGCCGACTGGGGTTACGACAATCGCTTTGTGACCGTCCGGATCCCCGGTCAGCGTGGTGCCCAAACGCGTTTTGAGGCGCGCCAGGGCGACGCCAGCGGCTGCCCGCACCTGTCGGTCGCGACGCTGCTGGCGGCCGCCCTCGACGGCCTGCGCAACGGCACCACGCCACCGCCGCCGCGTGACGGCGCCGAACCGCAGGACGGCAGCGCGGTGATGCCGGCGACGCTGGGGGAGGCGCTCGATGAACTCGACGCTGGGGCGCCCGGTTGTTTTGAGGAGCTGCTCGGCACGCCGCTGCTGGACGCTTTCAAGATCGTTCGCCGGCACGAGTGGACGCGCTTTACCCAGGCGGTGGTCACCAGGCGTCCGACTGGGAGCTGGCGGAGTATCTCCCGCACCACTGAAAGCTCGCGCGGGCGAGCCCGGACCGCGAGTCGTGACGGCGTTCGCTGGAGGTCCGTCAGGACGAGAGATCGACGAGCGCGGAGGTCAGGCGCGTGACCTCGTCCTCGGTGTTGTAATGGGAGATCCCGATTCGCAAAGTGCCGTCGCCGATCAAGCCGGAGCCGTACAACCCGAGTGAGTACCAGCTGTCGTGCCCCCAGATGCCGATTTGGCGCTCGGCCATCTGCCTTGCGACCGCCTGCGGGTCGATCCCGGGCCAGCCAACGAGGAACGTGGCGACGCGGCCTTCCATCGTCGGCATCCCGTACACCGTCACGTTCCGCGGGATCTGTGCCAGGAACAGCTCGGCCAGTCCACGTTCATACTTTTCCAGCGCTGCCATCCCGCCAAGCGAATCGATGTAGCGGAAGGCAGCGTTCAGGCCAGCCAGTGATTCGAACGGGAAGGTGCCGGTCGCCAGCCGACGACCGGTCGGCAGATCGGCGCCGAGGCGGACGCGGTAGGGACGCCAGCTCTCGGCGATCGATCCGCGCACGTACGCGAACCCGAGGTGCGGGCCGCAGTACTTGTAGCTCGAAGAGAGGAGCACGTCCGCGTCGAGTTGCTTTACGTCCAATGGGGTGTGAGCCAGCGCGTGTACCCCGTCGACCCAGCAAAGCGCGCCGACCGAGTGCGCCAGATCTGCAATCTCACGGACCGGAGTCGTGGTGCCGACGGCGTTCGACGTCGCGGTAAAGGCGACGACCTTCGTGCGGTCGTTGAGCTTGTGCCTTAGATCGTCGAGATCGAGGGTCGTGTCTGAGCGCAGCTCGATCGTCTGGAGGTCCAAATCGAGGTCCGCTGCCAGCTCGATCCAGGGTGCGACGTTGGCGTCGTGGTCCAGGGCCGAGACGATCACACGATCTCCCGCGGCCCACGTGCGTGAGGCCTGACGTGACAACGTGAAGTTCAGCGTCGTCATGTTGATCCCGAAAGTGATCTCCTCCGGGTTGGCCTCGATGAACGCCGCGGCGCGCCGTTCGGCCTCGTCCAGAATCGCGCCTACCCGTTCGCTCGTGGCGTAGGGGGCACCGAGGTTCGCGCTGCTCTCACGCAGCGCTTGCGCGATCGCGTCACCGACCTCATCTGGGACTTGGGTACCGCCTGGCCCGTCGAGGAATGCGAATCCGCCACTTAACGAGCTGAAACGGCTGCGCACGGAGGCGATGTCGAACTGCTGGTTCACCGCCACGGAATCCCTCACGTTCGAACTAGACAATGGTTGACTCGGTCTCAAGCTCGTCATTCGCAAACCGAGCAAGCGAAAATTCCGAGAGAAGTTCATCCGCCGGGCCACCGGCGAGGATCCGTGACAGCCGTTGACCGATCGCAGGCGAAATCATGAACCCGTGGCCGCTGAACCCTGCAGCCACCCAGAGACCGTCCGCGACCTGATCGATGATCGGCTGGTGATCCGGGGTGTTGTCGTAGAAACCCTCGACCACAACCGGCAGCTTCAGGTCGCTCATGTGGGGGAGCAGCTGCCCAAGCTGAGTGTGCAGACGATCGAGTCGCGCAGCGGGTGTTTCGCCGTTCAAGTCGGTCCTAAGATCTCCGACCATCACGCGTCCGCTCGCGATCTGCTTTGCGGCGACGCCCTGCTCACCGGATACCACCAACGGTTCGAGTAGCCGCTGGCGGAACTGATTGCTGAAGAAGAGGTGTCGTGCCTGCTTCTCGATCGGCAGTTCGACACCGATCCCGGAAGCCAGCTCAGGCGTGCCGTATCCGGTGGCTAGAACGACCTGTTTCGCGTGCACCACGCCGCCGTCGCTGGTACCGACCTTCCAACCAGTCGCCGAATGCTCAAGTTGCGTAATCGTGGCGTGGGCAATCTTCACGCCGTGTCCTTCGACTGCCTGCGCGAACGCCTCGACCACGCTGCGGGGCTGATCGAAGTAACCGTCCTCGGAACACCAAGCCGCCCCGACGACAGAATCGATCGCAAGACCCGGGGCTCGCGCGGCGGCCTCTTCCGGGGACAGGATCTGACTGACTACACCTGCGTTGTTTTGCACCTCGACACTGGCGCGAAGCTGTTCGAGTGTCGCGT
Source organism: uncultured Actinomycetota bacterium (assembly GCA_963737115.1). Lineage (GTDB taxonomy): Bacteria > Actinomycetota > Thermoleophilia > Solirubrobacterales > Solirubrobacteraceae > Palsa-465. Next base: position 90,197 of record CAVTRM010000006.1, read on the forward strand.
CCGAGTGGGCCAGGAACAGGTATCCGCAGGCCTCGAGAGTCGGCTTCACATCGGACTGCACGCGGTCATTGAAGTCTTGGAAGAACGCGACCGACTCACGGGCCAAGAGGCAGTTAACCGGCGTACTCCACTGTTGCCGCACGCCGCCTGGGGCCACACCCGACGCTTCGGCTCCGACGCCTGAGCGGTCGACCACCAGAATCGGGCCTGCTCCGTCGGCAGCGAGGTGGTATGCCAGAGACAGTCCGGTGATGCCGGCACCGACGACCAGTACTTCGCAGCTGGGAGGAAGAGTGTCAGTCATCGGCGTCTCCGTTCAATAAAGTGCATGGTCGTGAGTTTATTGGACAAGTCTCTGGATTGCGGCGGTACGGGGTAATCACGATTTTAAGTCTCGGTGCAGCGGAAAAGGGGGAAGGGTAAAAGGGCGAGTGAACTGCAGCGGCCGTTTCGGCAGCCGTATACGAGCAGATTTGAAGGCCGGTCACACCGGCTGCGTGCTAGCCGCTGCGGCCGTTCAAAGGTTCGGTGGAGAGTCGACGCAGATCACCTTCAGCATCCCGTCCTCGCTGGCGTTCGCGAACAGATGCATGCGGTCCCGGGGTAGTAGGCGCTGTCGCCAGCTTCGAGTAGCTGTGGCTCGGAACCCATCAGCGTCAGCTCCAGCTTGCCCTCGAGCACGTGGACGAATTCCTCGCCCGGGTGGCGGCCGTATTCGGCCAGCTTCGCGCCCGGCTCGAACTCGAGCAGCATCGGCATCATCGTGTGCAGCGGGTCAATCCCCAGCATGAACACATCGATCCCTTCAGCCGGCGAGTGGATCAGCTGACGCTCGTCAGCCCTCACGATGTTCGGTTCGGCTGCCTCGGGGCTCGGCAGGATGTCCGTTATCGAGATCTCGAAGAACTCGATCAGCCGGGTCAGCCGGCCGATCGTGATATCGCTCCGGCCGTTCTCCACGAGCGACAGGAACGAGGGGGAAATACCCGTTCCGGCTGCTACCTGGTTGAGCGACATACCGCGCCCCTGACGGAGCTGGCGTAGTCTTTCGCCGACCGGACCGGCGCCGCCATTGACGCCGCTGGTCATTGTTTGCTCCCGACGAGTTGGCTCGAATTGGCTTCCGACTCGTGCAGCCAGCAGCTCGTTTGACGGCCGTCGGCGAGCTCGAACAAGGGCGGCTCGTGCTCGCGACAGCGGTCTATCGCAGCGGGGCAGCGCGGGTGAAAGCGGCAGCCTGCAGGAGGCAGCGAGGGGTACGGAACCTCACACGGGAGCGGCGTCGGATAAACACCGAGCGAGTCGGCGTGGGGAATAGCGCCGATCAACGACTCCGTGTAGGGGTGCTTGGAGTCGCTACAGAGCTGGGCTGTCGGTCCGGATACCATTACCACTCCGAGGTACATGACCGAGATTCTGTCCGCGACCTGGCGCACGATCGCGAGGTCATGCGAGATAACAGCATCGCGATGTCAAGCTCGCGGCACAGCTTGATCAACAGGTTGGCCACCTGAGCCTGAGCGGAGGCGTCAAGCGCTGACAGAGGCTCATCCAGCACCAGCGCAGTTGGCTGCGCTGCGAGAGAGAGAGCGATCGACAGCCGCTGGCGCTGACCACCTGAGAATTCGTGCGGGTAGGCGTCGACCGCGGTCGACGAAATCCCTACTAGCTAGAGTAGCTCGAGCACGCGTGCTAGTCGCTGGTAGACGGGCAGCAGATCGTTGATCCGCAGGCCGTCGGCAAGCTGCGCGCCGATCCGACGGCGCGGGTTTAGCGACGAGTACGGGTACTGAAAGACCAGTTGCAGTTTGGTGTCCTCCGTAGGACGAGCTTTGCGACGCAACGGCGTCAGCTGCTTACCGTTGAACAGCACCTCGCCGGCGGTCGGCGCTACGAGCCGTGACGCAGCACGTGCCAGGGTCGACTTGCCGCACCCCGACTCACCCACGAGACCGACGATCTACCCGCGGTCGAGTGCGAGGGTGGCGCCGGCGACTGCAAGGACCGGGGTCTGTCCGCGACGGGTATAAGAGACCTCTAAGAAGAGAAGTTCAAGCAGGCTCATGATACGGCCACCAACGGGTTGACGGGACATGCAAGCTGGCGGCCGTCACTGACGATCAGCGCGGGCACGAGCTCGCTACAGGAACAGACAGCGTACGGGCAGCGCGGATGGAACAGGCAGCCGCTAGGCGGGTACGACGGCGACGGAGGAGAGCAGGGAATAGCGATCAGTGGTTGGTCGTCGGCAGCTACCGGGTGGGGGAGCGCACCGAGCAGACCCTCGGTGTAGGGGTGGTGCGGCGTCTGCATCATCTCGCGAGGTTGTCCCCGACTCGACGACGCGCCCCGAGACAAGATCGAGACGACGTCGGCGATAGATGACATGACGCCGAGGTCGTGCGTGATCAGCAACACCGACAGCCCGCTCTCCTGGCGCAGCCGATCGAGCAGTTGCACGATCCCTGCCTGGACGGTGACGTCGAGCGCCGTTGTAGGCTAGTCGGCGATCACCAGGCACGGATAGCAGATCAGCGCGATAGCGATAGCGATACGCTGGCGCATGCCGCCTGAGAACTGGTGCGGATAGGCGCACAGACTACACTTCGGGGTCGGGGATCCGGACCTCATCGAGCAGCTCGATCGCACGCGTCCGGGCTTCGGTCTTGCTGAGGTCGCAGGTGCTGACGCAGATGTTCGGTGAGCGACTAGACAACGGTCAGCATCGGGTGCAGCGACGTCATCGGGTACTGGAAGATCATCGAGATCTCACGACCGCGGACGGCGCGTAGTTCGCGATCGGAAAGACCTACGAGGTCCTTGCCCTTGTAGACGATCTGGCCCTGCACCTCGCGCGCGCCGCGGCAGCAGACGCGAGGATCGACAGTGCCGACATCGTCTTGCCGCTGCCGGATATCGCCGGCGAGACCGAACACCTGTCCCTCGTAGACGGAGAAGTTGATGCCGTCGACGACCGTCACCGAAGCGGAGCCGCTCGGAAGCTTGATCCGCAGATTTTCGACTTCGAGCAGGCTCATCGTATAATCAACGTCCATGTGCCGCGAGGATCGAGTGCGTCTCGGAAGCTGTCTCCGAGGAAGTTCAGCGCCAGAACCGCGCTGAAGATTGCCAGGCCCGGGAACGTGCTCATCCACCAATACTGGAAGTACTGGGTCCCGTAGGAGACCATCGCGCCCCACTCAGGGGTTGGCGGCTGGGAGCCGAGACCGAGGAACGAGAGGCCTGAAAGGAACAGGATCGCGTTGCCGAAATCGAGCGTCGCATAGACGAAGACTGGGCCGATCACATTCGGAAGCACGTCGCGCAGCAGCGCGCCGCTGGCAGAGGCGCCGAGCAGCCGTGCAGACTGGACGTACTCGGTGTTGCCGGCGACGAGCACCAGGCCGCGCACGATACGCGCGTATGTGGGCCAGGAGACGACGAGCAGTGCGAGCAGCGCGTTTTCCAGGCTCGGGCCGAGGATGGCGGTCACGACCAGCGCAAGAATGATTGGCGGGAACGCGAGCACCAGATCGACGAGGCGCATGATCACGCTGTCGAAAATACCGCCGACGTAGACGGCAAGCGCGCCGAGCGCCCCACCGATAGCGATCGACGATCAGCACCAGCAGCGACGGCAGCGGCAACGAGATGCGGGCGCCGTAGAGCACCCGACTGAACACGTCACGGCCGAGTTGGTCAGTTCCGAACTAGTGTGCGGACGACGGGAGGCTGGAAAACAGAGTTGTCGGTGACGGCGTTGGGTTTTACGGCGCCAGCTCCGGGGCGAAGATCGCGATGTGATCCACATCAGCGAGGATCAGTCCGCTGACGATCGTCAGCGGACGCTGTAGCGCTGGGTGGACTAGCGGCTGTCGGTATCGCAGAGGCAGCGCGCGAGCTGTAGTAGAGGGTGGAGCTCATCTCAGCGCGCACCAGTGGATCGAGGACGCTATAGAGCAGGTCGACGATGAAGTTGATCTACGACGTAGACGATCGCGATGAACAAGCTTACGGCCGCGATCGCCGGCAGATAGAGCGTCGTTGAAGAAACGTAGGCATATTGGCTCAATCCTGGCCAGGAGAAGATATTTTCGACGAGCACCGCACCGATCATCAGTTCGCGAAGCAAGAGGCCGATAACGGTGATGATCGATGGCAGCGCCGCGCGCAGTACGTGACCGAAAATGATCGAGCGCCGAGAAAGTCTCTTAGCGCGGGCCGAGCGGATGTATCCTACTATAGAACTTCCACCACAGAAAGAGAAAAGAGAGAAGAAATATAGAGATAGAGAGAAAAAAGAGAAAAAAAGATGGCAGGATGAGGTATTTGAAAAGAAGTAACAGAAAGTAGATCAATGATCTGTCAACAAAGAGTAGAAGGTGTACATGCTAGTCACGTGCGGAGGTGTGGATACATCGGTGAAAGAGAGAGATAATAGGGAAAGATTACGGCTTGAAAGAACAACAAGTAGAGAGAGATCAAAGATAACCAGAAGGTAGGAACGGAGAACGCTGATCAGCGACAGGATACGCAGCATAACAGTGGTGATGCTGTCACGACGCAGCGCGGCGAGTAAACCAACAGAAAAAGAAAAAGAGAGAGATGAAGATAGAAAAGATAGATAGCTAGGAGGTGGAGGGAATAGATCTGTGAGAGCTCATGAGTGAAAGAAATAGATGGTCTGTTAGTAGATGAAGAGGTAAATAGTGAAACAGGTGAAAGAAATAAAAATAGATCTGGAGAGGGAAACGGTTTGTTGAGAAAGTTATGCTGGTAGAAAGTAGAGATCTGAGAAGAGAGTGGGGTTCTGGATGAGGTAGGAGAGAGATGGATAGATAGGGAATATGTGAGTGAGCAAGAAAGTGAAGAAGACGATGTAGAGAGAGAGAGAGATAAGAGAAAGAGAAATGATGATATAGAAAGAGAAGAAAGGATAAGAGAAGACAATAAAGAGATGAGTGCCGTTCCGACGTTACTATGAAGATTTATCGCTGATGATGATGAAAGATGAATAAGAATAGGACCCAGCTCGGATTGATGTCAAGCTCGGTCAAATTCGACTGAGATAACGATGGCCAGAGCTGGCTGCATCAATCGGGAAGTAAGGGCTCTATCTGGTTCAGGTCCTTCTGCATCTGTGTGAACAGCGAGGCTCGCTCGGAGTTGTCCGAAGTAGAACTAGCCTTCGCACTCAGCTTGACCAGCGCTGGGTTGGCTGATGCCGGCCAGGCCAATCGGGTCGAAACGCTACGAGCCAGGGAGGAACACCAGGTAGTCATTCGGGTACGGATAGTCCGGGCCCCAGTAGGACTGCACCATCTGGTACTTGTTGGCGGAGTAGGCAGTCAGGAAGGTAGAGACCGGCACCGCTTTGACGTTGATGGTGATTCCGACTTGGCTGAGGTCGTACTGGACGCGCTGAGCTAGCGTTGCGAACGACAGACCGTTTACCGAGATGTTGCTCGGGAATGACAGCGTTGCGCTACGGGTTCTTGATGCCGGACTAGGCGACGAGCTGCTTGGCCTTGGCCACGTTAGCGCTTGACCGCGTCAGTGGTCGGCAGACCACTGAGGAAGTGAAACGGGATCACATCGGCTGACTGGATAGCGCCGGTGCCGGCGATGGCGACTATGACCTTGATAGTCAAGGCCGTAACGGATCGCCTCCTGGATGTCCGGGTTGGCCATCGACGGCGGACACCTTGGGATCGGAGGTCACCTGCAGGAAGAACACGTTAGGTGAGGCCGCCGTGTGGACCTGAACCGCTGAGTTGGTCGAGCATCGTGTATGCCTGTAGCGATGACAGGTCGAGCGCGACTTGGTCGCCGCCACGCTGGACGTTCAGCAACTGCGTCGCCGCAGTACATGTCGCGGAACACGATCAGGCTGAAACTCCGCTTTTGAGATATATTAGTTGGGGTTGGCAGTAAGTGTGATCTGATTGTTCGGCGAGAAGCTGGTGAGCGTGTACGGCTCGCTGCCGGCGGAGGTATGTATCGAGGTACTGGCCGGCGTTGTCGCTCTTAGGTGATCAGATCTCTCTCATGACGCCTTGACCTGACGAACTGGATTGACGATCCCGAGCGCGGGCGAGTGAATATAGAGGGAATCGCTGGGTTTGGTGTCTACGACGACAAAACCACTGTGTACGGCTCTTCGGCCTTGGCGTTGATACCTGCCAGAAAGAAGGCGGGAGCTGAGTTCAGCTTCACGACGCGGGTCAGTGAGAACACCACCGACGGCTGAAGACAGCGGCGTGCCGTCGAAGAACAGACTCCGTGGCGGAGCTAGAACGTATAGACCTTGGCGTTCGGCGAGGCCGAGGAGGAAGTCGCGAGGTCTGGCACCGGTAGGTGCTCGATCCATGCAGCGTCAGCAGAGTTGTCGTAGACCACGTGGTCGACGAGGTAGCTGGTCGGGTCGAGGTCACGTGCCGGGTAGACTGAGTTGACGATGAACGATGTATCGACCACGAGCGTGCCGGCTTAGCCGCCGCTGGTGGAACAGAAGTTGAACTGCCAGAGCTGGTTCCGGCGGAGCTCGAACTCGAGAAATTACGCCACACCCGGCGGCGAACAACGAAACAGCTGCCACGGCTAGCGCGGCGGTTATCCGTCTACGTGTAACTACTGAATATAAGGGCACGACTCTCCCTCGAAACGACTAACTGTTGTTGGTCCACGCGTGTCCACTGGCCCGATACGGGCACGACAAAATCGCCTGTCTCAGCTCAGTGGTGTCGGTTTCCGGCGATCGGTCGGCCTCATTGATCGCCAGCGACTTCGCCAATATACTCGACGGCGACGAACATACTGAATCTCGTGGCGACTGTCCAGGGTCATGGCCAGAATATCGACTGATACCACCGCTGGCATGTCGAACGTGCTTAAAGATTGGGTGGAGCAGAACGGACCGCGATTGGTCGACGACTGGCGGTCCTGCTGACAGTTGCCATCGGTATCCGCTGACGGCGCTGACGCAGTGAGGCCGATGGCTGCGTGGCTCAGCGAGCGGGCGGCGCCGGTGTTCGACGATTTCCAGGTTCTCGAGACGAATTCCGGCGCACCGCTGCTGGTCGGGACGCTCACTGGAACCGGGCCGGGCGGCTACTGATCTACACACATTACGACGTCGTACCGGCGGGCGACTGCTGGAACGAGGACCCGTTCGGTGCGGAGCTGCGGGACGGGACGGTCTACGCTCGCGGTTCCGGCGACGACAAGGCCGACGTCATGGCACGGCTGCAGGCGATCGAGGGCTGGAAGGCTGTCAGCGGTCGCCCTCAGTTCGATCTGATTTGGATCAGCGAGGGGATGGAGGAGGTCGGAAGCTCGGGTCTGCGCGAGGCGATCGCCGATCACCGCGAGCTGCTGACCGCGGATGCGTGTCTTTGGGAGAGCTACTACGCTAGATCGACGGCCGCGCCGCGACGATCGGCTTCGGGTCTCGCGGAGTACTGAACGTCGACTTGTCGGTGGCGCTGCTGGACGCCGATACCCACTCGGGTATGGCTGGCATCCATCGCTCGTCTGCGATTACGCTGGCGAGTGCGATCGCATCGCTCACCGACGGCGACGGCCGCATCCTGATAGACGGCTTCTAAGAAGACGTCGCGCCGTTCACGGAACGCGACCAGGCGTTGGTCGGAGCTTCGCCGGCGGCGACAGGCGCGCCGTCGCGGGTCGCCGGCGCGCGGGCGCTGCTGCAGACCGACGAGACGCAGCGGACGCGAGCATGGCTCTACGAACAGACCTTGAATGTCTCTTCGCTGCATTCCGGACCGCCTAGCAGCGAGAGCGGGCTCAGCGCTCTGGCCGCAGCGGCCACGGCTGGAGTCGACATCCGGCTCATGCCCGACCAAGATCGACTGCGCATCCTGGGCCAGCTCGAACGACACCTGCAAGAACACGGCTTTGTGGACGTGAACGTGAGACTGCGCGACGCGATCAGGACAGCCCGCAGCCCGCTCGATTCTCCGCTGGCGACAGCGGTCAGACAGTCCGCGCGGGAGCTGCTCGGCGGCGCCGAGCCGATCTCACATGCGGTTGTGCGAGGGTCGGGACCGCTGCACCTTTTCACTGAGTTGGCTACAGGCGGTGGGCTGCCCGCGACTGTGATGCCACCGGGCACGATTCGTCCCGACAGCGGCATGCACGGTCCGGACGAAAACGTCCGCGTCGGCCATTACCTGGACACGGTCAAGCTGACGTTGCGGACACTCGAATTGCTCGGTGAATCCGGGCTCGTTACAGAAAAAACACAGGAGCAGGGATGAGACAGAAAATAAGAAAAGGAGGAGGCTAAGAGGAAGATGATGATTACTAAAGAGAGGTACGCAAAGGAGATAGGATAGTTAACAGAGATACAGCTGCGCTGGGGAAAGAAGGCGAGGCGCTATACAAAGGGGACTGCTACGAGCAGAAGAGTGAAGAGCTGGAGATAGAGATAGGGGAGATAGTTGAGAGAGGTGGATCAGCAGAAGAAGTGATGAGATAGAGACTGTATCTGCTGAGAGAGGCTGACTAGAGGGGGGCTGTGAAGGCTCATCAGGAGGCGTTTGCGGGGATCAACTCTGCAAACAAGACAGTGTTCGCAGGCGGGTTGATACCGGCCGGCGCGTTGATTGAGGTCGAGCTCGAAGCGGAGCTGTCGTGAGTGGCGATGACCGTATCGTCGTGGCCACGCTCGGCGACTCGATAACCGCTGGAAACCCAGGCTGGGATCCAAACAAGGCACTGCGAGAGCGAGAGGGCGATGAGAAAACAGAGAGTTATAGTATAGGGAGGCGCTGAGAGATATGAGGCTAGAGTTAAGCAATCAAGGGGTAGGCGGCGAGGTCACAGAGGAGATATAGGATCACTTTGATGATGAGGCTGAGGGCGCCGAGTGCTGATAGTTCAAGGAGGGATCAAAGACGTTGTATAAGGCTAGGATATAGAATAGGAGACAAGGAAAGTGAGAGAAATGGTGCGGCGAGGTGTGCAGCTAGGATAGGCGGTGGAGGTAGTAGACGTGCTGCAGTGGAACAGCGGATGGATTGAAGAGGATATAAAGATAAGCGCTTAGAACGCCTAGATCAAGTAGCTAGCTGCAGATGCAGGAATAGCGCTGCTGCAGTTATAAGACAAGCTAGAAGACAAAGAAGAGATGGGGCGGATGAGAGCTGATAGGAAAGCTGACGGAAACTATATGTAGGTAGATGGATATCGCTGTCTAGGAGAGAGAGCGTTTAGAGTGCCTGGTTCTAAGACTAGATAACTAGACCTCAGGAGATCTGATGAAGACTCTGATGTATAAAGACACGCTGCGTTCGCAGAACATGAGTCACGCTGTGACACACGCAGTAGCAGAAGAGTTCCTCTACATAGAGGAAGACGGATAGAGGCGGGTAGTGGTTAGGTAGCTGGAGGTGGAGAGGATGGATGAGGTGAAGGGGCTAGAGCTCTACACTGAGGAAGAATATGGGCTAGACGGATACAACGCAGCGGGAATGTACGACTTAGAGGTACACAGACATACAGCATAGGAAGAGAGAGACAGGTACGGAATACGCAGCGATACGGTGAAGCAAGATTTAACAGTACAGCTAGCTGATCTGCTGCGGTAAGAAGGGATAGAGCTGAACAAGGACGGTGACTGGTACAACGAGCTGCGGCGGGCTAAGAAAGCTGTACAGATAGAAGGAGTAAGACGGGCTCAGCTAGGTGAAGAAGCTGCGGTGAAGGAGATCGCTGCGCTGCTGGCAGCAGCTACGTCTGAGGGAGACACAGTAACGCTAGACGGTGAGCTGCTGAACAGCGAAAGGCTGAAGATCGCAGCGAGTGATGCGTTTGCTGCGTACGGCGTCGCTTCGGGAGAGTATATAGTAGAGCAAGGTTATCAGACATGAGTCGGTCAACACATGGGGTCAGGCATAAAAGGGGTCGGGGAGCTGATCACTGTAGATCTGTGGCAGTAAGACGAGGAGAAAGGAATGTACACAGACATGACGAGCACATTAGTGGTAGGCGAAGTCAACGACGAGCTAGAGACCTAACACTGGCTAGCTAGCGAGTCGCTCGAGGCTTGATAGCAGCTGTTAGGAAGGGGGAGAAGGTAAGAGATATATATGGGATCTAGTGAGAGATATAAGAACGGGATGGTTACCAGAAACAGCGGACCCGTAGAAGGGAGAGGTACTGCTAGAGGGTTTCTTTCACAGACTAGGACACGGAGTTGGATTGGAGGTATATGAGGCTAAGAGACTAGGTGACTAAGAAGAGGTACTGGTAGAGGGAGACGTGCTGGAGCTAGAGATGGGTTGCTACAGACAGGGCTAAGGTGGGGTGAGGCTAGAGGATCTAGTGATCGACACGGAAGACGGCGCAGAGCGGGTCACCAACTACGCGTACGAGCTGACGCCGGTCGGCTGAGCGGTGAGCTCCGCCGACCGGCGGAGCTTCATCTGGTTGAAGCGACGCCGCCACAGATAGGCGGCGTCGAGGTAGAGACTGCGATCGGGCAGAGCGCGACATCGGTAGGATAGCAAAGACGATCGCAAATGGATAAGATCGGTGACACAGAAGGGTTACAGCTGCAGGACTTAGTACTGACTGTTATAGGAGCAAAAGAGAGAGATATAGGAGACACGGTGTGATAGGGAGGCATGGTAGAGATCCTAGAGGGATTCGGCTACAAGACAGCGTCCGCACGAGCTGCACTCGCGCGGACCGTGCATCACGAACTGCTGGAGCGCTCGCGCAATGGCCGTGAGCCTTCTACTCGCTGACACCTAGAGCGAAGGCACTATAGGAGGACGGCGACGGTAGCAACTTAGACTTAGGGAGAGACAAGGACACAGAAGAACGCTGGACAGTGTAGTGGCAAGTGATCTAAGACACGCAGCGGGTACAACGAGCGAGACTGGCGGCGAGGCTGCGATATATAGGATACGGATCTGTACAGGATGCAACCTGGATCGCCGCTCACGATCGCGAGGAGGATGTCCAAAACTGCTGAGACAGCTGGAACTAGTGGACTACGTGACGATGGTAGAGGGACAGGTAGAGGACTCCACGTCACGGATGGTGTAGGAGTAGCAGGAGTGGAGGCTAGACGATCTAGAGGACAGCTACAGCGACTTTCTGGATGACTAAGGGAAGCTGCGCTAGGAAGCAAAAAGACGCAGCCTCAGCAGCAGAGACGCTTTCTACTGGCGCACGCTGATGCTCCACCGCTTCCGCGGATTTCCGGCACTCGATCCGGAACTGCCGGTAGCGGTCGACTCGCTCGCTGCAGTACGCGAGCAAGTCGTCGAGTGTTTTCGTGCCGTCTACGCAGAGCTTGAGGCTCCGGCGCGCACTTATTTCTGGGAAATGGTCGGTCCCCAACAATGGTCGACATAGCAACCTGGTCGTATGTAGAATGCGGACACCGTTGATCAACAGGAGGCCTGCAGGATGTCTAGCGCCAGTGTGATTGAGCTCGCCACGTCGCTCGTGGACGGGAGCGTAGAGGTGGTCGACCTCACGCAGCCGCTTTCGGAAACGACGCCGGTTTTGGTGCTGCCGGAGCCGTTCGCCAACACGCCGCACCTCTCCCGACGCAGGCTCAGCCGCTATGACGACGATGGCTCCGCGTGGGCATGGGACGTGCTCGAGATCGGGGAGCACACGGGTACCCACTTCGATGCTCCGATCCATTGGGTCACCGGGCGTGACGGCCAGGACGTCGCTTCGGTCCCGCCCGCACGCTTGGTCGGGACGGCAACGGTGATCGATCGTACGTCCGCGGTTGCGGACGATCCGGGCTACCTGCTGACGGTCGATGACCTTGAAGCGCATGAGCGTGAGCACGGCACGATCGCGCCGGGTTCGTGGGTGCTGTTTCGAACCGGCTGGGGCGCCCGTGCGCAGGACGAAGCTGCATTCCTCAACGCCGGCCCGCAGGGGCCAACGACGCCAGGCCCTGACGTCGGGGCGTCGCGCTGGCTTGCCGAGCACCCCAACGTTGTCGGCTTCGGCGTGGAGACGGTCGGCATCGACGCGGGTGCTGCCGGCGGGATGGACCCCGCGTTCCCGCTGCACAACTTCCTGCTGGGCTCCGGTCGCTACGGACTTACGCAGCTGGCCAACCTTGACGCACTGCCGGTGACCGGCGCGCTGCTGCTGGTGGCTCCGCTGAAGCTCGTAGATGGCACCGGCAGCCCATCCCGCGTACTCGCGTTCGTCGGCCGCTAACGGCTGCGGCGCGGGTCGCCCGCTCCAACCAAAAGCCCGCGCCGCGCGCCGCTATGCGGGCGGCGCGGTCAGCGGGATGACGGGGCGCTCACACAGCCGTCGGCTGCGAGCCGAGTTCGGCAAGTAGCGCGTCCAGCTGGACGCCGTCCTCATCGGCGAGCGCCGCTTCGCGCAGGCTCGCAAGACGATCGGCGGGCTCGGCGCTGCCAGCCAAGCCATTCGCAGCACGCATCAACTTGGCGAAGCTTTCGCTGCCGTGCGCGTGCGTGCTGCCGTACCCCTTCAGCACTCCCTGACACTCGATGATCTCGCGTGCGAGATCGCTGTCGTCGGGGGCCACAGCAAGCGCCTGCGCAAGCCATCGTTCGATCGCCTGCTGTTCCTTGACGAACCGTAGCGAGCGGCGCCGCAGTGGACGCACTCGCGCCATGGTGCTGATCAGCGAATAGCCGAGCACCGAGGTGGTGTTGAGGATCATGCCCTTGTTCGTGACCGCTCCGACAACACGATTGAAAGTCGGCGACTTCAGCAGCGCTTCGCCGAGCGCGCGGGGGAGGGTGTCAGTGATCTCCTCGACCTGCGGGTGCAGGAACTCCCGTACCTCAAACAGCTGATCGGACTTGACCTTGGCTTCCTTACGCACGCGCTCCATGCGCGCGCGACGCGACTTCTGCATCGCGACCTGAATCGTGTCCTGATAACACATCCACAGCGCGATGTGGCGCGCCGCTTCGAGCGTCAGCCGCGCATCGCCACCGCGGTCGCGATCGCTCGCTGCCAGGCGCTCCACGTGGGCCAGGTATAGCTCTGCATAGGCGAGATCCTGGTAGACAGCACATCTCACCAGGCCGTGCAGTGCCATCGATAGGGCCGGCTCGGGCAGTGCTGCCGCGCGCCGCGCAAGTGGTGCCAGCGCCGGTCCTACCAGCGCGGTCGGATCACTCACGGCCGCGCGTGTGCGGCGCGTCTCCTCCTGTTCTTTGGCGGCCTCTACGGAGTGCGAGCTGCCTGCCCAGGTGGTGATCGGCAGCGCTGCTGGAGCGCCGCTCCTCTCAGCCTCAATCGCAGCCACGGCGGCCTCGTATCCGGCCGCGAACGCGGCCAGCGACGGCTCCATGGCCTTGCCGAAGGCGCGCACCGAATCCTCGAACTGCGCGCGGCTGAACGGCAGCGCTCCGGAGCCTGCAAGCCCGCCGAACAGCGACGCGCTGATCACTGAGTTGGCGTCTGTCGGCAAGCTGCGCGAAGTCGGTGGCGACGAGGTGCGCCGAAGACTTGCGCGCGGCGGCGAGTAGCTCGCCGTCGTCGACGCGTCCGTCGCCCAGCGCCATCTTCTCGTCGATCGCGTAGCTGCGGCTGGTAGAGGTGATAAGCGTGGTGCGGTCTGGTGTCGAGAACCCGCGCTGGATCGCGCGCCCACATTCCATCAGCTCGGAGGTGATGACGACATCGACCTCGCCGGGGGCGGGGAAGATGCTCATTACCGGCTCGTTCCGTACGGAGGCGGCCGCGTCGGGGCCATCATCGCCAAGTTGCTGCGCGGGCGGGAACAGCTCGGCGTAGTACACGGTCGCGCCGGTGCGCTGCGCTACCCCGGCAACTGATGTGTTCTGAGCGTAGTAGCCGGCGGACTCCGCGGTCGCGACGATCCAGTCGTTGAGGACGCCGCCGCCCTCGCCGCCAAGCGCGAGGATCGCGACCGTGATCGGACGTTGTTTCTTTGACCAGCTAGACATTTGGTGCCTCGAACTTGCTCGCGCGTGCTTCCAGTCCGGCCGAAGCCTTGTCCATCCACCACTTTCGGACGCGCCCGAGCAGCTGGTCTTTCTGGGTCGGGTTGTGGATCACGTCGGAGCGGTAGAAAGATGGGCACAGGACCGCCGCGTGCGCGTTGGATCCGCAGACGCCGCAACCGACGCAGCTGTCGAGCACGGTGGCGACGGGGTCGGTGCGCATCGGGTCCGGGTTCGGTCCGATGGTCAGCGATGGGCAGCCGGAGATGCGAATACAGGCGTGGTCACCTGTGCAGGTTTCGGGGTCGACGCCGAAGCGCTCACGCACGACACGCTTTCCCGCCTTCAGGGCCTTGCGCATCTCGGGCTTGACTCGTCGTTGGCGGTTGAGCTGACACTCGCTCTGCATCACCAAGACCTTCGGGCCTGGTTCATCACTACTCAGCGCATCGATAAAGGACTTGCGTACGTCCATCACGTCGTAGGTCTTCTTGATCGTGCGCGCCCACTTGACGCCTACGCCGCGGGCCGCGCGTTCAATCGGGTGTTGCGTGGAGCGGTCACTTGATCTTGGCTTTGGACGAGAGCAGGTCCTGGCCGCCGGTGGCGGCTGCGTAGGCGTTGTCGACCACTACGAGTACCTGATCGGATTCGTTGAACACGGCGTTGCCGACGCCGCTTGTGAGGCCGTTATGCCAGAACCCGCCGTCGCCCATGATCGCGATCGCGGGACTATCGGATTCGGGGGCGCTGAGCGCCGCAGCTCCCGCGGAACCCAGTCCGTAGCCCATCGTCGTCGCGCCCAGGTCAAACGGCGCGTTGATCGCGAACAGATGGCATCCGATGTCGGCGCTCACGTGATGTTTCCCGGTTTCGCGCTCAGCCAGCTTCATGCCGCTGAAGATCGGGCGTTCCGGGCAGCCGGTGCAGAGCCCGGGGGCGCGCGGCTTGACGACCTCCGCTGCGACGCGTGAGGCGAACGGGCTGGCCGGGTCCGAGGCTGGACGCAGTAGCGACGGCTCGTGCTCGATCGACTCCGGCAGCCAGCGACCGAGAAACTGGGCGATCCCGTGGGTCACGGCGGTTGATGTGTACTCGCCGGCGACAGGGAGCATGTCCTTGCCGTGCAGCGCCGTGTCGACCGCGGCGCGGCGCAGGATGGCGTTCAAGTTTTGCTCAATGTAGTCGGGCTGCCCCTCTTCGACGAGCAGCACCGCGCGTTTGTCCTTGCAGAACTCCAGGATCTCGCTAGTCCACGACCGGATAGGTCACGTTCATGACGTATGTCGGGATCTTGGTGTTGCCAAATGCGTCGGAGCAGCCAAGCAGCTCGAGCCCGCGATTGACCGTGTTGTAGAGGCCACCCTGGGTGATGATCCCGACGTCGGCTGCGTCGTTGTTCAGCACCTCGTTGAGCTTGTGCTCGCGGATGAAATCGACGGCGGCCGGCCAGCGTTTGTTGACCTTCTCCTGTTCGTGTAGGAAGCTCGCCGGCGGCAATACCACGCGGTTCACGTCGCGCCGGGGGTTGGCCAGCGCGTCGGCGACCGTGCTCGGCGGGCGCTGATTGTCCTTGGCGACGAACGAACCGTGCAGATGGCACGAACGCAGTCTCAGGTCGAGCATCACGGGAGTGTTGCTCGCCTCCGAGAGTGCAAAGCCGGTCTCGACCGCGTCGACGATCGCGGCTACGTTCGGTCGCGGGTCCAGCAGCCACATCTGTGACTTCATCGCGAACGCGTGGGCGCGCTCCTGCATGATGCTCGAGCCCTCGCCATAGTCCTCGCCGAGGATCACCAGCGCGCCACCGGTGACGCCGCCGCTGGCCAGGTTCGCCAATGCGTCCGAGGCGACGTTGAGCCCGACGGTCGACTTGAACGTCACAGCCCCGCGCAGCGGGTAGTGCACCGATGCAGCCAGCATCGCCGCCGCGGTGGCCTCGGATGCGCTGTTTTCAAAGCGCACTCCGAGTTCATCGAGGATCGGCCGCGCCTCGGTCAGTACGTCCATCAGATGCGAGATCGGGGCTCCCTGATAGCCGCCAACGTATGCGACTCCGGACTGCAGCAAAGCCTTGGTGACAGCCAGGATGCCCTCCACGCGCAGCGTGGTTCCTGCACCGCTGCGCAGCTGTTCAACTTCGGTTGCAAAAGACCGCTCGGCCATTGTCCGCTCCTCTGTCTCCGCGACTCGTCAACGGGCGACGTTACTGGTGATGCTTGCTTGAAGCTCGGGTGTCAAGTCCCTGGCGACATTCTACAGGGAACCCAGGGTGAGGTGTCGTGTATCGCCCGGATCGCGACGCCGGGTCATACGCCGCTCCAGCGTGCAGTCGCGTAGCTGAGTGCCCGGCCCTGCAGCGCGGCTACACACCGCTCGAACAGATCGGTGGCTGCGGGCCCGCTCCAGTGCTCGTCCAGCAGCTCGCGGGGGAGCCCCGGGTCGCGGAACGGGAGCTTGCGCCACTGATCGACGAGCGTCAGGTAGGTGACGAAGGCATCGTGCTCGTCGAGACGCTCGCCGGCCGCGCCCGACAGCGGTGTGTATTGCGCGATGAACTGTCGGTAGCGGGCATTGATCGTGTCGAGGTCCCAGCTCTCGTAGATCAGCGTGCGCAGGTCGCGCCCGGCGACGTGGTCCCCAACAAACACGGCCGCCGTGTCCGCGAGTTCAAGCTCGGCGATCGCCTGCTCCGCGGCCGCGCGCATGCGCGCCGGAGCGATCCACAGCGCAGTACCGATGTTGCCGAACCCGAGTGAGGTCAGATGCGCCCGCAACTGCTGGCGGCGGCGGCGCTCGGACTCCGGGATCGAGAAGTTCACGATGCACCAGCCGTCCTCGAGCAGCGCCGGCTGGCGCGCATGCCAGATCACGAGGTCACCCGCCGCCAGCGCCTCGGTCGCGAGCTCGGAGAGGACGTAGCCGCGGACGCCGGAACGGGTCTCGGGAATCAGCCAGCCGCGTTTCTTCAGGCGCGATACCGCGGTGCGGACACTGGGCGAGTCGAGCCCCGCCTCGGTCATCAGCTCGACCGTCGCACCGATCGGCATCCAATCACCCATCCGCCGGACCACGGCGCCGAGGAACGTGACCAGCAGCGTGCGCGAGCGCGTCGCCGCCGCGTTGTTGGTGGTTGCGGGAAGCGCGGACATCGATCTGAGTTGAGCAGGCTGGCCCGCGGTCTAGCGGCTGCCGGCGACGGTCGCGGGCTGCCAGCGCAGGTGATGCTGCTCGGGCTGCTCCTCGCGCAGCAGGGACAGCCGCGGCGGGATCTTGTCGGTGCGCGCGGACGGCGGCCTGCGCCTTCCGGCCTGCCACTGCACGGGCCAGGTCGCACCCGCTCCGCGGTAGTCCTGCTCGGCCGCGGCGTGCAGCGTCCACTGTGGGTCGTAGAGGTGCGTACGCGCGAGCGCACACATGTCTGCGCGGCCGGCAAGCAGGATCGAGTTGACATCGTCGAACGATGAGATCGCGCCGACCGCGATCACCGGAACCCCTGCTGCGGCCGCCACCTCGTGGCGGATCTGGTCCGCGAACGGCGTCTGGTAGGAGCGCCCGAACGCGGGCGTCTCATCCTTGTCGACCTGGCCCGACGAGACGTCGATCGCCGCCGCGCCATGCTCGATGAACGCCCCGGCGATAGCCACCGCGTCCTCAATCGTGTTCCCGTCGGGCATCCAGTCGACGGCCGAGATCCGCACCGTCACGGGGACCGCCCCGGCGACCGTGTCACGCACCGCGTCGAACACGCGCAGCGGGAAACGCAGACGATTTTCAAGCGAGCCACCGAACTCATCGGTGCGCTTATTGGCGACCGGCGAGAGGAACGACGAGAGCAGATAGCCGTGCGCGGCATGGACCTCGATCAGGTCGAATCCGGCAGCGACCGCGCGCCGCGCCGCCGCCTCGAACTCGGCGACCACCGCGTCCATGTCGGCCACGGTCATCTCCCGCGGTACGTGGCAATCCGCCCCATAGGCAAGGGCCGAGGGCCCGACCGGCTCCCAGTTGCCCTCATCCAGCGGCTCGTCCATCCCCTCCCACATCAGCTTGGTCGAGCCCTTGCGGCCGGAGTGTCCGATCTGCATCCCGATCTTCGCGCCCGAGCGGGCGTGCACAAACTCCGCCACCCGTGCCCAGGCGTCGCGCTGCTCGTCGGTCCAGATACCGGGACAGCCGGGGGTGATTCGCCCCTCCGGGGAGACACAGGTCATCTCGGTCATCACCAGCCCGGCGCCGCCCAGCGCCTTGGAGCCGAGGTGCACCAGGTGGAATTCGTTCGGCAGCCCGTCGACGGCGGAGTACATGTCCATCGACGACACGACCACACGGTTTCGAACGGTCAGCTCGCCGATACGGATCGGATGGAACATGGCCGGGGTACGGACGCTGTCTTCCGGCGGTGGGCTACCTGGCCCTCCGCCGGACTGGGACGCCCCGAACTGCGCCTCGATCCGCCCGGCGAATTCGGGGTCACGTTCGCGCAGGTTCTCGAACGTGATCCGTCGCGAGCGAGTGAGCAGGTTGAAGACGAACGCCGACGGCTCCTGATCTGCGTACATGCCGATGTTCTCGAACCATTCCAGCGACGCCTGCGCCGCCCGCTGGGTCGACTCGACCACCGGCTTGCGCTCGTCCTGGTAGGCGCGCAGCGCGTGCTCAACGGTCGGCTGCTCATGCAGGCAGGCGGCGAGCGCGAGTGCGTCCTCCATCGCGAGCTTGGTGCCGGAACCGATCGAGAAGTGCGCGGTGTGCGCGGCGTCGCCGATCAGCACCACGTTCTCGTCGTGCCAACGCTGGCAGCGGACGGTGTTGAAGTTCAGCCACTTGGAGTTGTTGGTGAGGATCGCGTGCCCATCGAGCTCGTCGGCGAAGATCTCGGCGACGCGCTGCACCGCGTACTCGTCGGACACGCCGGGCGGGAAGTTCTCGTGCTCGGTCTGGTCGAAGCCGGCGGCACGCCAGACGTCCTCGTGCATCTCGACGATGAAGGTCGAGCCGCGGTCGGAGTAGGGGTAGCCGTGAATTTGCATCACGCCCCACTCGGTCTCCTTGACGATGAACTGGAAGGCCTCGAACACGAGGTCGGTGCCAAACCAGATGTACTTGTTGTGACGAGGGTCGAGCACGGGCTCGAACACATCGGCGTAGCGCGTGCGGACGCTCGAATTCAAGCCGTCGGCAGCCACAACCAGGTCGTAGTCGGCCTTCAGCTGGTCGGGATCGGGCGCAAGCGAGCGGTAATGGACACTGACGCCGAGTTGCTCGACACGCTGTTGCAGGATGTGCAGCAGCTGCTTGCGGCTCATCGCCGCAAACCCCTGGCCGCCGACGGTCTCATGGTGGTCGTTGAACTGGATGTCGATATCGGTCCAGCGCGCGAACTGGCTCTCCATCTGCGAGTAGATGACCGTGTCGGCACTCTCGATCGCGCCCAGCGTCTCGTCTGAGAACACGACCCCGAACCCGAACGTGTCGTCGGGCGCGTTGCGCTCCCAGACCGTGATTTCGTGTGCCGGGTTCAGCCCTTTGAGCAGCGCCGCGAGGTACAGGCCGCCGGGGCCGCCGCCGGTGATCGCGACCTTCATGATCTCGCCCCCTGCGGGTCTTCAGCGAGCAGCTTTCGCAGCTGGAAATGCTGCAGCTTACCGCTGGTGTTGCGCGGCAGCGAGTCGATGAAGCGTACGTCCCGCGGGTACTTGTAGGGGGCGATCTGCTGCTTGACGAAGTCCTGTAACTGCTTCACCTTGACTGCGTCGCCGCTGACCCCCTCGTTCAGCACGATGAATGCGCAGACGACGGAGCCGCGGTGCTCGTCCGGCCTTGCCACGACAGCCGATTCGTACACGTCGGGGTGCGTGTCGAGCACCGCCTCGACCTCCGGGCCGGAGATGTTGTAGCCGGACGAGACGATCATGTTGTCGGTGCGCGAGCGGTACCAGAAGTACCCGTCCGCGTCGCGCATGAAGGTGTCGCCGGTGATGTTCCAGCCGTTTGACACGAAGTTGCGCTGGCGCTCGTCGTCGAGGTAGCGGCAACCGACCGGTCCGATCACCGCGAGCCGGCCTTCCTCACCGTTCGCCAGCTCGTTGCCGTCGAAGTCGAGGATCGTGGCGCGGAAGCCGGGCAGCGGGCGGCCGGTGGCGCCGGGACGCATCTCCTCGGGGGTGGCGGAGATGTAGATGTGCAGCACCTCGGTGCCGCCGATCCCGTCGATCACTCGCAGCCCGAGCTGCTGCTCGATCTGCTCCCAGGTCTGGACCGGCATGTGCTCGCCGGCGCTGACCGCAGCGCGCAAGCCCTTGAGCTGGTCCAGCTTGCCGGCGTTGATGATCTGCTTGTAGGCGGTGGGGGCGGTCGCCAGCACGGTGACGCCGTGTTCGGCGATCAGGTCTGCGAGCTGCGGCGCTGTGACCGCGTCGGTGAGCAGCGAGGCGGCACCTGATCGCAGCGGGAACACGACCAGCATTCCGAGTCCGAAGGTGAACGCGAACGGCGCCGTGCAGGAACAGATGTCGTCTTCTGTGAGCTGCAGGACATGCCCGTTGAAGGTGGTGTCGATCGTGATGATGTCGCGATGAAAGTGCGTGGTGATCTTCGGCACGCCGGTGGTGCCCGAGGTGGGGCAGAACAGCGCGACGTCGTCGGCGGCCGTCGGCGCCGCTTCGAACTCGCCGGATTTGGCGGCGCACCGACGCGTGAGGTCATCGTCTGCGCTCGGAGCCGAAAGCGAGCACCTGCAGGCCCTCGATCTCGCTCACCTCGGCGGTGAAACGGTGGTCCACCAGCGCGAGCCGCGTTTGTGTCTTGGCGACTACCGGTTCGAGCTCGCGCGCCCTCAGAGCCGCGAAGGTCGTGACCGCGATCGCTCCGGCCTTGAGGATCCCGAGCCAGGCCGCCACGGTCCAGGGCGCGTTCGGGGCGCGCAGCAGCACGCGGTTGCCGGTCTGCAGCCCCAGGTCCTCGGTCAGAACCTGCGCGATCTGGTTGCTGCGCTGCAACAGCAGCCCGTAGGACCAGCGCTCGCCGTCGGGCGTGATCAACGCCGTGCGGTCAGGACCGTAGCACTCCACCGCGCGGTCGATCAGCTCGGCCGCGGCGTTCAGGCGCTGCGGGTATTGCAGCTCCGGGGTCGTGAACTCGAGTGTCGGCCACTGCTCTGCTGGTGGCAGGTGATCGCGGGCAAAAGAGTCCGCGTGTCCGCTTTCGTTGAGCTTCATTGATCTCTCTCCTGTGCCCTTGAGAATCCGTTAGCGGCCGCTATGTCAGCGGTAGCCGGCGGGGTGTACCTGAGCATTCCTTCCTGTGCGACCGTCGCCAGGTGCTCCCCTTGGGGAGTGAAAAAGCGGCCGCTCGCAAGCCCGCGTCCAGCCTCGGCCGAGATCGCCTCCTGTGCATACAGGAGCCAGCCATCGACCCGCACCGGACGGTGTAGCCACATCGCGTGGTCGAGACTTGCGGTCACCAGCCCTGGCTGCGCCCAGGCGAGGCCCAGGTGGCGCAGCAGGCTCTCGAGGATCGCGTAGTCGCAGACGTAGGTCAGCGCCGCGGTGTCGCGCTGCTTGGTGGTGAGGCCCGCGACGTTCCGGAGCTCGTCAAACGGCCGGATCCAGAGCGCCTGATGGGGTGCGCGGCCGCCGTCGACGGTCAGATAAACCGGGCCTGGAACGTGGCGCATGTCAAAGCTGCGCCCGTGCTGCCAGTAGGACCTTGACGCGGCCGTCATGGTCCCGCCCTCGCGCTCGGCCAGATAGGTGGCGGAGCTTGGCAGCTGGTCCGGGGTCGGCAGTCCGGCCGGGAGCGGGGAGGAATAGGAACCACCGGGCTCGCCAGCGGCGAAGCTCGCCATGCAGCAGTAGATGATCTTGCCGTTCTGGTAACCGCGGACCTCACGGGTCGAATAGCCGCGTCCGTCGCGCAGCAGCTCGACCTCGTAGCGGACTTCGGCGCCGATCTCGGCCGGACGCATGAAGTACGAGTGCATCGAGTTCAGCGTCTTGCCGTCGGTCACGGTCAGCATCGCCGCGACCGCGGCCTGCGCGACCAGATCACCGCCGTAGGCCTTCGGCCAGGGACATGGTTGGGTGACTGCGGTGAACGCGTAATCGGCCGTTTGCGCCTCCGTGGCTGTGAGCGTGATCGCGTCGGTGAAGATCGCCGAGGTGTCGGCGCGGACGTCAGTCATGAGCTTTGCTTGATCCGTTCTCGAGTCGTTGGGCTAGGGGCGGTCGACCCAGTCGCGGAGGTCCTCATCGGCCACCTGGGGAAGGTTCACAACGATGTTCTCCGGCGTGCGGCAGGTCATCCACACCAGCGGATCGGTGCGCGAGACGTTGCACTCGACGTGTGGCATGAACGGCGGGACGAATACCCAGTCACCCTCATGCATATCGATGTACTGCGCGTAGTTCTCGCCGAAGTAGATCCGGCCGACGCCCTTGAACACGAACCCGCCGGTCTCGGCCTCTCCGTGGTGATGCGGAACCGACCGATATCCGGGCTCGTTGCTGACCTGTCCGAACCACAGCTTGGTAGCCGGCGTGTGCTGAATCGAAACGCCTGAGACCCGCGTCGCGCCGGCGGACTGGCCGGTGTTGCCGGCCTCGTCTCCGGCGCGGGTGACCACCGGGACCACCTGTCCGTCAGGTCCGGCGTACTGGCCGCCGTCGCCCTCGAGCACGTATTTGCTGAAGTCAGGTTCCATGGCTCCGTCTCTGTCAGTGGGTTGGTGTGCTGTGCGCGAGGCCCGCGGTGGTTCGCGCTCGCGCGATCTGCGCCTGGGAGCTCAACCGCGGATTCGGATCTGGTTGCGCAGTTGCCCGAGTCCCTGGATCTCGGTCTCGACCACGTCAGCGTCCTGCAGGAAGATCTTGGGGTCGCGGGCGCCGCCGATCCCGCCGGGCGTGCCGGTCAAGATCAGGTCGCCGGGGCGCAGCGTCGTGAACGTCGATGCGTATGCGACCAGCTCGGCGCTGTCGAACACCAACGTGCGCGTGTTGTCGCTCTGCATCTGCTCACCGTTCACGCGGCAGCTGATGTCGGCGCCCGCCACTGGGTCGAACTCGTCGGGGGTGACGAGCTCAGGGCCGACCGGCGTGGTGGCATCCCAGGCTTTGCCCTGCAGCCACTGCAGCGTGCGGTACTGCCAGTCGCGCATCGAGATGTCGTTGGCGATCGTGTATCCGGCGATTCCAGCCAGTGCCTGCTGGCGGCTCGCGCCTCGCAGCGTGGCGCCGACCACGACCGCGAGTTCGGCCTCCCAGTCGATGCTGAGTCCGGACGGCAGCGTGATCGTGTCGTAGGGGCCGGTCAGCGTGTCCGCGAACTTCGCGAACAGCGTCGGGTGCGAGGGCAGGTCGCGGCCGGTCTCAAGGATGTGGTCGGAATAGTTGAGTCCGGCGGCCATGATTTTGCGCGGTGTTGGCAGCAGCAGCGTCGGCTCTGCTGCGGCCGGGATCGGCTCGCCGAGCTGGAGGTGCGCCAGTTTGTCGCTCGGTGTGTGCGCGAGCAGATCGCTGACTGAGGCGAAGTTCAGCTGACGCCATCCGTCCTCGGTCTTGCGCGCTGCGGTGGTGCCTGAGCCGGTCTTGAAGGTCGCGTAACGCATGAGAGAAGTATACGCATAGAACTGACGAACGTGCAACCTTTGTCGATACTTGGTATCGTGCGCACAGGAGCACTTACCGCACTCAACGAGGCCTGGAGACGCGATGCAAGACAATCTCACGCCGGTGACCGTCAACCCCGATTCGCTGCCGGCCCCGAGTGGCTTCTCGCACGGGACGCTGAGCGGGAATACGCTCTATCTCGGCGGCCAGACTGCGCTCGACAAGAACATGCAGATCGTCCCCGGGGGTATCGTCGAGCAGTTCCGCCAGGCGTTCAGCAACGTGCTCACGACGCTGGCCGCGGCCGGCGGCATCCCTGCGGACCTGGTCACGATCACGATCTACCTGACCGACATCCCGGACTACCAGGCCCACGGCCGCGAGATCGGACGGCTGTGGCGCGAGATGGCCGGACCCGTCTACCCGGCAATGGCAGGAATCGGCACCACGGCGCTGTGGCAGCCCGAAGCGCTGATCGAGATCATCGGCACGGCCGTGATCCCCGACGATCGCCTGATCCGCCCCTAGCACGCTGAGTCACGCCGCCGTTTATCGCCGAACCAGAACGACTGTGCGTGAATCGCTGTTGCTGGCGCACACGCAGCGCGACAACATCGGTTCATGGAGAGAACTACAACTGACGGCGATTCGGCCGGACCGCGGGTCGCGATCGTCACCGGCGCCGCTTCCGGGATCGGGGCAGCGACCGCACGCCGGCTCGCGTCCGAGGGATGGAGCCTGACGCTTTGCGGGCGTCGCCCGGGGCCGCTGCAAGCGATCGCCGCTGAACTCGACGCGGTCGCGGTGGTCGGCGACGCGGCGACCGAGCAGGGAGCGGCGTTGGCCGTCGAGCGCACAATCGAGCGCTTTGGCCGAATCGACGCGTTGGTGGCCAACGCCGGCGTGATGACTCCCGGGCGAGCCGAGGACCTGAGTCTCGACGCCTGGAACGACGCGCTCCGGATCAACCTCACCGGTCCGTTTCTCCAGGCCCGCGCTGCCTTGGAACACCTACGCCGCAGCGGCGGCGTGATCGTCGCCGTGAGCTCCGTGGCGTCACTCCGGGCCGCGCCTGGCGTCGTTGCCTACGCCTGCTCCAAGGCTGCGCTGAACATGCTCGTTCAGAGCCTGGCCGTAGATCACGGACCTGAGGGCGTGCGCGTGAACGCCGTCGCTCCCGGTTGGGTGCGAAGCGAGATGGCGGACGAGGAGATGGCCGAGTTCGGACGCGATAGCGGTTTGTCGGTCGAGCAGGGATACGCGGCCGTCACGCGCCACGTGCCCTCGCGCCGCGCCGCGGCGCCGGAAGAGGTGGCGGCCGCGATCGCCTGGTTGGTCTCAGACCAGGCCAGCTACGTGAACGCTGCGGTGCTGTCGGTAGACGGCGGCACCGTGGTCGTCGATCCCGGCACGATCGCGTTTTCCGGCCCGTGATCGCTGCGTTTCCTCAAATCACACGACCAACCCGTAGGGGGATCAGATGACTCAAAGCCCACGCCTGGTGATGGTCCTAACCGAGAACTGGACGATCTGCGACCCGCGTGATCTGCGCCAGCTGGTGAGACTCACGCAGGAGGCTGAAGCAGCCGGTGTCGATGCTGTGATGTTGTCCGAGCACCTCGTGCTCGGACCTTCCGCGGGAGCGCTCGGGCGTCCCTACAACCCGCGTGAGTACGCCGCCCCCGGAAACCAGGCGCCAGAAACGCCGTGGCCGGACTCGATCGTGCTCGGCAGTGCGATCGCCGCGGCGACAACGGAACTGCGGATCGTGCTCGGAGCGATCATTGCGCCGCTGCGCCACCCGATCCTGCTCGCACATCAGCTCGCTGCGCTGGATCTGCTGAGCCAGGGCCGGCTCGTGGTCCAGCCGACCGTCAGCTGGCACGAGGAGGAGTACGCAGCGCTCGGCGTTCCGTGGTCATCACGCGGCCGCCGGCTGGATGAGCATCTGGCCGCATGGAAGGCGCTGTGGGGCCAGACGCCGGCGTCCTTCAGCGGCCGCGAATACGCCTTCTCCGACGTCTACATGGAACCCAAACCTTGGCGTCCCGGCGGTCCCACGATGTGGTTCGGCGGGATCCAGCTGAGCCCGTTCATCATTCGTCGCCTGGTCCAGTACGGGCAGGGGTTTCACCCCTTTGGTCAGCCGGATCGAGCCGCGCTCGCACCGCTGCGGGAGGCGATGACCTCCGCCGGTCGGGCGTTTGATTCGCTGGAGATCGTCGGCGGACTGCGTCCCACCTTCGATACCCCTGACAGGCCGGCCGATCCGCAGGCAGCGTTCGCCAATGTGATCGAGCAGCGCGAGCAGGGCTACAACCGGTTCTGCTTCAACCCGTCGCAATACGTCGACGACGCGGCCAAGATCCCGGCGCTCTGCCGCCAGCTTGTCAGCTGGACCGAGCAGCTCTAGATCCGCCAGCTTCTGCGCTGGACCGAGGAGCTGCAGGGTTGAACGCGGGGGCCGGCCGTTGGCTGCCGGCCCCCGCGCCCAGTTACAGCGCCAGGCCGCCGGCGGGCTTGTTGTCGAGGGTCTCGTCGAGCGGCGGCACGCCGTGATGCTGATCGGCGTTCTGTGCGGCGTTGGCCACCCGCTGCGGCCGCCTGGCCTTCAGATACGCGAACCACACCGCGGCGAGCACCGCGCAGATCGCGGTGATGATGATCCCGAGGCTGTTGGGGTAGGTCGGGAACGGGTTCAGTGACCCGTAGTAGGCCAGCAGCGGAGCCGCCAGCGCGACCACCGCGATCACAAGTCGCACGATCCGCCCGACGCCCGTGAACGATCGCCAGACGAGGAAGAAGCCGGCGATCGCGAGCATCGCGTAGACGGCCTCGATCAGGAACGATCCGACCGCCGCGCTGATCGAGAAGGCCTCGATGTTGTTCGGCAGATTGACCGCGGTACCGAGGGTCGTGACACCGGCGAGGATGACCGCAAGCAGACCGGCGCCGATGATGATCAGCGTGCCCCCAAACGGGGTGTTGTGCTTGGAGGTGCGGGCGACCCACTGCGGGAGCAGCCCATCGCGGCTGAGCGCGAAGAACACGCGCGAGCCGGTGACCGTGAACGCCAGCGCGACCGAGATCGAATCGAGTGCCACCACCAGATCGACCAGCACGGCCAGCCAGTGACCGGCGTAGTGTTGCGCCAGGGTGCCCATCGGAGACGGCAGTGCGGGCCAGACGTGCGAGGCGCCGGCCATGCCGAAGCCGATCGTGGCCGCGTATGTGATCAGCAGGAAGAACGCGCCGGCGATCAACACCGAGCCGACCAGCGCCCGCGGGATCGCCTTGTGCGGCTCGCGCGCCTCCTCACCGATCGATGCGGCCGCCTCGAACCCTGTGAACAACGTGACGGCGAACAGGATTCCGTGGAACACCCCGTTGGCGGAGCTGTGCGCGGTCGTGAACACCGACAGCGTGTTCCCGTGCAGGCCACCCTTGGCGATGATCGTGATCGCCAGGATCAGGAACGGGATCGTCGAGATCGCGGCAAGTGCGAGCACGCCTTCGATCGCCAGCCGTACACCGATGTAGTTGAGGCTGGCGGTGATCCCGAGGATCACCAGCGAGGGAATCCACCAGGCGACGTAGATGTGGATGTCGGCCAGGAACGCCTGGGTGAGGAAGCCATTGGCGATGAACACGCCGCCGCCGCCGAGGAACAGCACCCCGATCCCGTAGAGCCCGGCACCGAACACTCCGATGCTCGGGCGTGCGCCGTGGACCAGGTATTCATACACCGCGCCAGCACCCGAGAACCGCCGCGCGAACAGCGACAGCGTGTACGCGAGGCAGACCACGCCGATCATGCCGAGCAGTACCGACAGCGGTGTACTGAAGCCGGCCGCGGCGGCGATCAGGCCGCTGATCACTCCGACCGAGAACATCGGCCCGATTGCGAGCGACTGCCCGATCGCGTGGACCGTGGTCAGTTGGCGCTCGCCAAGATGCCCCTCGGCGGCCGGAGCCGCCGGGGCCTTTACTTCACTCATGTCCCTCTCCTGATTTTGGTGGAGCGTCTAGGAAACGCTGCCGTCAAGGATCTGAAGCGTCTTCAGATCCGAGTAGAAATCCAGTGCGTAATCGCCGCCCTCACGGCCGATCCCTGAAATCCCAACGCCCCCGAACGGAGCGGTGAGATCACGCACCAGGAATGTGTTGACCCACACGACCCCGGCGCGAACCGCGCGGCCGATGCGGTCGGCGCGGCCCATCGAGGTCGTGTACACGATCCCCGAGAGCCCGTAGCGCGTCGAGTTGGCAAGCTCGATCGCGTCCTCTTCGTCCTTGAACGTCTGGAACGTCAGCACCGGCCCGAAGACCTCGTTCTGGACCACCTCTGACTCGTTGGACAGCGGCTCTATCAGCGTCGGCTCGAAGAACAGGCCGTCCAGCCTGCGGCCGCCGCGAACGATCGTGTCGCCGGCCTCCGCGGCCCGCTCGACGAAGCCCGCAACGCGCGCGATGTGATCGGGGTGGATCATCGGCGAGATCGTCGTCGCCGGGTCGCGCGGATCGCCAAGCACGTGCCGGTCGACCTTCGCGTTGAAGCGCTCGAGGAACTCGTCGCGGACAGACTCCTGCACCAGCAGCCGGGTACCGGCGAGGCAGACCTGGCCCGCGTCGTCGTACTGGCCGGCGGCCTTTGCCGCCGCGGCGTCGAGATCTGCATCCTCGAACACGATCAGCGGCCCCTTGCCGCCGAGCTCACCGGTGAACGGCGTGAGGTTCTTGGCCGCGGCGACGCCGATCTGGCGGGCGGTGTCGGGGGAGCCGGTGAACGACACGCGACGCAGCAGCGGGTGCTTGACCAGCGCGTCTCCGGCGACCTCGCCGATCCCCTGGATCACGTTGAAGGCACCCGCCGGGAACCCTGCCTGATCCGCCAGGTCCGCGAGAATCGAGCACGACAGCGGAGACCACTCGGCCGGTTTCAGCACGATCGGGCAGCCCGCCGCAAGCGCCGGGGCGATCTTCCAGGTTGAGAGCATGAACGGCGCGTTCCAGGGCGTGATGATCGCGGCCGGACCGGCCGGCATCCGCTGTACCCGGTTCCAGGTCCCGCGTGAGTGCCAGTCGCGTTCCTCGTAGGCGACCGCGAGATCCGCGTAGTTGCGGAAGTTCAAGGCCCCGCGCTTGATCACGCGCAGCTGCAGCGACTCCAGCAGCATCGCCATGTCCGCACACTCGACCGCTGCGAGTTTCTCGACGTTGGCGTCGATCAGGTCGGCGAGCCGGTGCAGGATCGCGGCGCGGCCGGCCGGGCCCAGCGCCGCCCATTCGGGGAAGGCGTTGTAAGCGGCGGTCACGGCGAGGTCGACATCCTCGGCGTCGGCCGCCGAGACCTGCGCGATCACCGACCCGTCGATCGGGCTGATGTCGTCGAAGCGGCTGCTGGACGCTACTCGCTTACCGCCGATGTAGTGGTCGGTAGAGACCTCGTACCCGGCGACCGTTGCGGTGTTTTCGCTCATGCCAGATAGTCCTTCGCGGTCTCGAGGTCGTCGACGGTGTACGCGAACGTGAAGCGGTAGCCGCGCTCGACCGAAACCGGTGTGAGCAGCGTGTGCTCCTCACCGGCGGCGGCGAACATCTCAAGTTCGGCGCTGCCCTCCCAGACGTCGGAGACCCCGCGGTCGCGGCTGCGCGCGCGCACCAGCTCGTGCACCGCCGGATCATCGTGGTGGCCGGCGGCCAAACGTGGGAAGTAGCGCACGTTCACCAGCGCCGGATCGGTGTGCATCGAGCCGCTCTCGCTGAGCTGCTCGAGTTTGATCTTGCCGCGGATCAGCTCACGTCCCTGGCGGTGGCAGGTTGCCCCGAACGCGCTGCCGGGAGCGATCGCGGGGGCAGCCTTGCAGGCGAGGTTGAAGGTACGTGTCATCCACACCTGGCCGAGCTTCTTGGGATAGCCCTGGATCCAGCCGCGGGCCATAGCGAAGTCCTGATCTACCCAGATGAACGGACAGGTTGTGACAACCTCACCGTCGAGCACCCCGGTCACGACCAGGTAGGCCTCGCGGTACTGGCTGCGGACCGGATCGGTGAGCTCGTCACCGCCCTCCGAAAACGACTGCCAGTCGGCGAATACGACCGCGCAGCGACCGCGGTCCTGCTCGAACGGCTCGAGCCCGGGCGGCAGCAGCGAGGCCGCGGCGTCGGGGTCGGCATGGAAGTCGATCACCAGGAAGTCACCGACGTAGTGCCACGGCGGCGGCGGCACCAGGCTCGCGCGGCCTGCCGGGGTGCGTGGGGTCGTGTAGCCCTGCAGACTCATGCGTGCTCCTTTGTTGGTTGTGATCCGGTGGGCTGGCCCTGGATGGCCTGCCCACCGGGGCCAGCGGCCTGGGCCAGCCAGCTTGGCGGTCCCGGATCGGGCATCGGCGGCAGCGGCTGCCCCTGCATCTCGAGGCTCTCGCGCTCGGACTCGACCGCGGCCTCGTCGAAACGGAAGTACGAGCGCGGCGGTAGCGGCCCCCATGTGTTGGATGAGTAGCGGTCGTCGGGGTAGACGCGCGGTTTGTGGTCGCGCTCGAGCTTCTCCATGTCGCAGTAGAGCTCGACGAAGCACTCCTCCTCGGTGATCCGCACGTACGAGGCGATGTTGCCGCCGACGCCGTGACGGGTCGGTCCCCAGCCGAGCCAGCGGCCGCAGCGGCCGAGGTGGTCGAGTGCGACCCGCATCTGTCCGAAGTCGACGAGGTCAAAGGCGAGGTGGTGGAAGTGCGAGTAGCCCTTGTCGACCAGCGCCATCACGTGGTGGTCGCTGTTGATGTGCAGCCACGCGCCGCCGTCGCCGAGCCAGTCTGTGAGCTGCATCCCGAGCGCCTCGGTGTAGAACCTGACCTGATCCTGAATGCGGCCGGTGAGGAAGTTCACGTGGCCGAGCTTGCGCGGGTGTCCGACGATCGGGTTCGCCATCGGACGGGTGTGCGGGGTGAGGCGTGATGCGGGCTCGTGGTAGGGCAGGATCTGGATCGGGACGCCGTCGGCGTCGGCGGTCAGGATCCCGTCGCTGAACTCGCGCGCCTCGACCTCCTGACTTTGCAGGTGTTCGAGCGCGTCGGCCAGCGAGCAGCGCTCTGAAAGCTCGTAGGCGACGTGGTCGAGGCCGACCGGCGCACCGCGGACCAGCTCCAGCGAGTACGGCTCGTCGTCGCAGGCCAGCAGATAGTGGTCGGGCTCGCGTGCGACTACCTGCAGACCGAACTGAGTTGCCCAGCGGTTCGAGGCCTCGTCCAGATCGTCGACGCGCAGCGCGACGTGATGGATGCGATGCAGCTCGATCATCGCTTCACGCGCACCGGCAGGCGTTTGATCCCGTTGAAGAAGTTGGACCGCAGGCGCTCGGGCGGCGCGGTCAGCTCGAGTTCGACGTCGCGTGAGAGCAGGTCCTCGAAGGTGATCCGGATCTCGAGCTTCGCCAGGTGCGCACCGAGGCAGTGGTGGATGCCTCCAGGCCCGAAGGTCATGTGCTTGTTCGGGGTGCGGGCGACGTCGAACACGAGCGGGTCATCGAACACGGTCTCGTCGCGGTTGCCCGAGACGAACCAGGTGGTCACCTTGTCGCCAGCCTTGATCTCGGTGTCGTTCAGAACCGTGTCGTGGCGGGCGGTGCGGCGGAAGTGGTGCACCGGCGTAGCCCAGCGCAGCATCTCCTCGGTCGCGCTCTTACCGAGCTCTGCGTAGTTGTCGCGCAGCTTCTGCTTTTGCACCGGGTAGTCGTTCAGCGCCACCAGTCCGTGGGTGATCGTATGGCGCGTGGTCTCGTTGCCGGCGGTGGCCAGCAGCACGAAGTAGGTGTCCATCTCCTGCTGCGTGAGTCCCGCCGCCACCAGGTCGCTCATCACGTCATCCCTGGAGGCGTGCCGGCGTTCATCGGCGATCCGCCGGCCGAACGCGAACATGTCCAGCGCCGCCGGGCTTGAGAACGGGAGGTTGCGGTGGGCGTCGTCCTGCGCGACCGCGTATTCCGGGTCCGCGTTGCCCAGCAGCCTGTCGCCGATCTCGATGATCTCGCGGCGTTCCTCCTGCGGGACCCCGAGGATCTCCGCGAACACCTGCATCGGGATCTCGGAGGAGATCACCTCGACGAAGTCGAACTCGTCCTGCTCCAGGGCGCCGTCGAGCACGTCCTTAACGACCGTGCGGACGCCCTCCTCCCAGACACCGACAGCGCGTGGGGTGAAGCGGCGGTTGACCAGCGCGCGCAGCTCGTCGTGGCGCGGCGGATCCATGTCGATCATCGACTTGCGCGCCTCGATCTGCTCAGGCTCGAGATCCTCCAGCGAGGTACCGCCGATCTCCGACGAGTAGCTCTCGGTGTTGCGATGCACCGCGCGGATGTCGTCGTAGCGAGTCACGGCCCAGAAGCCCTGTCCGTCCGGCTCCGGGTTCCAGTGGACGGGATCGTTGTGCCGCAGGACCGCGAAGGCCTCGTAGGGCACGCCCTCGACGAACGTGTCGTGGCTGGACAGGTCGATGAAATCGTTGGTGGTTGCCATCTGTTGCTCCAGTGGGTCGAAAAGGTCGGTCGGGCCTACAGGTGGAAGGCGTACTCGCTGATCTCCCAGTCGGAGACCCAGTCACGGTGACGCTGAACCTCGAAGCGCTTCATCGCGAGGAACGTGTCGACGGTGACGGCCCCGAGCGCGTCCCGCAATACGGTGTCGGCGTCGAGCGCATCGAGCGACTGCTCCAGTGTGGACGGAAGCGGCTTGCCGATCACGTCCTCTGCGGCCCGGTATGCGTCGCCCGCGAGCGGCGCCGGTGGGGTCAGCTTGCGGCGCAGGCCGTCGGCGCCGGCGGCGAGCACCGCGGCGAGCGCCAGATAGGCGTTGGCGCTGCCATCCCCGGAGCGCAGCTCGATCCGGGTTGCGCGGCCACGCTCCGGCGGGATTCTCACCATCGTCGCGCGGTTGTCCCAGCCCCAGTTGGCGTGGGTCGGTGCCAGCGAGTCGGGTTGAATGCGGCTGAAGGCGTTGATCGTCGGGTTGAGGATCGCGGCCAGCGCCGAGGCGTGCTCGATCAGCCCGGCGTTGAACTGCATCATCTCGGTGCTCACTGCGTTGTCGCCCTCGGGGTCCGAGAACGCGTTCGCGCCGTCGCGCTCGAGTGACACGTGGATGTGGAAGCCGGAGCCGCCCTGGTCGTTGAACGGTTTGCCCATGAAGGTGGCCAACAGCCCGTTCTGGGCGGCGATGTCCTTCACCGCGGCCTTCAGCCGGAAGGCGCGATCGGCCGCGTCCACAGCGCCCGAGTGGCGCAGGTTGATCTCGTACTGCGAGTTCATGAACTCGTGGTTGACCGCGAACACGCCGAGCCCGATCTCCGCGAGCTGTTCGGTCATGCGCCGAGTGAGGGCGCCCGGGTCGGCCTGCGGGCCGACGGTGTAGACCATGCTGAGGTTGTCAACATGGCGCTTGATCGAGCCGTCCTCGTTGCGGGTCACGAGGAAAAACTCGAGTTCGGGTCCGACCACGGGCTCGAACCCGAGCCCGCGCACGTCCTCGACGATCCGCTGCAGGGTCCCGCGTGGGTCGCAGATCTCAGCCCCGCCGACGCCCTCGAGGTTCGCGAGGCATTGCGCGACGCCCGGCTCCCAGGGCAGCATGATCAGCGTCGAGAGGTCAGCGTGGACCGCCATGTCGGGGTAGCCCTCGTCGCCGCCGACAACAGGTGTGTGGCGCAGGTCGGTGCCCATGATCGCGTGGCAGAAGCAGAGTCCCGAATCGAGCACGTTGTGCAACTGCTGAATCGGCACGTCCTTGCCGCGTGCGTAGCCGTGCAGGTCCGGGTAAAGCACCCGTACCGAGCTGATAGAAGGATGCTCCTGTTGTATCCGGGCGACGATCTCCGACGCCTGCGGTTCGACGGTCGTGGTCACGACTGGCTCCTCTCCGTTGGGTTCCGTCCGCGCGGACGGAGCAATGCTCTGCGCCCGCTCCCAGAACGCATCAAACAGTTGAAATGCCGCCTCACGGGCGGCGGTCAGCGCTTCGGAATCGCGTTCGAGGCGCTGTTCGGGGTCCTCGACGCCGGCCGCGGTGAGACGCGAGCCGTCGGCGCGCGCCCAGTGCATGACGACGTCGACCGTGCTCTCCGGGTGAAACTGCGTTCCCAGATGTGGGCCGTGGGTGAAGGCCTGCACGGTGGTGTCGGTGCTGGCCACCAGCGTGGCGCCAGGGGGCAGGCTGAAACGGTCGTAATGCCACTCCAGCCACGGCCCGGCGGGCACCAACTCAGGGTCGCTGGTATCGAGTTCATACCAGCCGTGCTGCGGCTCGGGGGAATGCTCGATCTCACCGCCGAGCACCGCTGAGAGCACCTGTCCGCCGTAGCAGAGGCCGAGCACCGGAACATCGTTGTCGACAGCCTCACCGACCATCTGCAGCGTGCTGACAACCGCCGGCACATGCTTGTCCAGGGGACTGTGCTTGGCACCCAGACAGGCAACGAACGGGCGCTGCCCGAGCTCCGGCCAAGGCGCACCAGTGGAGCTGTCGTGGACCTCGAACTCGATGCCGCGCTGCTGGCACCATTCACCCAGCAGCGCGGGCGGACCGGTGGCGCCGTGCTGCAGGATCAGGGCCGGAGCGCTCATAGTGTCGCTCCAGCGGGCGGTGGCGGGAACGCCGAAGACTCGTCAGCGAGCATCGCCTTGAGCTCGTCAAGTTCCGGGGCGCTGGTCAGCAGCTTGCGGTACCACATCAGCCGCTTGGCGGCATTGATCGCGACCACGCCGACCACGCGGCCGTCGGCGATCCGCGCGGCAACCAGCCGCTCGCCATCGTCGGATTGCTCGATCAGCTCCGTGTACTCGCCCTTGGCAGGCAGCCCGACCGACTGGATCTTGATCCCATACTGGTCAGACCAGAAGTAGGGTGTCGCCTCGTGCCGTTTGCGCTCGGACGGTTCCAGCACGGCGTTGCGACCTGCCAGCTGTCCATGCTCGGCGGCAGTTGTCCAGTGTTCGATGCGGAGCGGGTCATCGCCGGCCAGCGGCACCGGGCACGCGACGATGTCGCCCGCGGCCAGAATGTCAGGGTCAACGCTGGTGGTGAGCGTCTCGTCGGTGACCACGGCCGGGTTCATCTCCAAGCCTGAACCCTCAAGCCACTCTGTGTTCAGCTGGGACCCGAGCCCGATCAACACCGCGTCCGCTTCGAGCTTGGTGCCGTCGCTGAGTTCAACCTCGGTGACGTGACCGTCTTCACCGTGGACCGCCTCGATTCCGACGCCCAGCAGCACTGCGACGCCGTTCTCGCGATGCATCCGCAGCCAGCGCTGCCCGAGCTCCGGACCGAGCGGGAGCATCGGATGGGGAGCGATGTCAACGAGCGTCACGTCGACGCCAAGGCCGCGTGCGCTGGCCGCGGTCTCGCAGCCGATGAAGCCTGCGCCGATGATCACCAGTTTGCGGCCCGGGAGCATCTCGGACTGAAGTCGCGAAGCGTCGTCGAGCGTGCGCAGCGTGTGCACCCCGTCGAGGTCCCAGCCGGGGCCGCGCCATTGCCGTGCGCGGCAGCCGGTGGCGATGATCAGTCGGTCATAGCCGATCCTGCTGTCGTCCTCCAGGATCACCTCGTGTGCGTCACGGTCGAGCTTCACCGCAGGCGTGCCAAGGCGCCACTCGACGTCCAGCTCGCCGAGCGGGAACAGCATCTGGTCGAGGGTCTGCTTGCCGTGCAGGACCTCCTTCGACAGCGGCGGGCGGTTATAGGGCAGGTGCGGCTCGTCGCCGATTACGACGATGCTGCCCTCAAAACCCTCGCGCCGCGCGGCCTGTGCTGCGCGCAGACCGGCCAGCGACGCTCCGACGATCACGAGGCGCATGGTCAGTCTTCGATGCTGATCGCCAGCATTGGGCAAGCGTCGACGGCCTCGTCCATATCGGCGCGACGGCTGTCGGGCACATCCTCCTGCCACACCAGCACATCGTCATCCCCAAGCTCGAACACGTCCGGGGCGACGACCACGCACTCGCCGTGGCTCTGGCACAGATTCATGTCAACGTGGACCTTCATGGATGCTCTCCTCAGTTCTTGAAGTCGGTTTGGTGGCGGGCGCCTAGGCTTCGGCCATGCCCTCGGCGATGCGCTCGGCTTCGTCCTCGGGGATCGCGAGCGCCACGTGCAAGGTGTTTCCCGAAGTCTCCGGCTGGTCACCGACAGCGGTGAGGTCGACGTCCCAGTCGACGACGGTGTTCTCGATGCGGCCGAGGCCACTGATCTCGACCGCGACCTCGTCGCCAACCTCCATCGGGCGGGAATTGGCGGGCGTGCCGGAGAGGATCACATCACCGGGCTCGAGCGTGATCAGGCGACAGATGTCGGCCAGCTGGTAGGCGACACCCCAGAGCAGGTCGTCGGCTGTCGCCTCCTGCACGACCTCACCGTTGATGAATGTTCTGAGCGTGAAATCGGTTGGATCGAACTCATCGGCGGGAGTGATTGACGGGCCGATCGGCAGGAACCCGTCCTGGCCCTTGACGCGGAACATCGCGCCGCGATCGGCGTGCCGGAAGTCATGCAGGCCGACGTCGTTGGCGGGCGCGTAGCCCTGCACGTAGTCGAGTGCGTCCTCAATCCCGACGCCGTGCATGCGCTTGCCGACGATCACCGCGAGCTCGCCCTCGTAATTCAGGAACTTCGTGCCGTGGGGGCGACGGATCGGCCGGCGGTGACCGTTCAGCGTCGTCGGCGGCTTCATGAAGTAGGACGGGTACGCAGGCGTCTTTGCCTTGTACTCGGTGAGGCGGCTCTGATAGGTCAGATGCACGGCGATGATCTTGCTCGGCTCTACCGGCGCCAGATACAGCGCGTCGGCTTCGGCGAGAGTGCGGCCGTCATCGGTGACGATGTTCTGTCCCTCGACCCGGCCCCAGGTGGGGGTGCCGTCCAGGTCGATGCGGACTCTCCTGTCGCTCATGTGGATAGAGTGGCGCTGCTCACAGACGAGTGCAACAGCAATCAACGCACGATTATTCGTTTTGTGCGATAAATCAGTTTCAGCGCAAACGCGCCATGCCGGCGGCGTCGGCTGGTGCGGATTGCGCGCTCGTGTTCGTCAACGTCGTTGGGGTCACAGCGATGGAGTTGAGACAGCTCAGATACTTCATAACGGTCGCCGAGGAGCTTCACTTCTCCCGCGCCGCGGCGCGTCTGCACCTTGCGCAGTCGGCGCTTTCGGCGCAGATCCGCAGGCTCGAGGACGAGGTCGGCGGGCCGTTGCTGCTGCGCTCCACGCGACAGGTGATGCTGACGCCGGCGGGTGAGATGCTGCTGGCCGAGGGGCGCGCGATCGTCGCCGCCGCCGACGGCGCACTCGGCCGCGCGCAGGCGTTGGCGCGCGGTGAGCACTCGTCGCTGTCGATAGCCTCGCTGGGACCGGTACCGGGGGCTTTGCTGGCACCGCTGCTGTCGACCTTCAGCGGCCGCCACCCGCAGGTGCGGATCGATGTACGTGCGCTCGAATTCTCAGAGATGCTGTCGGCGCTGCGCAACGGCAAGGCGGATCTGGCGTTCCTCTACGCGCCGTTGGATGAGGACGATCTCGAGGTCACTCCGCTGCTGGCCGAACCGCGCATGGCGGTACTGCCTTCCCGTCACCGCCTGGCGGGCCGCAAGTCGATCGTCGCCGAAGATCTTCGCGGTGAGACATTTGTGGCACAGCCAGAGCAGACACCTCAGTCGTGGCGGGACTTCTGGATGCTCGTTGACGAGCTGGGGGAGCGTCCCCCGGTCAGCCCCTATGTCGGCGACAACATCGAGGAATGGCTGCATTTGATCGGGCGCGGGGAGGGGGTCGACACCTGTCCCGAGATCATCGCGCGCTATTTTGCTCGACCGGAGGTTGTGTTTCTGCCGGTCACCAACGCCGCGCCAACGGTGCTCGTGGTCGCCGTGATGCGCGACGTGCGCGATCCGCTGATTGACGAGTTTGTCGAGCTTGCGGTTCAGATCGCGGGCAATGCGGCTCGGAACGAGGGCACCGGATATGCAATCCCGCAGCAGCTAG
Source organism: uncultured Actinomycetota bacterium (assembly GCA_963737115.1). Classification (GTDB taxonomy): domain Bacteria; phylum Actinomycetota; class Thermoleophilia; order Solirubrobacterales; family Solirubrobacteraceae; genus Palsa-465. The sequence goes on from CAVTRM010000006.1 coordinate 127,785, forward strand.
AGGCTAGCCCGCAGGGGCCGAGGAGAGACAAGTGACCGACAACATCCACCCGCTTGACCTGATCGATCGCCCGCGTGCGCTGGAGCTGCTCACCGAGCACCTGACCAACGCCTGGAGCTCGTTCGATCTGCCCCGTCCCAAGGAGCCGGAGCTCGACGCAGAGCTGCAGGCGCGGCTGGATGAGGGTCTCCCTCCGACACCCGGGGACCCGCAGCGGGCGCTGTCCGATGCCGCCCACGTGCTCGATGCCAGCGTCTCGCCCTCGCGCCCGCTCTACACCGCCTACATCGGTTCGACCGGGCTCGAGGCCGGAGTACTGGCGGGCGCCCTGCAGCACGCCTACGACGTGAACCTCGCTTCGCAGGCGGGGGCGGCGGAGCTGGTGGAGCAGCAGACGCTGCGCTGGATGGCGGAGTTCATCGGCTTCCCGATGCAGGAGGGCGTGTTCACCAGCGGCGGCATGACCTCGAACTTGACCGCGCTTACGGCCGCACGTGAGATGGCGCTGCCGGGCGCGCGGACCGACGGCATCGCCGGCCGCCGCTGCGCGGTCTACTGCTCGGATGAGGCGCATCACTCGGTCGTGCGGGCGGTGGAGGTACTTGGCTTCGGCAGCTCGGCTGTGCGCCGCATCGCGATCGATGAGCAGCGTCGGATGCAGCCGCTCGCGCTTGCGTCCGCCATCGATGCCGACCTTGCTGACGGGGTGACCCCGATCGCGGTCGTGGCCACCGGCGGAACCACGCTCACCGGCGCGATCGACCCGCTGGCGGCGATCGCCCAGGTCTGTCGCGAGCGGGCGGTTTGGATGCACGTTGACGGCGCCTACGGCGGCCCGTTCGCGGGTGTGCCCGCGCTCGCGGACCGCTTCGAAGGCCTCGCCTTGGCGGACTCGGTGACGGTCGACGCGCACAAGCTGATGGGGGTACAGAAGAGCTGCAGCCTGGTGATGCTGGGACGCTTGGGGGCGCTGGCGCGTGCGTTCTCACATCAGGAGCGCTACATGCTCCACACCGGCTCCGCGCACAACGCGGTCGACGCCACGCTCGAGTACTCGCGCCCGGTGCGGTCGCTGAAGCTTTGGCTGGCGTTCCGGCTTTACGGTGCCGATGTGTTGCGCGGCTGGATCGGCGGGACGGTCGCGCATGCGCGTCAGCTGACGGCGCTGATCCGCGAGGACCAGCGCTTCGAGCTGCTGCACGAGCCGATGCTCTCGACCGTCTGCTTCCGCTACCTGGGCGAGGGTGATCTCGACGATCTCAACCGCCGTCTGGCCGATGCGATCACCCGCGACGGGCGCGTCTATCTCGCCGCGGCCACGGTCGACGAGCGTGTCTGCCTACGCGTCTGCTTCACCAACTTCCGTACCCATGACGAGGACGTGATCGAACTCTTCGACGTGGTCAGGGAGATCGCCGCCGGGGTCTAAGGGTTCCCCTGACCGAGCCCGCAGGGCCCGGTGCTGATGGCCACCTTGTCCAACGGTCGGCGCCGGGAGGCGCCGCGTGGACCGCGTGCGGCCTGTCAGGCTGTGAGAAGTGGGCAACTGGGTGACAACCGAGCGCTCCGCGCGGATGTGCGCGGTTCTGGCAGCCGCCACGATCGCATGGTCGAGCATCTTCATCGAGCTCAGCCATGCGACGGGTTCGACCGCCGCGTTCTTCCGCTGCCTCTACGCACTCCCAATTCTGCTGCTGGTGGCGCTGTGGGAGCGCCGACAGTACGGTCCGCGCCCCTGGAAAACGCAGATCCCGGGCCTGATCGGTGGCATCTTCTTCGGCATCGACCTGGTGCTGTGGGGACAGGCGATCGGCGATGTCGGCGCCGGGCTGGCGACGGTGATCGCGAACGTTCAGGTGGTTGGTGTGCCGCTCACCGCGTGGCTGCTCTACTCGGAGAACCCGGGGCGCCGGGTGCTGTACGCGATCCCGGTCACGATCGTCGCCCTGTTGTTGATCTCGGGCGTCTTCGAGAACGGGGCGTATGGCAGCAACCCGACCGCGGGCACGCTGCTTGGCGTCGGTGGCGGGCTCGCCTACGTCGGCGCGCTGTTGTGCCTGCGCCGCGGCGGCGCGGACCTGCGCCGTCCGGGCGGACCGCTGTTTGATCTGACCTGGAGTGGCATGGTCACCGCGGCGGTGATGGGTGCGCTCTGGGGCAACATCAAGTTCGCGCCGGTGTTCCCGGGTGCCTGGTGGCTGATCATGCTGGCCCTGACCTCTCAGGTGCTCGGATGGTTGCTGCTCACGATCTCACTGCCGCGGCTGCCGGCCGCACTCACCTCGCTGATCCTGATGATCCAGCCGGTCGGTTCGATGATCCTCGGCGCGATCATCTTCGGGGCATTACCGAGCAGCCTGCAGGTGGTAGGCGTGGTGCTGATGCTTGGGGCCGTGATCTACGCCACTCGTCCGGCAGGGGATGCCGGCGTGGACGTGATTGCCGAGCCGTATGACCCGGGCGCCGTGCACGGCCCCGACGTCAGCGAAACAGATCCTGTTCACGCGCCCTGATCAGGGCAACTGCACCGGGCCCGTCGTCGACGGTCACGAGCTGCTCGAGCCCACGGATCAGGACCACCGGCTGCTGCCCGTCCTTGCGTCGCGCGAGGTCGGCGGTTCCCGCCACCAGATCGGCCACGGCGATCACGGTCGCGCGCATCTCACGCCCGTAGGCGTCGTCCGAACCCCGCCAGTCCTGCGCCGGCAGCAGGCCGGCGATACCCACGGCCACGTCAATCTGGCCGGTCCGCCAGGCACGTCCAAAGCTGTCGCTGATCACCACCGCCGGCGCGCTGCCGGTGAGCTCCAGCAGGCGGGCGCGTAGGCTCCGCGCTGAGGCGTCGGGGTCGAGCGGCAGCATCAGCACGCTCTCGTCATCGCCGATGTTCGAGGCGTCGACGCCGGCGTTGGCGCACACAAACCCGTGCCGGGTCTCAACCACGAGCACACCAGGGCCCTCGCGCACGATCGCGACCGATTCATCCAGCACCACCTGCACCTGCCGCGGATCCTTATCCTGTGCTGCGCCTATCCGCTGTGCCTCAGGCCCAGGATCGACGTCCGCCAGGCGGCGGATGCGTCCTTCCTGCTTTGAGACGACCTTATGCGCCACCGCGATCACGTCCCCCGAACGCAATGGGTCCGGGAGTGCGTCGACGATCGCGGCGGCGAGATCGAAGCCGGGAGTTATCTCCGGAATACGCGGGAGCGGAAGAGCGGTCAGCATTGCGGTGCCCGAATTTACGCCAGGATCCCGCGCGGCGACGACTACGAGCTGAGGCTGCGATCCAGCTGCTTGAGGAACCCGCGCGTGTAGGCGGCCCCGCCGCGCGAGCCCTCGAAGTGGTCCCGCAGCACCTGCAGATCGTCGGGGGTGTCGACATCAAGCGCCAGCGTCGGCACGTCAACCACCTCGGGCGCGGAGCCGCGCTCGGTCGCGAGATCGACGTGGCGCTGGCGACTGCCCTCTCCGAACGCTGGGATCAATGCCGCCGGCGGTGATAGCAGCAGCGCATTGGTTCCCTCGCCATGGCGGTCAGGCACGATCAGCGCGGAATCCCGTGGTACGCGTCGGGCGATCAGCTCATCAAGCTCGGCCGGCGCCATCAGTGGGCAGTCGAGCGCCACCAGCAGTGCACGCGGGACCCGCAGCTCGTGGGCGCGACGCAGGCCGATCACCGCGGCCTCGCTGTGACTGGAGCCGGTGTCGTTGAGCACCATCGCGTCGTTGCCCTCTGCGATCCGGGCGGCGTTGCGGTCGGCGGTCACCACGATTACTCGGTCGACGCTCGTGGATCGCCGCAGTGCGAGCAGCACATCCGAGTACATCGCCTCCGCAAACGCGCGCCGGAAACCGGCAGGCATCACGTCGGAGAGGCGTTGTTTGGCGTCCTCGAGTCGCTTGACAGGAAGGATCGCAACAGTGGTGATCGAGTTCGGCATAGGTCGAGCAGGTCTATCTGGTGAGGCTCATCGCGAACGTCAACGTCCGCAGCGCCACCTCACGGCGGGCATCAGGAGTGTTCAGTAGTACATCGGTCCTGAACTGCGGAATCCCGGTCACGACCTCATCACAGACTATCCCGTCGATCAGATGTTCGTAGATCGCGGCCACGCCCTGGGCGCTGGCCTGCACTCCGGCCCAGCGCATGCAGGCCGCGGTCGGACCCTTCAGGACCTTGCCGCCGACCAACGGCGAGACTGCCACCACTGGAGCGTCGCTCTCGGTCAGAGCCTCCCGCAATTGCGGGATCGCGAGCATCGGCCCGATCGAGATCACCGGATTTGAAGGCCCGATCACGATCGCATCGGCGGCGGCGATCGCCGCCAGCACCTCGGGTGTCGTTCCCGCCTCGCGGGCCCCATTGAACTGGACGTCTTCGACCTCTCCTTGCCCGCGCACCATGATCAGGAACTCCTGTAACGAATAACGCTTTCCGTCGGCCTGCACTTGTGTGCGCAGTGGCCGGTCGCTTACGGGCAGCACCTGGGTCTCCAAACCCAGGTGCTGCACAACCCGCTGATGAGCGCGCGTGAGTCGCTCACCCTGGGCCAGCAGCTCAGCGCGTTTGAGGCCGATCGCGAGGTCGCGGTCGCCGAGGTTGAACCAGATCTCCTCGCCCAGCTCGCGCAGGCCATCCATCACCTGGAAGGTGTCGTCGCGCAAACCCCACCCACGCTCATCGATGACATCGGCCAGCCAGAAGCTGATCAGGTCCGGATCGGGGGAGACATGGGCTCCATAGATCTCAATGTCGTCACCGGTGTTGGCGACGACCGTCAGCCTCCCGGGCCCGACCACGTCGGCCATCCCGCGCGCTAGCTTGGCGCCGCCGGTACCGCCGGCAAGGACTACGACTGATGGGGACTCGGACAACTGCGGTGAGTCTAGGGCAGTCTCCGCATCGCCCGTGGCTGATGGCTCCTAGCAAGATGCGCACGCGTGAATCCGATGCCGCGTGCAGCGCGGGGTATGTAGGCTCACAACTGTGACCACATTCAGCGATCCGGGCGCGGCTATTGCCGGCGCCGTCGAACAGGCGCTGGCCGGCGGGCCGGAGCGCCACCATGCCAAGTCTGTCGAGCAGGGCAAGTTGCCGGTCCGCGAGCGGATCGCGCTGCTGCTCGATCCGGATTCGTTCACCGAGGACGGACTGCTGGCCGGCGGGTTGCCCGGCGAGGGTGCCGAAGGTGTCGTGACAGGCGTCGGCACGCTTGACGGACGAGCGGTCGCGGTGATGGCCAACGACCCGACCGTGAAGGCGGGCTCCTGGGCCCCAGGCACCGTCGAGAAGATTCTGCGCGTTCAAGAGCGTGCGGAACGGCTGCGTTGCCCGCTCGTCTATCTGGTCGACTCCGCTGGGGCACGCATCAACGAGCAGATCAAGATGTTCCCTGGCCGTCGCGGAGCCGGGCGGATCTTTTACAACCAGGTGCGGATGTCGGGGGTGATCCCGCAGGTATGTGTGCTGTTCGGTCCCTCCGCCGCCGGCGGCGCCTACATGCCGGCGTTCTGTGACGTGGTGGTCATGCGCGACGGTAACGCCTCGATGTATCTCGGGTCACCGCGGATGGCGGAGATGGTGATCGGGGAGAAGGTCACGCTCGAGGAGATGGGCGGAGCGCGCATGCATAACTCGAAGAGCGGCTGCGGGCAGGCGCTGGTGCGCAGCGATGAGGAGGGGATCGAGTTCGCACGGCGCTATCTCGGCTACCTGCCGTCCAACTTCGAGCTCGCGGCTCCGGAAGTGCCGGGCGCGACGCCGGCTTCGGACGCGCCGATCGCGTCGTTGATCCCGTCCGACGAGAACAAGCCTTTCGATATCAAAACGGTGATCGACTCGTTGGTAGACGCTGACTCGTTCCTCGAAATTCACGCACGCTGGGCCAAGGAACTGGTGGTCGGTTTCGCACGGCTCGACGGTAAGCCGATCGGGATCGTCGCCAACCAGCCGAAGGTCAAGGGCGGCGTGCTGTTCGTCGACTCCGCGGATAAGGCAGCGCACTTCATCTCCGTCTGTAACGCCTTCAACGTGCCGCTGCTGTTCCTCGCCGACGTTCCCGGATTCATGATCGGCACGCAGGTCGAGAAGGAGGGGATCATCCGCCACGGAGCCAAGATGGTCGCCGCCGTGTCGGAGGCGAACGTGCCCAAGATTTCGGTCGTGGTGCGCAAAGCCTATGGCGCCGGCCTGTATGCGATGGCCGGGCCGGCGTTCGAGCCGGACTGCTGCATTGCGCTGCCCAATGCGCACATCGCCGTGATGGGCCCTTCGGCGGCGGTCAACGCGGTGTATTACAACCAGCTCCAGGAGATCACCGACCCCGAGGCGCGGGCCGCGCGGACGGCTGAACTCCAAGCCGAGTACGAAGCGGACATTGACATCCTGAAGATCGCTGCCGAGCAGGTGGTGGATGCCGTGGTGCCTGCGGACCAGCTCCGCTCTGACCTGATCAAGCGGTTCGCGCTTGCCGCTGACAAGGTGCGCGAGTGGCCGTCGAAGTGGAACCCGGTCACGCCGGTCTGAAACACCCGCTTTGTGAGCGTGGATTGCCATGGCCAACTTCTCCAACGGAACATTCGAAGGTGAATTGCTCGACATAGCGCACCGCGCCGCTCGGGCAGCGGCCGCGGAGCTGCTGCCTCGCTGGCGCAGGGCTCACCAGGTTTCGACCAAGACCACCGCAACCGATCCGGTGACCGAAGCGGACATCGCCGCCGAGCGAGCCATCCGTCTTCTGCTCGGGCGCGAGCGACCGCGCGACGCGATCCTGGGCGAGGAGGGTGGCGATACCCCCGGGGTCGGCGTCAAGAACGGAGGCGCCAAATCGTCCGGCCTGCGCTGGGTCGTCGACCCGCTCGACGGAACCGTCAACTACATGTACGGCCTTCCCAACTTCGTCGTCTCGATCGCCGTTGAGGATGCGGATGAAACACTCGCGGGAGTGGTGCTCGATCCGGTCAGCAGCGAATGGTTCGGCGCCACTCGTAACGGTCCAGCGCTGTTCTTCGCCGCCGGAGCCGGATCGACCGACGGACACGTGATGAGCTCGTCCGACTGCATCGATCTGAGCAAGGCGCTGATCGCGACCGGCTTTGCCTACGAGGCATCGGTGCGGGCCGTTCAGGGGCGTGTGGTGGCTGGCCTGCTGCCGCGCGTGCGTGACATCCGCCGCGCCGGTGCGGCCGCGCTCGACATGGCCTGGACCGCTGCCGGACACCTCGACGGATATTTCGAGCGCGGCGTCAAGCCCTGGGACATCGCGGCGGGCTCACTGATCTGTACCCGGGCCGGGCTCGAGGTACGCAAGCTCGAAGCAGTGGCAGCACACGGGGACGACCCGGCACTTCCTGACGGTGTGCTGGTGGCCCCGCCGACGCTGATTGACGAGCTGCACGGCCTCATCGCTCCCGACCTCACCTAGTGCCGTGACGGCGCACTAGACTGCACGGTCGCTACGCCGCGGTGGTGGAACGGTAGACACGGCGGACTCAAAATCCGCTGCCCGCAAGGGCGTGGGAGTTCGAATCTCCCCCGCGGTATAGACAAGCGCCGGTACCGACGAGCTAGCTGTCGGCGGCCGGCGGCGTCGCTTTAGCGTCCGGATCGGCGCGGGTCTCAAGGCGTTGAAGCTGCTCGCCGATCTGTTGGATTTCAGCCAGCAGCCGTGCCTCCGTCTTCCTGTGTTCGTCGTTACGGGCGTATACGAACTGCTGGGCGACGGCACCCGTGATCACCGCGAAGAACACGCTGCCGACCAGCATCACCACACAGGCCACGATCTTGCTTGCGGTGTCAGATGGCGCGATGTCGCCGAAACCCACGGTCGTAACGGTCGTGATCGTCCAGTAGATCGCGTTGCCGTAGTCGACATGTTCGGTCAGGTGGAACGCCTCGGCGCTGGCAACGAGCAGCACGAGTGCAGCGAACGCGATGTAGCGCAGGCCGTCGGGCGTGAGCACGTTCTTCAGCAGCTCACCGACGGGCATTGATCGTGGTAGGCGCAGCAGGCGGAGCAGCTGGAGCAGCGGGAACAGGAACGGCTCGGACAACAACGCGATGATGATGTCCAAGGGGTGGCTGCGGATCCATTCCTTCTTTGAAGGGGCGACGCACAGCATCACCACCACCTCGGCCACGAACACCAGCCACGAGGCCAGATTTCCGATCAGGCCGATCAGCTGCAGGGTGCTGCCGTGCGGGCTGTTGTTCTGTAACAGCACGCAGGGCAACGTGAGCCCCGCCGCGATCAAGGTCGGGAGATCGAACAGGTGCTGGACCCTGGCGGCACGCTCGTTCACCTGCTGTGAGTTCGCCGCAGAGCCGCAAACGCCTTTGCGGGCTGGGGCCCGTACGGTGCTTGTAAGGGGACTTCTGCCGGGTGCGGCGGGTTAGCGATCTGTTACTTTTCGCCCGTGCTAGAGCTGGCGGCAACGTGACCGAGGAACCCCAAAGCGGAGCAGATAAGAACCCGCCCTCCGACCTCACGCAGGTTCCGATAGTCCACTCGCCGTCGTTCTGGCGAACGCTCGGATTCGCCGCTGGTGCCGGGATCGCGCTCGGAGTTCTTTCGCTGGCGTTCCTCGGGCTGCTGAAGGGCGGCACAAAGCTCTGGTTCACGCTTCCCAGCGACCCAGGCTGGTTCGATGGGAAGTTGTGGTGGGTGGCCGTGACCGTCGGCGCAGGTGTGATCGTCGGGGTGTTGCGGCATACGCTGCACGTTCCGGCCAAGCTGCCGGGGACGTTCGACGAACTGAAGGACGGATTTGTCGATCCAAAGACGACGCCGGCCGCCGTGCTCGTGTCACTGGTATCGCTGATCGGCGGAGCCAGCCTCGGGCCCGAGGACGCTCTCGGGAAGCTGGGGGGATCGCTGGGAACCTTGTTCTCGCGGCGCCGCAAGCTCAGCGACGACGAGCGCACGACCAACACCCGTGCCGCGATGGCAGGATCGTATGGCGGCCTACTGGCGTCGCCGCTGCTGTCGACGATGATGACAGTCGAAGCAGCGCGCCCCAAGGCTCGGGAGTTCACCAACACGCTGGTCGCCAGTCTGCTGTGCGCCACGATCGCGTTCGCGGTCTACTTCCCGATCGCTGGGTCGACATTTGTCGGTATCTACTCGGTACCCGCCTACAAGTTCGAGGATTGGCAACTGCTCGCGGCGATCCCGCTCGGGCTCGTCGCCGGAGCGGTGGCGCTGCTCACGATCATCACCGTGGCGCTGATGAAGCGGCTTCTGGCGCCGCTTGCGCGACGCACCTTGCTCACGCCGGCGGTAGGAGGGCTCGCCTTTGGACTTATCGGAGTCGCGCTGCCGCTGACGCTGTTCACGGGGACCGACCAGCTGGACGTAATCATCCGCCACGGAGCCGCCTTGGGCTTCGGACTACTGATCGCGGTTGTGCTCGGCAAGATTCTCGTCTTCGCGCTATGCGAGGCGACGGGGTTCATCGGGGGACCGATCCTCGTGATGCTGTTTGTCGGCGGAACCGTCGGCGTAGCAGTCCATTTACTAATCCCCGGGCTGCCCGAGGGGTTCTGCTTCGCGACGATGTTCGCCTCGATCATCGGCGCGCTTGTCGCTGCCCCGTTCACGCTGATCTTCTTCGCGGCGCTGACAACCCAGGTCGGAACCCTGCAGGTCGCACCGGTTGGAGTGGCGGTCATCACCGCCTACCTGGCCGTGACAGGCACGGGAACGCTTGCCGCGCTGGCTCGGAGGGGTCGCGAGCAGGCGGGGCCCAGGACTCCGGCAAAGCCCTCGCCGCCGGGCTGAGCCAGCCTCGTGCTGGCCGACCAGTGCGCCTAGGCCGCTGGCGCTGACTCCAGAACGATCAAGGTCTGACCCGGCGCGGGGGAGGGGGCGGCGGCACTAGTGATCGGAGTTAGCGTCCCCTCCGTATCGACCACAAACAGCAGCTCGGCATCATCATCCGATCTTTCATCAGCCTTGCGCGCCACGATGCGCGCGCCCTGCTCGTAGCGGCGCGTGATCGTCGGGCGGTCGAGCTTGGGGTCGAACAGGCTTGCGCCGGGGACGTAGGGGGCGATCGCGTCCTCGCTCGGGCGGAGCCGGTACACGGGGGTGGTGGGTTCGCCCGCGAGTATCGTGGCCGTGAGCGCGTTGAAATGATCCTCATCGGTGAGCAACAGGTAGGCGGTGATGTCTTCAATGTCGACTCCCTGGCCCACGTGTGACACCAGTGCCTCGCCGTCGGTCAGCTCCAAGCCCGCCTCTTCGATGCTCGTGCGCTGCTCACGCGAGGGCGCCCACATCAACACCTCGACCCCGGCGCTGCGGAACGCGAGCGCGAGATCGACCACCCACTTGTGACCGCCGAGCATCAGCGGTCGGCTGCGGGAGGGGCGCGTTACGCCCAACCGATTTGCCACCGACACCGCGGTCAGGCCGTACAGCGACACGGTCAGCACGATCACCAGGAACGTGACCGGCAGAATCTTGGCTGCCCCGCCGATGTGTTGTGCGGTAAGGGCGATGCCGAAGGTTGAGGCGGTGGCGGCAGCGACGATTCCGCGGGGGGCCATCCACGCGATGAACGCGCGCTCTCCGCGGGTCAGGTCGGTGCCGACGGTGCCGATCAAGGCCACCAGCGGTCGGGCGACGACAACCAAGACCGCGACCAGAGCGATCGTCGGAAGCACGATGCCGTCCAGCGACGAAGGCGTCACGGTAGCCGAAATCGAGATGAACAACACCGCAAGGATGAGCTGCACCAGAGTCTCGAAGAACGGGCGTTTGGCCGGGATGTTGAAGGCTTTCATGTTGGCCAGTGCCAGCCCCATGAGCACAGCTGTCATCAGGCCGGAGTCGTCGCGGAGCGCGTCACATATGGCGGCCAGACAGATCACCGTCGCGAGCTGGACGGTCGTGCTCAGCACCGCGTCGAGGTCAAGTTTGCACAGGCACACCCAAAGCGCTCCGATCCCGATTGCCGCGCCTGCGCCTCCGATCGCGAGCGACAGCACAAAATGGGCAAGTGGACGGCCCAAACCGCCGCTGGTATTGCTCGCGACCACCGCGTTGAACACGACCGCGCCCAAGATGGCGCCGACCGGATCGATCAGCGAGCCCTCCCAAGAGAGAGTCCGAAACAGCCGGTCCACAGGTCGCACGAAGCCCAGCAACGGACCCACGACCGTCGGCCCCGAGACCACCAGAATCGCTCCGAGCATGATCGACCCACTGACCGACAGTCCCAGGAATAGATGCGCGCACAGCGCGGCGATGGCGCCAGTCAGAGGGACCCCGATAACCACCAGGCGCGGGACCACGTGTCGCTCGTGGCCAGTGATTCTTCCCCACTCCAGATCGAGCCCAGCGTCGTACAGGATCACCGCTACGGCGAGTGAAACCAGCGGTGAGAACGCGGCTCCAAAAATCCGATCTGGGTTGACGTCGGTGGTGATCGCCCCTGCCACGAAGCCGACGGGCAGCAGGATAATCAACGCCGGGATACGCAGTTGGCTTGCTAGCAGCTGCGAGCCGACTCCCAGTACAAGGATCAGCCCCACGCCCACCAGAATCTGGTCAGTGCTCATCATCGCTCCGTCTCGCTAGCTCCATACGCCCCGACGGGCGCGCATTCTATAGACGAGACGCATGCTCCGGCAGCGGAGCCGATCCTGTTTTCAGCGGGCACGCATACGCCTCGGGCGGCTATACGCTGCTAGCGACCGATGGACCTGATCACTCGCTACTCCTCGCGCCTTGGCATCGAGCTCGCCGACCCTGCGGTAGACGGGCCGCGCCAACCCGACGCTGTGCTGGATAGCCTGCGTCGGCTACATGCGCTGCACCTGCGCCGGATTCCGTTCGAGAACCTCAGCAACCATCTTGACGAAGCATTGAGCCTCGACCAGGAGGTCCTGGCGGACAAGATCCTGACCGGGGGTCGCGGCGGGTTCTGTTACGAGCTGAACGGCCTGTTTTCGATGCTGCTGGTCAAGCTCGGTTACGCGGTCACCCTGCTGGGAGCGAGAGTCGGCGACGGCGCAGTGTTCGGCCCGCCGCTTGATCATCTTCTGTTGCGCGTCGGGGTCGAGGGTGAAGGTGATTGGCTGGTTGACGTCGGATTCGGTGACAACAGCGTCTATCCGGTGCCGTGGGTGCCGGGGGTCGAGCATCAGGATCCGGGCGGCAGCTTCCGACTCGAGCCAGTTTCCGACGGGGCGGTGGATCTCTATCGGAACGGAGTTATCCAGTACCGGATCGAACCCAACCGCAGGGTGCTGAAGGACTTCGAAGCGATGTGCTGGTACCACCAGCACTCACCTGACTCGCACTTCACCCAGGCGCTTGTCTGCAGCCTGCTCACCGATGAGGGGCGCGTGACCCTGAGTGGACGACGCCTCATCACCACTGACAACACCGGCCGCCATGAGCTAGAGCTGACCGACGACGCTGAGTTGCTGCGGACGTATGCGGATGTGTTCGGGATCCGCCTTGCACGGCTTCCGACTATCCCCGAGGCGTATCGTTCCCAACATGGGACTGAGTGACGACAAATACATGCTGCTGACGACCTTCCGCAGGAACGGCGTTGGCGTGGCAACCCCGGTGTGGCTTGTGGATCTCGGCGGCGGTGAGGTCGGCTTCCGCACCAGCTCACAATCGGGTAAGGCCAAGCGTCTGGCTCACAGCTCGCGCGTCACCGTCCAGCCCTGCAACATGAAGGGCGACCCGACTCCGGGGACAACGGCCGCTGAAACCACCGCGCGCATCATCCGCGGATCCGAATACGACGCGATGAGCGCCAAGATCAACGCGAAATACGGCTTCGCGGTCAAGCTGGCTCAGTTCTTTGCGCAGCTCGGCGGCGTGCTGCGTCGCAAGCGCTTTCCCTACGGCGACATCGGCATCGCGGTGAAGGTCCCCACGGACTCCTGAACGCAGGCGGCCGCCGCTCAGAGCGTGTGGCCGCGGTGGCCCTTGGCCGCAGCTTCCTCTGCTGGAATCTCGTACTCGATGTTCCAGCCCTGGCCGAACGCCCGAAGCGCCACCGCGATCAAGGCCACCTGACAGATCGCGACGATCAACGCCAGTAGCTGCATCGTCGACGCGCCGAACCCGGTGCCGCCGAACACGTTCTGGATCGGCGCGTAGCCGGCACCCGATCGGTCAGACCACGAGACGCCCGTGTAGCCGGTCATTGCGATGATCGCGAACGTCAACATCAGCGTGGCGAGCGCGGCGGCCATCGGCAACAGTCCCCGCGACCACTTGAACACGTAGAAGGCCATCAGTAGATACACAAAAGCCCAAATGATGGTGAGCACGACCAGTCCCTCCATCTTGCTCCAGCCTCCAAAGGTCATCACCAGGATCGCCACTGCGGAGACAACCAAGGCGGCAACCGTCAAGACCTTCGTGACCTGACTTGAGCTCTTCTCCCGGTTCGGGTACGTGATCACATACCCGGGTTTCAGATGGCGCACTGCACTCATCAGTCGGCACCATACAATTGATCGCCGTTGCCATGTGGCAACTGATCACACGCGGGCGTGGCGAAATTGGTAGACGCGCTGGCTTTAGGTGCCAGTGGGCTTAGCTCGTGGGGGTTCGAGTCCCTCCGCCCGTATTAGTGGTCGGTAGTTGGTCCGCGATACCGAAAATTTGGGAAGTACATACAAGAAGGTGCCGGTGTTTCTGAGCCACCTGCACCTGCAGCTGCATCAGCGTCGACGTCGGCCAGGGCGACGGCCTGCTGATCCTGACTTACTTCAAGGCATACAGCTTGGCCGTGAAATAGCGCCGCCAGACTTGGGAGCTCTCCCAATAGGGGCCGCCGACCGGTAGGCGGCCCCTCTGCTGTAGGGGTTGGCTCAGTGGCCGATCGCCGCGAGCCCGTCGAGGAACGCCGGTGCGAGCGTGCCGGGACCGGATGAGCGCTCGATCCCGTATTCAGCCGCCGCCGAGTACGCGGCCGAGGCCGAGGCCGCAGCGTGGAGCGGGGACTCGCTGACAGCGGCGAAGGCTGCCATCGTCGCCCCGAGCGAGCAGCCGGTGCCGGTGATGCGGGTCATCAGCACGTTGCCGCCGCCGACCGTGACCACCTCTTTGCCGTCGGTGATGTAGTCGGTCTCGCCGCTGATCGCGACCACTGCTCCGGTTGAGGAAGCGACCTCGATCCCGGCCTCGAGCGCCGACTCTGAGGACGCGGTCGAGTCGGCACCCTTACCTCCCCGACCGCCTGCCAGCGCTCCGATTTCCGATCCGTTGCCGCGGATGATCGCGGGGCCGTACTGCAGCAGCTCGCGGGTGACATCGGTGCGGTAGGGGATCGCTCCGACCGCGACCGGGTCAAGCACCCACGGCGTACCGGCCTTCTGCGCCGACGCAGCGGCCTTCAACATCGCCGGGGCCTCGACCTGCGTGATCGTGCCGACGTTGATCAGCAGCGCCCCGGAGATCGCGGCGAAGCCCTCAACCTCCTGCTCGGCAATCACCATCGCCGGCGAGGCGCCGATCGCGAGCAGCACGTTGGCGGTGAAATTCGTCACCACGATGTTGGTGATGCACTGAACCAGCGGCACCTGTGCACGCAGCGCGTCCAAGTCCTTGAGCGCGCCCGGGTGAGGCCAGCTGCGGTCGCTGGTTGGCAGCTGCGTCTCTGTCGATATCGAGGTCATCTTGCTCCTAGAGGGTCGACTCGTGTATGGACTTGCTGATCAGACCGGCCGCGACGAGCTTGTCTTCGCTTTCGGCAGCCGCGCGCGTGTCTCTGCTGAGGTCGATCGACCGCGAGACGATCAGGTAGACGATGCCGCTGACCAGCAGCTCGACGATGAATGAGATGTCGAGCGCGTCGTGGGCCTTTGCGAACGGCGACTCGTAGAACGACAGGTTCCAGAAGGGCACAGACGCGGCGAACCCGATGACGTAGGCGCTGATCCCGCGCCAGCTCCAGACGCCGTAGATTCCTTTGCGGTTCTCGAGCTCGACGATCGCGTACTTACCACGGCGCACGAGGAAGTAGTCGATCAGGTTCACGATCGTCCACGGGGTGAGCACGTATAGGCTGAGGTCAAGGCCGTCGTCGATCGTGGTCCACTGTCCGGAGAAGACCCAGGTACCGAGGATCGCGCAGACGACCGCGAACACCGAAGCCGCGATTACGCGCTTGCGGAACGTCGGCTTCAGCGGCTTGATGCTGTCGATCCCGGTGAGGATCACAAGCTGGCTGCTGTAGACCATCTCACCCATAGTCGCCACCAGCGCCAGCGCCGCGAGGATCACGATGATCGTCCCGAAGCCGTCGAAGATGTCATTGCCGGCAGCGTGAACGCTGACGAGCGCGTCGGTCGCGCCGAGATGTGCGGCCATCCACGTGCCGATAGCGGCCATCCATGTCAGCGAGCAGAAGCCGCCCGCGAACACGGCGCCGATTACGCGCCAGTAAGCAGTGTCACGCGGTAGATAGCGTGAATAATCGGAGATCACCGGCGCGTAGGAGATATTGATCGACGCCGAGTAGGCGAACACTCCGATGAACGCGATCCAGCCGAAGTGGCTTGCCGGGGCAGCCTTGCCGGCGACATCGCCGAATACGATTGCGCCGCTGAGCACCAGCCAGAACGGAAGTGAGAGCCAGAACAGGACCCTGAAGGCGAGGTGCAGCCAGTTGTAGCCGTAGACGGCGAGTATGAACCCGATTGCGCAGACGATCAGGCTCACGGCGGTCGCGTTGATCCCGAACAGTCCTTGGAAGCCCTCCTTGAGGATGACGCAGTCAACGACCATGAAGATCAGGTAGGTGAACAGCGCCATCGCCAACGGCAGGATCACGCCCCGGTACCCGAACTGCGCGCGTGACTGGATCATCTGCGGAAGCCCGAGGCGCGGTCCCTGGGATGCGTGAAGCGCCATGAAGACGGTCCCGAACGCGTTTCCGAGGACGACACCGAGGATCGTCGTCCAAACCGAGAGGCCGAGCGTGATGCCGATGAATCCAACCGCCACACTGAGCGTCTGGGTGTTAGACAGGAACCAGAACACGCCCTGCTGGCGGACCTTCCCGTGACGTTCGTTATCGGGGATGAAGTCGATTGAACGGACCTCCGGCGCCGCGAGCGACGCGGATTCCGGTTCGGCGGGTGGCGAGGCAGTGATTGTTGCCATCTGATGCTCCTTTGAGGTGTGAGTTTCGGAACTGGTGAAACTGGTGCTGCGGTCAAACCGGGGTTGCTGCAAGTGCGAAAAGCGCGTCCGGCGTGAGCGAGATCAAGTCGCTGGTGACGTGGATCGGACCGTCGCTGAAGCGGTGCGTGCCCGATTCGACGGCGACGAACGGGAGTCCGAGCTTCAGCGCCGTGCGCTCGTCCCAGATGCCGTCGCCGATCGAGATCGCCTGCAGCTCGGGCTCGTCCGCCGCGGTCGCGTGCTCGATCGCGGCCAGCACGATCTCTTCACGGGTGAGGAACTCGCTGGCGGTCACCAGCACCGCTGCGCGTGCGCTGACGTCGAGTTGCGAGAGTTTCTGGGTGGCGACCGCGCGCATCGAACCGGTCGCGAACGCGACCCGGAAGCGCGCGTCATCCTCCAGCCGCCCCAGCAGGGTCCGTGCGCCCGCGATCTCCGCAGGTGGTGATTCGAGCACCCGGCGGCGGTACTCGGCGGCGAGTGTGAGGTCGAGCTCGAGCAGTTCGCTCGCGGACGCGTGACGACCACGCACCTCAGCGACCAGCAGATCGAAAATCGCCGAATCGGTGTGGTCCGGGAACTCGGAGAGCGAGCGCCCACCGATCTCGAGGCCGAGCGCGCTGTAGGCATCCAGCAACGCCGACTGGTGAGCCTGCACGCTCTGCAGCAGCGTGCCGTCGATGTCGAAGACCAGGACGATCGGCGAATCACCCATGGATCACCTCGGCAACGGCGCTGATCGGGTAGTTGACCGCAAATCCGCGCTGCGCCTCCAGCACTGCCATGACTCGCAGCACACCGGCGTCGTCGAAGCGCCGTCCGGCGACCTGGACGCTCAGAGGCGGGGTCCCGTGCTCGCGCTCGAGCACCGGCACGCTTCCGGCCGGCGCGCCGATCTGGTTGAACCAGCAGACGAACGCCATCATGCTCATCGCGCCCAGGGCCGGGTCACAGCTGACCTCGGTGGCTGGGAACGACGGCACCGGGATCGTCGGGGAGAGGATGTAGTCGTACTCTGCGAGCGCGGCGCTGACCCGTGGAGCCGCCTGGTCAAGGCGGCTCATGATCTGTCCGTGACGCAGTGCAGTGAGCGCGTAGATCGGCTCCAGCATTGCGGCGATCTGCGGTTGCAGCAGCCCGCGCCGCTCGGGCGCCACCGAGTGCAGCTCAAGCAAACCCCTGTGGGTCATCAGCGTGACGATCGCCTCGTAGTCCTCGGTTTGGACCGGGAGCTGCTGGACCGGCTCGACCTGCGCCCCGAGCGCCGACAGGATTGCTGCCTGGCGCTCAACCGCGTCGATCGTCTCGGCGGTCGGAGCGGATCCGTAGCCGAGTTCCGTGATCAGCCCGACGCGGATTCCGCGAAGGTGCTCCCCGGCTGCGCCCGCATCCGCGTCGAACCGGCCGGGCAGCGAGAAGTGATCGGCGCGGTCTTCGCGTCCGACGGTCTCGAGCAGGGCAGCGACGTCAGCGACCGTGCGCGCCATCGGTCCGGCGCTGCGGTAGGTGGCGGGAGGGTCATACGCGATCCGCCCGCGGGTCGGGCAGAGCGCGACCGCTCCGCAGAGCGCGGCGGGGACGCGAACCGAGCCAACCATGTCGGTGCCGAGCGCCAGCGGTGCGACGCCGGCTGCCAGGCAGGCAGCCGCGCCGGAGCTCGAGCCGCCGGGGCTGGTTGCCGGGTCCCAGGGGTTGCGGATCACGCCGTGACGGGAGCTGAGCCCGCTCATCAACATCGCAAAGTCGGGCATCGTGGTCTTGGCGACCGCGACCGCGCCGGCATCGTGCAGGCGCCTGACCGGTGCCGCATCGTGCTGCGAGACCGTCGTCTGGTGGCAGGCGCTTCCGTGCCAGCGGGGCAGACCGCTCATGTGGAAGCTGTCCTTGAGCGTCACCGGAACGCCGTCGAGTGCTCCGAGCGGACGGCCGGTCCGCCAGCGTTTCGCGCTCGCCTGGGCCGCCCGCTGTGCGCCCTCACTGTTCAGGTGGCTGATCGCGTTTAGGCGCTCGCCCAACTCGCCAGCGGCCGCGATCGTTGCATCGGTGACCTCGACCGGGGTGAGGTCACCGGCGCGGTAGCTGTCGACCAGTTCGGCGGCGCTGAGCGCGAGCAGGCTGGCGGAGTTGCTCATCAGGATCCGACCGCCATGTCGGTCGATGCGTCCGCCGCCCACTGCTGCAGCGAACCGTCATAGATCGTCACGTCGCCATGGCCTGCGGCCGCGAACGCGAGCGCCAGCCCGCAGGCGGTGACTCCGCCCCCGCAATAGGAGATGACCGGGGCGCCGACGTCGATCGCTGCTGAGCGCAGTGCCGGATCGACCAGTTCGGGATCGATCAGACCGCGCTCATCGAGCAGGCTCGAGTAGGGGAGGCTGGTACTGCCGGGGATGTGGCCGGCGCGTGCAGCTCCGCTGGAGCGCTCGCCGCTGAAGACCTCGGGTTCGAGCGCACACAGCAGTGTGTCGGCGCGTTCCGAGTCCGCATACTGCTTGACGGTCTCATGATCGGCGAAGAAGCCCGCTCGCGGCGCTGCCGTGATGTCTCCGGGCTCACCGCTGACCGGAGGGCCGTGCTCGAGCTCGCCACCAGCTGCAAGCCATTCGCGGACACCGCCGTTCAGGACCGACACGTTCTGGTGCCCGATGCTCCGCAGCAACCACCAGATACGTGCCGCCCAGACGCCGCGGTCGTCGTCATAGACGATTACGGTGCTGGCATCGCTGACACCGAGCGTGCGGAATCCGGCCTCAAGCCGGAACGCGCTCGGCAGCGTGAAGTTGAGCTCCGACGAGGGGTCGGAGAGCTCGCTGACGAGGTCCACGAACCGCGCTCCCGGAATGTGGCCGTCGACCTCGTAGCGGTCGGGCGCGGCAACATAGCGCTTACTCCCGCCGGCCGGGAACTCACGGGTGATGCGGGCGTCGAGCAGAACGACTCCCGCTTCGTCGATGTGATCGGTCAGCCAGGTGGCTGTGACCAGCGGGCCGACGGTGAGTTGACTGGTGCTCATACCGCGACCGCTTCGCCGCTGCGCAGACGCCATTCGCCGGTCGCCGGCCTTGGCACTCCGAGGTTCTCGCGCAGCGTCGCGCCGGTGTATGCGGTCCGGAAGAGGCCGCGGCGCTGCAGTTCCGGGATCACCAGCCTGGTGACCTGTTCGAACGGGACCGGCGGATGCGTCGGCTGGATCATGAAGCCATCGCAGGCACGATTCTCAAACCACTGCTCCATGCGGTCGGCGACCTGGGTGACGCTGCCGACGAGGTCGCCCTCGGTGCGGGCGCCGTACCACTTGCCGACCTGACGGACGCTCGCGTGCTCACGCCGCGCGTACTCGACGACCTCCTCCCAATGACCCGAGACCCCGGGTACGTCAAGATCCGGGAGCGGTCCGTCAAGCTCGAGCTTCGAAAGGTCGTAATCGATGTGGTAGGCGAGCCTTGAGAGCCCGGCCTCGGCGGGAACCAGCTCCTCGAATTCGTGATGCAGCGCCAGCGCCTCTGCGGGCGTGCTGCCGATCACGGTCGTGGCTGCCGTGAGGATCTTGATGTCGTCGGGATCGCGTGCGAAGCCCTGGGCGCGGCTTTTGACGTCGGCGTAGAAATCGATCGCGGACTCGATCGACTCATGGCTGGCGAAGATCACATCGGCCCAGCGGGCGGCGAAATCGCGGCCCTGACTGGAGGCTCCGGCCTGGACCAGGACCGGGTAACCCTGCGGGGTGCGCGGTATCCCCAGCGGGCCGCGGACCTTGAAGTTGCTGCCGGAGTGGTTGATCTCGTGGACCCGATCCGGACGTGCGAAGGTGCCGAGCTCGCGATTGATGTCGAGCGCGTCGTCGTCCCAGCTGTCCCAGAGCTGGCCCATGACCTCAAGAAACTCGTGGGCGCGCGCGTATCGCTCCGCGCGCGGCTGGAGCTTGTCCAGCGAGTAGTTCTGTGCCTCCGCGTCCTGGAAGCTGGTGACGATGTTCCAGCCGGCGCGACCGCCGCTGAGCAGGTCGAGCGTCGAGAGCTGGCGGGCGAGACCGTAAGGTTCCTGGAACCCGGTCGAGGCCGTGGCGACGAGCCCGAGGTCGGTCGTCGACGCGGCCAGCACCGAGAGTACCGTGAGCGGCTCAAGTCTGGGGGTGCCGACGCCGTGACGGACGTTGACCTCGATCGAATCGCCGAGCGCGCGCGGGACCGTCTGACTGTCGGGGATGAACAGCAGGTCGAAGCACCCCTGTTCCAGAACCTGGGCGATGTGCTGGTAGTAGGCGGGGGAGAAGAAGTCGAGTCCGGCTTCCGGATGTCTCCATCCGCAGACACCGCCCGGTCCGGCATTGAGGAATGCGGCCATCCGCATCTGGTCATCGCGTCTGCTTGTCATCTAAATGCCTCGAATTAGTTGAGATTGACGCCGCAGCGAGCCGAATTTGCCCGCTGTTTCACGCAGACCAACTCAGTTCCGGTCCCGTCGCGCCGCTCGCACTGGGTCTCTGATGTCGATTATGGAGGCGCTGGCTGGGATCTCCCACAACGATTTCGCACGAAATCAGTTGAATTTGTGATGTTACTTCTGACATTGTCTTGAAACTCGATCTGATATGTCTATTTAGAAGCGGCGAAAGTCCCGGATCGCCTGCAAGGTCAAGCCTTCATCTCATGAACCCTCTCCATCTCCGCGTATTCCTCGAAGTCGTCCGGGTGCGGTCGATCGCAGCCGCGGCCGATGCGCTGGGATACACGGCCTCCGCCGTCTCGCGCCATATCGCCCTGCTGGAGCAGTCGGCGGGCATGGCGCTGTTCGTGAGGGAGCCGCGTGGGCTGCAGCTGACCGCGGCCGGTGAGCGGCTGCTGCCGCACGCGCGGGCGATCATCCAGCGGATGGATGTTGCTCAGGCCGACATGTCGCTGGCCACTAGCGGCTATGACGACACGATCAGGCTGGTCGCCTCGCGTGCGGTGCTGATGCGGTTCCTGGCGATGGCGCTCGATCGCTTCCGTGAAACCGACCCGGAGGTCGGGATCGTGTTCACGCTCGCCGAGGACGGTCCCGCCCAGGAACTGGTGCTGAACGGCAACGCCGACATCGCGATCGCGACCGACGTCGACCATGACCCGCACCTGCCGGTCCGCGACCCGGAGACGATCCTGGTCGCCGATCTGCTCCAGGATCCGCTGGTCTGTGCGCTCAATGTCCACCACCGCCTGGCTTCTAGCGCCGAGGTCGACCTGCGCGACATCGCGATCGACATGTGGGCTGTTGCGCTTCCTCGGCGCTCGGCGACTCAGCGCCTGCATGAGGCGGCGACGAAGCTGGGACTCGAGCTCGGCCACCAGTACACGGTCGATGACTACCACGCAATGCTGGGAATGGTCGCTGCCGGCCTGGCGGTGGCCTGCATCCCGGGGATCTCGCTGACACCGCCTGATCCACGCGTCGTGATCCGGCCCTTCAGGGAGCCGATGCTGCGGCGTGTGGCTGCTGTCAGCGACCGCGAGTCCGCAGAGCGCGATTCCCACCGGCGTCTGCTCGACGCGCTGGCCGCCGCTGCCGAGGAGCAGCAGCAATGGCTTGCCGAGATCACAGCCGCGCCGGCTGTGCGAGCGTAAGCCCCAACGCGGTCTGATCCAGGCTCCAATGCCCGAAACCTCCGGTAGTCCACAGATGCATCTGGCCGCGTTCTTTTCCGCCGGTCCCGTTTCCGGGCACCACGGCGGCTGGCGCTACCCGGGCGGCGATCTCAGCCTGCTCTCTGGTGGCTACTACCAGCGCATCGGTGCGTTGCTCGAGCAGGCCAAGTTCGACATGGTCTTCTGTGCTGACATCCTCGCGGTTCCGAATCGGTTGTCCGAGAGCCGCGATAGCCAGCTTCGTTACGGAGCGCTGGGCGCACTGCGGCTCGACCCGATGCTGGTCCTGACCGCGATGGCAATGGCCACAGAACGCCTCGGATTGGCCTGTACCGTGTCGACCAGCTATCAGGATCCGTTCACGGTCGCGCGCTCGTTCGCGACGCTCGACCACCTCAGCGCCGGACGTGCAGCCTGGAATGTGGTTACTTCATTCCAGGACGCCGAGGCTCGAAACTTCGGACGCGAAGAGCAGAACCCGCGTGCGCGCCGCTATGACCGCGCCGACGAATTCCTCGAGGTCGTGTGCAAGCTGTGGGACAGTTGGCAGGACGGTGCGCTGGTGCTCGACCAGCAGACGCCGCAGTTCGCCGATCCGGCGCTGGTGAACGCGATCGATCACGACGGCGAATGGTTTCGTGTGGCCGGGCCGCTGAACGTCAGCCGCCCGCCGCAGGGCCGCCCGGTGCTGGTTCAGGCAGGAGCATCGGACCGCGGTAAGGACTTCGCGGCGCGTTGGGCCGACGTGGTATTCACGACCCCGCCGACGCTCGGGAGTGCAAAGGCCTTCTACCGGGACCTCAAGCAACGAGCGGCAGGCTTCGGACGCGATCCCGAAGCGATCAAGGTGTTGCCGGGAATCGTGCCCGTGATCGGTGAGACCGAGACGATCGCGGCCGAGAAACGGCGGCTGCTGGAGGACCTCGTGCACCCGCTCGCCGGTCTCTCAACGCTCGCCTACCACCTCGACGTCGATCTCTCCCGCTTCGCGCTGGATCAGCCACTGCCGACCGTCGACGTACCCGGGGTACACGGTCACTACATGGAAGTGGCCGAGGTCACGCAGCGCGAGGGGTTGACGCTCGAACAGCTCGGTCGCCGCTACGGCTCAGGACCGAACACCGCCTTCATCGGAACTCCCGAAAAGGTTGCCGCCACGATGGCCGATTGGTTTGCGGAAGGAGCCTGCGACGGCTTCATGATCCAGGGGACCCATGCCCCCGGCGGATATGAGGACGTGGCACGGATGCTGGTGCCGGAGCTTCAGCGCAGAGGTCTCTTCCGCACCGACTACGAGGGCCCGACGCTCCGTGATCACCTCGGGATCGAGCGGCCTGAGCCTGGGGATTGGACAGCCAAGTAGACCCTCGACTCTGTGTCCTCTGGACCTCTCGTTGGCGCGACTCAGTCCTGACAAATTTTCAACATTTCGGTCCGATGAATGCGTCAAGCAAAGCGACTGACTCGCGTTTCGCAACAGACACGTGGTATCGAGTCCCCGGCCGGCGTGCGGCGTGCTCGCTCTGGGACGCGCCCCGAGAACCATCCCCTAAGTGTGCCTACCGGAACTCCGGTAAGCCGCGAGATCTGCGGTACGGAAGCTCCACGTGCGTAGAGCGTGAACACCTCGGCGAGTTCGTCTGGATCACTGATCCGGTAACCCACCAACAGAACATATGTTCTAACCCGGACGGAAAATCCTGCGATCAGCAGGGGAGACAGGAATCGAACCTGCAACCCCCGGTTTTGGAGACCGGTGCTCTACCTGATTGAGCTACTCCCCTAGGCGAGAGCCATTGTAGGACGCGCTGACTTGAATTGCTGGGTCGCACGATGACGCTTCAGGCTGGTGCAATGTCTAAGCCGAACCAGTGCTGATGATGTGCAGTTTGCGTCGGGAACTACTACCCTTGAGGCATCCCGCGGGCGAAGTGTTGTGGTTGCACAGGACCCTTCCAAGGTCTTAGGGCGGGTTCAATTCCCGTCGCCCGCTCTCGAATCTGGCGCCTTGCCGTCAATTCCTGGCTGATGGTGGTTCATGCAGAGGATTGCCCGTGCGGTACCGGCCCGTATCGCGGTCCGGCGTCGGTGGCAATTCGCGCATACGACGTCACATTTCGCGATCTCGTTGAGGATGCTCTGCCAGTTCCTGTAGCGAAGCCCCGCGCCGATGTTGAATGACTTGTCGGTGAGGTGGTCGAACTCGAGCACGAGTGGGTCACTCTCACCGCAGTCTGCGCACGGATGGCGGGCGAAATACTCCAGTAGATAGGCAGTCCTGCTAAGGCCTAGCTCGTGCTTTCGCTTCTGCGCATTGGCAATGTATTTCGCGCGATTGGCGGCGTAGTGCTCTTGCTTGTATCCGGCCCTGCATGGCCGGCAGTAGCTGTCGCGCTGTCCGATGTGCTTGCGCCGCCACGCGAAGTCTGTGGCGGGCTTAGCGACGTGGCACCGGGAGCAGACGAGCAGTGTGACTGATTCGGCCGAGTCATCCATAGCGGAACATATGTTCGCGTAACCACCAGACGCATTGTCCGACGGCCTCCACACGGGATGCACCCAGAGCTGCCAGCACCCACGCGGGAGCGAGTCGGACTGCTCGGCAGGCGAACCCGCTCCCTGGTGCCTCGGGCAACATCCAGTAGCCAAGACCCAGCACGCGGGGCTGCGGACGAACCCCGAGCCAGATCTGACCAATGGCGACGTCGCTGTTTACATCCGTTATCACCACAGCTATCCCTTCGCCGTCGTCGAATCGACGCCACTTGCGCTCAATCAGCGCGTGCGCTGCCGCTTGCGAAACGGCCTCTACCTTGGTATCGCCGGAGATCGCCAGGTCACCGGCCGCACGACGCGCGCACTCAGCGGCGTCCAGCCTCCATTGACGCAGCCTGACGACGCCGTCAGTGAGTTCGGGATCGGGGGTAGAAGAGGTTCATGGATCGCAGTGAGCTCGGAGCCGGCAAGCTGTCCTTGTGCTCAGATAGCTGAACTGTCGTCGCTTAGACGGCAAGCCTACGATTTCTGGCCGATATCCTTGGCCCCACCGTTACAAACCGCCCAACACAGTCAACCTCGGAGGCGATTGATGGCAGACGCACCCCAGCCCGGTAACAAGAAGGTCGACCCCAGGGTTCTGGTGCCGGCGGTTGCACTGCAGGCCATCGTTGGTTTCGTGACCTTCCGCGACATCAAGAAGCGCGGCAAGGAGGGGGTCCGCGGACCGCGCATCCTGTGGAAGTTGTGGGGCACCACCAACACACTCGGTTCGCTGATGTATTGGTTGCTTGGGCGGCGCAAGATCAAGCCGTCCACTACGACCGACTGAGCCCGGCGTTGGGGGCTGAGCACTGCGTCCCGGTCGCCTCGGGAACTAGCTGAGCCGTCGGTCGAGCATCTCCTCAAGCTCGCGCATCTGGCTAGAGAGATGCTCCATCTGCGCTCGGATTCGTGCGTCGTCGAGCTCGGACTCATAAACCGCGGCGCTCGTGTCCGTGGTGGTTTGCCGCAGTCGCTGGGTGTCTGAACGGACGTCTGAGACTCCGGACTCGATGTTCTGGACGTCCGACGCGAGAAATCGCTGAGCCAGCGCGCCGGTGACCAGCGCGAGGAAGCTGGTACCGATGACCATCAGCACGCAGGCGACGAGTTTGGCCAGTCCCGTGGTGGCGATCACGTTGCCGCTCCCGGACGTGGTCACGGTCCCGACGGCCCAATAGAAGCCGTTTCCGTACGACACGCGCTGCGCCGCAGAGAACGCGGCCGCTCCGGCAATCACCGAGATCCCGACCACAAGGCCGCCATATTCCACGGCTTCGAGTGTGATCCGCCGACGCAGCAGGCGGGGTAGCGCGGCTAGTCGCACCACCCGCAGGACCTGAAGTGCGCGCAACCACTGGATGCCGGCGGGGATGAACGGGGGAGTCAGGACGATCACGGCCAGGTTCAGCCAATGGGTCTTCACGTAGGTACGGCGGTTGTCGGTGATCGCCCCCATCACCAGGTAATCGAGCACGAACAGCAACCAAACGGTCCAATCGCCAACACGAGCGATCACGTGCCCGAGACCAGTTGTATAGGTCTCGTCGAGGATCAGCAGCGGGATCGTCGCGACCGCGCCGAGGATCACGATCCAGTCGAGCGTGCGGGTCAGGCGGGCGGTTCGTGAGTTCTCCGGCTCAGCGCCAGCAAGATTTGCGCGAGGGTCCACGCCTCCCTATTCGACGGCTCATTTGTTAGGCCTTGCGCCGGCGCCCCAGCGCCGGCCCGGCCAAACTAGACCTTGACTTTGCTCCAGGCCTGCTTGTGCAGCTTCTTCTGGGCCTGGTATTCGCGCAGCGCCTCGGGTGAATCGACGTCGCCGAGCGTGGGGTGGCTGGGTACGGCACCGGCGGCGACTGCCACCCCGAGTCGCTTGTACAACACCGCGCAGACCGACTTCACCTTCATCTCGCCGAAACCGGGCAGCGCCAGCAGACGAGCCTTGAGGTCCTCGGTGGACGTCGCCTCAGTCCAAACCCGCGACGCGTCGTCGTCATACTCGTCGCGAATCACCACCGCCAGGGCGTGGACGCGTTCGGCCATCGAGCCCGGATAGCGATGTACCGCGGGCTTCTCGCGGAACACGGCGTCCAGATCCGCGTCGGCCAGCACAGCGGGGTCCAATGAGCCGATCCGCTCCTTGATCACCAGCGGGCCCATGAATGCCTTCTGGACGGTCACCTGCTGATCCAGTTCGAACCCGACCAACAGCGCCATCGGATCTTTGGCGTTGAGCTCGTTGGCCTCGTCGGAATCCGTGAAGTAGAGCATCAGGCGATGCTACCCCTTTCAACCGACCGCTCACGGGGCACGCCAGCGGACGCCGACCCTAGGTGGCCTGCAGCACCAACACGCAGTTCTGTCCGCCGAACCCGAACGCGTTGACCAGTGCGGTGCGCACGGGCGCCTCGCGCGAGACCAGCGGCACGTAGTCGAGGTCGCACTCGGGGTCGGGGGTATGAAGGTTGGCTGTGGGGGGCACGCGCGAGTCGCGCATCGCCAGTAGCGCCACCAGCGCACCAGTCGCGCCCGCGGCAGCGATCATATGCCCGGTCATCGACTTCGGTGCGGTCACCATCACGTCATCGGCGGCGGCGCCGAGCACCGTGCGGATCGCGCGGGTCTCCAGCGCGTCGTTGATCTTGGTGGCGGTGCCGTGTGCGGAGATCAGGTCGACGTCCTCGGGCGCGACACGTGTGTTCTTCAGCGCCAACGACAAGGCCCGGATCGGTTGCGCTCCCGAGGGGTCGGGATGGCTGATGTGAAAAGCGTCGGCGGTGAGCGCACCGCCGAGGACCGAGCCGTAGACGTCGGCGCCGCGAGCGGCCGCGTGGGCCGCCGACTCCATCACGAACACGACCGCGCCTTCACCGAACACGAAGCCGTTGCGCTCGAGGTCGAACGGCCGCGAGGTTTCCTCAGGAGCGCGGTCACCGATCGCCAGCGCGCCCATGTTCACCAGTCCGGCGAACAGGATCTGGCCGATGCCGGCGTCGGTGCCGCCGCACAGGACCACGTCGGCGTCACCGGACAGAATCAGCCGCCGAGCCTCCAGCAGCGCGGCGTTGCCGCTTGCACAGGCAAGCGCAGATGCAGTCACCGGACCGTGTACGGCAAGGTCGATGGCGACCTCGCAGGCGGGCATGTTCGGAATCATCGCCGGCACGTAGTACGAGCTCACGCCACGAAGTCCCTTGGCGTGGAAGGCATCGGTCATCGCTTCGGTCTCGACAGCTCCGGGCACCGTCGAATTGACGACGACACCGACTCGCTCACGGTCCGTAGCGACCGTAAGCGGACCGCCACGGCCGACGCGCAGCGCGGTACCGGCGCCGCCGACCGTCTCCGGCGGGCCGTCCACTGAATCGACGGAGACCGCCAGCCCGGCATCCTCAACCGCCTCACGCGCGGCCGCGACCGCGAAGTGGGTGAAACGCGCCGAGCGCCGATAGCGCTTCGTGCCCATCACACCCTCGGCGTCGAAGTCCTTCACCTCGGCGGCGATCTTGATCGGCAGCTCCGAGGTGTCAAACAGCGAGATCGGCGCAACGCCGGACCGCCCGGCCAACAGCGCGGTCCAGCTGCTCTCACGATCGTTACCGACCGGCGAAACAGCTCCGATCCCGGTGATGACCGGGTTGTTTACAGCACTATTGGACAACGTCAGGGCCTTTCGAGCAGTCCAGCGGCGGCATCCTCGCGCGCCATCTCACGGACCTTGTAGTGGAGCTTCTTGCCGGTTGCGTTCAGCGGGATCTCGTCGATGAACCGGTACGCGCGCGGGCGCTTGTAAGGGGCAAGCATCGGATGACCGTTTACATAAGACTCGAGGACCGACGCATCGACGTCGTCAGCGCTGCGGACAACGTATGCGACCACAAGTTCTCCCCACTTGTCGTCCGGCACGCCGACGACGACTGAGTCGGTCACACCCGCGTGCTCGTTGAGGATCGCCTCGACCTGGGTGGGGTGGACGTTTTCGCCGCCCGAGATGATCATGTCGTTCTTGCGTCCGACGATCGTCACGTAGCTGTCCGCATCCCAGGTGGCCAGATCTCCGATGTAGAGCCACCCATCCCGGAACCGCAGGGCCTGCTCCTCAGGGCTGTTCACGTACGCATAACCCGACTTCACCGAGCGCACGATCACCTCGCCGATCTCGCTGCCGTCCTGCGCGACGAAGTCGTCGGGATCGGCGATGCGATCCTCGTACACACGGACTACGGCGACCTCATCGTCGGTGCAGGCACGACCGGCCGAGCCGGCGTGGGCCGGCAGGTCGGTAGGCCGCAGGAAGGTGTTCCAGAACGCCTCGGTGGTGCCGTAGCCGTTGAAGATCCTCGGCGTGAGCGCCTCCTGATATCGCAGACAGGCCTGGCGGTCGAGCGGCGCACCCATGGTCACGATTCCGTTCAGGGTCGAGAGGTCGCGCGGCCGCTCGCGCTGCTCGGCGGTCAACAGCGCCAGCGTCGTTGGCGCGCCGATCAGGAACGTGAGCCCCAGTTGCTCGACCCAATCGAGAACCACGGCCGGATCGAATGCGCGTAACGGCACGCACTCGGCGCCGGCGTAGAACACGGGGCTGGGGCCGCCCGCCGAAAGTCCGCCGCGGTGGAAGAACGGGGTCATGTTCAGGGTCTTGTCCTGCGGAGTCAGCGGGAAGTGCATGATCACGTCATGCGCCTCCATCACCTGCGCGATGCTGGGCAGGGAGACGCCCTTAGGCAAGCCGGTCGTCCCGGAGGTGTACAGACGCGTCGCCTCGTCGTAGATGTCGCGCTCCGCGGGCTCTGGGACCGCGGTGCCGGCGACGGCGAACAGGTCGTCGAACCGCATCGCGGACGCATTCCCGACGTCATCGCCGCCGACAACCGCGATCAATTCGGGCCGAAATCCAGCGCGGGCGACGGCGTCCACCGCCACCTCCAACAACGAGCGGTCGTAGATGAACGCCTTTGGGCGGCTGTCGCTCAGCACGTGCGCGACCTCTCCAGCCGCCAGCCGGAAGTTGATCGGGGCCGGGATCGCGCCCAATCGCTGTGCCGCCAGCCAGGTCAGCGCGAACTCGGGACCGTTGAAGAGGTCGAAGACGACCACGTCACCCGGGGCGATCCCATGCGCCGCCAGGCCCGCAGCGAGCCGTCCGCAGTCCTCCCAGAGCTCGGCATACGTCCAGCGGCGGTCGCCGGCCGGATCGTGCAGCGCGGGACGAGCGGCGTACCGCTGACTGTTGCGACGGACCCCGTCGATATATGTGAAATGGTGCTCGAACACGGCCCTGAAGGCGGCCGAGTCGTAGACATAAGGTCTGTCGCTCATGTACAAGGGCGATCGTAGATCACGGCGCCGCGTCCAAATGTGGAGTAGATCGGGAGTCGGCCGATCGCAACAGAGCCAGCGCCTCTGCTAGGCGCTCGTACTGGACCAGGGGCTCGATCCCCAGCGGCATGAACACGAACTCGTCGACACCGACCGCCTCGTACGAGGCGACCAGCTCGGCGACCGCGGCGGCGTCTCCCAGTGCGGTCCACTTCTCGACGCGGTCGAGCGGCATCCCGTATTGGCCGCGCAGGTGGCCGTCTGCCTGCTCACGTCCGCGGGCGCGCTCGGCGTTGACGTTGAAGAGGATCAGGGCGCTGAGCTTGGGCGCGGGACGGCCGAACTCCGCGGCGTGCTGTTCGAGACTCTGGCCCCGCAAGGCCAGAGTCTCAGGCGAGACCCACATTGGGAGCCAACGATCGGCAAACCGTGCCGCGCGGCGGATCGCGGCGTCGCTGCGCCCGCCTACCAGCAGCGGCGGCATGCCGACCACGGGCTCGATTACGCCGACATCGCCGTCGGGGACGCCGTCCATCACCTGCGGCAGGCGTTCCAGCGCCGCGTCGAGCAGTTTCCCGCGCGCCCGCGTAGAGAATCCAGCTGCCTCGTACTCCTGGGGGAACTCGCCGCCGATCCCGACGCCGAGACGCAGGCGTCCGTTTGACAGCAGCTGGAGCGTCGCCAGCTGTTTCGCGGTCCATGCCAGCGGGCGGATGCCGAGCAGCATCACCGAGAGCCCGATCTTCACACGTTCGCTGACAGCCGCGGCCGTAGCCAGGCAGGTGGGGGCGTCGAGCACGGGGGAGGGGCAGGCCAAATGGTCGCCGGTCCAGACCGAGGCGAAGTCGAGTTGCTCGGCCAGACGCGTTGCCTGCGCGACCTGCGGTGGCCTGCCCAGCCGCATCGGGTCGAAGGTTGGCAGTAGTACTCCGTAATCACTCATCAGGGCGCCCCAAGCGATCAACCACCGTACACGACACTACGGGCGGTGCGTTCAGGTGCCGGCCGGGCGGGTCCAGCGATCCAGCACCATCAACGTCTTGGTGCCGGTGACTCGGCTGGTTCGTCGCAGGCGGTTGACGACCACCCGCAGATGGTCCATGTCATCGACGCGGATGCGCAGAAGCGCGTCTGGGTCACCGGCCATCGTGAAGATCTCGCGGACCTCGGGAATGTCCTGGACGGCGGAGCGGATCTCGTCGACGTCGGCGTTGCCGGCGAAGCGAAGTTCCGTGAAGGCCTCGATCGAGGGCCCGATCTTTTCGTGATCGAGCACGACCGTGTAGCCGGCGATCACGCCGGAGTTGTGGAGCCGGTCGATGCGACGCTTGACGGGCGCAGGGGAGAGATTCACCTGCTGGGCGATGTCGGCGATGGTCCGGCGGGCGTCGTCGCGCAGCAGCTCAATGATCCGCCGGTCGGTGTCGTCGAGTTGTACGTGTGTGGAGATCAGGTCTGACACCCTCCACAGGATAGGAGTTGATCCTGCGTGACGCGCACAAAACGTGCGTCGCTTGACAGCTGCGATTCGCGAGACCTGCGTCGTGCTGCGAATTCATGCGGATCGGTTGCGCCAGACCGGGTGTAGGCGTTTTGATTCATTGCCTGTGAAGGTGCCTCAAATGGGGCGAAATTACGGCTTGTTTGAGAGGAGCAGGCGATGGCGACAGAGCCGCAGACCGAGGTCTTTGCCAGCGAGCAGCTGGTATTGGTCCGGGACGATTCGGTGGGGCTGCGAGCGGTGATCGCGATCGACGACACCACGCTCGGTCCAGGACTTGGCGGAGTGCGCTTGAAGCGCTACCAGAGTGACGCTGCGGCGATCGTCGAAGCGCAGCGGCTGGCCGCAGCCATGACGCTTAAGAACGCGTTTGCTGAGCTGCCCTATGGCGGCGCCAAATCGGTGATCATCGACAGCGGCGAGGCGCTCACGAGCGACCGCCGCGACGCGCTGATGGCGCGCTTCGGCGAGTTCGTGCATCGCACCGGCGCATACCTGCCCGGGGTCGACATGGGCACCTCCGTACACGACCTCGCGGTAATGGGCGATGCCGGCGCGACGGTCTCCTGCTCGACCGAGGACCCCTCGCCGGTGACGGCGCTGGGCGTCGCCGCGGCTCTGCGCGCGGCCGTCGCCCATGTAGATCGCCGCACCGGAGTGGAGGGGATCACCGTGCTGGTCCAGGGCGCCGGACATGTCGGACGCGCGCTCGCGGTCGACCTCGCAGCGGACGGCGCCAACATCCTGGTAGCCGACATCGATGCCGAACGCGCCGCCGCGGTCGCGGCCGAGGTCGATGGCGACGTTGTCCCGCCCGACAACGTGATCGGCACGATCTGCGATGTCTACGCACCCTGTTCGGTGGCCAAGGTGGTCTCAGCGGCGACGATCGACCGACTCAACTGCCGCATCATCGCCGGCGCCGCAAACGACACGTTGACAACACCCGCCGACGCCGAGTCGCTGCTGGCGCGCGGCATCACCTACGTCCCCGACTTTGTCGCCAACGCCGGCGGCGTGATCGACATCCACGCGCTGCGTGCCGGGTGGAGCAGCGAGGGCTTGCGCAGCCATGTGCTGCAGATCGGTGACCGCACCGAGGAGCTGCTGGCAGCCGCCGAAGCGTCCGGCCGCTCCCCGCTGGCGGTCGCGACCGCCGGAGTGCATGAGAAGCTGGCTCGTGCACAAGCCGAGTCCGCAGGACATCCCCATACTCACCTGGTAGCCGCTTAGGAGCGTGACCGCATGACCGCAATTGCCCTCAGCCGCGGCGATTACAGCCTCGATGATCGCTACACCGCCGAGTCCGGCGAGGTGATGCTCACCGGCATCCAGGCGATCGTGCGGATGATGCTCGATCTGCGGCGCATGGACGAGCGCCGCGGGCTCAACACCGCCGTCTACGTGAGCGGCTATCAGGGCTCGCCGCTCGGTGGCTTGGACCAGGAGCTGGACCGCTCCGCGAAGCTCACGGGGCCGGCGGGAATCGTCTTCCACGCCGGCCTCAACGAGGAACTCGCAGCAACCGCTGTCGGCGGCACCCAGAAGCTCGATCAGGTCAAGGGCGCTACCAAGGACGCCGTGACCGGGTTCTGGTACGGGAAGTCGCCAGGGCTGGACCGCGCAGCCGACGCGATCAGGCATGCATCGCTCTCCGGCACCGCCGTGCATGGCGGAGCCGTCGCCCTGATCGGAGATGACCCCGCCTCCAAGTCCTCGACCGTGCCGAGCAGCTGCGAGCCGATGTGCCGCAGCCTGGTGATGCCGGTACTCGCCCCGGGGAGCCAGGCGGAGATCCTGGAGCTCGGACTGCATGCGGTCGCGCTGTCGCGCTATGCCGGGCTCTGGACCGCCCTGAAGATCGTGGCCGACATCGCCGACGGGGGCGGCAGCGTGGACCTCGATTCGGTACTCGCGGCGATCCCTGAGCTCGAGGAGCAGGCCCCACGGGTGCCGCCGGTGATGTTGCCGCCCACCAACCTGGTGGCCGAGCAGGATCTCCTCACAACCCGCCTGGATCACGTCTACGAATACCAGCGACTGGCGGCCCTGAACCGCATCACGTTCGAGCCCGAGCGTCCGCGCATCGGCATCATGGCCGCGGGAATGGGCTATCAGGCGGTGCTGCGGGCACTTGCCGATCTTGGGCTCGAGCAGCCCGAATTCGAAGCGCTCGGTCTGCGGCTGATCCAGCTGCGGATGCCATGGCCGCTGGATGCCGGGGACCTGCGCACGCTGGTTGATGGGCTCGACACCGTGCTCGTGGTCGAGGACAAGCTGCCGTTCGTTGAGGCGATCCTCAAGGAGTCGCTCTACCGCTTCCCCAACCCGCCGATGGTGCTGGGCAAGCGCGACGCCGAGGACCGTCCGTTGCTGCCAGTGCACAGCGCGATCCTCTCCGACGATGTCGCCGACGCACTGATTCGGGTGCTGCCGCAGAACTCGCTTCCCGATCACGCGCTCGAGCGTCAGGCTGCGGCCCGCGCGGCCACCGAGCAGGCAAGTTCGCACACGCTCGTAGAGCTGCCGGTCGCCGACGCGGTACGGACCCCTTACTTCTGCTCCGGTTGCCCGCATAACACCTCCACCCGCGCCGACGAGAATACGATCGTCGGCGTTGGAATCGGCTGCCATACGATGGTCGCGCTGGACTCCGGCGAGCGTCGCGGGCAGCTGCTGGGAATGCCGCAGATGGGCGGTGAAGGCGCCCAGTTCTTCGGCATGCAGCCGTTCGCCGGCAACCAGCATTTCAGCCAGAACATCGGTGACGGCACCTACCACCACTCTGGCTCGCTGGCGATCCGTGCCGCGGTCGCGGCCGGAGCCAACATCACCTACAGGCTGCTCTACAACGACGCTGTCGCGATGACCGGCGGCCAGCGCCCCGAGGGCAAGATGTCGGTGCCGGAGATCGCACGTGAGCTCGCGGCTGAAGGCGTGCGCCAGGTGATCATCACCACTCCAGAACCCGAGAACTACGAGGGCGTCGAACTCGACGCGATAGCCAGCGTGCGCCACCGCGACGAGTACCAGCTCGCGGCCGATGAGCTGCGCGAGGCAGGCGGCGTGACCGTGCTGATCCACGACGATCGCTGCGCCACCGAGAAGCGTCGCCTGCGCAAGCGCGGCAAGCTGCCGAGCGTCGCCCAGCGCGTATGGATCAACGAGCGCGTGTGCGAGGGCTGTGGCGATTGCGGCGACAAGTCAAGCTGCCTGTCGGTGCTCCCCGTGCAGACCGATTACGGGCGCAAGACGATGATCCACCAGAGCTCATGCAACAGCGACATGACCTGTCTGCAGGGCGACTGCCCCTCCTTTGTACTCGTGACCCCGCCGGCAAACGGGGCCAGCCGGGACGGTGGGAAAGGTGCTTCCTCTCCCACCGGGTCCACCGTCCCGGCCCAGCCGCACCAGATTCCGGCGCCGCCGGAGCACCTCCCAGATCCGATCATGAAGGTCGGTGAGGAGGTGCTGGTGCGGATGCCTGGAGTGGGCGGCACCGGTGTCGTCACGGTCGCGGCAATCCTGCGCACGGCCGCGTTCCTGCAGGGGCTCGAGGCCGCCGGTCTGGATCAGACCGGACTTGCACAGAAGGGCGGCCCGGTGGTCTCGGATCTGCGTATCTCGCACCGCACGGTGGCGGGGCAGGTTCGCGCCAGCCAGGGCGGCGTCGACCTGCTGCTCGGCTTTGACCTGATTGGTGCCGGCAACCCGACGACACTGAAGACGCTCGGCGGCAAGCGCACGGTCGCTGTGCTGAACACCGACATCACGCCGACCGCCGCGCAGGTGGTCGACACCGACGCCCCCGCCCCGTCAGTTCCGCGCCTGGTGGCGCGCGTGCGTCGCGCGAGCCGCGGCGATGAACTACTGGCGGTTGAGGCTGAGACGCTCAGCGAGGCGTTGTTCGCCAGCCACATGCAGGCCAACATGCTGCTTGTCGGCGCCGCCTACCAGCACGGCTGCCTGCCGCTGCTGGACGCCGCGATCGAGCGCGCGATCGAGCTCAACGGCACCGCCGTGAAAGCCAACATCGCGGCCTTCCGCTGGGGCCGCACGCTGGTTTTCGACCCGGACGCGGTGACCGCGGCGCTGGTCGAGATTCATGGTGCCGAGGCGCCGACGGGCTGGAACGATGTGGCGGCCGCAACCAACGGCAACGGGGGACCCGTAGCCAACGGCGGGCCCGTCCCCGCGGGCGATCCGAGCGACCCGCGTGGGCTGGAACCGCTCAACGATCTGATTGCCCGCCGCGCCGCCGAACTGGTCGAATACCAGGACAAACGCTACGCCCGCCGCTACCGCGACGCCGTAGAAGCGGTCGCGTCAAGCGAGCGCCAGCGGCTGGGTCGTGACTCCGAGCAGATCACGCGCGCGTACGCAAACGGCATGTTCAAGCTGATGGCCTACAAGGACGAGTATGAGGTTGCGCGTCTGCACCTCGATGCGGTTGAGCAGGCACGCATGGAGGACGAGTTCGGCCCCGGGGCGAAGGTCCAGATCATGCTGCACCCGCCGATGCTGAAGTCGCTCGGAATGGACCAGAAGATCAAGCTCGACGCCTCCGTCGCGACACCGTTGTTCCGTTCACTGCGGGCCTCCCGCAAGGTTCGCGGTACACGGCTCGATCCATTCGGGCGGACCGCGATGCGGCGGCTCGAGCGCGGCCTGATCGACGAGTACAGCCGGCTGGTCGACAGCGCACTGCAGCGCGTACGGCCCGAGACCGCGGGCGTCGCCGCGGACATCGCCCGCTTGCCGGACATGGTGCGTGGCTACGAGGAGCTGAAGGTCCGCAACGTCGAGCGGATGCGGGCCCAGGCTGTCGAGCTGCTCGCGCAGCTCGGCTGACAAAGCTGATTCGTCGCCGAGGATTGTTACCAGCGGCCGATATAACCGGTCGCTCGTAACAATCCTCGCGGGGGGCACAACGCCGCGCGCGTCAGCCACTCGCACAGCTCGTTTGTAAATGATGTCCGGTTGCGGCTAGCTTCATCGTTGTAATAGGCGATGGAACTTCAGACACTGATAGAGAACGAGCGCCCGGCGCTGGTGTCCCGCATCTCCTTCATGCTCGGAGGCGACCGCTACACCGCCGAGGACCTTGCCCAGGAAACGCTTGCGCGAGCATGGCAACGGCTGCCGCCAGGGCTGGGCGCCGCGCAACAGCAGGCCTGGCTGAGTCGCACCGCCCGCAACCTTGCGGTCGATGAGCTACGCCGTCGCGGTCGCCGTCCGCTTGCGCACATCGACGATCTCGACATGATTCAGGCACTGTCTGCGGGCTCGCCCGAGACCGACTCTGCGCGCGAGGCGCTGGCGCAGCTGAGCCCCCACGAGCGTTTCGTCCTGCTGCTGCGCTTCGAGGGCGGGTTCAGTCACGCCGAGATCGCACAATTGCTCGACACCACCGAGGAGGCCGCCCGCAAACGCGTCGCTCGCGCGCGGGCAGCCTTCATCGAGGTGTATCGACGCACCCGCGTCGAGCGCCAACCTGTGATCCTGCTGCTGGCCCGCAGGGACGACCCGGCGGAGCCCTACATCGACTGGCTGCAGCGCGCGGGAGCGCGCGTGAAGACCGTATTCGGGGCTCCCACAGAGCGTCAGCTGACGCTTGCCGACGGGCTGACCACCACCGGCCACATGACCGACATCGACTCGCGTCTGTATGGCCAGGAGCCACGCAGCGTGATCGGTGACACCGACCTCGAAACCGACAAGCGCGAACTGGCGGCGATGCGACATGCGCTGGCGCTAGATCTGCCGATCGTCGGGATCTGCCGCGGCCACCAGATGCTGAACATTGCCTCCGGAGGGGATCTGTACCAGGATCTGCAGCGTG
Organism: uncultured Actinomycetota bacterium; assembly: GCA_963737115.1. Lineage (GTDB taxonomy): Bacteria > Actinomycetota > Thermoleophilia > Solirubrobacterales > Solirubrobacteraceae > Palsa-465. Next base: position 164,775 of record CAVTRM010000006.1, read on the forward strand.
ATGGACTGACACGCTCCGATCATGCGGACGAGCACCACTTCGTGCGTACCGAGGACAACGGCAACGCCCGCAGCGTGCTGGGGCGCAGGATGCGCGTCCGCAGCCAGCACCATCAGGCCGTGCGCCGACTCGGGCGCAAGCTACGGGTTACGGCAAGCTCTCCGGACGGGGTGATCGAGACGATCGAGCGCACCGACCGCAGCTTCGTGATGGGACTGCAGTGGCACGCTGAGCTCACAACCTCTGGCGCCGGTCAGCTTGTCGCCGAAGCGCTGGTTGAGGCCGCCGCGCGGCGAGCGGCCTGATCAGCGGTCAGACAAGCGGCGATCAGGCGAGCAGCCGCTATTTGACGCGTGCGATCGCGAACCCGTCCCAGCCCTTGAGGCCAACGGTTTGAATCGCCGTGGCCTCGAGCGCGGGGTGGTTGCCGATGATCTCGAGGAAACCGCGGGCGCCGCGCACGCGTGGATCGTCGGAGTTCGGCGTCAAGATCTCGCCGCCGCGGATGACGTTGTCGCCGATGATCACGCTGCCGGGCCGTGCCAGCTCGATGCAGAGTTGCAGATACTCGGGATATCCGTCCTTGTTCGCGTCGATGAAGAACAGGTCGAACGGACCGGCACCCGAGTCGATCAGCGTTTGTGCCGACTCAGAGGCGGGGCCGACCAGCACCTCGGCGTGACTCTCTACGCCTGCGGCGGCCAGGTTCTCTGCGGCGACGACAGCGTTCTGAGCCTCAAGCTCGAGGCTGACAACCAGCCCCTCGGGACCGACTGCCCGCGCCAGCCAGATCGTGCTGTACCCGGCCAGCGTCCCGAACTCGAGTACCAGCCGTGCGCCGCACAGTTGAGCAACCAGTGCCAGCAGCTTGCCCTGCGCCGGCGAGACCGCCGCCTGCGGCATCGTGGTCCGTTCGGCGCTCAGCCGAGCTCGTTCCAGTGGCTGATCCTCATGTACGAGCGTGAGATCCAGAAACGCGTCCACGCCGGCTGCGTCGGCAAGCAAATCGGTCATCGCCGCACCATATAAGAGCTGCTCTGATAAATGTGCGTCGCTCGTGAACCCCGCAGCGTGAGTGGGCAGCGCGGTAAGGGTTCGTGGGGGCGGCGCTCCGAAGAGTGCCGCCCCCACGCTGAAACGCCGCTAGGGGGGCAGGTCAGTTCAGCGTCGTGCCGCTGACCAAGGACGTCTCAGAACTCGAGCCGGTGAACGCTGATCGGTCGGGCATGTTTGCTGCTAGCCCGAGGAGTTCAGCGCGTGCAGGCGACCATCCCAGACCGCTTGCGCACCGAGGTCGCCAACTCGGAAGATGTAGAACGCGGCCACCAGCGCCAGGATCACCAGCGCGCCGCGCAGCAGCAACGCAATCACGTCGGACCCGAGCACCGTGTCCGCGATCTTCAGCCCGGTCGGCATTCCGTTGCGGATCCGGTACGACGCAAAGCTGAGGATCAGGCAGGCGGTCAGCAGCGTGAACACGATCGCGAGGATCTTGGCCGCGAGCGAGTGCTCGGAAATCAAATGTGCTGCGTTGCCGGTCAGGTGCAGGGCATGGCTGAGCGCAGCGCCGGCCTCCATCGCCAGAAATGTCGAGGACATAGCGACGATCGAGATGGCGCAGAGCAGGATCCCGTACTTGCGGAAGGTCACGGGCCGGAACAGGCAGACGAACGTACCCAGGACCGTGACCGGGATCAGCACCGCGGGCACGTGCACGAACAGCGGATGCGCCGGCAGGCCCTTCCAGACCGTCGTGATCTTGATCAGAAGCGTGATAAAGCCCAGAAATGCGCAGCCTGTCAGTACGAACTCTGCGCGCCCCCAATCGATCCTCTCAGTCATGAATCCCCATCAATCGTTTCCCGTGGACCGTGGAGCGGTCCCACGGCGCGAGTGAGTCTAAGTACGTATTCAGGCTCCCTGTCGAATTCGCTGCAAAAATCATTCGCAAGGATGGCGACGTTACGTCTTCGGGATGGGGATTACTGACACCGAGGTATGAACCACCGCGAATCGCGCCTGAGCGGTTGGTCGTTTCTTGCTTCGTGACGACGATTTTTTGAGGTAAATCTTCAGCTAGAAGCGGAAACTAAATGTCATGACCGAGCCTCAGCCTCAAAACCGGGCCACGCAGCGACGCGATGCCGCCGTGCGACGCCTGCGCATCGCCAGCGGCGGCGTGATCGTCGCGGCGGTCGCGGGCACGGCCGTGCTGATCGACCTCGCGCATCAGGCAACGCCCAGAAGCCACAGCAGCGACGCCCGCAAGGAGGCGGCGACCGGCGCCTCCAGCAGTGGCTCCCGAGCGATCGGCTCTGGCACCGGGCACACGATTACTTCGAGCGCGGCGCCGACCACCACGTCGGCGCAGACGACGACCACACCACAAACCACGACTTCCGCCCAGACCACGACCAGCTCCGCATCGAGCAGCGGCATCGTCTCGTCGGGAGCCTCATGATCGACGAGCGCTCGACAACCGCCAGCTGGCAGGCGATCGGCACCACCGCGGTCGTGTCTGTCGCGCATCCCGGCGACCTGCCGGTCGCACGGCAGCTGCTGGAAGCGGAGCTCGCGCGCGTTGACCGCGCCGCGAGTCACTACCGCGAGGACTCCGAGCTGATGCACCTGTGCCGCGCAGCGGGAACGCGGATGGCGGTCAGCGCCTACTTCCGTGACATGTTGCTTGCGGCGCTCGGCGCCGCCCACGCTACCGACGGGTTGGTCGATCCAACGCTCGGCCACGAGCCCGGTTGGAAGCACATCAGCATCGGCGAGTGGGCCGTCTCGCTGCCGTCTGGCGCGACCATAGACCTTGGTGCGACCGGCAAGGCGTTTGCCGCCGATCGCGCGGTCTCGGCGATCGCCGCGGCGATCGAGCTGCGCGGCGTGCTGGTGTCGCTGGGCGGCGACATCGCTACCGCGGGGCAGGCCCCGACCGGGGGCTGGCAGGTGCACGTGACCGACGATCACCGCAGCGGGCCGCAGGCCCCTGGCCAGACGGTCACAATCCAGAGTGGAGCACTGGCAACGTCCGGCACCACCGTCCGCACCGGCCCCGGCGGCCATCACATCATCGACCCGCGCACCGGCCGCGCAGCCCAAACCCCATGGCGCACCGCAAGCGCCACCGCGGCCAACTGCGTCGACGCCAATACCGCGACAACCGCCGCGATCATCCTTGGCGATGAGGCGCCAGCTTGGCTCGGAGCTCGGGGGCTCGCGGCACGCCTGGTGAACGTCGACGGCACGGTTGTGACCACCGGCGGGTGGCCGCACGACCCAGGCGCCTATGCAGCCGCCGATGCAGGCGATATGCCGTCTGCGGTGAAGGTGACGGCATGACCCAGTGGTACGTGATCCGCGCAACCGGGATCGTGGCGCTGATCTTGTTCTCAGCAACCGTCTGTCTCGGTCTGCTGGACCGATCGCGGATCGCGACCGAGCGCTGGCCACGATTCGTGATCGATCGCCTGCACCGCAACGTCTCGTTGTTATCGGTCGTGTTCCTCGTGATCCACATCATCACCAGCGCCACCGACACGTTCGTCGCGATCGACTTCGTGAACGCGTTGATTCCCTTCACCCACTCCTACAACACCTTCTGGATGGGGCTCGGGGCGGTGGCCTCCGACCTGCTGATCGCATTGATCATCACAAGCCTCGTACGGGCAAAGCTGGGGATCAGGGCCTGGCGCGCGATTCACTGGCTCGCCTACATCGCCTGGCCGGTCGCGGTTGCCCACAGCATCGGCAGCGGCACCGACTCTGGGCAGGTCTGGATGATCGCGATCACTGTGGTCTGCATCGCCGCCGTACTCGCGGCCCTGGCGCTGCGGATCTCCGCACCGACACCTAAGCTCGAGGAGGCGCTGTGGTCACCGAATCGCGACCGCCGAACGACCGCCGTCTGAGGTTCGCTCGCAAGTCCCGGCGGGCGGAACTTGACGGCCTGATCGAGACGCTCGAGCTCGCCGGTATCCACGGGCGCGGCGGCGGAGCGTTCCCGACCGGCACCAAGATTCGTGCGGTGGCTTCGGCCTCGGGCACGCCGTCGGTGATCGTCAACGGCAGTGAGGGCGAGCCGCTGAGCAGCAAGGACCGCTACCTGCTGCGCTCCCGACTCGACACGGTCCTTGATGGCGCGCTCGCGGTCGCGACCGCGCTGATGGCGTCAGAGCTCGTGATCGCGATTCACGACAAGCTCCGGGCCGAGGCGGATGCGGTCCGCGAAGCCGTCCACTCACGACCCGAATTCGGGCGCCGCGTGATGTCAACTCGGGTTGAACTCGTCCCCAGCAGCTACATCACAGGCCAGGAGACCGCGCTGATCGCGGCGCTGTCGGGCCGCGAGCCGAAACCGACGCTGACGCCGCCGTATCCGTTCACGCACGGCCTGCACGGCCAGCCGAGCCTGATCTGCAACGTCGAGACCTTCTCCCAGATCGGACGCGCGGTTCAGGGCAGCTACGACGGCACGCGCCTGGTAACCGTTTCCGGAGCGGTGCAGAGTCCGGGGCTGGTGGAGATCACGCCGCAGACGACGCTCAGGTCCGTGATCGAGACCTCAGGCGGCATCACCGAGCCGGCGAGCGCAGTGCTGCTGGGCGGGTATGGAGGCACTTGGGCCTACGCCGACGAGGTGATGGACCTCCCGCTCGATGAGTACCGGCTGCGCGAACACGGACTGACGCTCGGTGCCGGCATCGTGTTCGTACTCGGCGACTCACGCTGCCCGGTCGCCGAGGTCGCTCAGGTGGCGAACTGGATGGCCTCCCAGAGCGCGGGCCAATGCGGACCGTGCGTGCACGGACTCGGCTCAATTGCGGTTGCGCTGGGAGAGCTGACCAGACCCGGCGGCGGAGGCAGCGATTACCGGCGCGTCGAGCGCTGGGCAGAGATGGTCAAGGGCCGCGGCGCCTGCGCGCACCCAGATGGCGTCAGCCGCTTCGTGAGCACCGCCTTGGAAGTCTTCGTTGAGGACTTTGACGATCACGCGGCCCACGGCGGGTGCGATGCATGCGTGGCCGGATCGATTCTGCCAACGCCAATCACACACCGCACCACGGCGAACCCCGTCGGAGCGTTCGAACGTATGCGCGAGAGTGTGGCGCGGGCAACAGCCAGTCTCAATCAGGACGGTGGGCGATGAGCGAGCGCCTGCGGGTAAACCCGATCGAGTGCACCGCGCACGGGATGTGCGCAGAGTTATTGCCCGAGCGCGTGACGCTCGATGACTGGGGCTATCCGATCATCGACGGGACGCCGCTCACCGGCGAATTGATCCAGCACGCCAAAATGGCCGTCGACACCTGCCCCGTGTTCGCGCTCAAGCTGGAGCGCATCAAGGGCCACACCCGCAAGCGCTGAAGCTCAGGCGGCGAGTGCCGCGAGCGTCGCTTCGATATCGCCCTCTGTGGTGCTGGGGTTGATCGTGCAAAGTCGTAGCACGGAGCGGTCCTTCAGCAGCGTTGAGCTGACCGCGGCAAGGCCACTGGCGGCGACGTCGGCCGCACGTCGCGCGTGTTCACCGTCCTGCGCGCCGCGCAGCGCGAAGGTAACGACACCGAGCTGCGCCGGCGTCACCAGCTCCCAGCGGCTGTCGCCGCGGATCACGGCTTCCGCATGCTCTGCGAGCGCGATCCCACGGGCGACGCCTTCACGGATCCGGGCGGCGCCGTAGGTTCGGAACGTCATCCACAGTTTGAGCCCGCGACCGCGACGCGTGAGCTCCAGCGTGCGGTTGCGCATCTCCACGTTTGCGCCGTCGCTGCTGACGTCGCGCAGGTACTCGGGCTCCATCGTCAGCGCACGCTCGAGCACGCCCGCCCGTCGCACGAACAGGCAGCCCGCATCGATCGGCTGAAACAGCCACTTGTGGGGATCAAGCACCAGCGAATCGGCGCGCTCGAGACCCTCCAGCGCGGCCCGTCCCTGCGCCGACGCGGCGGCCGGGGCCCCGTACGCGCCGTCGACGTGCAGCCACAGTCCCTCTGCCGCGGCCAGGTCCGCCAGCTCCGGGAGCGGGTCGACGGTGCCGGTGTTGGTGGTTCCTGCCGAGGCGATCAGAATCCGTGGCTGGCGACCGGCGGCGCGATCCTCGCTGATCGCAGCACCGAGTACGGCGGGATCGAGTCGCAGATCATCGGCGCTGGGCAGGACCCTGATCTGGTCTGCCGCGAATCCGATCGCTGCCAGCGCGCGCACGATCGAGGAGTGAGCTTGATCGGAGAGGTAGGCGACACCGTGTCCGCGATCGTGACGCGCGGCCGTCAGCGCTGTCATATTCGCGATCGAGCCGCCGCTGACCAGCACCCCGTCGCCCTCCCAGGGGAGGCCGATCAGCTCCTGGAGCCACTCCAGCGCCACCAGCTCAGCCATCGTCGGACCCGAGCCGCCAACCCAGGAAGTGGCGATCGAGTTGAAACCGGTCGCGAGCCACTCACCCAGCACCGCGGCGTAGGAAGAGGGGCCGGGAACGCGCGCGAAATAGCGCGGATGGTCGGGATGCTGCATGTTGCTGAGCGCCGTATCGGCGAGCGTCTGGAGCGCCGCCGCGGGATCGCCCGGCAGCTCTGGCAGCGGTCCGCCGAGCTCGACCCGCAGGTCGCGCGCAGAACCGGTCTTGATCACGGGGCCCTGATCCAGGCCGGAAACGTGATCCACCACACGGTCAACGACCCAATACCCAAGTTCGCGCATCAGCTCGGGTTCAAGCCCGAACGTATCTCCGTCTCGACTCATGGCCGCGAGTCTAAGCCCATGGACCGAGCTGTACTGCCAGTTCAGCGGTGCCGGAGACCATCGGCACCGCTGCGTGAGCTATGCCGAAGCTGCAATCGGGCGAGCGCGCAAGGCGAGCGCCTGGCGAGCCTGTGCGAAGGTGACCAGCTGGCCGTTCTCCTCGTCCCAAAGCTTCAGGCGGGTGCAGCGGATCCCGTCCTTGATCGTGAGCACGGGGACGGACTTGAACACTTCGCAGTGATCGTGCGCAGCCTGCAGGTTGTAATAGGGGACGCGCGGATTCAGGTGATGCACGTGGTGCAGGCCAATCTTGGCGGAGAAGAAGTCGAAGACCGCCGGGAGCTTCAGGTAAGAGCTGCCCTGCAGTGCGGCGTCGGAGTAGCTCCAGTCAGAGCCGCTCTGCCAGTAGGTGTCCTCGAACTGATGCTGTACGTAGAACAGCCACACGCCGGATGCTCCCGCGAGCAGGGCGGCGGGAGCCCAAACCAGCATGAACGCGGCCCAGCCGAGCACGGTCCCGAGCGCGACGATCATGATTGCCAGCACGATGTTGGTGATGATGATGCTGCGGCGGACCTTCTTCGGTGCCTTCTTCGGGAGCAGGCGCGGCTGGATCACCATCGCGAAGATCGGGCCGAGGCCGAACATCACCAGCGGATTGCGGAACAGGCGGTAGCCCACGCGCTGAACCACCGATGCCTGGTGGAACTCGTTGACGGTCATCGTCAGCACGTCGCCGACACCGCGTTCATCGAGGTCGCCGGCGTGGGCGTGATGGATTGTGTGCTCATACTTCCAGCCCTGGTATGAGGCGAGCACCAGCAGGCCGATTGCAGTTCCCCAGATCGTGTTCTCACGTTTGGTGGGGAACAGTGAACAGTGTCCGCAATCGTGGAAGATCACGAATGAGCGCACCAGGAATCCGGCGGCCAGCACCTCGAGCGCAATCGTGAGCGGCAGTGAAACGCCGAGTGTCAGATAACTGAGCGCCAGCAGCCCCAGCGCCGGCGGCACCGACGTCGCGACCGCGAAGAGTGCTTTGCGGCGGTCTGGCACTGAGTATTTGAGCAGCTCATCGTGCCGCTTATAGGCTGAAGTCTTTGGGGCCATCAGGCCCTCCTGTTCGGGTTCAAGCTTGGTCTCTTAGTGACGGAACCGCAGTCGCTTGCGGGGTTTTGGCGTGAGCGTGCCCCGGTCACACCAGGCTCGGCTTCCGACACGCCAAGCTGGCGCAACAGGATAGCCGTCTAAGGGGCGCCTAACACATCGCTTGAGGAACTGTTTAGCAAGTCCTTCAGAAGCATTTCTGGGGAGGGTGCCTCCGGTACGGTTTCCCAGCAACAGCAGCGGTTTTGCGGAATGATCATTCCGCCACACGGTCGTTCGCTTGACGTGTGCTGAGCGGGTTGTGCTGCCTGCGGCTTGGAGGCGGCAGGCAGCACCCGATCGTCTACCTACGACCGCTGTTCGAGAAGCCCTTCCACGGCAGCAGATACGCGCGGTAGGTGTTCACTCCCGCCGGGAGAGCAGCGTTGAACACGAGCTTGCCCGCGGCGTTGAATTCGGAGATCGAAGGCAGGTTGCCCCAGCCGACGAACTCACCGCCGCCTGGCAGCGGCTGGGCGTTGCCCTGTGAGCTGGCCAGCTGCTGCTCGGGCTGGTCATCGGTCGCGACCAGCGTTGCCGTCTTCGACTTCGGGTCGATCTTGATCGTGTCCACGCGGCTGTAGTCGAACTCGGAGAGGCTGTCGGAGCCACTGTTCGCGCTCCCGGCCGACTCGTCGTCGAACACCGTGTACTCGTTTCGTCCAACCTGCTCGGTGTCGTGCTGCCAGGCGAACAGGTCGCCGGCGGTGTTGAGGCTCTGACCGCTCGCGGCCTTCGGCGAGAAGCTGGAGTTCTTGCCGCCGAGCTGCCACTCGATCGCGCCGTTCTTGAGGCTGACCTTGTATGCAGCCCAGGTGTCACGGGCATCGATCAGCACGCTGTGTCGGCCGTCGACCTTGACCGCGTTGATGTGGAACCAGTCCCATGGCGTGCTGGTAGAAGCCGGCAGCGGCTCCTCGCTGGCGCTGTAGGGGATGTGGTCCGCCGGGTTCCACGACCACAGCACGCGACCGCTCTTGATGTCGATCTCCTGCGCCTCAACGCTCACCACCGATTGGTCGGCCGCGCCGCCGATGCTGGTGAGGTCGGCGGTGGTGGTCCCGTAGGAGAGCACGAACGCGGTTCCCCAGGGGCTGAGCAGAAACTCATGGCCGTCCGTCTGCCAGCCATCGCCGGCGTGCACCTGCGCGATCGGCTGATAGTGATCGCTGTAGATGTAGTCGGTACCGCTGGAGAGGCCGCCGAGACCGGTGCCCTCCCAGAACGTAAGCACGGGCTTGCCGTCGAGCCTCTGGGCGCGGAAGTCGGCGTCGGTGTCACCAACGGGGGCACGGTGAAACCAGATCACCTGGCCGCTCCGGCTGGCGATCTCCGAGCCTTCCGCGTAGCTGCCGGTCGCGTCGGTCGGGGTCAGGAAGATGTCGCCCTTGCCATGGGCTGACTGGCCCGTCAGCAGTGTGAGCGGGGCGATCGGCGCCGGGGGCGTTGCCATCGCCTCAGGGGCGGCAATCGCGATTGGAAGCGCGCCGGCGGCGGCGATCGCGGTTGCGGTCGCGAGGCGCCTCAGGTACTTGGGGTTGATAGGCATTGAGTCGTCCTTGGTTGAGGGGGATGATTCGGCGGCCCCCGCCACGACGAACATCGTGTTGAGAAGTCGTGGACCCGCCGCTTGTCGTTAATGTCTATCAACATTGTTGACTTTGAGCGTCAGCTGTTCGCGTCACTCCATGATCGTCACCGTCGGCCGCTCGCCGTTGCGCGCTGCACCCGCGCCCGCGGCGACCACCAGCAGCACACCGAGGACCTGCAGCGCGTCGGGCACCTGGTCGAGGATGAGCAGGCCGAGCAGCAAGGCGATCGCCGGTTCCAGCGCCATCAGCGTGCCGAATGCGGCCGTGTTCATCCTCTTCAGCGCGAGCATCTCGCACGTGTAGGGGAGCAGCGGGAACAGCACAGCCAGGCCGATCCCCTCGAGGATCACGACCGCCGACAGGTTCGAAGCGACGCTCACGATCCCGAACGGCAGCGAGGTCAGCGCCGCGATCGGGATCGTGATCGTGAGGCCGTCGATACCGGCAAAGCGGTCGCCGACCTTCTGGGTGAGCACGATGTACGCGCCCCACCCTGCCCCGGACAGCACCGCGTAGACGACGCCTGCGACGTCCACGTGTCCGTGCCACGGCTGCGTCAGCAGTATCACGCCGCCGAGCGCGAGTGCCGGCCAGATCAGTGCGCGGCGACTGTGGCTGTAGACCGCGGCGACAAATACGGGCCCCAGATACTCGATCCCCACCGCCGTGCCGAGCGGGATCCGGTGGATCGCGTTGAGAAACGCGATCGTCTGCAGGCCGGTGATGACCCCGAGCGCGATCAGCGGCGGCCAATCCGCACGGCGGACATGCTTGAGCGGGGGGCGGGCGACGACCAAGAACATCACGCTCCCGATCAGCAACCGCAACCAGGCGGTGCCCGCCTCGCCGACCAGTGAGATCAAATGGTTCGACAACGCGAGCCCGAGCTGGACCGTGGTCATCGAGATCACCGCCAGGATCCAGGGCGGTGGCAAGGGAATGGCGGGTCTGCGGGGTTGCACGCTCGCCAGAAGCTATCCGGAAAGCAGGCGCCGGTCCCAGGCGATCCAGCCAAGCGTGAGTCGGCGCGCCCCGCGCGGATAGGCTTTGACGGTGCCTGCCGGTTCGCGATTGGTCTGGATCAATGGCCCGTTCGGCGGCGGGAAATCGTCGGTTGCGCGCGCGCTCGTGGAGCGGTGGGACGGGGCCGTACTGTTTGACCCGGAGCACCTCGGCTTTGTGCTGCGAGGGATGCTGCCAGTCCCCACCGGTGACTTTCAGGACCTTCGCGAGTGGCGCGAGCTTGTGATCGCCACCGCGTCGATCCTGACGCGCGCTGAGCCACGACTGGTGGTGATGCCGATGACGGTTCTGCGGGCTGCGTATTGCGATGAGCTCGGGGTGGGGCTCGCAGCCACTGATGCGGTCGTTGAGCAGGTGCTGCTGGAAGTCCCGCGGGCGCAGTTGGAGCGTCAGATTCTGGGCGCTACCGACGAGCCGGCGAGCACCGTAGCGTGGCGCCTGCAGAAGCTTGATGAATATCTGAGCGCACGGGCATCAATGGCGGCGCGCTCGAGCTTTGTGATCAATACGAACAGGTTGGGGGTGGATGCGGTGGCCGCGGCGCTGATGAGTCATCTCGGGCCGTCGGTGCCGGCGGGACCATGATGCTCCGGATCCATGACGTCCACCGCCAGCGCCAGATAAGTGCGCAAGGCATCGCCCCTCGGTTCGCCATCGGGGTCGGCTCGGCGCAGTTCGGCGATGCCGAGGTACAGGGCGTAGGCCAGTCGCGCCCAATCGGCGGCTTGCCGCTCTCGGAGGCCCAGGGATGTGTATTGGGCCGTTAGGAACTCCAGCCGCGCGCGAGTCACGCGCCGAAGTATCGGCTCGATGAGCGGGTCGCTGGCTGCCGCCAATACACCGGCGTGGGCGTTAGCGCGCGCGGCCGACTCGTAGGCGCCGAGTCCCAGCGCGCGAAGTCGCTCTTGCGGCGTCGCCAAGGCGCTGTCGCCGATTTCGGGCATTGGCCTGGACCGAGGGCGTTGTGCTCAGCCTCTACGGGTCCGTCCTCACAGCAGTCGAGCTGCTCGTGGTGAGCGGTGCGATCCACACCGGCAGGACGGCGGACCGGACCAATCTCGCGTGGCACGCCTACCTGTGGGATCCCTGGTTCCTGGCCTGGGGAGTGCTCGTGCTACTCGCGATGATGCTGACCCGTCCTACGTGCCGCGGTGAATGACGCCGCTCCTCCGGCTCCCCGCGGCGAAGTCGGGACTCCGCAACGCTGGGCATTCTGAAAGCCAACCCGGCTGACAGATACGCGTACGGCGCCGAAAGGACGCGACGATTCAACAGATTCTCGGCGTCTGCGGTCTCAGCGATGCCGAGCTAGTGGAGCTTGACTCGAATCAGGTGCCGGTTATGCCCCCGAGCGCCCGACGCCGCTGGCATCCTCCACCTCAGCACCTGGAAGGCGCGAGACATCTCCAGGTGCTTCTCACAGACCAAGCAGTATCCGGGTTTGGGTCGCTCGAACGCTACGCCGGGGCTGACAAGATGGCGAGGTGGCCAGCGAACAACTGATCGTCATCGGGGGTCGTTCCGGCGTCGGTAAGTCGACCGTTGCGCTGGCACTACACGACCTCCTTGCTGCCCTGGACATCAAGCATGCAATTGTCGAAGGCGACTACCTCGATCTCGCTCACCCACCAGCCTGGGAGCACCGTCTCGCCGAGCAGAACCTAGCCGCGATCTGGGCGAACTACCGGCGAGTCGGATATCGACGCCTGGTTTACACCAACACCGCCGCGGTGCTCAACGTTCCCGCGATCACCAAAGCGATGGGGGGTGCCGTGAGCGTCACCTCGGTGCTGCTTCGCGCCAGTGATCCGGTTGCGGCTGGTCGACTCGCGAAGCGTGACGCAGGCGCGAGCCTCGAGCGGCACATCAGCCGAAGCAACACGGCGGCGTCACACCTGGATCAGACCGTCCCGGCCGGGGTACATCGACTCGACACGGACGACCAGGGCCCGGCGGCGGTCGCTGAGTTGATCCTCGAACTATCCGGCTGGACCGCCTGAGAACGGCGGGGCACGCCAGTCAGATCCGGGTGAGGTCGTGGCGCGGCTGCGAGCGCATCCCGTTATTTGCGGCACACGCAAATAATTTGCGATCGGCTCTTGCTTTCCCACCGGCAGGCCATTATTTTCCACGGAGGAAAATAATTCGAAGCTTCGTTTGAAGCTCCGATGCTCATCACGACACTCGGGAGGTAGAGGATGGAGCAGCAGGAGTTAGCCGCAGGAGCTGTGACACCAGCGTTGGCGCCGCCATCGCCGGTGGTCGAGGCAAAGTACAACCAGGATCTGTCACGGTCGCTGACGTTCAAGGAGAACATCCTGATCACGCTGTCGTCGGTAACACCGGCTTCGAGCGTGTTCATCATCGTGCCGGCGGCGATCAACGCGGTCGGCGGGGCATCGGCACTGGCCTTCTTTGTTGCAGCACTGGTGGGCATCGCCGTTGGGCTCTGTTACGCCGAGCTCTCCAGCGCCTTTCCGATCACTGGCGGCGAGTACGCGCTGGTAGCCCGCACGCTGGGGAAGCCGCTCGCGTTCGCGCTGTTCATAGTGACGTTGGTCAGCGGCGTCTTCATCCTCGGCGTGATCGCCTCCGGCGCACCGGAGTATCTCGGCGCGGTGTGGGGGATATTCAGCGGAAAGTGGGTCGGGATCGTTGTGATCCTGCTGGTGACGGTCGTTGGTTGTTTCAGGATCCGCACCAACGCATGGATCACCGCCGTGTTCCTGTTTCTAGAACTCGCGGCGCTGCTCGTGCTGACCGTGCTCGGGGTGCTGCATCTGAATCAGCCGATCTCGACACTCTGGACAGCGCAGACAGCTGACCCGCACACAGGCCTGCTGATCAGTGTCGGGAGTGGGCTTGTCGTGTCGACGACCGCCACAGCTCTGTTCGCATACAACGGCTACGGCACCGCGGTCTACTACGCAGAGGAGACCAAGCAGGCGACAAAGACCATCGGTCGCGCGATCATGTGGTCGCTGCTGGTAACCGTGCTGGTCGAGTTCATCCCGTTGGTGACGACACTGCTCGGAACCCCCAGCCTCTACAAACTGATCTCGTCGCCGGCCCCGATGACGTACTTCATGCAGGCCCGTGGCGGAACCTTCCTGAACGATGCGGTCAGCATCGGCATTGCGATCGCGATCATCAACGCGGTACTCGCGATCATCCTGCAGATGGGGCGTCTGTTGTACTCGTCCGCGCGTGACTATTCATGGCCGGACTGGATGAACCGCCCGCTGAAGAGCGTCCATCCGACACTCAAAACGCCGATCGCTGCGACCGTGACGATGGGGGTGATCGGCGCGCTGCTGTTGTGGCTGGTGCCGTTCAACGTGATCCTGACCGTCACCGACTCGAGTCTGCTCGTGACCTACTCGCTGATGGCGCTCGCGGTGCTCGCTGGCCGCAGGCGCGGCACGACCGCACATGCCAAGTACAAGATGCGCGCTTACCCGGCCGTGCCGGTGATCCTCGCCCTGGCGATGATCGTCGTGATCTATGAGAGCGTCAAGGCAGACTGGGTGCCGGTCGTGGTGACGCTGGGCATCTTCATGCTCGGATTCCCGTACTACTACCTGATGATCCGCCCTTCGGGCGGACGTCGATGGAGCCTCTTGAACCCCGCTGACGAGGAGATTGAATGACCAACGCCGAGCTAGCCAAGCCTCGTGCCCGCGATCTGGGGGTCCCGCTCGACGGGAACCCCGGAAACCACAATGCGATCACGGATGTGCCTGGGGTCGAGGTCGGATATGTGACGCTGATCCGCGGCGAGGGCGATCTACGCGTCGGCGAAGGCCCGGTCCGCACCGGTATCACGGCGATTCTGCCGCGCGGCAAAGACGGCGTCGGGAAGGCATGTTCGGCGGGCTGGTACTCGCTCAACGGCAACGGTGAACTGACCGGCACGGCGTGGATCGAGGAGGCCGGAGCGCTGAATATGCCGGTGCTGATCACCAACACACACTCGGTCGGTTCAGTCCATCAAGGCGCCATCAGCTGGACCGTACGCCACCATCCGCGCGTCGCAAGCCAATGGATGCTTCCGGTCGTCGGTGAGACCTGGGACGGGTACCTGAATGACATCAATGGCACGCACGTGACCGCTGACGATGCGGTGGCGGCCCTGAACAACGCTCACGACGGACCGATCGCAGAAGGTGCAGTCGGCGGCGGTACCGGAATGACCTGTTACGAATTCAAAGGTGGCACCGGGACCGCCTCACGGCTGGTCCAGTTCGGCGCGCACGAGCACACCGTCGGTGTGCTCGTGCAGGCCAATTTCGGCAGCCGTGCCGAGTTCACGGTGGCCGGCGTACACGCAGGCCGGGAGCTCGACGTTGCGAATCCAGAGTCTGATTCCGATTGGTTCGCGCCCGCCGGCAGCGGCAGCGTGATCGTGATCGTCGCGACCGACGCGCCGATGTTGCCGGGTCAATGCAAAGCCCTGGCCCGGCGCGTGCCGCTCGGTCTCGCGCGGACCGGCACGACCGGATCGCATTTCTCGGGTGACATATTCCTCGCTTTTTCAACGTTCGAGGGCGACGGGTTTGCGAGCGTGCTCGGTCGCCCGGGCGAGAACCCGACCTACAACACGGTGCAGTGCGTGCCGTGGGGCGAGATCGATCGCTTCTACGAGGCAGTGGTCGAGGCGACCGAGGAGGCTGTGCTCAACGCGCTCGTCGCGGCTGAGACCATGGTCGGCGTCGACGGCCGTGTGAGCCCGGCGCTCCCGAACGACGATTTCGCTGAGTTGATGCGGGCGCGCTTAGGGCAGCCGGCTGCTACAAGCTGACGCGGCGTCTTCAGCCGTGTTGGCCGCTGCGTCCGTCAGCTCTGCGCGACAATCGTGCGAGTCGTAGTCGCGCGGGGAGTCGCTGTAGACCGGTTGCGCCCCGCGCCGCGCACGAAGCCGGTGCTCTTCTCGGAGAAGTGGAGGAGGATGTAATCCGGGCCGACAGCAACTAACTCCGGAACAGCCATCGAGGAACTGAGCATGCCCCAATCGACTCTGAAGAACATCATCAACGGCGAGGCCGTCGATTCCACATCGGGTGCCACATACGACGTGATCGATCCTTCGACCGGAGCTGTGTACACGCAGGCGCCGCTTTCCAGGGCGGAGGACGTCGACCGCGCATACGCGGCGGCGGCAGCCGCGTTCGCTACGTGGGGTCAGACGACGCCGCGACAGCGGTCCGAGCAGTTGCTGAAGCTCGCGGATCTGATGGAGAGCCGTTCAGCGGATCTGCTGGCCGCGGAGGTCATGGACACCGGCAAGCCCTACGGCGTTACCGCCAGCGAGGAAATGCCGGCGACGATCGACCACATTCGGTTTTTCGCCAGCGCGGCGCGCGTGCTCGAGGGTGCCGCCGCGAGTGAGTATCTGCCCGACCACACCTCGATCATCAGGCGCGAGCCGATCGGCGTGATCGGTCAGGTGACGCCGTGGAACTACCCGCTGAACATGATGGCGTGGAAGATCGGACCGGCGCTGGCAGCCGGCAACACGGTCGTATTGAAGCCGAGTGACACGACCCCGGCGGCGAGTCTGCTGCTTGCCGAGATCGCCCAGGAAGTTCTCCCGCCAGGTGTGCTCAACGTGATTGCCGGGGACCGCGAAACCGGTCGTCTGATGGTCGCCCACAAGACCCCTCAGATGGTTGCGATCACCGGTTCGGTTCGCGCCGGGATTGAGGTGGCCGTCAGTGCAGCGAGTGACGTCAAGCGGGTTCACCTGGAGCTCGGCGGCAAGGCTCCGGTGATCGTCTTTGACGATGCGGACATCGCCTCAGCCGCCGAGGGCATCGCTTCTGCCGGGTACTTCAATGGGGGCCAGGACTGCACGGCTGCGACGCGTGTGCTGGTGCAGGCTGGGGTGCACGATGAGTTTCTGGCCGCGCTGAGCGAGCAAGCACAGGCGACGAAGACGGGCCTGCCTTACGACCCGGACAGCGTCTTTGGCGCGCTGAATAACGCAGGACACCTGGCCCGCGTGAAAGAGATGGTGGATCGGCTCCCTGATCATGCGAGTGTTGCGGCCGGCGGGCGCCTGGCTGCGGTCGCAGGCGGTGAAGCCGGATATTTCTTTGAGCCGACCGTGTTGTGCGGATTGCGCCAGGACGACGAGCAGATCCAGAACGAGATTTTCGGGCCGGTAATCACGGTGCAGTCGTTCTCAGACGAAGCCCAGGCGCTGAACTTCGCCAACGACGTGGACTACGGTCTCGGTTCGTCGGTCTGGACCACGAACCATGGCACGGCGATGCGGATGTCCAAGCACCTCGACTTCGGGGTCGTCTGGATCAACACCCATATCCCGTTTGTCTCGGAGATGCCGCATGGCGGCTTCAAACATTCCGGCTACGGCAAAGACCTATCCAAGTACGGATTTGAGGACTACACGCGCATCAAGCACGTGATGAGCTACATCGGGCAATAGACGGGTCAGCAAGGTCGACCCGAGCGACGCGCAGCTATGATTCTCAGCGTCGGTGATGCCGCTCACATAGGAGGTTGACTGGATGGCCCGACCGATCACCCAGCGACAGCGCCGAAGTGACATCCTCAAGGCGGCGTCGGACCTCGTCGGACGCCAAGACACTGCCGCTTTCAGGCTCGCCGACGTGGCCGCCGAGTTGGGAATGACTCCCAACGCGATCCGCTACTACTACAAGGACGTCGAGGATCTGCTGGCGGATCTACAGAATCGCTCGAACGAGCGGTTCTATACACGCAGGCTGGAGACCGCTCTGCAAATCGAAGACGCGGCTGAGCGGCTGGCTGTCACGATCGCGGCGGGACTGCCCTCGGGCGCTGAGGATGCCGAGTGGCGCGTGATCTGGCGCGGCGTGCTCGCCGCCGGGTTCGAGTTCGACCGCCGCCCTGAGGTGAGCGAGGTTTATCACCGTCAAGTGGGGCTGTACGAATCGATCTTCGAGTACGGTGCGTCGACCGGCGCCTTCAAACTCGCCGGCCCGGCGAAGGAGCTGGCGCAGTCGATCATGTCACTGGAAGACTATCTCGGCTACCGCGTCGTCGCCCGCGACCCGCGGCTCGATCGCCCGACCGCACTGAATCTGGTGCGTCACTACGCGGAGTTGGTCACCGGAGTGAAACTGCCGCACACCGATTGAGCGCCGGACGCCGTCAACGGCGTGTTGGTGCCGGAGATAAGGCAGCACGGACCATCCACCAGGGCCGCGAGAAGGATTCGGCGCGACCGGTGTCGGCTCGAGCGTGGCGCAGCGTAGTCTTTGGACGGCAGACGGTGCGCCCCCACCAACGGACCGTTATCCACGGTAGGGACGCACCTATTGCCTGGCCCGGTCTCATCGGTTGACCGGGCTCCTCGGGCGGGGCGTATATGGCTGGGTAGCCCCGCCCGAAGTCTCGGAGCATCGGTGACGCTCGTGCACTGCTCGCAGCGAGCGCCGGATCATCGACGGCTCCCGTATTCCTGCTCGGCCACGACCAGTACCGGGACGGCCGCCTCGCGATAGAGCTGTTCGGCGAGATCTCGCAGCAGCAGTCGGCCTGTGTGCTGGCTACGGTGGTGACCGCAGACGATCAGATCAAACCCGTGTTGATCGCAGTAAGCGAGCAGCGCTTCCGCGGGTCGGTCGCCGTCGATGATTGTGTGCTGGGCGTTGACTCCGGCACGGAATGCCCGATCGGCGACGTCCTCAAAGGTCTGCTGCAGGTGTCGGTGGGCGGCGAGCGCGGACTCGGTCCGGTCCGCGTGTGTTTCGGCGTGAGCGGGGGAGTAGGCGACCGAGATCGCGGTCAGCTCGCCCTGGTAGCGGCGGGTGAGGTCGATCGCGACGTCGAAGGCTTCAAGTGCGGCGCTGGAACCGTCCCAGGCGAGCATGATCTGTTGGAACATCAGTGAAGGATTGGGATCAGGGCCAGCGCCAGGATCAGCGCGACCAGCATGTACAGGAGATAGACGGAGAGCCGCCCGGACTGAGTACGACGTACGAGCGCGTTGGCGGCCAGGGCGGAACGAGCCAGCGGCTGGTAGACGAAACGATCGACTGCGGATACCACGGTCGCGTGCAGGCGCGCGAGCGGAGGCCGGCCCTGTCCGTCACCGGCGGGGGTTGTGATCCAGGTGCGGAACCCGAGCGGCCCTCGCAAGACGACCCGCAACGGGTTGGAGTACGCCGACGGCCGGTATTGCACTTCGGCCAGCGGCGCGCTACTGCCGGTAACCCACACCGGCGCACGACGGACCGGCCGGCGCGCTCCCAACTGATGCGCTGCCAGAGCTGCCAGCAGCGCGTAGCTGGGCAGCACGATCATCAGCCAGGTGGGGGCGAGCACCGAGAAGTTCTTGAACACGGGACCGAGCACCAGCGGTTGGGTAGCCGTGTCGGTGACCGCCGGGCCCGCGGGGTTGAACCCGAGCGCACTGGTCAGTGCCGCGCCGAGGGCGTGAATCTCCCATGGTGCGGCGGCTCCGAGAAACAGGACAACGACGCCGAGCGAGATCAGGCTGAGCGGTGCGCGGCTCCGACGCGCGGCAGCGTCGTCGGCCGCCCGGCGTTTGCGTTCGGGACCGAGGAACATGAACCCGTAGAACTTCGCGAACGCGAGCAGCGCGATGCCGGCGGTGAACGCCAGGCAGGCGGCGGCAAGTGCGCAGAGCAGCTGTGAGAGCAGCGCCGGCATCCGGAAGCCCTGTAGCAGCGCTTCGAATGTCAGCCACTCGCCGACAAAGCCGCCCAGCGGGGGCAGGGCACAGAGCGTCATCGACGCGAAGCCGGTGCTCGCGGCTTCGACCGGTAGCCGCCGGGCCACGCCTCCCAACGGATCCAGCGAGTCGCTGTTGCTGCGACGCTCCACGAACATGACCCCGAGCAGCGCCAGCGGCTTGGCGAGGTTGTGGGCGCAGACCACGACGCTGGCGGCAAGCAATCCGGCCGCCTCGAGCATCGGTTTGTGGGCGCTCGCGCCGAGCGCCGCAACCCCGAGGCCGAGTAGCACGATGCCGGCGTGCTCGATCGTCGAGTAGCCCAGAAACCGTCGTAGCTGATCCTGGGTGACCGCATACACAATTCCTGTCATTGCGGTCAGCGACCCGACGATCAGTAGCGCGTCGCCGCACCACGCAGGCAACGGGCTGAGCGTCACGATCTCAAACTGCCAGAGGCCGTAGAAGCCGGCTGACAGCGCGACCGCGATTGATGCGGGACCGCATCCGGGCGCGGATCCATAGCCGGCAGGAATCCCACCCTGCACGGGCAGCAGTCCGATCTTCGACCCGAACCCGACCAGGAACAGCGTGAACGCGATTCCGCGTGTGCCTGGCGAGAGCGACGCGTGCGCCCAGGCTGCGATCGAGAAGGTGTGCGTGTGTCCGTACAGCAGCCCGATCGCTGCGAGCAGGGCGGCACCACCGACCTTTGTCAGACCGGCGGTGAAATACCCGCCCAGGAGCGCGGCGGGATCGTCGCGGGCGGCGCTGGCGAGCAGCGCGACGCAGATGCCCAACGACTCCCAGGCCAGCAGCAACAGGAACGCGTTGGTCGACCCGACCATCACCGATACGCACAGCAGCAGCAGGCATCCGAGCGCCGACAGTCCGCGCGGCTGATGCGTTTCAGCATAAGCCAGAGAGGTCGCCGCTCCGGCGATGCCGGTGAGTGCCAGGAAGATCGCTCGCACCCCGCCTGCCCGCAGCGCGCTGTGGCCCATCCCGATCCAAAAGCCGAGGTTGATCACGGGGTCGGTATGCGTGATCGCGGCCACCAGCGCAACCACAGCCAGCAGCACGCAACCGGTAGCGGAGATCACTGGGCCAACAGCGAGGCGGGACGGGCCGGGGAGCAGAGCAATGGGGGCGGCCGCAGCCAGGAGAGCGATGCTGATCGCGAACACGACGCTCACCGCGGGCCGCCGATCGGCTGGGAGCTATCAGCGGCGCTCGCACGGAGTAAACCGACCGCGAGCAGTAGGCCGTCGATGATTGCGATCGGCGCGGGCGGCGAGCCGGGGACGTAAACGTCGACCGGGATCAGCTGGTCGACGCCGCCGGCGGTGGGCTGTGCGGGGTGGCTCTCACCGGCAAGCCCGCCCGAGCAGGCGTCGGTGCCGACCGCGATCACCGCTCGCGGCTCCGGCATCAGTTCATATGCAAGCTGCAGCGGTTCGCGCAGCGGCGCGGTGACTCCGCCGGTCACCAGCAGGATGTCGGCGTGGCGGGGAGCGGCCGTCAGGAAGAACCCCAGGCGCTGGATGTCGTAGAAGGGATTCCAGAGCGCACGGATTTCCCACTCTTCGGCGCCGTCTGATCCGGCGTCGACGTGTCGCACATGGATCGATCGCCGGAGCCCGCCTGCAATATCGCCGAGTGCGACCTGGCGGGCGCCCGTCAGCGCCCCGCCGGAACCGCATAGCGCCTGATCGCGATTGGAACTCGTGACCACCAGCGCCTGCCGCTCGCGTGCGGCGGACTCGAACCGCCGGCCGAATGCGAACCGCTCGGGGGCTGACCGCACGCAAGCCCCGCAGAGTATGCAGCGGCCGCGATCGAGCCCAACCTGCCCGCTTGCGTCGACTCGGATCGCGCGGGTTGGGCAGATCGCTTCGAGCTCGATTTCGGCCGAGCCGCCGTCGAGTACGGTGATCTGTCCCTGAAATCCCGCGGCGGGGTGCTCGGGGGTACGTGGGTACGCGGTCGTGATCCGCCTCCCGCGCAAACCTCTTGCCAGCCACTCCAGCATCAGCGATCGGCTCCCGCCACGGTCAGCCCGAAGCTGTGTTCGATGAACGCGAAGTCCGTCAACACGTCCTTCGGGAAGGCATCGTCAAACAGCGCCCAGTTGCGCAGTGAGGGTGAGGCGATGTGGACGTTGGTGACGATCCCGCCGCGGATCTCTACCCAGGTGACAACCTCACCCTGCGGTGCCTCGGTCCATCCGAGCGCGGAGCCGCTGGCGTCGGCCGGCAGCTCGGCGATCAGATCGCCGCGCTCACGCGTGAGCCTTCCGAGCGCCTGACGCAGGATCCTCAGCGACTCGTGAATCTCGCCGAAGCGAACCTGGATCCGTGCCATCGCGTCGGTGTCGGCGTTGGTGATCACCCGCAATCCGAGACGCCGGTAAGCGCCGTACGGGCGCTCGTGACGGGCGTCGACCGACAAGCCGGATCCACGCGCGAGTGGACCGACGGCGCCGTACCGCTCGAGCAGCTCACGAGGCATCCGCCCGGTGCCGATCAGGCGGTCCGTCATCGAGGCGGTTCGCAGGAACAGACGCCGGTCACGA
This sequence comes from uncultured Actinomycetota bacterium, assembly GCA_963737115.1. Taxonomy (GTDB): domain Bacteria; phylum Actinomycetota; class Thermoleophilia; order Solirubrobacterales; family Solirubrobacteraceae; genus Palsa-465. The sequence continues at coordinate 186,556 of CAVTRM010000006.1, forward strand.
TCCAGCTCCTTGCCCAGCTGATCGAGCTCTGCTGCCACCCGCGCGGGCGCGATCGAAGCTTCCGCGCGGACACCTCCCGGCACCACGACACCACGGCTGAAGCGGCTTCCGCTCAATCCGGCGCGCAGACGCATGACGCGCTCCTTGAGGATCTGAAAGCGCGCCACACCGACAGCCAACGCGGCCGTCTCGGCTTCCCCGGAGATCACTTCCAAATGGCAGGCGATGCGCTCGAGTTCGGCATGAACGGCGCGCCAACCCTGCGCCCGCGGGGGTGGCTCAACATCGAGTGCGGCCTCGACCGCCTGCGCGAACGCACACGCGTGCGCGACGCTCGCGACCCCGGCGACGCGTTCTGCGACCGCGACCGCGGCGTCCGGCGTGAGCCCGTTGAAGCGCTGCTCGAGGCCACGATGTTTGAAGAACGGACGGGTCTGGATCCGGGCGACGCTCTCACCACCGGTCTCGATCTGGAACTGGATCGCCTCGAAGATCCCGGAGCGCACCGGCCCGAACGGCATCACGAACACGTCCAGCCCGATGATCGTGCGCTCGATCGCGCTCGCGTCCGGCCGCGTCAGCGCGCGCTCGGCCACGAATCCGACGGGCTGCGTCTGCCCGCGCTCCATCAGCTCCTGCTCGGCCCAGCGTGCCGCCGGCCATTCGTTGCTGATCGAGCCGTAGCGGAGCGCGCCGTCGTCGTCGGCCGACGCCAGCAGCACCACGAGGTCACCGTAGAGCGCGAACACTCCGACCAGCGCCCGTTCGGGCGACTCGGCCGCGAGCAGCGTCACGAACCTGGCGCCCGCATCACGCAGCATGTGCGCCGCACGTTCGAAGCCGAGCAGCGGCACTTTGAGCCTGACCTCGTCTGCGGCAGACTGCAGCCGGATAGCGCCGAGGTGCCCCGGCAGGTAGTCAGGTAGTGCCGGTCCCGCTGGACCAGCACTACCGACGGCGGCGCCGGATCCGCGGGGATGGCCGCCGGTCACGATGGAACCTCCAGGCGGTGACGGGCGCTCAGCAGCAGGCTGGTGAGGTCGCTGGGCACATGAACCCCGAGCGCGACTACGACAAACAGGCAGGCGGCCATTCCAGCGATCAGCCAGCCGCTGCGTTCATGGACCTCGGCGTCGGCCGGGGGCGCTTCAGCCACGTCGCCGACACCCCCGGTCGGCGGCGTGAGAACCATCCGCCCGGCGTTCCAGATGATCCCGAAGAAGGCGACGTTCACGAACACGATCAGCAGTGCCACGGCCACGTACTGGGTGCTCGCAAACCCACCGGAAACGATTTGAAATTCGGATCTGAACACTCCGGAGAGCGGCAGCCCGCAGAGGGCGACGGCGCCCGCCAGGAACATCGCGCCGGTGATCGGCATGCGCTTGCCCGCGCCGCGGACTTCGTTGATCTCCTTGGTGTCGTAGCCGCGCAGCAGCGAACCAGCTCCGAAAAACGCGAGGCCCTTGGCGGAGGCGTGTGTGATCACATGCAGCAGCGCCCCGAACACGGCGAGCGGGGCACCGAAACCAATTCCGATCGCGATCACCGCCATATGCTCGATCGAGCTGTAGGCGAGCAGCCGCTTGTAGTTGTTCTGTCTGAGCACGAACAGACTCGCGGCGATCAGTGAGATCGTGCCGAACACGATCAGCACGTGTTCGGCGAATCCGCGCTGGCCGGCGGCGGACGCAACCTGGAAGAACCGCAGGGTCGCGTAGAGCGCGCCCGATAACAGCGACCCGGACAGCATCGCCGACACCGGCGCGGGCGCTTCGCTGTGCGCATCGGGGAGCCAGGTGTGCATCGGTACGAACCCGACCTTGGTCCCGAACCCGACGATCGCGAGCACGAACGCCAGACGGACGGCATCGGGCGAGTAGCTGCGGGCGTGCGCGAGCACACGCGTGAACCTTGGGATGTAGGCGCCGCCGAGTGCGTGGGTGCCGGTCGCGTAGAGCACGATGATCGAGAGCAGCGCGATGCCGAGTCCGCTGGAGGCGATCAGCACGTACTTCCATGAGGCCTCGAGCGCGGCGTCGGTGCGGTCGATCGCGACGAGCAGCGCCGACACGATCGTGGTCAGCTCAACGGCTGCCCACAGTGTCCCGAAATCCGACGTGAGCGGAACCAGCAGCATCGTCCAACCGAACAGGTTCAGCAGGGTGAAGTAGCGGCGCGCGAACTTTCCGAAACCCTCGGTCGCTTCGTCGGCGCGCAGGTACCCGATCGAGAACACCGCCGCGATGCCGTACAGCAGCCCTGTTGCGAGCAGGAACACCGCCCCCAGCGAATCCAGCCTCAACCAGCCGTGCAACGCCTGCAGCGTGCGGCCGTGACAGACGGCGATCGCGAGTACCACGGCGAGGCTCAGACATAGAAGCCCTGCGCCCGCGGACGCCGCCCTGGCCAGCCGCCAGTCGCCGAGCATCGCGAACAGCGCCGCGACCAGTGGCAGCGCGAGGATCGTGATCAGCGCCCAGCTCATCGGTACGGCTCCGGCCCTGCGTGTGTGGGCGCGCGGGTCATCCGGTCAGCCGATCCAGGATGTCGGTACGGATCGCGGTGCGTTCCACCGCGAGGTACTGCACCAGCACCACGAACACCAGCACCCCGACGAGCACGTCGAACAGCAGCAGCAGTGCGAGCACGATCGGCAGTCCCGGAGCGATCACAAGGGTCGCGACCGTGACCGCGTTCTCGAGGATCAGGAAACCGAGCAGCTGGGACGGGGCATACGGTCGCAGGACCATCAGCAGGAAGGCGCAGAGAATTCCGCCGACCGCGATCGGGAGCGCCGAGAGTGGCAGCGCGGCCAGTGCACCGATGTGGATCGGGCGCATCACTATGAACGCAAACGCGGTGGCGGCAACGGCGATCAGGATCGAGCTCGGCACCCCGATCGACGAGGGCACACGCGGATCGGCATCGAGCCGCCGCAACACGAACCGGATCGCGACCGGGAAGGTGATCGCCTTGAGCGCGATCGTGATTGCGCCGAGCGCGAACAGCGAGCCGTCGTCGCCGCGGCTGACGGCGGTTGCGATCGCCAACGCGGCGACCACGCAGGAGCCGAACGAATACAGGCTCAGCTGCTCCCAGATGTCCTGCGAGCGCAGCATCCCGAGCTCGAGCAGCAACACTGTCACCGCGCCGACGGTGGCCGCCGCGCCGAATAGGGTCAGGTGCAGGTCGCCGAATCCGGGCTGGAACAGGAAGATGACGACGCCGAGAACCGCGAGCATGAAGCTCGCGACCGTGAACTCGGGGATCTTGTAGAGCCTCAGCTTGGCGAAGCAGACCTCGACCACGACCACGGCGGCGCCGACCACCAGAGCCTTGCCGATCAGCAGACCGATCGCGATCAGGACGCTGCCCAGGTTGCCGGTCGGCGCCAGGCCCCATGGTGCGGTCAGCACGTTGACGAAGATCGTGAACAGGACCAGTTGCTTGACTGCCGAGCCCCAGCGCAGGAACGCTAGCCCGGGGCCGGAGTGTTCGCTGATCCGTCCGTCCTCGAGTTGTCCGAACTCGAGCGTGCCGCCATGGCTTCCGATCGGAATGCGTCCGGTCTCGCTGAGGATCAGCATGAAAAATGCGGCGACGATCAGCAGGTGGCTCGGTCTCACGATCTGGACAGCGGAGTCGCGCAACGTCGCGCCCATGACGTAGGGGAGATCGGTGCGGGTCGTGAGCGCGACCACGAACACCACGAAGATCACGGTTGGCTCGTTGAGCGCCCCGAAGACCCGCACCCGGCTCGAGCCAAGCTGCGCGTAGGGGCTGCCGCTGTCGATCGCCGCGAGTGAGATCGCGAAGCCGGCCATCCCGAGGATCATGCCCCCGGCGAGGATGTCGCCCATGTACCCGAGCGGGAGCCCGTAGTCGGTGAGCACTGGGATCAGCAGCGGGACCGTCGCGTAACCGGCGAAGCTCACGTACGGCGCCGCGCGAAAAAACGGTCCGGCGGGCGCTGGGAGCACCGTCTCCTTCTGCAGCAGCTTGACGATGTCGTAATACGGCTGCAGGATCCGCGGACCCTTGCGCTGCTGGACGACCGCCTCGTAGTGGGCGATGACCCCGCTGATCAACGGTGCGACGGCGATGACCGTCAGCACCTGCAAGACCTGCACCAGCCAGTCAGGCAGTACCGGCACGGGACCAGTGGCTCCTTTCGGTGTTCAGCTTCTTCCGAAAGAAGTCATTAGCCCTTGTCTGTGGGCGGTTCGGGTGACCAGGTCACCCGCCAGGACCTCATCTGGCTTGGCGCAAGCATAACCGACTTGTCGGCCGACGCGCGCCGCGCAGGGGGCCTGAGTCGGTCACCGGCGGCCGGCGTCGAAGCGGCGGCGATCGCGCTTCGTAGGGCGGCGACCGAGGTCGACAGGCCCCGCGAGGCGTCGGAGCTCCGCCTGGCGCTCGCGCTCGGCGACGCTCTCCTCGGTCTCGTCATACAGCTTCGCCGCCTCGGCAGCCGAGACCCTACGCTCCGCGACACCGCGCACGATCACGGTGCGTCGCACGGTGCCGACGGTCAGCTCGAGCCGGTCACCGACGTTCACCTCGTGGCTCGGCTTCACGGTGGCACCGTTGAGGTGCACGCGACCGCCCTTGGTTGCCTCTGCCGCCAAAGGGCGTGTCTTGAACAGCCGCGTCGTCCACAACCACTTGTCGACGCGCATCATGCTCCACTGCGTGCCGGTACAGCCGGCGCGGACTTGACCACTGCCGCGAACTGCGCGATCAGCTGCCGCCAAGCGGCGGTTGAGGCCGCGTGATCAGCCTCCGCGCGGTCTATCAGCTCGTCGCGGTCAAAGCCGGCTTGGCGGATAGCGGAGTTGTCCCACCGGCGCACGTTCTCGACCGTCGCCTCGGGGTGGAACTGGGTGCCCCAGGCGCAGTCTCCGACACGGATCGCCTGGTAGGGGCAGCGCTCACTCTCCGCGAGCCAGACGACATCGGCAGGCACCGAGGTGATCGCGTCGACATGGTGTTCGATCGCAGTCACCACCGCTGGAAGCACGGAGAACAGCGGATCGTCGTCAGCCGCCGGCCGCAGCTCGATCCGGGTGCTGCCGTACTCGGGCAGCCCGTGGTTGCCCTCCACGCGACCGCCTGCGACGTGAGCCAGAAGCTGGCCGCCGAGGCAGATACCGAGCATCGGGACGTGTCGATCGAGCGCTTGCCGTGTTAGTTCTCTGGTGCGGGGCAGCCAATGTCCGCGCTGATCGTCGTCGGGCAACATTCCCCCGCCGAGCACTATCAGACCCTGATGCTCGAGCCACTCGGGCAGAACGCCGTCGCCATAAGCGTCGATGACCTCAACGCCGACATCTGCCTCCACAAGCCAATCCGCGACCCGCCCGGGCCCTCCATCCGGCTCGTTCTGTACAACCAGCACGCTCGCTTGCTCAGAAGTCAACGTCACCTTCCCGATCCTGCCAGAGAGCGGTCATCGGTGCTCTAGCCGGGGGACGATCACACCGGTTGCCCGGCAGGCGGGCAAGGCGTGAGGCCCCGGTACCGGCGGGTCCAGTCGCGGTACCGGGGCCCGGGCTGCGCGGTGAGGTTGCGACCGCGCGCCTGCTGGATGGAGGCACTCCCGGCAGTCGGGACGTGGCGTCCATCTGATGAACGGGTCTGGGAGACTTAAATTGACGGACGACCGAGAAACCCGAACGTTTTGCAAGGGAGCGGGTGCTTGCCGCGGAATGGCGGCAGCCTAGGAAATCAGTTCGAAGTCCGGCAGTTTCCAAGTCCCGTCAAAGGCGGGGGCGTCGGGTCCGTAGATACGGAAGTAGACGAACCAGCCTTTCCCGGGGATCGTTTTGATCCAGCGGTTCTCCACATCGGAAGGCTGCTCAGGACTGAAGTGCAGGTCCGTGTATGAGGAATCCCCGAGGACTTCAGGCGTGAGTTCGACCAGTGACCTAAGCGCGGCCTGGTTTTGATCTGTGACGATCTCGGTTCGGCTCTCAGCGTCGTAAACCGTGATCGACCAGAACAGCTTGTCCGGGACTGGAAGCGGGACTCGCAGCCGGTAGGAACGACCACCGTCGAGATAGGAGCCAGTGGAATCGCGTGCTGATAGCCAGTACAGCGATCCTGCTCCGGGGGCACGCGCGAACATTGCAGGTGACTCGATCTGCGCTTGGTAGAACCACTTTTCGCGCGCTTCGATGTCAACGTAGCTGTCGGCATCGAATGTGCCGTTCTCAGGTCGCAGGACCGCCCATTCCCAGTGCTTGCCTTCCCACACGACCCGGTCGGTGCGTCGGTCAGCGAGTGACTGCACTCGCATCTGTGCGCTCGCCGCCCGTGCCGCTTCAAGCAGGATTCCAGTCATGCGTTCGTTGGGTGCGAACGGTTTGCCTTTCGCGATTCCGAGCGCTGCGAGGTTGCCGTACTCGTTGCGGTATCCGCCGTAGGGCGGTTCGTTGTCGATCAGCTCGTGCAACATCTCCCAGTACCGCATCGTCGTCTCGAACGGGCCGGGGGAGTAGTCAAGCGTCAGGGACAGTTCACCCCACTGCGCCTCGGGCCAGTCCTCCTCGCGGCCGAGCGGATACGCCTTCACCGTCTTCATGAGCGCGATCCCGGCATCAAGATCCCCATCAAGCGGCAGCGCGCGGATCAGCACAAGCACTCGGTTCGTTGTTGGAGTCGCCGCGTAATAGCCATGAGGTACCTCTCCGGCGTAGTTAGGCGAAAGCAACAGATGCTTTCCACCCCGACCGCCATCCGGACCAGGCAGACCGATGTCGGCCACCCACCGCTGGTGCAGGTCATTCACCGCACCCATCAACACCCCTGGCGGCAGCTCGATCACGATCGGCCCGTCAGACACGTCCAAGTCCATACCTATGTAAGGGGTATCGGAGTTCATCGTGAACCCACTCATCCCGACCGCATCCCGCACAACACAGAACACACGGTTGGGGACCATCCCCGACTCAATGTTGCCGTTGTAAACCGCCAACGCCGATACCGACGGATAAAAGAACCGATACGCCGTGATCGCACGGACAAGATCAGCGTCGTCATAGGCACGCTGGATCGTGTCTGGCGTGGGGTACCCGCCTTCGAACTCGTAGCCCCGGACTGCCGTGGTCATGACAACCGCCTCTCTGGGATCGTGATGCCACGTATGCTCCTCGATCGGCGGCAAATGATCAACAGGGCCCGTGTGCGTCGGCGTCGACTCGCCGCTAACGAGATGTCTCTGGGGGTCGCCGCCGGCCGCCAGCGACCCCCGAGCCATTGCTGCTCAGCTTGGCGGGATCAACACCCTGTTGATCACGTGGACGATTCCGTTCGATGCCCTGATGTTGGCCTTGATGATTTTCGAGCTGTTGACGTATGCGTGCCCGCCGTGAACGCTGAACCTCACTTTGGCGCCCTCAAGCGTTTTTGCTGAGTGGCGCTTCTCGACCTTGCTTGCGGTCAGCACACCAGGCACGACGTGATACTCGAGCACCTTTACCAGCAGTGCTTTGTCGTGGAGGAGCTTGTTCAGGGTCTTCTTGGGAACGGCTGCGAACGCCGCGTTATCCGGTGCGAACACGGTCAGCTTGGTGTTGCCGCTGAGTGCCTTCACCAGTCCGGCCTTCTTGACGAGCGAGACGAGCGTTGAGAGCTGCTTGTCCGACGACGCCAGTTGAACGATGTTCTTGGCTTTGGTCGTGTGGGGGACCCTGGATGCTTGCGCGGATGCGGCCAGGGGTACGGCAGCCGCGGCGACGAGCGAAAATAACAACAGAAAGCGCCTCATGAGCACTCCTTCTCGGTTGAGTTATTCCGACGTTGCTTGTACGCCCCCCAGCCGCGAAGCGGTTGACCAACCGATCTGACTCCCCGCCTCGTACTTATATAGATGTCACTGCCGAGTAGCTCCTCGAATGCCGCGGTCGTCAGACCCGCGGCCGCTACTCCGCGCCAGATGCGCCGCCAGGATCACAAAGCCGTCGCTGCGCTGAAGTCCAAGCGGCCTGACGCGATGGCGCTGGTGATGGAAGCCCACGGCAGCACCCTGCTCGGCTACCTGACGCAGTTACTCCCTGACCGTGCCACCGCGGAGGATGTCCTCCAGCTCGTCCTGCTTGAGGTGTGGCAGCGAGCATCGACGTATGACCCAGAGCGTTCCGGGCTGCTCACCTGGGTACTCACGATCGCGCGGTCTCGCGCGATCGACCAGCTGCGCCGCCGCGTTCCCGAACCGCTCGATCCGGTTGCTCTGGCCGCGAAAGCCGATGGTGCCTGGCCCGCCGCCAGCGAGAACGAGCGGCTGCTGGAGGAATGGAGGATCGCCGGTCTGCTCGCTCGGCTACCCAGAGAAGAGTCGAGTCTGCTGCGACTGCGGTTCTATGACGGGCTCAGCCAAAGCGAAATCTCCGAACGCACGGGAGTCGCGCTCGGGACCGTCAAAGCGCGGATGGTGAACGGCCTTAGCCAACTCCGCGAGCTTTTAGAGGCCGAGGAGGGGGTGCAGGCGCGATGATGAAATTACGGACACGAGCGGCACGGCGAAGACTCGCTTTGCGCCGCGACGCGGCACGACTGGCGCTCGACGGTACGGGCGAGGAACGTGCGGATGAGGGGACGGCGTCTGAGGAGTTGATCGCCGAGATCGAATCGATGCGATCTCTGACCCGGTCGCTCGAGCAGCTGTCGCCTTCCGCCTGGGCTAGCGCGCTACCGCCCGAATCCGCCAACAGCAGCGTCGGCATGAAGTCAAGTGCACGAAGCTGGAAGGTCGCTTGGGCCACGGCCGCAGTAGCTGCGTGTCTGGCGGCAGCGTTCTTCGTCGGTGCTCTCAGCCACCCGTTCCTACGCCAGGCTCCGAAGCACGTTCCAGTCGTTACCGGCAAAGTGACCCTGAGTCCGCTCGCCGGCCAGTCCAGCAAGGCAACGGCCGTTGCCTACATGACCCCTCGAAACCGGATGGTCGTGCGCGTCCATAACCTCCCGCGCTCGCCGCACGGAACCTTTTATGAACTCTGGCTGATGACGAGCCCGAGCGACCTTGTACCGGTCACAAGCTTCAAGATCGGCTCCTCAGGCGCGGCTACGCTCGCCCTGGTCCTCCCGGACTCACCGACGAAGTACAAATACCTCGATATATCCGTACAAACAACGCGCGCCGGGACAGCGATCTCACCAAACAGCGTGTTGAGAGGTCGGCTCAGCTAGCAACAAGCCTCTTCTGATGCGAACCACGGAAGCCGTTAGTAGCAGAGCCTGCCCGCTCTAGTCACTGGCTGGCGGCGCCGTGACCGCCGCATTCAGCGCTGTCGCGTAGATGCTCCAGACCAGATACGGCATTAGCAGCCGCGCCGCACAACGATCCTCGCGTCGCAGCATGGCGACCTCTAGACCTAGCGAGACGTCGAGCAGCCCAATCAGCATCAACGAGGCACGCTTGTTACGAATTTCGAAGAAGGTTGACGGCCATGCACCGTTGAGCGCGAGCTGCGTCAGATGAAGCGTCTTGGTCTTGCCGGAAGCGTTGGCTGCGATCCGCCAGCCGGCAGCTGCGATCAGCACATACAACGTTGACCATGCCGGCGCGAACACAGCCGCAGGCGGCGCCCATCTCGGTTTTCCCAGTTGGCGGTAGATCACGGGCGCACGACGCGCTCCGAGCCCGCCCAGACCCGCTGCTCCAGCGACCGGAATGATCGCAAAACCCAGACGCCGGAGATTCATGCCGCGAGTATGCCATGCGGGAGCTGCATTCCCGACCGCGGAGCCGCTCCCGGGGTTCGCATCCATCAGACGTCTCGAGAACCCCCGAAGCTGAGGACCGGTCTACGCAGCGAAGATTCTCAGAACGACCCTGCGTGGTTCGGCCGGGTCGTAGATGCCCTCGTCGGCAGCGGTGATCTTCATCCGCGAGCCGTACTTGACCCGGATCGCCTCTCGCAATCTACGCACCTCTGCTGCTGAGGCGACTATGTCCGCCTGGGCGGAAACCGATGGGGCATCCGCGGCGACCGCGCCCCGTCGATCGCAGGCTCGCAGCTGGACCCTGCGGTCGTGACGCAGACGCTTGACCTTGCCCGAGCGCTCAGTCGTCGTGACGAGCAGCACGCCGCTAGCGTCGGTCGCGGGGGCGATCCACACCGGTACTGATACCGCCGCCCCCGAACGTCGATAGGTGGTCAGGGAGACGAACTCCTCCGCAGCCAAGTCCGCGAGAGTGGTCATAGCCAGAGCATCGCAGCATCCGAACCGCGGTGCAATTCATTCCACCGAAATGTTTCACCGGGTGTGCTCGCATCTAGCGCAGGTCGCCAAGGTCCCGACAGTGAAGATGCTGCACTTGGAGCGGCACGGCAGCGAACGTTTGGCAGCCGCTTTACTCGCCGTCATGGCAGGCGAACGTTTACTGATCGATTGGGACTTCGGCGCATACGGCATTTGGACGATCCTGTCCACAGAAGAACGCAACGCTCCAGCACCTTCGGGAGGGCTTTGGCGGGCGGCTGATCTCACAGAACTGGCAAACCGCCCGCGTCCTTATAGCGACATCCTCCCGACAGACTTGCTTGATGCGCTTCAGGATTGGAACGACCGCTTCGGGGAGTTCGACCGGGGCGGCCCCGGAAATGCCCGTCGGCCGACCGCCGCGGGACAGCGCAAGTTCCGCGAAGAAGGCGCAAAGCTCGCCGAACGCGTCCAGCAGGAACTTGGACCGGATTACTCGGTGCTGTTCACGACACCTGAGGGCGCTTGGCGGTGGGTTGTACCACCGTGGAGCCAGGCTTGATGGCTAGAGAGGCGCTTCTCCCGGCACTGACATGGTTCCCTGAACCGTGGCCGGGTCACTCGGCTTGTTGTGTTGCCGTCCGGGCGAGTTCCGAAGAGGTGTAAGTCCAATCTCCGTCGGCCCACGGGAAGATCAACGCCGAGTTGGACGGGGTCCGACCATAACGCCAGCAGCGAAACGTCGGGCCGCCGCTGGCGTGCAGAAGCCGGGCGACTTGATCCACTCTGATCCACCCCTCCGGGTCGACGCGGATGATGGGGCTCAGCTGGCGCTCTCGCCCTCTCCGGGCCTTTCCCGAGACGAGCACAACGCACCAAGCACAAACCTGGCGGAGGCCCTGCCTGAGTGCTTCGCTCGTTAGCGCTTGGTACCAACCGGAATCTGCACCAGCACCTGCTCGAGCAAGTGCCCATCCTTGCGCATAAGTTCGTTTGCTGTGCGCCCGAGCTTGCGCATCACGCCCTCGTACTCGGCCACAGCCTTCGAATGCGTCACATGCTCACTGCGCTGCATGACCGTCACGACTTTTCGATCCCCAGTCGAGAGGTTATGGGGCCACCTTAGCGACGGTTGCCCGCTTCCACATCCCGCGATCAGCACCGCACCGATCACCGCGATTGGGGCAGCTCGTTTCATGCGGGCAGTATGCCGGAACGACGGTCGCCGCTGTACAAGACCATGGGCTTCTAGCCCTTTTCGGTGACTTTCCGCGAAGGCGACCCAAACCCAGTAAGAACGTGGCGTCGGCCTATGACAAGCGTTATGAGGCAAAAGACGTTCTACGACGATTCAGCGACGTCATCGCCAAAGCCAACTACCCGCGGCGCAGCATCCTGGCGTGGATGGGGCATGAGGATGGCGACACCACCGAGGTCGACATGCACTATGCACCGCCCAACGACGAGGTCGAAGCGATCGACCGGGCCTTCGCCTGACCGGCTGGGACTCGACCGGGGCAACCGCGCCCGAGACAACCGCGATGTAGAACTTCTTGAACTTGGATGTAGAACTTCTAGAATCGTGATGCCTCGGTCGACCGGGCCGGCAAGGACCTCCGAGATCTGGAGGCTCTGGCGCCAACAAGCGACGAACTGGTCGCCGCCGCACGCTGGACCCGCCAGCACGACCCTTCCGAGGCCTTCCTCAGCGCGCTGCTCGAGGCTCTCAGGTACTTTGGAGCGGCGACGTGGTCGCCGTTGCATTGAGTCGTTAGTGGGCGAGCAAAACACCGACGATGGTTCCAGCCACTCCAATCACCGCGAGGACCACGGTCAGCCTCACGAGCCAGGAGGTAAGGCGCTTCACGCTACGGGTTAGCTCGAGCACCTCGTTATCACGCTCGTCGCTGGCTTTCATGCGGTTCCCGATGAACTTCCCGAACTCCTCGGATGCACTGGCAAATTCCGTGATCGCACGGTCGTTCCGCCGCTGGCGAACTAACAAGAAGCACATGGTCGGCATCCAGAGCGCATTTGGTACCTCAACGTCCGCGAGGCGCTGCCATACCCTCTTGTCGCGTAGGAACGCATGAACCGCGAACGCGAACCCGAGAGCGGTCAGAACCGTGTCACCAACATGTTTTCGTGACGCAGTTCCCATATCTGAATACTCGGGCCTGAGGCGGACGACGTTTCGGGTCGGTCCTCACCGGTCCGCCTGCACGGGATGAGCGCCGACGTGTGGCCGTGGCTATTCCATCAATGCCTCGCCGCCAACGCAACAGCGATCGTGGCCACGCCCGATGCGGGCAGGATGCCGATCGGCATCGGTGCTACGGCTTGTACTCTGGTCCGCCGAGTTCGTAACTGGCTTTCATCCAAGCTTCGAGAAAGCGCTCCATAGCGTCTGCCAGCGCCAGCATTCCGTCCGTCGCGACCTGAGCGACGTCGGCCGCGAGCCCGCGCGCTTCCTCGTAGACGGGTTGTCCTAGCGGTAGGACGCGCTCTCCTGGGCCCCCGTCCCTTGGAGGTGTGTGCTGCCACGGTGTCTTTTTCGCGACGCCTGCAACGCCATGTGTCTGCGGACGCCAACGATGAAAGTCCGTGCCCCGCCGACCGAACAGAACCCGCCAGTCCTGACTCCGCTGATAGCTGACAACAGGCTCCATCAGAGCAGCGATGTTCTGAGACCCCGACGCCGCGGCCACTTTTCTCAGGCGCGTACACGTGTCCTTGTTCAACGACAGCCAATCTTCCTGCTGCTCTGAAAACGGGTCAAACGTCGGGACCTGCCCTGCACGGGCACATTCCTCTACCAGCCGCGACTTCAAATCGTCACGAAGCGTCAAGGCGCGGACCGCGATGTTCGCAAAGGCATGGCTCGCTCCGATCACAAACAATGATTGCGCTTCGGCCATCGCTCGCGTACTCATCTCCCGCGCAACATCGAACCCGCCAGTCTCGGGCTCGGCTTGCCACAGAGCCACCTCGACCCCAGCGGAATACGCGAGAGCCAGTTGCTCACCGGCCGCCGCCATTTGTCCGGCGAGCGCGTGAGCGGTACCTTCAACAGGCGCCGTCGACACCATCTCCCAAAACCAAGCATCTTGGGAAAGCGCCTGCCAAAACAAGGCCTGCTGACGAACAGTCTCGTGTCTCTCGTCCGCAACGGGCGCGGGCAATGGCAGCGGATGCTCGGCGGCGACGAGCCGGCCCGGGATGAGGCCCGAGAGCGTCTCGATTTGCTGCGGCAGACCGGAAGGCGAGTCGGTTGACATGGCGAGAAACCTACTCCTCGCAGCAGGTCGGTGCGAACCGACACATCAAGGAAACCCTGGGTCGGGCACATCGAGTGGAGCACCAAACCAGGTACGTGAATGCGCGTGCAAGAGCCGCTGCGCGGATACCGGGAACGCCTTTTTCAAAGGGGATGCCAGCTGGCGCGAGAGCGCTCAGACGAGGCCCTGCTAAACCCCATTCAAACGGCGCGTATCAACTCGACAGGTGACATCTTCCGTGTATGTCGGCTAGGCAGCCACGAACGCGCGAAGAACTCATCAAAGCCTCGAATGACTTGCTCTACGAGATCGAGATGCTCGGTCATGTCGCTCAACTGCTATACCACGGCACCCCGAAATGGAAATCCGAGTATTGGGTCGACCGCACAACCGGCCAAGCACTCATCGAGTCGTTCTGCGTTCACGCCCGCGCCCTTATGTCCTTCTTCTTTCCGTCGAGTGGCGTCCGCCTGAACGACGTGATCGTAAGCGACTTTATCCCAGGATGGGAAGCCGAGAAATGGGCATGCTTCGACGCTGATCGCGACCGAGTCAGCAAAGAGATCGTGCACCTATCCTACGACCGGCCGTTAGTACGCGAGACATGGAATTATGGGCGGCTTTGTGAGGAGTTGAATCAACTCGTCCGGCAGTTCGTTGCCCAGGCGAACGAACGCGACGTCTGCCCCAACTTCATCCCCCGAGCTATCACGGGTATGTCAAACCCCTTTGGTGGCTGGGCGTCGCAGGCCCCTCAGTCTTTCAAAGATGCCAGCAGGCTGGGAGAACGAGATGGCGGTAACTGGACGAACCCGGCCCCAGCCCGATCGTCCATGCTCCAGTCGCTCCAGTCCTCGGCGAAGACGGGGACGGAGACCGCAGGTGATCCCGGTAGCGCCTAACCCGCCATCCGGCTGCGATCGCTTTTGGCACAAAGGGGCCGCTCCTCGTACGCGCAGCGCCCGCGCCCTCTGTCGCTATTGCAGTCGCCGAAGCCCTAGCGGCCGAAAGACGAAAGCGCTAGCCAGCGGGGGAAACGGCCGAGCTCCCGCGCTCACGACTGGAATCCGCTGATGTCAAGGGATCATCTGTCGTTCTGGATGGCTCACCGCGCCTTCCGCGGCGATGAGCCCCGGGCCTGTGCGACAGCCGGTCGATTTCAGTCGCCGAACGGAACGGTATCTTTGCACCGCTTGTCGCTTGGATTGGCGGAGGGTGGACATTTGCTGGATTACACAGCTATCGACTTTGAGACGGCGAACTCCTATCGAGGGTCCCCGTGCGCGGTGGGACTCGTGCGCGTCCGGAACGGTTTGGTGGTCGACAAGGCACGCTGGCTGATACGCCCGCCTGAGGCAGTCGACTATTTCGACGGCTTCAACATGAGTATCCACGGCATCACCCCGGAGATGGTCGAGGACGCACCAAGATGGAGCGAGATCCTGCCAGAGATGCTCGAATACATCGGTGACAATGTGGCGGTCACACACAACGCCGGTTTCGACATCAGCGTGATCAGGTACGCCTGCGCGGCCGACCAGATCGCCTGGCCAAGCATGCGGTTCCTCTGCACGTTGGTGCTCTCACGCCGCGCCCTTCGCCTTCCCTCATACAGGCTCCCTTTCGTGATCCACGAGCTAGGGCTCGAGCTGGACCACCATCATGACCCGCTCGCTGATGCGAAAGCTGTGGTCGGCATCGTGGAGGGACTCGCACTGCGCCAGGGCGCGTCTGACCTGGACACGCTCGCCGCGGCGCTCCATGTCCGTGTGGGTTGGATGAGCGAGGGAAGCTACAGAGGCAGCACGTCGCTGGTCTCCTGCGGGATGGGACTCCTCCATCCAGACATCAACCCGCACGCTGACCCGGAGGGCTATTTATACGGACGTGTAATCGTCTTCACCGGCACGCTGCTGTCGATGACACGACAGATCGCGTGGGAGGAGTGCGCACGAGTCGGCGCCATGCCGGAGAAGGCGCCTACCAAGAAGACGAATGTTCTCGTGATCGGTGACATCAATCCAGCGGTTCTCCGCCCTGGTTCTGATCTGACAGGGAAGGCACGGAAGGCGTTCGAGCTGCAGGCCAAAGGACAAGACATCGAGGTCATGACAGAGGACGACTTTCTGCGATGCCTCGATGCCAAACCGTTGAGCGCCAAATCGCTGGCCTAAGCAGAGTTGTGCGCGTCGCGCAGGCGGCGCCTGACTGTGGCACCGAGAGCCGCAAGACATGCCGATCTGACCGCCTGGGCGGGGCCGCGACCGACCCCAGCCCGTCATCTAGCGTGACCGTCGCAATATCGCTTCAGCCGAGCGACCAGTCCCAGAGGCGCCAGCTATGGCGACCAACCAGTGGCACGACGTGTTCGACGGTGACGAGCGCAATCGCGCGGCAGCACTCGCGGCGGCCGACTGTCAGGTGCATGACCGCGGTGTCGACTCAGAACAGCGACCGCGCTCTGGTGTGTCGTTCGCGCCAGACACCTTATGTGCTCACGGCTTACGGCGTGGCCACGGGAACCGTCGTGAGCGAGGAGTCGTGACTTGCGGCCCGGCGGTTGCCAGGGTTCGGATCTCATCGATGGTCGTCGAGTCGGTATGTATGTCTCCCAGATCGGGGTGACGCGGGAACTCGGGTTCTGTGATGGCTAGGAGATCGAGCGCGTGTTGCGCGGTCTCACGGGCTTGCGCTCGTTGGCCGGTTCTCGAGTAGATCCGCGCGAGAGCCACCAGATAACGCCAACGCTGATCGCGCAGCAGAAAGCTGTCGTTGGCGGCGCGCTCCAACAGATCGACCGCCTCCCCATAGTCAGCAGACCAGCCTTCGCTCACGACTAACTCGGTCAGCTTGAGCGCCGTCGACATGTCGACCCTGCCGCGCGATCGTTGTTGCTCACTGAGCGTGGCTCGCCACAACTGCGCAGCACGAACCGGGTCCTCGCGTTGCGCGAACCATTCACCAAGATGCGTTTGAGCTGCGGTGGCCTGGAAACCATCGTCGAGTGCGATCACACGCTCAAACAGCTCGCGTGCCCCGAGGCGGGCGACCGGATCGTTCGCGTCAGCCAACGCAAGGCCCTTGATCCTCAAGTACTGCGGGCGGTTATACGGTCGCGCACGCGCGAGCTTCGCTTCAAAGAACTCTTGGTCCTCGGGTCCCCAGAGCGGGGATCTAAACCAGTCGTCGCGCGTCCCCATAAAACGGATCCACTCCAGTCCAGTTCATAGAACAGGTCGGGGACGGCTTATCAGGCTGATAGATGGGCGGCTGCGTAACGAGTTCTTTGTCGACATTTTTACTCCCACTCATCCCTGGAACGACTTTCTCGGGGAGCACTTCGCAGCGATGTCGCCAGTCGTCTCCGAGATCGAACGTATAACGAAACCGGTCGCCGGGCTTGAGCTCCCGCACGACCTTCAGAAGATCGTGATCAAGCCACTCATGCTCACCGGGATCAACGTCCGCGAACCCGATCTCGCGGCCGTCAGCGAGCTCAAACACATGCAGATGAGAAAAATCCCAACGCGCGAACGCGACATCGATCGCCTCAGCCAACTGCGTGAACGTATGCGACGGACCGACGATCAAGATCCTGCCTGGCGGGGGCACACACTCGATACCCCGACCGCCCTCGAGCTCAACCTGAATCTGTAACCACGTTCGCGCCATCGCGAACACAGACTATGCGGGTTATGAGACAGTTCCTTACCCAAAAAGAGAAAGTCCTGGAAATTTCCAGGACTTTCTTACA
>CAVTRM010000007.1:0-480000 GCA_963737115.1 uncultured Actinomycetota bacterium
TCGGGGAGACAGGATTTGAACCTGCGACCGCCCGGCCCCCAGCCGGGTGCGCTACCAGACTGCGCCACTCCCCGTGGAGAGTCGATGGTAACGCGCCGCGGGCAGTTTTCGGCGTGCGACCGCAAATCCGCGGTGAATGCGCGGCCGGTGACTGTGGCGGCGGGTCTCAAAAGGGGTCGACGATAGACAGCTAGACAGCAGCCGTCTGAGCGATTCAGGCAGCGGCGAGCTCCGTCTCGGGCACCGGCAACGACGGATCGAGGATTCCCACCGAGATCGCCAGCTTGCAGAGCTCGTCGCCGATCTCCATCGGCCGCTCAAGCGGTCCCATATGTCCGGTGCGCACCAGTACCACCAGGCCAGCCAGCGAGGGCAGCTCGGCGGCCATCCGCTCGGCGTGCGAGACCGGGGTCATACGGTCATTGGCTCCGGCGATGACGAGCGTCGGAATGTCGAGCTTCGACAGCGCCCAGTGCTGATCCATCTGCGCCAGCGCGGCGCCGGCGGCACCGCGAGCGCGCGCGTTCATCTCCCACATCATCGGGGCGTAGAAGGCGATCTCGGCCGGGGTTGCGTCGGGGCCGAAGGCCATGTAGCGGCTCACCGACCGCACGACCGGATTCGAGAGTGGGGCGTAGGGGGTGGTGCTGCCAAGGATGACTTTTGCACCGACCGCATCGCGGACTGAGGCCGGGACGCGGGCCGGCACAACACGGCTCTCACTGACGAGCGCCGACTGCCCGGTGTTGATCAGGGCTGCTGCCCGCACGCGCGAGGACGCGGAGAAGGCACCGGCCCAGGCAACGATCGCCATTCCGCCCATCGAGTGGCCGGCGACGACGACGTCGCTGCGTCCATCGCAGCACGCCGTGAGCACCGCTTCAAGGTCTTCGCCGTAACGCTCGAGCCCGAAGCCGTCGCGGTCCGCTGGCGCGCCGCTCTGGCCTTGGGCGCGCAGGTCATACGAGACGACGCGGAAGCCGCGACCTACGAGGATGCGCGTGATCGGATCGAAGTAGCGCAGCTGCTCGGTCCAGCCGGGGACGAGCACGAACGTGGGGGCGTCCGCGGGACCGAAGACCTCGGCATAGATCTCGGTCCCGTCCGCCGACGTCGCCCGTACCGGCGCGCCTCGCAGCGGGTTGCGAAAATCCTCAGCCTGCGGGTCCGTTCCGGCGTGGCGCCGGAACAACAGCTCGGTTGCCACGACGCCCGCGGTGAACGCGGCCGTGCCGATGGCCATCCCGACCAGCGCTTTGGGGATGCCGCGGCCCGCCGACAGGTCACCCCGTCCGGGTCCGGCCGCCGCCTCACTCAATCCAGCCTTTGCGCTCGGGTTGCCTGCACCGTCATTAGCTCTGCTCCGCATCAACTAAGCATCCCACGCGCGCAACTCGGACAAACCGGGGATCGCGCACACAAACCGCCCTCAGGAACCTTTTAGCGGAAAACGACAAAACTAGGGCATAATCGATTTAGAACTTCACAGGTGAGCTCTGCAGGATGTTTATCCTGCTTGGGGCTGGCCGGAACGCCGCTAGCGGGTCCCGATCGAACCGAATCGTGGTAGTCGCCGTGGCAGACGGGTAGCTTCTGAAGACCGACCGTAAAGACGCGCAAACATGGAGAAGGTCAATTGACGGTAGCCAGCGACCGAACGAGCCTCGACGAGCTCTGTATCGACACGATTCGAACCCTCTCCATCGACGCTGTCCAGAAGGCGAACCAGGGGCATCCGGGCGCACCGATGGGTCTCGCGCCCGTCGCCTACACGCTTTACACGCAGATCCTCCGCCACGACCCCAAAGATCCAGGCTGGATCGACCGCGACCGCTTCATCCTCAGCGCCGGCCACGCCTCGATGCTGCTCTACTCGAGCCTCTACCTGGCGGGGTATCCGATCACGATGGACGACCTCGAGCACTTCCGCGTACTCGGCTGGCCGACCGCCGGTCACCCGGAGCGTTGGGACGTGCCGGGAATCGAGGCGACCACCGGCCCGCTCGGCCAGGGCCTGTCGATGGCCGTCGGGCTGGCGATCGCTGAGCGCATGCTCGCCGCCCGCTTCAACTCACCGGGGCACAACGTCGTCGACCACTACACCTACGTGATCGCCTCCGACGGCGACATTCAGGAGGGCGTCGCCTCCGAGGCCAGCTCATTGGCCGGTCACCTTGGTGTCGGCAAGCTGATCGCCTTCTACGACGACAACAAGATCCAGCTTGCGAGCCCCACAAACCTGGTCTTCAGTGAAGATGTCGCCAAGCGCTATGAGGCCTACGGCTGGCACGTCCAGGACCTCGGCGAGAACCTCTCGCCGCAGGACCTCGTCGAGGCCACCAACCGTGCCAAGGACGTTGCCGACAGGCCCAGCTTGATCATCTGCCGCACCCACATCGGTTACGGCTCACCGCACATGCAGGACACGATCAAGGCTCATGGCGCCGCGCTTGGCGAGGATGAGGTGCGGCTCACCAAGGAGGCCTACGGCTGGGACCCCGACAAGCACTTCTACGTGCCCGCGGAGGCCGCCGAGCACTGGAGCAGCCAGGTGGCCAAGCGTGCGGAGACCCACGCGGAGTGGCAGACCCGATTTGACCGCTACAAGCAGGAGCTGCCGGAGCAGGCAGCGGAGCTGGAGCGGATCGTCGCGCTTCACGGTGTGCCCAAGGACTGGGATAAGCACAATCCGGCGCCAAGCTTCGACCCCGCCGAGGCCCCGTCGCTTGCGACGCGTGCCGCCTCCGGCAAGGTGATCCAATGGGTCGCCGAGAACGTGCCGGAGCTGGTTGGCGGGTCCGCGGACCTGGCCAGCTCCAACAACACCGACATCGCGGGGACCGGTGACGTGACCACCGGCGAGTTTGCCGGGCGCAACCTCCACTACGGGGTGCGCGAACACGCGATGGGCGCGATTACGAACGGGCTCGCGCTCCACGGTTTCAAGGCCTTTGGCGCGACTTTCCTCACGTTCTCCGATTACATGAAGGGCGCGGTCCGGCTGGCGGCACTGATGAAGCTGCCGACGATCTACATCTGGACCCATGACTCGATCGGGCTCGGCTCCGACGGGCCCACCCATCAGCCGATCGAGCACATTGCCGCGCTGCGCGCGGTCCCCAACATCTCCGTGATCCGGCCCGCCGACGCGAACGAGACCGTGCTGGCGTGGAAGCACGCGGTCAACTCGAGCGAAACCCCGAGCGCGCTGATCCTCAGCCGCCAGGCGCTGCCGACGCTCGATCCAAGCGACATTCCCGACGACGCGGTGGAGCGCGGCGCTTACGTGTTGCGTCCTGCCACTGCTACTGGCCCTGTAGCCAGTAGCAGTGAAGTGGCGTTGATAGCCACCGGCTCGGAGGTTCAGCTCGCGCTCGCCGCGGCCGATCAGCTCGAGGCCGAGGGCATTCCGACGCGCGTCGTCTCGATGCCGTGTGTCGACCACTTCGCGCAGCAGCCACGGGACTACCGCGACCGGATCCTGCCGCCGGCGATCAAGGCCCGCGTTTCGATCGAAGCCGCCTCCGAACTCGGCTGGCACCGCTGGGTCGGTGACTTCGGCGAGGTGATCGGGATGACCACGTTCGGCGCCTCCGGCTCGGACACGGACGTGTTCAGACACTTTGGCTTCACGCCAGAGCACATTGTCGAGGCAGCCAAGACATCACTCGCCCGCGTCTAGGACTGAAAGGACAGACCCATGACTGACGTGAACCCGCAGCTCAAGGCCCTTACCGATGCAGGTGTCAGCGTGTGGCTCGACCAGCTCGGTCGTTCGCTCGTCGCCGGCGGCGAGCTGAAGCGCATGGTCGAGGAGGAGTCGCTGCACGGCGTCACCTCCAACCCCTCGATCTTTGAGAAGTCGATCCTCGGCACCGCCGACTACGACGATGAGATCAAGCACCTCTCCTGGGAGGGCAAGAACGCCCAGGAGATCTACGACACGCTGGTGGTCGCCGACGTCCGCGCGGCCGCGGACGTACTGAAGACGGTGCACGACAGCACCGGCGGGACTGACGGCTTCGTCTCGCTCGAGGTCTCGCCGCAGCTGGCTCACGACAGTGCCGGCACGCTTGAATCGGCGCGGATCTATTGGGGCGCGGTTGACCGTAAGAACGTGATGATCAAGATCCCCGGGACCGATCGCGGCGTGACCGCGATCGAGGAGGCGATCTACGACGGCATCAACATCAACGTGACGCTGCTGTTCTCGGTCGATGCTTACGAGAAGGTTGCGCGCGCGTACATCCGCGGCCTCTGGCGCCGCCACCAGGAGGGCAAGCCGCTGGACGTGCATTCGGTCGCGTCGTTCTTCGTCTCGCGCGTTGACACGAACGTGGACAAGCGCCTCGAGGCGCTCGGCAACACCGAGCTGCAGGGGACCGCCGCGCTGGCAAACGCCCGCGCTGCATATGCACGCTTCAAGCAGATCTTCTCTGGCCCCGAATGGGAGCAGCTGGCCCAGGCCGGCGCGACCGTGCAGCGCCCGCTGTGGGCCTCGACCGGCGTCAAGAACGCGGCCTACAAGGACACCAAGTATGTGGACGAGCTGATCGCTCCAGATACCGTGAACACAATGCCGATGGCGACCCTCAACGCGGTCGCCGACCACGGAAGGGTCGCTGGTAACACCGCGATCCAGGATCCGGCCGCGGTGCTCGATCAGCTCCGCGTGGCCGGGATCGACATGTCCGAGGTCACCGACGAGCTGCTGGCGCAGGGCATTCAGCAGTTCATCGACGCGATTGAGGAGTTGATCGCCGGGATCGAAAAGCGCCGTGTGGCGGTGATGAGCGGACGTCCATCTCAGATCGACGCGAGCCTGCCGTCGGATTTTGAGGAGGCGGAGACCGACCGCGTGCGCCACGCGGTCTCCGCGCATGTGGCGCAGCGGATCTGGAAGCACGACCCGTCGCTATGGGGCGGCCCCGGGATCCCCGAGATCGAGGACCGGCTCGGATGGCTGAACGTCAGCGACACGATGCTGGAGAACCTCGACGAGCTCACCGGCCTGCGGGATGAGGTGCTCAGCGACGGCTACAGCGACGCCGTGCTGCTCGGCATGGGCGGCTCCTCGCTCGGTCCCGAGGTGATCAAGCGTTCGTTCGGTAAGCAGCCGAACGGGCTTACGCTACAGGTGCTCGACTCGACCCATCCCGACGCGATCGCCGCGGTCGAGGCGAACATCGAGCTCGACAAGACGATCTTCATCGTCTCCTCCAAATCCGGCGGGACGATCGAGACCCTGAGCCACTACCGCTATTTCAAAGCCAAGGCCAAGCCTGAGCAGTTCGTGGTGGTCACCGATCCGGGCAGCCCGCTGGCCGCCACCGCACAGGCCGACGGGCTGCGCAAGGTATTCCTGAACCCGCCCGACATCGGCGGGCGCTACTCGGTGCTGTCCTACTTCGGGCTGGTCCCGGCGGTACTCGCCGGGGTCCCGATCCAGGAGCTGCTGCACACCGCCCAGGCGGGCGAGCAGACCTGCTCTCACCTCACCGGCTCGCAGGACAACTCGGGATTGTGGCTCGGCGCCACGCTCGGCGAGCTGGCACTGAAGGGTCGCGACAAGCTCACCTTCATCGTCTCCGAACCGGTCGACAGCTTCGGGCTGTGGGTTGAGCAGCTGGTGGCCGAGTCCACCGGCAAGCAGGGACGTGGGATCCTGCCGGTGGCGGATGAGCCGCTCGGCGATCCGTCCGTGTACGGGGACGACCGGGTGTTCGTGTACCTGCGCAACGAGGAGCATCCGAACGCAGCGCTGGACGAGGCCGTGGACAAACTCACGGCTGCCGGTATTCCCACGATCACGGTCGTCAACCACGACGCCACTGACCTTGGGCGGCTGTTCTTCATCTCCGAGTTCGCGGTGGCCGTCGCCGGCTGGGCGCTTGAGATCAACCCGTTCGATCAGCCGAACGTGCAAGAGGCCAAGGACAACACCAACAAGGTGCTGGCCGCCGGCGTCCCGGAGATCGCTTCGGCCGACGATCAGGCGCTGAAGGCGCTGCTCGACGTCAAACCTCCGCATTACGCGGCGATCCTCGGGTACCTTCCGACCGAGGGGCCCCGCAACGCCGGGATCGACGCGGCTGTGGCCGAACTGCGCGAGACGATTCGCAAGCACACGGGCATGGCCACCACGTTCGGCTACGGCCCGCGGTTCCAGCACTCGACTGGGCAGGAGCACAAGGGCGGCGCCCCCAACGGCCGCTTCCTGCAGCTCACCGACACGCCCGTCAACGAGCTGAAGATCCCGGGGGAGAGCTACGACTTCAACACCCTGATCGCGGCCGCCGCGGCGGGCGACCTGCAGACCCTGCACGCGCACAATCTGCCCGCCGAGCGCGTCCTGCTGGACGACGACCTCGAGGCGGCGATCCGAAGCCTCACCGCCCGCATCGACGGACTGCTGGGGTGACAACGTGACCGATACCGCGGTAGTCACCACGGGACCGGTATCGGCGAACGGCGCCGGCACCGAGACCAGTCCGTTGACGGAGGGCCTGGAGCGCCAGCCCGTGCGCTCGACCGTGCTGGTGATCTTCGGCGCGGTTGGGGACCTGGCCAAGCGCAAGCTGCTGCCGGCGATCTACAACCTCGCGCATGACGGCGCCTTGCCCGAACAGGTTTCGCTGATCGGGATCTCCCGCGGCGAGAGCACCGACGACGAGTTCCGCGAGGTGATGCGCGACGCGATCATGCGGTTCTCACGCCGGACTCCGGATCCCGACGTGCTCGACGGGCTGCTGGACCGCTCCCGTTACGTGTCCGGCAACTTCGACGACCCGGAGCTGTACACGAAGGTCGAGGGGGCGCTGACCGAGGTGGACCGGGACGCCGGGATTTCGATGAACCGCGTGTTCTATCTGTCAACGGCCCCGAGCTTCTTCCCGATCATCGCCGAGCAGCTCGGTCAGCACGGGATGAATAGCGAAGACGGTGCCGATGTGCGGATCGTGATCGAGAAGCCGATCGGCTACGACCTGCAGTCGGCGCGCGCGCTGAACGCCAAGGTGCTCAGCTATTTCGACGAGTCGCAGGTCTTCCGCATCGACCACTACCTCGGCAAGGAAACGGTCCAGAACCTGATGGCGTTGCGCTTCGCCAACGCGCTGTTCGAGCCGGTCTGGAACCGCAACTTCATCGACAACGTGCAGATCACCGCCGCCGAGGACATCGGCGTCGGTACTCGCGCCGGTTACTACGACGGTGCCGGCGCATTACGCGACCTGGTGCAGAATCACATGCTGCAGCTGCTCGCGCTGCTGACGATGGAGCCGCCCGCGAGCTTCGAGGCCAACCGCCTCCGCGATGAGAAGGTGAAGGTGCTCGAGTCGGTGGTGCTGCCGACCCCCGAGACCGCCGGTGAGATGTCCGTTCGCGGTCAGTATGGGCCGGGCGTCGTCGGTGGCAGCGCTGCGATCGGCTACCTCGAGGAGAAGGGCGTCGCCGAGGGCTCGCGCACCGAGACCTACGCCGCGTTGCGGCTGCAGGTCGACAACTGGCGCTGGGCCGGAGTCCCCTTCTATCTGCGTACCGGCAAGCGCCTGGCCAAAAAGCTCACCGAAATCGCGGTCACGCTACGGCCGGTGCCGCACAGCGCCTTCCAGGGCGCCGGCTCGGGCCCGCCAGCACCCAACCAGATCGTGCTCACGGTCCAGCCCGACGAGGGCGTGTCGGTCTCGCTCGGTGCGAAGGTACCGGGAACCAAAATGGAGATTCGCCCGGTGAACATGGAGTTCCACTACGGCACCTCGTTCCTGTCCGAGTCTCCGGAGGCTTACGAGCGCCTGATCCTCGATGCGATGCGCGGTGACGCAACGCTCTTCACCCGTAACGACGAGGTCGACGCGCTCTGGCAGATCGTCGATCCGGTGCTGACCGGATGGGCGCAGGACACCGAGAGCCCAATCCCGCAGTACCCCGCCGGGTCCGCCGGTCCGAGCGAGGCTGACCTGCTGCTCGACGGACGGCGCTGGCGGCGGCTGTGAGCGATTACTGGGTACAGCATGGCACCACGCCGGACCGGATCGAGTCGGCGCTGCGCGGACTGCTGCGCGACACGCACGCCGCCGACGCGGCGCTGGTGCCCGCCCGCGTCCTCAACCTGATCGTCGTATGCGACGCTGCCTGGCGCGGTGAGGTTGTGGGCCGGCTCGAGCGGATCGGCGCCTACCACCCGTCGCGCACGATCATCTGCACGGTCGAGGACGGACGCACCCAACTCGACGCCCGCGTGGTCGTCGGCGGCGAGAACCCACGCAACGGCAGCGTCGGGGTACTGCGCGAGAACATCGAGCTGCGGCTCGGCCGCGGTCACCTCAGCTGGCTCGACTCGATCGTCGACTCGATCCTGATCCCCGGACTGCCGACGATGCTGTGGTCGCCACACAGCTTCGATGAGGCGGTCGAATCGCTGTCGCCGGTGATCGACGTGATCCTGATCGACGCCGACGACCCGACCTACTTCGACGGCGCCAGCGCGGCACTACGGCGCGCCGACGAGCTGCGCCAGGGCAGCGTGTACGTGGTTGATCTCGCCTGGCTGCGCACGATCCCATGGCGCGAACGGCTCGCCGGCGCGTTCGCCGAGCCGACGCGGCAGTCGGAACTCGCGAACGTGAAGCGGGTGTTTCTGCGCTTTGAAGGCAGCTCGGTGGTCTCCGCCACGCTGTTGGCCGGATGGCTGACCTCGCGACTCGGATGGGAGCCCGCGGCGCTCACGCACGGACCCGGCGGATCGCTGCTCGGCGACGTCCGCACACCCAGCGGGCGCGTCAGCTTCGAGTTTGACCCGGTGCCACAGTCGGGACGCGGGATCGCCGGGATCACGCTGACCGGAGCGGGCGGATTCTCGCTTGCACTTGACCGCGCCCCCGGAGGACTGATGGTTCGCGAGCTACGTGCCGGCAGTCGCCCCAAGCGCTGGCAGATGCTTGGCGCCTCGCACACTGAGGGCGGAATCCTCGGTGAGGGGGTACGTCAGGCCCTGATCCGCGACCAGACCTATGGCCCGGCACTGACGGCCGCCCGCGCCTTCGACCCCTGAGCCAGATCCACAAGGGAGACCCATGAGCCATGAAATTGAGATCGAGGTCGTGGCCGACCCGGCAACCGAGTGCGCGGCGCGGCTGAGCGCAGCCGCCGCCAGCGGCGGACACGTGGTGCTGACCGGCGGCTCGACGCCGGCCAAGGCGTACGAGCTCTGCGCCGAGCGCCACGCCGCCGAGTGGAACGGCGCGCGGCTCTGGTTCAGCGACGACCGCTGCGTCGAGCCGACCTCGGAGCTGTCCAACTATGCGCTCGTAGAGCGCACGCTGCTCGATCCGCTGCAGGCGGCCGGCGTATCAGTCGACTTCTGCCGCCGGGTGATGGGGGAGCAGGGCTACGAGGCGGCCGGCGACGAGTACGAGCAGGCGCTGCGTGATGCCGGTTTCGGCGACGGGCCGTCGGCGTTTGAGCTGGTCTTGATCGGGGTCGGATCCGACGGGCACATCTGCTCGATGTTCCCCAAGCAGCGATCGCTGCAGGAGCGCGAACGGCTGGCCGTCGGCGTCCCGATCGCGGGACTCGAACCGTTTGTCCCGCGGGTGACGCTCAGTTTCCCCGCGTTGGCGTTGGCCAAGCGCGTGCTGGTGCTCGCGACCGGCGAGGGTAAAGCCGACGCGATCAGCGCCGCCTTTGCCGAGGACGCTCCCGCCAGTGAGGAGATTCCCGCCTCGCTGCTGCGCGAGCACGTCCAGAACCTGACGGTGCTGCTCGACGAGGCAGCGGCTTCACGCCTGTGAGCAGCTTCATCGGGATCGACGTCGGCGGAACCAAGGTCGCGGCGCAGCTGCTCGGCCCGGGCGGTCTCGGCGCGCACTGCCAGCAACCGACCGCGCTGGACTCCAGCGACCGCCTGATCGATCAGTTCGTCGAGCTCGTGAGCGAGGCCGCTGCCGGCGCGCCCTACGACGCGGTTGGGATCGGGGTGCCGTCGGTGGTGCGGTCCGCGACCGGTGAGGTCGCCTCGTCGGTAAACATCCCGTTGGCCGGAGTGCAGCTGCGCAACGAGCTCGGCGAGAAGCTCGGCGTGCCGGTGTTCGTCGACAACGACGCCACCGTGGCGGCGTTTGCCGAAGCCCACGACGACGAGCTGCGCTTGGTCGTGAACAACCTCGTGATGCTCACGATCGGCACCGGCGTCGGCGGCGGCGTGGTGGTGGACGGCAGGGTCTTCCGTGGCGCGACCGGTGGTGCCGGCGAGGTCGGTCATCAGCTGATTGCACTCGACGTCGAGCACGACGTCCCGATGCCGGGCCCGCGACTGCCGCAGCACGGGTCGCTTGAGTCGCTGGCCTCCGGTCGCGCGCTTGATCACGCGAGCCAGGCGGCCGCCGTCGCGAACCCAGAGTCGGCGCTTGGCAGGATCGCCAGAACCGGCCGTCCGGTGCTCGGAGCGGACACCGTGCGGGTGGCCGCGGAGGGCTGCGAAGTTGCCCGCGCCGTCGTGCGCCGCTGGGCGCACGCGATCGGGATCGGCATCGCCAATGCGATCAACGTGTTCGATCCCGATCAGGTCGTGATCGGTGGCGGCGGCGCCGCAGCCGGGCAGGTGCTGCTGGACTACGCGACCGAGATCGCGACCGGCTACGTGCACCCGGGCTTGCGCGGGCATGCCAAGATCCGCTTCGCACACTTCGGGACGCACGCGGGGGTACTCGGTGCCGCGCTGCTGGCCCGACACGAACTGGAGGGACGATGAGCGAAGCGCCGATCTTCCTGGTACGGCACGGGGCCACGGAATGGAGCAAGAGCGGCCAGCACACGTCGTTCACGGACCTCCCGCTGCTACCCGAGGGGGAGGCCGGTGCGCTGGCGCTGGCTCCGGCCTTTGCCGGGCACGAGTTTGTGCGGGTGCTGTCGAGCCCGTTGTTGCGCGCACGTGAAACCTGTGTACTGGCGGGCCTCGGAGCGCAGATGGAGCTTTGCGAGGACCTGCAGGAGTGGAACTACGGTGAATACGAGGGCATCACCAGCCCGCAGATCCGCGAACGCGATCCCGACTGGAAGCTCTGGCGCGACGGCTGCCCCGGGGGCGAATCTCCGCAGCAGGTGGGCGAGCGCGTGACGCGCGTGATCGAAACCTGCGTGAACTCCGGCGGGCCGGTGATCTGCTTCGCCCACGGACACGTCCTGCGGGCGCTCAGCTCGGTCTGGATCGGCTACGGCGTGGCGGCCGGTGAGCGGCTGCTGCTGCACCCGGCGACGGTCTCGCGTCTCGGGCATGAACACGCCACGCGCGTGATCGACCTCTGGAACAGTCCTTCGCTCTGAGTCCGGGAACTGCCGGTCCGGGGGCAGGCCACCCAAGGCCCGCCCCCGGAGTAGACGTTTGCGTTACGCGGGAGCGCTGGCAGCGAGGTCGGTTGACGGCCCCACGTCCACGAGCGCTTGACGCGTCGGCCTACCCAGCCAGTAGAAGATCAGCGCGATCGCCAGCACCACCAGCAGCGGGATGATCTGCGCGAGCTCGAACTGCAACCGCTGACCGGTGAATCCGGTCGGCAGCGATGCATCCGGGTTGGATGTCCCGAGCCCCGGCCAAACCAGCATCACGCACGCAAACACAGCCCATAGGGTGGCCAGCCCGCCCGCGATCCAGACGCCCAGCGTCTTGCCCGGAATCCGGTACGGACGCTTCACGTCGCCGTGGCTGTAGCGCAGCTTGATCACCGCCGGGAAGAACAGGCAGTACGAGAACGCGCTGGTCGAGATCCCGATTCCGAGCGCCACGCTGAAGTACTTCGCAGCGTTGCCGCTGGTGATCACGAACGCCATCACCATCATCGCGGTGGCGATGAAACCGGAGATGAAGTTGACCACGATCGGGGTGCCGAAGCGCGCCGAGATGATCCCCAGGAAGCGCGGCGCGGCGCCGTCGTAGCCGGCCACCGACTGGGTGCGGTCGCTGCCCATCAGCCAGCTCGAGCCGCTCGACAACAGTGCCCAGATGAATCCGGCCGCGGCGACATCGCCGAGGAACTTGCCGAAGCCGCTGAGCGTCGCGGTGCCGTCGTGCGAGACGTGGCCACCGTAAACCGTGAACACGGTCTTGATCGCGTCGATGAAGCCGCCGAGGCCGCTGACCTGGTTGACCGGCAGCACGATCAGAATCGCGAGGATCGGAGCGCCGTACATGATCACGGTCCCGATCGCGCCGCGAGCGATCGCGATCGGCACGTTCTTCTGGGGGTCGGTCATCTCCTGGGAGGCGGTGCTCGGGAGCTCGAAACCCTCGAAGTTGAAGAACAGCACCGGCGCGGCGAGGATGAACACCGCGTAGGTCGGTTTGAAGTCGCCGATCGAGAAGCCATGCACGCCGTGCACGAACGCGTAGATGATCACCGTCAGCGTGAAGCCGCTGAGCAGGATCACGCGCACATAGGCGCCGATCGCGGGAATCCACTTGCCCACCTGGAAGGAGAACACCGCTGACCCGACGCCGATCCAGATGAACAGGAACGCGAACACGTACTGGCCGACGCTCCCAAGGTTGAAGAAGAACGCGGAGAAGGTCGAGACGGCAGTGATCGCCAGCGTGCCGCCGAGCCAGACCGGTGTGCTGACCCAGTAGAACACCGACGCGACTGCAGCCGTGAGGCGACCGAAGGCGAGCTTGGTCCATGCGTACGGACCGCCCTGCTCTGGGAACGCCGAGCCGAGCTCCGCGCAGACCATCGCGTAGGGCACGAAGAAGAACACCGCGACGACCGCCAGCCAGACGATCGATTGTGCGCCGTAGCTTGAAACCGCTCCCAGCGTGTCGAGCCCGACCAGCGCGCACAGCATCACCAGGAAGGTGTCTGTGCGGCCCACGACTTTCTTCAGCTTGTGCTCCTCGGCGATACCGATCGCGGTATCGGTACCAAGCGGATCATGACCTTCAACGTCAACTTCGGACATCTGGTGCCCCTCCTGTTCCTCTCTCTTTCCCGACCCGAGCCGCGGCTCGGGCAGGACCCTAACAATGCGCCTTGCGGCGGTCGACTGTGAACTCGTGCGGTGGCCCGGCGGCCGCGTTCGCTAGAGCGTCAACGTGCGCCCGAGCAGGTCCTCATAGGTCTCGCGGCGGATGACCTCGCGGGCCTCTCCGTCACGGCAGAAGACGACCGGCGGGCGTAATGCGCCGTTGTAGTTGTTCGCCATCGTGTAGCTGTAGGCCCCGGTCACCGGCATCGCGATGATGTCGCCGCGTACGGGCGTCACCAGCGGGATTCCGGAGATCAGCTTGTCGCCCGATTCGCAGTGGCGGCCGACGAGCTCGACGGGTTTGCCGAGGCCGCTGCGCCCGACCACGGTGGCGGTGTAAGGCTGGCCGGTCAGGGCCACGTCGAGGTTGTCGCCCATGCCGCCGTCGACGGCCACGAACGTGGGCTCTCCATGCTTGACCGTGACCACGCGGTAGAGCGTCAGTCCAGCGCGCGCCACCATGCTGCGACCCGGTTCGATCAGAATCTGGGCGTGGGCGGGCAGATGCTTCGCGGCCGCGTCG
The DNA here is from genome assembly GCA_963737115.1 of uncultured Actinomycetota bacterium. Lineage (GTDB taxonomy): Bacteria > Actinomycetota > Thermoleophilia > Solirubrobacterales > Solirubrobacteraceae > Palsa-465. The sequence continues at coordinate 13,541 of CAVTRM010000007.1, forward strand.
GTGAGCGTGTCGATCCACTCCTCGGGGGTCGGCGCGTCCTCGTCGCCGATGTAGTTCACGCCAAGCCCGCCACCGAGGTCGTAGACGTCAAATTCGCCGAGCTCGGCGAGGCGCTCGACCTCGAGCGCGAACGGCTCGGTCTCGAGGATCTGCGAGCCGATGTGCGCGTGCAAGCCGTCGAGCACAAGCTTGTCCGAGGCCTGCAGGCGCTCGATCGCGCGGCGCGCTTCGTGCAGCGGCAACCCGAACTTGGAGCCCTTGGCTCCGGTGTTCATCGACTCGTGCGTCTCGGGGCTGACGTCCGGCAGCACGCGGATCAGCACGTGCTGGGTGCCGGTGACGAGCTGCTCGAGCCGGTCGATGTCGTCGTGGCTGTCGATCACGATCTCACCGACCCCGGCCTCGACGGCCTTCAGCAGGTCGTAATCGGTCTTGGCGTTACCGTGCACGACGATGTTCTCGGGCTTCACGCCAGCTGTGAGCGCGATCAGCAGCTCACCCGCGCCTACCACGTCGGCGCCCACGCCCTCCTCCGCCAGTGCCGCGATCACGGGCACGGCCGGGTAGGCCTTGGACGCGAACACCACGCGCGAGTTGGGCCAGCGCTCGCTCAGCGTCTGCTGAAAGCGCCGCGCCTGTGTCCGCAGCGCCTGCTCGTCGATCACGTAGGTCGGGGTACCGAAGCGGTCTGCGAGCTCGGTGACGTCGCAGCCGGCGACGGTCATGCGGCCGTCAGGGTCGATCTCGGTTCCGGGAGGGAACAGTTCCAGCAGTGTCTCTTGCTCGGTGGAGGAGGGGATGGTCATCGCAAGGTGTGGGAGTCTCGATTTGGCGTTTGCTGTTGTTTGAGTCAGTTCTTGGATGGTTTCAAGAGTGGCGCCGGCTGTGGTTGTCGATTTGGACTATCTTCCAGGGATGGCGCTGTCGGAAATTCCAATTGGCATCGCGCTCGACGAGCTGCTGCGGATGGTTGGGCCGACCGTCGCCGAGCTCGAGTACGCGCCCGAACGCGGCGAGGTCCGGATCGCCGCAACGGTGATCGAGGACATCGGCGATGTTTTGCCGGTCACCCCCGGAGGTCTGCTGCTGCTGGTCGGCGTAGATCCCTGCGAAGAGAGTTCGCTGGACTCGCTGCGGCGCGCCGCGGACGCCCGCTTTGCCGGGGTGGTCGTGAAGCGCCGGGGCACGGGCTTGGATGCGCTGGTGGATCGCGCGCGGCGCGACGGGTTGGCGGTTGTGGTGGCAGCCGACGAGGTCTCCTGGCGGCAGCTCGACGCGCTGCTCTCATCGGTGATCGGATCGGTCCCAACCTCCGCAGGCAACTCCGATCACGCCGGCGGTGAGGAGCTGTTCTCGATCGCCAATGCGGTGGCCGCCGTGGTCGGCGGCGCCGTTGCGATCGAGGACCTGGCCCAGCATGTGCTGGCCTACTCGAGCATTCCCGGACAGCGTATCGACGAGGTACGCCAGCGCGGGATTCTCGACCGGCGCGTCCCTCCGGGGGCTGACGCTGTCGAGGAGTACCGAGCTGTCTACGCCGCCGACGGGATCGTGCGCTGGCCGCCGATCCGCGACGACCTGCCGCGCGCGTCGGTGGCGTTGCGCGCCGGCTCGGTGCCGCTGGGCACGATGTGGGCGATCGAGGAGGGTGAGCTGACCCCCCAGGCCGAAAGCGCGCTGATCGACGGTGCGCAATTGGCGTCGCTGCACATGCTGCGCGCGCGCAGCGCCTTCGATCTTGAGCGCTTGCGTCGTGGCGAGCTGCTGCGAGCGCTGTTCGACGACACCGGCACCCCCGACGCCAACTGGCCGCGGCTCGGATTCGGACCGGGAGATCGCGTCGCGATCGTCGCGCTGACGCCGGATTGGCTTGCGAGCTCCGAGCACACGCTGATCTCACACGTGGCCAGCGAGGTGCAGCGCGTCTGCCACGTGCTACGCCCCGACGCGCCGGTGACGACATCGGCTCGCACTGTGTATGTACTGCTCGCCGGCCCCGGCGTTTCCGGTGCCGCGATGCGACTGGCGCGGCGGATCGTGTCCGACACCGAACGTCCGCTGGGCGGACGTCTGCACGCCGCCGTCAGCTCGGAGGGAAGCGGGCCGCGGTCGGTTCCGCGCCTGCGTGACGAGGTCGATCAGATTCTGCGCGTGACCGCTGAGCGCGAGGACGGCCCCGATGTCGCCACGATCTCGGACGTGCAGAGTTCGGTGCTGCTCGCGCACTTAGGTGACGAACTGGAGCGTCACCCGGAATTGCGTCACCCGGCGGTGGCCGCGCTGATCGCGCAGGACCGTGAGGCCGGCACGAACCTCGCCGCCAGCCTGCTCGTGTGGCTCGAGTCCCAGCAGAACATCCAGACCGCGTCGGCGCGTCTGCACGTGCACCCAAACACGCTGCGCTACCGCCTGCGCCGGATCCGTGAGCTGGTTCAGATCAACCTCGACGACGGTGACCAGCGGCTCGCGGTGTGGCTCGAGCTGCGGCTCGACCGTGGGCTCTCATAGACTGCGGCCGATGACTGCAAGCGGCGCGGCTATCGAGGTGCGCGACCTGCATAAGTCTTACGGCGATTTCACCGCGGTGGACGGCGTCAGCTTCGACGTGCGGACTGGTGAGGTGTTCTGCCTGCTCGGACCCAACGGCGCCGGCAAGACCTCGATCGTCGAGGTGCTCGAGGGCTATCGCAGCCGCGATAGCGGGTCGGTGTCGGTGCTCGGCTTCGACCCGGCGGACGGCAAGCGCGAGATGCGCGAGCGGGTTGGGATCGTGCTGCAGGAGTGCGGTGTCCAGGACAACCTCACGGTGCGTGAACTGGTCGAGATGTACGGCCGCTACTACCGGCGACAGCGACCCGCGGACGACCTGATCGCGCTGGTCGAGCTGAGCGATCACGCCAATCAGCGCGCCAAGGAGCTCTCGGGCGGGCAGAAACGGCGCCTTGATCTTGCGCTGGCTTTGGTCGGCGACCCCGACCTGATCTTCCTGGATGAGCCCACCACCGGCTTTGATCCCGCGGCGCGGCGCCACGCCTGGACCACGATCGAACTGCTCTGCTCACTTGGCAAGACCGTGTTTCTCACCACCCACTACATGGACGAAGCCCAGCGCCTGGCCGACCGCATCGCGATCGTCAACGCGGGCCAGATCATCGCCACCGGGACCCCGCAGGATCTGGGCGGTCGCAACCTGCGTCCGGCTGAGATCAGCTTCGTGCTGCCCGAGGGGGTGCAGTTGAGCGACCTGCCGCTGGACGGTGGGGGAGACCGCAGCGTCGATGACGGGCGGGTAGTGATCGTCACCTCCCAGCCGGTGCTGGCAGTCAACGCCGTCACCGGCTGGGCGCTCGAGCGTGACCTCGCGCTCGAAGGACTGTCGGTCGCGCAGCCGTCGCTCGAGGACGTCTACCTGGAGCTGACTGAGCAATGAGCGACGATCTGGCACTGGTCGGCTGGCAGACTCTGTATGAGCAGCGCGGGTTCTGGCGCAATCGTCAGCGCGCGATCTTCACGTTCGTGTTCCCGTTGATGTTCTTGGTGATTTTCGGGCTGGTCTATCAGGGGCAGACGATCAAGCTCGGCGACGGGCACGTGATCAACTACGACACCTTCTTCGTGCCGGGAATCCTCGCCTACGGAGTGATCTCGGCGTCGTACATGAACCTTGCCGCGCAAACCGCGATCCTGCGCGACAACGGGATTCTCAAGCGCATGCAGGGGACACCGCTACCGGTCAGCATCTACACCGCCTCACGAATCGCGGCCTCCGCCGTGAACGTGGTATTGATGACCGTGATCACGGTCGCGTTCGGCGCTGTGTTCTACTCGGTCTCGTTTCCGTTGAAGGCATTTCCGGCAGTGTTCGTGACCTTGCTCATCGGGACCGCGGCGCTTACGACGCTCGGCATCGGAATCACCGGCGTGATCAAGAACGGCGAGGCGGCACCGGTGGTCGTGAACCTCACGGTGCTTCCGCTGACCTTCATCTCCGGCATTTGGTTCCCAAACACCAGCCTCCCGCAGGGTGTCCGGGACTTCGCGGCACTGTTCCCGTTGGAGCCGCTGGCACACGGCCTCCAGCACGCCGTGAACCCATTCACCACCGGGCCCGGGTTTGAGGGCAGCGATCTGCTCGCGCTATCGATCTGGACCGTCATCGGGGTATTGCTGATGCGGCGGGTGTTGAATGTCCCCGAGGGCGACCGTCGGTAGTCCTTCGTGGCGGGCTCGTCGGATGAACGCCGAGGCGCGTCAGGTGAGTGCTGCGGCGCGTCGGGCGAATGCCGAGGCGCGTCTGCTGAGTGCTGCGGCGCGTGAGGCGTATCCCGAGGCGCGTCTGCTGAGTGCTGCGGCGCGTCAGGCGTATCCCGAGGCGCCCAGAACTGACGCTCTTGCGTCACCTTTGTACGCGCAGGCGTGACAAAGGTGACGCAAGACGGCTGAAGCCAGACTTCTCAGGGCCGCGCGGCTCGGGGCGCGACCGCGGGACCACGATGGTGTGATCGCTATGGCCGGATCGCGGCGCCGGGGCGGGGCTGGGGAGGGAGGCGCAGCTCCTTCAGCCGTCCCATTCGGCGACGCGTTATACGACTGTCTTTGAGGTGATGAAACGGTGAATCGCTTCGTTGGCGTGGTCTTGAAAGGTCGGGTCAGCCAGATCGGGAAAGATGTCAGTTTGATCGACCAAGGGACCCTTCATCTTGCCGGCGGCGCTGGCGTAGAACTTGCCGCTGGAAAGGTTCGGGTCGGTGACGCCGTCGACCAGTCGCTTCGCGCCCACGTCTAGTTTGTGGGAGATGCCCAGGTGCGGCATCACGTGCTTGGCCGCGATACGGAACGGCAGTGCGAGGTCGTCTGGTGCGTGGGTGCCGGTGGTGTTGCCGGGGCTGACTGAGACGAATTTGCGCTCGGGGTATCGACGGGCCAGGTAGGCCATCCAGAGGATGCCGAGCAACTTGGCCTGCCCGTAGGCCAAGTTGACATCGGGTTTGCCGGCGGCGAAGAAGCTGCCGTCGATGACGGTCGCGAGCTCGTCGGCGGACTTTGAGACGAACGACGGCCGTTTGAACCCCATCTTCGCAAGTCCCCTGGCCGCTTCGCTTCCGGCGAAGACTGCAACCTCGCCAAGGCGGTCCTCAGCCAAAAGCGCTTCGAGCAGGACGACGTGGCCAAGCACGTTCTGCGCGAACATGTAGGTGGTTCCGTCAGCGGTCAGGTTCATCGGTGTCTTGCCGCCCATTCCACCGGCGTTCATCACCAGCGCGTCGATCGATCCGTTGATGCCCGCCAGTCCAGCGCGAACCGAGTCCGGATCAGAAACGTCCATGAGGACGATCTCGAAGATGCTCTCCGTCTCGGAGATGCGCGGGCCGAGTTGCTCTTCGAGCTCGGCCTTTGCGGTAGTCGCCCGCTCTTCGTTACGGCACGCTAGGTAGATGCGGGAGATCCCGGGACGTAGTGCCAGTTGCCGGGCGATGTCCTTGCCGATCCCGGCGTTGGCGCCCGTGATCAAGACGGTCTTTTCTGGGGTTGTGCTCATCAGAATTCGCTCTCATCTTCTTCGGGTCCAGCCCGGTGGACTGAACGGTGTAGTCGGACAGCCGGGCAAGTACGACGGCCGCGCCTACTCGGTCTGGCCCGACATCGCGGCGCCTTGTTACCTGACGGCCGCGGCCATGGTGGTGACTAATAAACTGGAATGTACAGTCCACTATGACAGATGCATTCTGGCATGTCAAAACCATTGTGGTTGTTATACTTTTGCGATGCCCTCAAGCAGTTCTGATAAGCCGCGATTGACGCGTAAGGGCGCGGAAACGCGCGCACGGATCGTCGACGCCGCGGCCCAGCTGATCTTTCAGCAGGGCGTGGACCACACGACGATCGAGGAAGTGCGCGAAGCTGCGCACGTGAGCAGCTCGCAGCTCTACCACTACTTCGAAGACAAGCCGGCGCTGGTCCGCGCAGTCATCGAGCGCCAGGCCGACAGGGCGATCGGCACCCAGGAGCAGTTTGACCTCAGCAGCCTTGACGGCCTGCGCGAGTGGCGCGACTTTGTGGTTGATCACGCTCGCAGCACGGGCGGGCGAGGCGGCTGTCCGGTCGGCTCGCTCGGTTCCGCGGTAGCAGAGACGGAGCCAGAGGCCAGGGCAGTGGTTGTGGCGTCGTTCAAACGCTGGGAGGCCAGCATCACGGCTGGTTTTCTGCGGATGCAAGCGCTTGGCCGACTCGCACCCGAGGCAGATCCGCGCCAACTCGCGCTTGCCACGCTAGCTGCGCTTCAGGGTGGTCTGCTTCTCGCCAAGATCCAGCGTGACCCCGAGCCGCTCGCGGCCGCACTCGACGCGATGCTCACTCTCATCGCCACCCTCAGCACCACGAGCCCTTCGCTCAGCAGCTGAGTCGACGGACCGACATCAGCCGGTGCGCGGTCTGCACCAGCGCTGCCTAGCGCGAAATCAGCAAGGCAGCCGCGTCGGCCGGTAGTCGAGCTCCTGGGTCGGCCTGCGTCCCGGTGACCACGCTGGTGGTGGACGCGGCCCGCACCAACTCTTCCGGATATGAGCCTGTCTCGGCCGCGACCATCCGGCCGTACCCGAAGGCGAGCGCGGAGCCGGCGATCACAAGGTCGCGGCCGCTCTCTCTGGGATGGAGTCTGCACCGACGGACCCCAAAAAATGGATTACGTGAGCCAGACCTGTTACAGTCAGCGCCAGCAAGAATGGATCGGGTGTTCCAACTAGCAAAGAGAGATGTCGACCATGGATCTGCAAGACAAAGAGGTTCTGATTACCGGGGGCACCTCCGGCATGGGTATCGCCACCGCGCTGTCGATGGCTGAGAAAGGCGCGTCAGTGACCATCACTGGCCGTGATGAGGCCCGCGGTGCAAGCACTGTTGAGGCGATCCGGGCGGGTGGGCAGGATGCGGAGTTCATCGCCGCTGATTTGTCGGAGATGTCCGAGGTGAAGCGCGTCGCCGACGCGGTGAGGGAGATCGATGTCCTGGTGAACTGTGCTGGCGTTGCCGTCCGGGCGTCGACGGCTGACACTGACGAGCCGGCGTTCGACGCTACCTTCCAGATCAACGTCAAAGCGCCGTTCTTCCTCGTCGCTGAGCTCGCCCCGAAGATCGCCGCCCACGGCGGGGGATCGATCATCAATGTCTCCACGATGGTCGCGAGCTACGGCCAACCAGGCTTGGTTGCCTACGGTGCCTCGCGTGCCGCGATCGAACTGCTCACCAAGGCGTGGGCCGCCGAATACGGGCCTCAGAACATTCGTGTCAACGCGGTCGCTCCCGGTCCGACGCTGACCCCGGCCATAGAGCCGATGATGGCGTTGGCTACTGAGTTTGCCAAGACGATTCCGCTCGGTCGGGTCGCTGACGTGCACGAACTGTCCGACGTCATCACGTTTCTCGCGACGCCGTCCGCCGGCTACATCAATGGCGCGATCATCCACGTCGACGGCGGCCGTACCGCGATCTGAGAGTAGGCGAGATGGTCCCGGTCAGGCCCCCGGCGACCCGTAGCCCGTCGCAGCATCGAAGTGTCAAGACCCAGGTCGTTGATGCAAACCAACCAGTGAGGAGTGTCTAAATGAGCGCATACCTAATCGTTGAATTCACCGTCAAGGACACAGATGTTTATCGTGAGCAATACGCCGCCAACGCCGGGCGGACGGCCAAGGAGTACGGGGCCGAGGCTCTCGCCGCCGGTAACTGGGAGATCTTGCACGGCGATGGCTCCTTCACTTCAGGGGCACTCATGCGGTTTCCCGACCGTGAATCAGTCATCAAGTGGTACAACTCGCCTGAATATCAGCAGCTGATCGATGTCCGAGGTGTCGCGATGGATACCCGCTTCAGCTTGCTTGACGGTCTCCCTAGCTGATGAAGGCGGCTCCAGAATTCGCCTCCTCACCATTGGCCGGAGCCACCTTATGACCGGCGGCCATCTGCTCGCGCTGCCTCCGGTCAACCACACCGCAGCGATCCACGGCGGCCCCGACGCCGGCCAGCTTCGCCGCCGCATCGCCCCGACTTCAGAGGGCTGAGGTGCGGCCGACGCCTCTGCAAACACGGACTCTCGAGGTGATCTACGGGGCCTCAGCGACGAAACCCCCACAGAACTTTCATTCTGTGGGGGTTCGAACGTCCAACGTATAGTGCGGCTGAAGGGAGTCGAACCCCCACGCCCTTGCGAGCACAGCGACCTGAACGCTGCGTGTCTACCAATTCCACCACAGCCGCAGTGGAGATTTGAGGCTAGCAGCCACTTCTGAGAATCGACCTGATCGCTGGATTCAGCTGTTGTGGCGCCGGCTGCGCGTGTTCTCGCGCGATAACGCCAATCCCCGCGGCCGGCGCTCTTGACTCAGCCGCCGAGCATCGCCTTCCGGTGCTCATTGCCGGGCAGTCGCGATCCTCGCTGCATCTTCTGGATCAATCAGGTGGGAGTGGTCATCCTCGCCGACGTCGAGTTGCACTACGTGGATGCGTCCGTTGAACTTGCTCGCCCCCGCGTAGTCATCGCTGACGGGCATCCCGTAGTCATCGCCGACGTCGGTGGTCTCGTCGGCGGAAAAGATCAGCGGCTGCGTTAGGTCGATTCGGCCACTGCCGACCGGTTGGCCGTCGTAGTAGAGGGTGACGTTGCCGCCCTTACCGAGGCCACCGCCGTCGTAAGCGAACTCCATCCTGACCTGATGCTCGCCCGAGGGCAGCGGTTCGGCTGCTTCAGTCGTGAACTGCTTCATGCCCAGGACGTTGTAAACGAACTTCGCACGACCATCCTTGAGGTAGAGCACCCAGCCACCGAAGCGGCCGCCCTGCGCGATGATCACGCCCTGCGAAATCTGATCGCGTGTTGTCTCAAGCGCCGCTGTGACCGAGAACGACCGGTTCTTGATGTCAAGAACGCTGTTCTCGCTAAGTCGTTTCATCCCTGGGAAGAGCACTTGCGTGTTGCCCGAGATGAGTTGTGGGCGTCCTGCGATCGTTGCGTTGAAGCGCTCGAAGCGACGATCATCGATCGGCAGCACGTTGTAGCGCACGGCCTCGATCAGCCAGAGCCGTTGCAGAGCGGCGAGACGGTCGGGGTCCGCGGCGGCCAGGTTACGTGCCTGGGTCCAGTCGTTCGCCCCGTCGTACAGCTCCCAGACATCGTCATCGAGCGGCGGCAGCTGCTCGTCCGGTAGCCAAGGGGTGCTGTGCCGAGTGACGGCACTCCAACCCTTGTAGTAGATGCCACGGTTGCCGGCCATCTCGAAGTACTGGATCTCATGTCGCTCGGACGCGTTGGCTTCGTCGAAGCTGTAGAGCATGCTCGTACCTTCGATCGGTGTCTGCAGTACGCCGTTGACGATCGTTGGCTGCGGGATACCGGCGGCCTCAAGAATCGTCGGCGCGACATCGATCACGTGGCTGAACTGGTTGCGGATCTCGCCCTTACTGGCAATGCCCTTTGGCCAGTGGACGATGGTGCCATTGCGGGTGCCGCCCCAGTGTGATGCGACCTGCTTTGTCCACTGATGGGGCGTGCACAACGCGTGTGCCCAGCCGACCGAGTAGTGGTTGTAAGACTCTTTCGTCCCTAGCTGGTCTTTGACGCTTGCCATGAACTCGGGCGTTTCGATGGCCGCGAGACCGTTGAAGTTGGCCATCTCGTTGAACGCGCCGTTTAGCGTCCCTTCGGCAGATGCTCCGTTATCGCCGATGATGTAGTAGACGATGGTGTTCTCGAGAGCGCCGAGCTCTTCGACTGCGTCGATCAGTCGACCGACATGAAAGTCGGTGTGCTCAAGGAATCCGGCGTACACCTCCATCTGACGCTCCAGCGAGGCCTTCAGCTCGTCATCCATCTCGTCCCAGGACGGGATCGCCTCTGGCCTTGCTGTCAGCTCAGCGTCTGCTGGCACGACACCGTGCTGCTTCTGACGCTCGAAGATTGACGCGCGCAGGGCGTCCCACCCGCCAGCGAACTGTCCGGCGTACTTGTCCGCCCATTCGAGCGGAACATGGTGTGGGGCATGGGTTGCACCCGGCGCGAAATACATGAAGAACGGCCTGTCCGGGGCTAGGGCCTTTTGCGCCCTGACCCATCCGATCGCGCGATCAGCCAGATCTTCCGTTAGGTGGTAGCCCTCTTCCGGGGTCGTCTCGGGCTCAACCGGACTCGTTCCCTCGTACAACGCCGGGTAGTACTGGTTGTTCTCGCCACCGATGAACCCGTAGAAGTGTTCGAACCCGCCGCCGCCCGTCGGCCAAGCGTCGAAGGGACCTACCGGTGAGGTCTGCCAGGGCGGCACCTCGTGACACTTCCCGAATTGAGCCGTTGAGTATCCGTTCAGCTTGAGCGTCGTCGCTAGCGGAGCCTTCGTGTTCGGCCGGATCGCGCTGGAGCCGGGCGCCGAAGTCGCAATTTCAGTGATCGCACCCATGCCGACGGAGTGATGGTTGCGACCGCTCAGCAGTGCCGCGCGAGTCGGGGCACACAACGCGGTCGTGTGGAAACGCGTGTAGGTGAGTCCGGAACCCTGCAGGCGCTCGGCCGTCGGCGTGTGCACAGGGCCGCCGAACGCACTCGAAGCACCGAAACCAACATCGTCAAGCAAAATCACGATCGCGTTCGGCGCACCCTCAGGCGGCAGCAGAGGCTCGATCGGCGGAAACGACGTATCCGGATCCTTCGCGTCGTACGTAACCAGATCAGGCTGCGACTGATCCGGAATCGGCAGGACCCCGCGTTGCAACTCCGCCACGACAACCCCCTAAATCGGTAACCGAACACCGGCTGTCAGCCGAAACGTACACGCTACCAATCCCGGGTATTAGGCGAAACCTTCCGGTTCACCGTCCCAGCAGCAAGTGGTGGGGTGGCCAGGCGACGAGGCTCCTTCGATGACTCAGGCCGCGTTTAGGGCGGTATCAAGCCGACTGGCGGTTTTCAGACGTCTGGCTCTGACCGGGCCGCCGACCGCGATCAGAAACAAGCGGATCGCTTCGCGTGTGGTCTTGCCCTCCGAGACGCGGCGTTCGACCGATCCGATCGAGGGAGCGATGCCCCTCAGGGCGAGGTGCTCGGTGAACCGGATCGACGTGAATTGCGATCCCGCATGAACGCGACATACGCCCAGGCGGGCTGCCACACAGGCGCTCGGATCCACCAATTTTCAGCCGCCCCCACCGGCCGCGAGGCCAGAACAACTACACCAAAATCAGGAGACTCCCCGCTCGTCATAGCGTTTAGAGGCGGGCGAGCCCGGGCTCGCCCGCCTTTCGCGATGTTGGCTGCGACTAGCGGTCGTGACGGCCCCGGCGGCCGCTCTTGCGGCTTCCCCACCGGTTGCGTGAGTAGTCAGCAGCGGTCGGGTAGGCCCGCACTCGTGCTGTGGCTCCATGGCCGGCGAGGTCCGAGTAGGGCCAGGCCGAGGTTGCACCCCATGGCCCGGTGGAGAATGGCACCGAGGCGGAGACTCCGTCGCGGTTGATCATGTTGAACGCGCCTCCGACGGTCGCACCGGTCGGTGTCGTGCCGGGAGGTGTCGAGCCCAGAATCTCGCCAGTGAAGAGCGAGTGGAACCTCACACCACGTTTGACGGGCGCGGTGATCACGCTCGTGACGTTGCAGTAGCACCCGTTCCCGAGCCGGCTCCAGGACTGGAATCCGTTGAGCCTGAACCGGTTCACGCTGGGCGAGACTGCCAGTGCCGGATAGCCGTCGAATTTGGCGTTCATCTTCCAGACATGAGGCTGGACGCCGATCTCGCTTGGGACGTCGAATGGGACCGTCAGCGGGCGCTCGTTCTCGAGGAATGTCACGTTCCCGTCTTCGCCGTTCCAGGTTGCTTCGGTCTTCTTGAAGTGCTCGAGCCAGATTCCCTGCCAGGTGACGTGGCTTCCGTTGACTATGGCTCCGCTGTTGCCGTCGGAGGCAGTCCAGTTCGCCGTGGTGTAGCCGTCGCCTGAGTTGTTGTTGGTCTGGATCTCGCTTTGGTTGACGATCGTGTAGTTCTGGTTGAGGAGCAGCGCATTCGTCGCACCGCTGACTGTGCTGACGTCGTTTAGCACCGTCGGGTCAAGTCGCGAGCCGCCACGGCCGGGTTTGGTGCCGATGACGATCTGGTTGCGGGCGAAGGGTCCCATGTCGGTGGCACTGAAGGCGCGACCGTTTGCGTTGAACTTGGACAGCACCGTGCCGTAGGCGGAATCCCGCACGAGGATTGTCGCGCTGTTATCGGCTTCCAAGACCGGATCGCCGAGGCCCATGACCACCGTGTTGGGCCGGCTCACCGTCAGCGGCGCGCCCAGCGAGTATGAACCGGGGCCGATCAGCAGGTTCTTGCCGCTCTTCAAAGCGGCGTTCATCGTTTCTGCGTTGTCGCTGGCCGCCGTGGTGGCGATGTAGAAGCTGCTCAGCGGCAGCGAGTCCCCGTCCCGCCGGTTGGTGTCCCAGTTGGGGCCGCGCACGTTGAACTGCGCCGAGGGACGGAAGACCGAGAACTTGCCGCCTTTGTAGTAGACGAACGGCGCCTCGCGCACGACCGGTGTGAACGCGACGGTCGTAATGTCTCCTGGCGCCGCGTATGGCGAGATCTTGCCGGGGCCAAAGTTGTCGGCCGGCGCCCCGAGGGTTCCGCTGAACACCATGTCCGAGCCGAAGCCCGTGTAGCCGCCGATCTTGTCCTGCTGAAAGTAGATGTCGGAGTTTCCGCCGTTGCCTTCCACGCCCGGGCGGTTGAGACCGTCGCCGTTGATCACCTTTCCGGTGATCACTGAGTTGGTGATCGCGAAGCCGTTGGCAACGCCGGGAACGATGTTGATCTGGAACCCCTGGGTGGCTGGGTTGCACGGGGTTTCGCACGAGCCCGGGGTCTGGGTTACTGGTGACGCATACAGGTTCCCGAGGATGTTGACGCGTCGGATCGTCGCGGTCTGGGAGGTGAACCACAACATTCCGCCGGCAGGTACGCCGGCCTGGATCGGGTTGATCGTCAGGTTCGACAGCTGGCTGTCCCGAATCGCCAACGAGTCGTTGCTGATGCTCAGGGCACCGTTGATAACCACGTCGCACGGGCTGCTACCGAGACCACCGATGATGGTTCCGGGCGCGACTTCAGCCTGGATCACGTTGCTGGTCGTGGCCGTTGCTGGCGTCACGGACGGATCGCCATAGGTTCCGGGCATGAAGAAGAACTGTCGATTCCCGGCCCCCGTGGGTGGAGACGCATTGAGAGCGGCGTTGATCGACGCGACCGACATCGACGGATTGAAGATCGTCACGTTCGCGCCGAACGGATTGGCGGGAGTGCTGGTGGCCGCCTTCGGGGCCGCAGTGCACGGATTCCTGAGCGTCGATGCGGCGGCTGTTCCCACGCCGACCATCTGCGCCATCGTCAGCGTAAGCATTGCGGCGAGCATCGCGAGCACCGCTCGTAACTGGCGCGTATGTAACACACGCGTGGGCTGGGACAACATACTGGTCCTCTCCTTCGATGCCGGTCGGCATCTTCTCTCTCGTGATGGCGCCGCCGCACGCCGGCGCCCAGGTCTCAATCGAGACAACGAACACCCGCGTGGTCCAGTGCCCCTGCGGCGGCAACCGTATAGGATCGCGGCCAATCGACACAAATAGATGTTGTGCACTGAACCCATAGATCGGATCTATGAATGAACCCCGACGCGCCACTGGTCGGAGTCGACCTGAATCTCCTGAAGGTCCTCGACGTGCTTCTTCACGAGCACAGCGTGACGCGCTCGGCTCAGCGTCTATCGCTCACCCAGCCGACGGTGAGTGCATCGCTCTCGCGACTACGGGTCCTGTTCGACGACGAGCTGTTGATCAGAGACAGGTCGGACGATGCGAGCCACGCCTTTTGCAGATTCGCTTGCCCCACGGGTGCGGGCGACGCTGGTCGAAGTCGAGAGCTTGATCGCTGCGCGTGCCGATTTCGAGCCGTCAAGAGACCATCGAACCTTCCGGATACTCGCTACCGACTACACAACCATGATCCTGGTGCGCCCGCTGATTGCTCGGCTGGTGGACGTCGCCCCGCACGTGCGACTCATTCTTGACGGCGGCGACGTGACCGCTCACAGCCAGCGCCTGCAACGCGGCGAGCTGGACCTCGCGATCGTGCCGCAGTGGTTCACGCAGAATAATCAGCTCCCCAGCCATGTCTTATTCACAGACCGCTTCGTCGGAGCAGCCTGGCGTGGCAACCACGACGCCCGCGACCCGCTGACGTTCGAGAACCTGGCGGAGCTGCCGTATCTCGGTTACAGCCTCGGTCCGTTCGATCCCATCGTCGACACCGTGCTCGCCGAGATGGGGAGCTTCCAGGAGCCGGACACCACCGTTTCAAGCTTCGTCATCGGACCGATGCTTCTTCGCTGCACGCGACAGGTCGCGTTCATCCAAGAGCGGCTCCTGCAACAGCTTGGCGAGTTCGCTGAACTCAAGGCTCTTGAGCCACCCTGCGAGTTCCCGCCAATCGTCGAAACGCTGACATGGCATCAGCGATCGACCGACGATCCCGCCCATCTCTGGCTTCGCAACCAGCTTCAGGCCTTGGCTGCTGCGCTCGATACTGGCGACGGCTAGAACGATCGCTCGGCTCGAACCAACCTCTCACCCGGCGGGACTCCAGCCTGATCCGATTCTTACGTGGGCGCCCGCTCGATGACTGCGATAACTGCACCGCTGATACGCGGTGATACGCCATGAATGCAGTGATCTGCAGTTATTTGGAGAACGGGGGAGACGGCCTTAGCACGCGTCTGGCCAACAAAAAACCCTCCGTTTGGAGGGCTTTTGTAGAGTACCGCTACCGGGATTCGAACCCGGGTTACCGCCGTGAGAGGGCGGCGTCCTAGTCCCCTAGACGATAGCGGCAGGGGTGAGACGAACAGGTTAGCAACGGCGCGGAGCGGCGTATGTGACCTGAGCCATTGACCGGCGCCTTGCGGCCGAAGCGTAAACCCGCGATCGACGCCATCATGCAGGGATGCCGCACCGGAACCCGCATAAGCGCGCGATCGGCCCCGGGGCCCAAAGCAACCGCCAAAACGCGATCAAGCCGGCACAGCACAGAAATGATCGCGGGGCTTCGCGATGAGTGAGGCTCTTGCTCTGGTAGTGCTCGCGGCCTCCCTGGGGGCCGCGATCGCCCGCCCGCGCTGGGCGCCGGAGTGGGCGGTCGCGACAGGCGGCGCGCTGCTGCTGTTGGCGGTCGGCGTGATCGGAACTCACGAAGCGTGGACGGCGGTGCGAGAACTCGGCCCGACCGTTCTGTTCCTGGCTGCGTTGCTGATCGTCGCTGACGGCTGCAACCGGGAAGGGCTGTTCGAAGCGCTCGGACAGGTGATGGCGCGTGGGGCGCGTGGGCGCGCCTCGCGCCTGCTGGCGATCGTGTTCGTTGTATGCGCGATCACAACGGCGGTCCTGAGCCTGGACGCCACGATCGTGCTGCTCACGCCGGTGGTGTTCGCAACGGCCGCGCGGCTACGCGCGAATCCGCGCCCGCAGATATACGCCTGTTCGCATTTGGCCAACAGCGCGTCGCTGCTGTTGCCGGTGTCGAACCTGACGAACCTTTTGGCCTTCCGCGCGTCGGGTTTGTCGTTCACTCGCTTCGGTGCGCTGATGCTGTTGCCGTGGCTGCTGGTGCTCTTGATCGAGTGGGTCGTGCTCAAACGTTCGTTCCGCAACGACCTGCGTGGCGATCTCACGGCGGTCGACGACAGCGGCCCGGGACCGAGGTTGCCGCGCTTCGCCCTGACCGTGGTATCGCTGGCGCTGGTCGGGTTCGGGCTCAGTTCCGCGGTTGGGATCAGCCCGGTGTGGGTGGCCGTGGCCGCGGCGGTGGCGATGACAATCCGCAGCCGGCCGTCGCCACGGGCGCTGGTTCCGGCGGCCGAGCCAACCTTCCTGCTGTTCGTGCTCGCGCTCGGCGTGATCGTTCAGGCCGCCAGCATCCACGGCCTCGCCAGCGCCGTGGACACGCTGCTCCCCGGCGGAACCGGCCTGCCCGCACTCTTGGGCGTGGCCGTGCTCAGTGCGGTGTTCGCAAACCTGGTCAACAACCTGCCGGCAACGCTCATCATCCTTCCCGCCGTCGCGGTCAGCGGTCCCGGCGCCGTTCTGGCGATGCTGATCGGCGTGAACGTAGGCCCCAATCTGACTTACGTCGGCTCGCTGGCGACTCTGCTCTGGCGACGAATCGTGCACAGCCATGATCACGACACCGATCTCGGCGAGTTCACGCGGCTCGGTCTGCTGACCGTGCCCGCCTCACTGGTTGCCTGCACCGTCGGTTTGTGGTTGGCTCTGCAGGTGATCTGATGCGTGTAATCGTGTGGATAGAAGAGCTGCACTGGCGGCAATGCGTGGACCAAGCAAGGCTGCTTCCGGGTGACGCGGAGATCACGCTGCTGCATGTTGCCCCGAGCGATGTGGAGGCGCTGGCCGGTGGTGGCGTAGCCGGTCTGCTCGGGCGCCGACGCCCGGCGCCCGAGCCCGCAGGTTCATACCGTGTGATCGCGGACGAAGAGGCGCAGGCACTGCTCCAGGACGCGCTCGCCCGGCTCGGTCGCACGGCGCAACTCGAATCCCGCAGGGGCCGTGTCGAACGCGAAGTGGTGGCGGCGTGCGCCCACGCCGACATGCTGATAGTGGCCCGCGATGGTGAACGGCGGCTGGGGCCGCCGAGCCTTGGCAAGCACGCCCGGTTCGTGGTCGATCACGCCCCCTGCGCGGTACTGCTGATCTGGCCCGGTACGCCGCCCCGGCTGGAGACGATGCCGCCGCCCCCGCCGCACGAGCGTCACTGAGCTGCGGTCCCGCGGCCGCGTGCGCTCAACCAGGGCGGATCACTGACGATGCTTTCAGTCAT
Source organism: uncultured Actinomycetota bacterium (assembly GCA_963737115.1). Lineage (GTDB taxonomy): Bacteria > Actinomycetota > Thermoleophilia > Solirubrobacterales > Solirubrobacteraceae > Palsa-465. The sequence continues at coordinate 30,436 of CAVTRM010000007.1, forward strand.
CCTGTTCGGACTGGCGGCGGCGATCTATCCGCAGCTGCTCGCGGTTGTGTTGCTGATCTTCACGCTGGACAACGCGCGCATCGCGCTGTGGACATGCTGCATCGCCGGGATCGTGACCTCGACCGCGATCAACTTCGCCATCTACGCCGTCTTCAGGGCGCACGGCACGGTCGCGGGAACCAGCGAGAACCTGCTCGGACCGAGCGCCTATCTTGGGATCGGAACCGCGGCGCTGGTGATCGCGATGCTGATTGGAACTCGGACCGGGCGAACGGTGCTGGTGCGGAGCGGTCAGCGGCTGCCCGATCCGCGGACGGTTTTGCGCCGTACTCCGGGAACCCCCGCCGGTGTTCCGGCGCCTGAAGCAGCAGCGCCGCGCAAGCCGAGCCTGAACCAACGGCTGGAAGCCGCGCTCCACGGAGGCGCGCCGATCATCGCCGCCGCCGTTGGGGCAGTGCTGGCGATCCCCGGGCCGTTCGATTTTCTCGCGACGGGACGGCTGGCGCTGAACGACGACGGGATCGTGGAGGCCTTGATCGCAGTGTTCGTCTTCGCCGTGTTGAAGTTCCTGTTGATCGCCATTCCCAGCATCGCGTACGTGGTCAGCCCCGATGAAACAGCGCGCCGTGTATCCGCGTTTTCTCGGTGGATGCACGACAACCGCCTGCTTGCGATCGCGATCTTCGTTGGGATCGTCGGCGCGATACTGGTTGGCCATGGACTCGCCGGGCTGGGCTAGCGCACGCACGCGTACGTTCGAGACGGCCGGACTGATCGCGGTGCCTCGGTCGCGGAGCTGATTCTCGTTTCGAGACAGTCATCATTAGCTGATGGATTCGACGCCATTGGGTATCTACATACACGTGCCGTTCTGTGCGGCCCGCTGCGGGTACTGCGACTTCAACACATATGTGCCCGATGGCCCTGACCAGACGTCCCAATACCTCGAAGCGGCGATGCGCGAGCTGCGCATGGCGCGCGCAGAGCTAGGCGACCGACAGGCGCAGACCGTATTCATCGGCGGCGGTACGCCGACGCTGATCGGCGCCGATGCGTTGCTGAGATTGCTCACCACGGTCGACGAAGTCTTCGGCCTCGCACCGGGCGCCGAGGTCACGACCGAGGCCAACCCCGAGTCCGTCAGCCCAGCGATGTTCAAGGCGCTGAAACGGGGCGGGTTCACCAGAATCTCGCTCGGGATGCAGTCGGCGACGCCGCACGTGTTGCACACGCTCGACCGCGTGCACACACCCGGTCGCGCGATCGCGGCCGCCAAAGAGGCCCGCGAAGCGGGCTTCGATCACGTTTCGCTGGACCTCATCTACGGCACGCCGGGGGAGACCGACGCCGAATGGGAAGCAAGCGTCCGCGCGGCGCTCAGTGCTGAGCCCGACCACATCTCCGCCTATGCGCTCACCGTCGAAGCCGGTACGGCGATGGCAGCGCAGGTCGCGCACGGAACGCTCCCATCGCCCGACGACGATGCCCAGGCTCGCCGTTACCTGCTGGCCGACGGAATCTTTGAAGACGCCGGGCTGAACTGGTATGAGGTCTCGTCCTGGGCACGCGACGACGCCGCCCGCTGCCATCACAACATCGGCTACTGGCGCTCGCACGACTGGTGGGGCATCGGGCCCGGCGCCCACTCGCACCGTGACGGGGTCCGTTGGTGGAACGTGCGCCGGCCGGCGACCTACGCAAAGCTGCTCAACGGCGGCAAACTGCCGGTTGACGGTCGCGAGCTGCTGTCAGCAAGCGAGCGCGAGCTGGAGACGGTGATGCTTGGGCTGCGCGAACGACGGGGTCTCGAACTCGCGCGACTGAGCGACACGGCCCGCGCCGCAGCGGACCTACAAATTGCCGACGGTCGGCTCGAGCTCGATGGCGACCGGATCCGGCTAACGCGCGAGGGGCGACTGTTCGCAGACGCCGTGGTGCGCGACATCACCTGAGGGCCGATTCTGTGACGCCGGGCACGTCTGTCGCGTATCGTTGCGGTCGCACGGGCGCAACGCCGACAACGCTGCACGGCAACGTACGTTCGACCTCGCCCACTACCATTGTTCATAGCTGTTCACTCGGGCTGGAAGCCGCCCGACAGCTCGATTAGGAGAGATATCGCATGGCGGATTTCGCGGTTATTAACCCCGCGACCGGAGAGACGGTCAAGGAATACCCGACGATCACTGACGCGGAGCTGAAGGACACGATCGCGCTCGCTTACAAGGCGCAGCAGGAGTGGATTCCGACCACCACCGTGGCTGAGCGCGCCGCTCTGATTCGTCGTGTCGGCGAACTCCACACCGAGCGTCGCATGGCGCTCGCAGAGACCATCGTGCGCGAGATGGGCAAGCCGCTTGAGCAGGCCCTTGGTGAGGTCGACTTCTGCGCGGCCATCTACGACTATTACGCCGACAACGCCGAAAACCTACTCGCCGATGAGCCGATCACGCTGCTCGACGGCGAAGGCAGCGCCGTGATCAAGCGCAGCCCCTACGGAGTCCTGCTCGGCATCATGCCGTGGAACTTCCCGTACTACCAGGTCGCCCGCTTCGCCGGGCCGAACCTGATCATCGGCAACGCGATCCTGCTCAAGCACGCCCCGCAGTGTCCCGAGTCGGCGCTGGCGCTGGCTGAGATCTACCATGACGCCGGCTTCCCCGAGGGTGCTTACAACAACATCTTCGCGGTCCCCGAGCAGATCGAATGGTTGATCGCGGACCCGCGTGTGCGCGGCGTATCGCTCACCGGCTCCGAGCGTGCCGGGGCGGCAGTCGCAGCCATCGCCGGACGCAACCTCAAGAAGGTTGTGCTGGAGCTCGGCGGATCGGACCCCTTCATTCTGTTCTCGACCGAGGATCTCGATGCCACGGTCGGAGCTGCGGTCGCGGCGCGCATGGACAACACCGGTCAGGCCTGCAACGCAGCCAAGCGCTTTATCGTGATCGACTCGCTCTACGACGAGTTCCTCGAGAAGTTCACGGCCGCGGTCGCCGCGGTGAAGCCCGGCGATCCCACGCAGGACGACACCGAGATGGGCCCGCTCTCCTCGGAGATCGCGTCCGAGCGTCTCGAGGCACAGCTGAAGAGCGCAGTCGACCAGGGTGCGACCGTCGCCGTCGGTTCGATCGAGCGCAACGGCAACTACTTCACGCCGACCGTGCTCACCGACATCACCAAGGACAACGACGTCTACAGCGAGGAGCTGTTCGGCCCGATCGCCCAGGTGTACAAGGTGAGCTCGGAGGACGAGGCTGTGCAGCTCGCCAACGACACCCGCTTCGGGCTCGGCTCATACCTGTTCACCACCGACCCCGCGCAGGCCGACCGCGTGGCCTCCAAGATCGACGCCGGCATGGTGTACGTGAACATCGTTGGTGCTGACGGTGCAGAGCTGCCGTTCGGCGGGGTCAAGGCCTCCGGATTCGGGCGCGAACTCGGCCGCTACGGCGCCGACGAGTTCGTCAACAAGAAGCTGGTGCGCGTCGGCTGAGCAGCCACGCCATTGCAGTGCCTTTGAAAGTGGTGCCGCCCGTGGATGGGCGGCACCACTTGCCTTTAAGCGCCGGCGAGACGAGGTGAACCGGCCATCAAGTACGTAGTCCTGACATTCACCGGGGTTCTTGCCGGAGTCGTCGGCTCGGCCGGCGGAATCATGTCGCTGGTGTCCTATCCAGCGTTGCTGGCGGTCGGCCTGGGGCCGCTGAACGCGACCGTAACCAACAACGTCGTCGCGGCGGCGGTGATGCCGGGATCGGTTCTGGGGTCACGCACCGAGCTGGACGGCCAGGGCGCATTCCTGCGCGAATGGGTCCCGGCTGCGGCACTCGGCGGCGCTGTCGGCGCCGGGCTGCTGCTGGTCACGCCGGCCCACGTTTTCGCCAGAATCGTGCCGTTCCTGGTCGCGGCCGGTGCGCTCGCGCTACTCGCGCAGCCGTATCTCACGCACTGGCATCAGCGCCGCGAGCGCAATTCCAGTGCGTTGTTCGGCGTTGGGCTGGTGGCCGTCTCGCTGTATTCGGGGTACTTCGGCGCGGGTGCAGGGATCATGATGTTGACGCTGGTCCTGGTCTTTATCGACCAGCACCTGCCCAAGGCCAACGCGCTGAAGAACGTGTTAGTGGGGATTTCGGCGCTGGTGACCGCGGCGGCGATGGTGATCTTCGGCAGCGTCGACTGGTCCGCCGGGATCCCGCTGATGGTCGGGGTGTTCGTCGGCGCACGGATCGGTCCTGAAGTTGCGAGACGCGTGCCTCACAATTGGCTACGGTGGGCGATCGTGGTGCTGGGTATGGCACTCGCGGTCAAGCTGTGGATAAATCCATGATCCAAGTCGACCTCACTACCTTCGAGCAAATATGAGCACAGCACCGAATCTCTACGCCTCCAAGTACCTGCACTGGCCGACCACTCTGTCCAACATCGAGGCCAAACAGGAGGTCGCCGCAAGGGCCGCCGCTCAGGTTCGCGGCGGCGAGGTCGTCGGAATCGGCTCGGGTTCAAGCGCCTATCTCGTACTACTCGCGATCGGCGAGCGCGTCCAACGCGAGGGTCTTGACATCGCCGTGGTGACCAGCTCTTATGAGACCGAGGTGGCCGCGGACCGGTTCGGCATCAGAAGGCTCGAGCTGGGAGCGGTGAAGCCACTCTGGGGCGTTGACGGAGCCGACGAGGTCGACCCCGACAGGCGCCTGCTGAAGGGCCGCGGCGGCGCGATGTACAAGGAACGCATCCTCTGGCAGACCAGCGAGAAGATGTTCCTTGCAGTCGACGCGTCCAAGTACGTGGAGCGTCTCGGTCAGAAGTTCTCGATCCCGGTGGAGGTGGAACGCCAAGGCGTGGATCTGGTCGGCGAATTCCTGACCGCGGCCGGTGCCACCCGTTGTGAGTTGCGTGTCGCCGGAGGCAAGGACGGCCCGGTCATCACCGAGTCCGGCAACCTTATCCTCGACGCCTGGATGGATGAGATTCCGCTGGGCTTCAGCGGGCAGCTGAAGGCGCTGCCCGGCGTCGTCGAGACAGGTCTGTTCGAAGGCTACGAGTTCGAGATCCTCTGAGCCGGATGCGCCGCAGTTCCGCCTGGCGAGGGCTCACCCCACGTCAGCGGCGCTACTCGGACTGCCGTCCGAGGATCGCGACAAAGCGGTCGATCCGTCGCTGCTCGTCGTCGTTCAACGAGCCGGCGGTCTCGACAAGCAGCGTCATCGGCCCGCGGTCATGTGCCCACTTGCGGGCGTGATCGCTGAACTGCGCCCCGACCCACACCAGCGGTAGCGACTCTGCGTAGTCGATCACGGTCGTGTCCTGCAGAGTCGGCGTCTGCTCGCTGCGGATCAGCACGATGTTGGTCTGGTCGAGCTGGTGAGCGATCTCATTGACCGCGTCAAGGCCCTCGGCGCCGACGACGGCCACCTCGCCCTCCTCGAGCATCTCTCGCGCCCATCCGGCGGGCGCCCCGGCAAGCGCCGATGGCGCGCATACGAAACGGAAGCCTGGCTCTGACATGAGCGCAACGGTAGCGGGCGGGGCGCACGGGCACCCGCCTGACGCGCGCTGCATGCGGACACCGTGGGAGCAATACTTCGCGGACTGAATCTCAGGAGGACAGATGGCTGCTGAAGATGTACTGGTCAGCCCCGCGCAACTGCGGGCGCGGCTCGAGGCGGGGGACGCCCCGTTGCTGCTTGATGTGCGCTGGAAGCTGGGCGACCCCGACGGACGCGGGCACTACGAACAGGGACACATTCCGGGCGCCGTCTATGTCGACTTGGAAACTGAGCTCGCGGCGCCCGGGGGCGCAGTCCGCGGCCGCCATCCGCTGCCTGCAATCGCAGATCTTCAGCGGGCCGCGCGCAGCTGGGGGCTGCGCGCCGGGCAGGACGTTGTGGTCTACGACGATCTCGGCGGGATGTCCGCGGCGCGCGCATGGTGGCTGCTGCGCTGGGCCGGGGTTGACAGCGTGCGGATCCTCGACGGAGCGTTCTCGGCGTGGCGCCGAGCTGGCGGCGCGGTAGAGCCGGGCGCGGTGCAGGTGCACGAAACCGGCGACGTTGTCCTGAGCGAAGGCCATCTGCCGGCGCTGAGCGCCGACGACGCGGCGTCGGTTGCGGCAGATGGCGTCCTGCTGGACGCGCGCGCGGGCGAGCGCTACCGCGGCGAGGTCGAGCCGATCGACTCGCGGGCCGGTCATATCCCCGGCGCGCTGAGCGCGCCGACCGCCGAAACTCTCGCGGCGGACGGCAGCTTTCTTGACGAGGCGGCGCTGCAGGCCCGCTTTGCGTCGCTCATCAGCCTCGGTATGACGCGCGCGGGGGAGGACCACCAACGCGACCGACATCCTGGGGCCGGTGACGCTGCCGATCACCAGACCGTTGGCGTCTATTGCGGATCAGGAGTCACCGCCGCGCATCTCGCGGCCGCTCTGAAGATCGCGGGCATCGAAGCCGCGCTGTTCCCAGGCTCGTGGTCGGCGTGGTCGTCAGATCCGGACCGTCCGGTCGCGACCGGCCCGACACCCTAACTAGCTCCCGCGCACGCCCGGGGGCTCGACGCGCGGGCGCTGGCCCCGGGCGCGAGCGCTGGCTTGAGGCGCGACCGACCGTGGCCAGGCTGTTGGACGTGGTCCCAAACTCGACTATGCCGACAAACCCGGGGATATAGATAATCCCGATAGATGCGATAGAGTTACTCTCTCACTACGGGTGTGGACGTCCCTGCCCGAGCCGCTAACAGGAGACTCAGTCAGGCATGGACATCAACCCCTACATCGTTCTCGGTAGCGCGATCGTTGGGCTGCTGGTAGGCATGACGGGCGCCGGAGGCGGCGCCTTGATGACGCCGATGCTGATCCTGTTATTCAACGTCAGTCCGTCGTCCGCGATCTCGAGCGACCTCGTCGCCTCGGTCGTAATGCGTCCGGTCGGCGCCGCGGTGCACCTCAAGGCCGGAACCGTGAACATGCGGCTTGTGGGGCTGTTGTCGATCGGTTCTGTGCCTGCGGCGATCCTTGGCAGCTATCTGCTCAGCCTGATGGGCAACTCCGCCGGGGACGTGACCCACATCGAGACCGTGCTCGGCATCGCGCTGCTGATCGGCGCGGCCGCGATGGTGCTGCGCTACTTCCTCGACCGACGCAGCGGCGAAACCCGCAGCCAGACGATCAAGGAGCTACAGGTCAAGCCGCTGCCGACGATCCTGATCGGCCTCGTCGGCGGGATCATGGTCGGACTCACCTCGGTCGGGTCGGGCTCGCTGATGACGATCCTGCTGCTGTTCCTCTACCCGCGGATCAGTGCCAAGCAGCTGGTCGGCACCGATCTCGCGCAGGCGGTGCCGCTGACGCTCGCCGCCGCGCTCGGGGCACTGCTCTTCAATCACGTCGAGTTCGGACTCACAATCTCATTGATCCTCGGCGCCGTGCCTGCCGTGTTCCTCGGCTCACTGTTCTCGTCCAGGGTCCCGGACAAGTACATCCGTCCGGTGATCGCATTCGTGATCCTGGCCTCGGGCCTCAAGTACGTCGGCCTCAGCACAACCGCCCTGGGGTGGGCGCTGGTGGTCGTGCTGTTCGGCGGAGCGGGCTTCATTCTGCTCGACAGCCGACGCTCCCCAGCCGCTCCCGAGACTGAAACCGAAGTCCGGCAGTCAATCAACGCGTAAGACATCGTCGCCCACGCCCGCCGAGCTGACATAACGTCATGCATCCACTCGCGTGCAAGCAGCTCAACCGCCGAGACTCCGGGTTTGTTAGAACCTGAACTCATGACTATCGAAGTTGTCGATAACCCTGAAGCCTCGCGCTACGAGCTGCAGGTGGACGGCCAGCTGGCCGGCCTCATCAACTACCACCTCAACGACAAACGGATCTCGATGGTGCACGCCGAGGTATCCGAGCAGCTGGAGGGGCATGGTCTGGGCGGGATGATGGCCCATGACGCGCTGGAAGACGTACGCAAGCGCGGGCTTGAGCTGGTGCCCATGTGCCCGTTCATCCTGAATTACGTGCACAACCACCAGGATGAGTATCTGGACCTGGTAACGCCCGCGCTGCGTGCGCGAGTGAGCGCGAACTGACGAAGAGCTTGGTGGCGGCGACTAGCCACCGAACCGAACCGAACCGACGGCTTCGAACCATATGAACGACTTCAGAGCCACACGAGGAGTTGATCGAGATGAGTGAAGAGACGACCAGGGCATACAGCGGCAACGGGATTACGGTCACGTTCGACTCCGAGGTCTGTACCCACTCAGCCCACTGCGTGCGCGAGCTTCCCAACGTCTTCGACGTCGACCAGCGTCCGTGGATCAACGTGAACGCTGCGCCCGCGCTGCGGATCGCCGAGCAGGTCGACCGTTGCCCCAGCGGTGCGCTGCAATACCACTGGCCCGAGTAGTCACAACCCCTGCTCAGAAACCACGGACCGCCCCCAAACTGGCAGAGTGGAGCGCGACAGCTCGATCCCAGCCGTTTGACAAGGAGTCTGAGAAGTGACAGCCGCTGAAGAGGTGCTGAATGCAGCTCCGCCAACCCTCAGCCCCGACGAGGCCGTGAGCGCCGTAGGCGAGCTGTTCGGCGTCACCGCTACCCGCGCGGTTGACCTCGGCAGCGAGCGCGACCGCACGTTCGCCCTGTTCGGCGCCGACGGTCAGCGAAGTGCTGTGCTGAAGGTTTCCAACGAGCTCGAGGACCCCGAGGTGCTGGACATGGAGGCCGGAGTCGCGTTGCATGTCACTTCGGTCGATCCCGGTCTGACCGTGGCGTTGCCCTGGCGAACTGCAGCGACCGGCAACCCCGGCGCGGCAACCGTCGGCGACGATCTCGCCGATCTGCGCGCAGCGTATGAACGCGATGGCCGCCGCCACTGGCTGCGGCTGTATGACGTGCTTCCCGGAAACAGCCGCATCAACGCCACAGAGCTCAGCGATGAGGCACTGATCGCCTGGGGTGAGAGCACCGCCCGGCTGGCGCAGGCGATGCAGGGCTACGAACATCCGCGCGCCAGACGTCAGATGCTGTGGGACATCCAGCACGCCGCACAGGTGCTGCCGATGACCGAGGAGATTCGCGATCTTGAGGAGCGGCGACTGGTTACAGCCGCGCTCGAGCGGTTCCAGGAGCAGCTGGTGCCCGCCTGGCCGCGGCTGCGCGCCCAGGTGCTGCACACCGACGTGTCCGTCGACAACACCCTCTCCGACGCACGCGGGTTCGTCACCGGATTCATCGACTTCGGCGACATGAGCTTTACGGCGCTGATCAGCGACATCGCATCGATGCTGGATTCGCTGGCGGCCGGACGCGAGGGCGAGGAGGTATTCCGGCTTGCGCGGCTGGTGCTCGATGGCTACCAGCGCCGCATCGAGCTCAGCGAAGAGGAGCTGCGCCTGATTCCGTTGGCCTGGGCTGCGCGCAGCGCCGTGACGATCGCGATCAGCTCATGGCGCGTCGCGAACGGGCTTGAAGACCGCGACTTCGCTGAGCGCTACAACGCACGCTGTGCGCGGGTGCTGAAGACGATGGAACAGGTCGGCTGGGATCTGCTGCCCGAGAAGCTCGGAGTTGCGGTCGAGCGCGATTCCTCCGAGCGCCTGGCCGCGCGCCGCGCTGCGGCCTTCGGGCCGGCGATGGAAGCACTGTTCTACGAACAGCCCGTGGACATCGTCAGCGGCCAGGGCGCGTGGATCACCGACGCGACCGGCGCGCGGCTGCTCGACGCCTACAACAACGTGCCGACGGTCGGCCACGCCCATCCGCGGGTCGTCACCGCGATCGCGCGTCAAAGCCGGCAGATCAACACGCACATGCGCTATCTGCACCCGTCCGCGATCGAGCTTGCCGAGCGGCTCGAGCAGCTGGCCGGGCACGGGCTTGACACCGTGATGCTCGTGAACTCAGGTTCGGAAGCCAACGACGTTGCCTGGCGCATGGCGCGGGCCGTCACCGGCAACAGCGGCGGCCTCTGCACCGCCTGTGCCTACCACGGCATCACCGAAGTAACCGCCGCATTCTCGCCCGAGGGATGGCTCAACGGCGATAAGCCGGATCACATCGAGACCTGGCAGGTACCGGATCGCTACCGCCAGCAGAACCTCGACCGGACCGAGATGGCCAGCGCAATCGCGCGGTTGCGCGTGCGCGAGCTGAGTCCCGCGGCAGCCGTGCTCGATGGCCTGGCGATGAGCGACGGCGTTCACGACCTCGATAAAGAACTCGTCCACGACTGGGTCCGCCAGGTGCACGCCGCCGGCGGGCTCTGGATCGCCGACGAGGTCCAGGCCAGCCACGCACGCAACGGCAAAACGTTCTTCTCCTACGAGCACCTGGGGATCGCTCCGGACTTCGTGACCCTCGGGAAACCGATGGGTAACGGGCACCCTGTTGCCGCCGTCGTCACACGCCGCGAGATCGCCGAGGTGATCGGCAAGGAAACGGTGTTGTTCAGCACCTTCGGCGGCAACCCGGTCAGCGCCGCCGCGGCGCTCGCCGTACTCGACGTGTTCGAGGACGAGCGGGTGCTCGATCGCGTCCACGCGACCGGCAAGGTGATGCGCGATGAGCTGGGTAAGGTCGCCTCACGCTGGGAGGCGATCGGTGAGGTTCGCGGCATCGGGCTCGCCTATGGGATCGAACTCGTCAGCTCCGCGTCCGAGAAGACGCCGGACGCAGAGCGGGCGCGCGCAGTCCGTGACCGTATGCGGCTCGAGGGTGTGCTGGTGGGAGCCACAGGTCCGTCGCTGAACGTGCTGAAGCTACGCCCGCCGTTGGCGTTCACGGCCGAGCACGTACCGGTGCTCACCGGCGCGCTGGAGGCGGCTCTGGCGGCGACCGACACTCGCGCAGGCAACAACCCCGCCCACTATCGCGGCCGCTGAGGCGCTACTCGGCGACGACCGGCACCGACGCGGTTGCATCGGCGACCGGCGCGTTGCGGGCCAGTCGCGTGCGCATGATCGCCATCGCCAGCGCCGGGATCAGCGCGATCACGATCAGCGCGCCAGCCCACACATAGGTGTGCGCGAACGAAGCGGCAAGCGGTTCGGCGACCAGGTGCTTGGCGGCCGGGGGCAGGTGCTGCAGTGAGCTGATGCCGCCGCCGTGGGCGCCGACCTGACCGTGGGTTGCGGCGCCGACCTTGTCCTTGATCTGAGTCGCGAGGATCACGGTCAGGACCGCGGTCCCGATCGAGGCACCGGCCTGGCGGATGATGTTCATCGCAGTACTGGTGCGGGCGATCGCTGCACGCGGCACCGCCTGCATCGCCGCGGTCATGATCGGCATCATCGCAAAGCCCATCCCGATCCCCTGAACGAAGCTCGCCGAACACAGCAGCACGTACGGGGTGGTCGAGGTGACCATCGCAAACGGGATGATCGAAATGACCACGAACGGAAGCCCCACCACCGGCATCCAGGTCGGCCCGTAACGGTCCGTGAGCCGTCCTGAGATCGGCATCGTGATCATCGCGCCGACGCCGCCGGGTGCCATCAGCAGGCCCGCTTGAAGTGCCGAGGCGCCGCGCACGGACTGGTAGTAGAGCGGCGCCAGCAGCATCATCCCGAATACCGAAATCGAGAACAGCAGGAAGGTCGTGGCAGCAGCGCCTGCAGGCGTATGCACGAACGTTCGGATATCGATCAGCGGAGCCTTGGAACGCCAGCTGTGGACGAAGAAACCGGCGATCAGCGCCGCGCCGATTAGCGCCGGCAGCCACGAGCGGGCGCTACCGAAGCCGTAGGTCGAGGATTCTGCCAACCCGAAGATGAAGATCGCAAGGCCGGGGGAGAGCATCGCCATTCCGAGCCAGTCGAAGCGATGGCCGGGTTGCGGAGTGTCGCGGTCGAGCACACGTCCGGCGAGGATGAAAGCAACGATCCCGATCGGCACGTTGATGAAGAAGATCCAGCGCCACGAGACGTCGTCCACGAGCCAGCCGCCGAGGATCGGTCCCATGATCGGCGCGATCAGCATCGGGACGCCGAGGATGCCCATCACCCGGCCGAGCCGGTTCGGGCCGGCCTTCTTGGTCAGGATCGTCATCACCGACGGCATGATCATGCCGCCGCCGATCCCCTGCAGGACGCGGAACACGATCATCGACCCAGCGCTCCACGACAGCCCCGACAGCACCGAACCGAGCGTGAACAGCACCAGTGACGTCATGTAGATGCGCTTGGTGCCGAAGCGGTCCGCCGCCCAGCCGGTCATCGGAATCACCGCTGCCAGGGCCAGCGTGTAGCCGGTCACGACCCATTGGATCGTCGTCAGCGATGAGTTGAAGGCGACCGCCAAGTGGTCGATCGCGACGTTGACCACGGTAGTGTCCAGGATCGACATGAACGAGCCCAGCATTACTACCGCGGCCACGATCAGGACGCCACGATCCAGCGCCTCCGGCGCTCCTGAAGGTGCGGCTGCAGCGGGTGTGTCAGACATCACCAATCAGCGTAGCGGACTGACGAGTCCGTCTAGCGACCTTTCAAAGGTTTCTTTTAATCTAAGTCAATAGGATTACTTGAGATGAGAGTAACTCCACTCGCCACCCTCGCCGATGCCTGTACCGAAGTGCCGTTGGTCAACGGCGACGTCGCGCGGTTCGTGAACTTTGACTACGCCGCCAGTGCGCCGCCACTGGCAAGTGTGCATCAGGTCGTCACCACGGCGCTCGCCCACTACGCGAGCATCCATCGCGGTCAGAGCTATCTGTCCCGTGCAAGCACCGCCGCATACGAGCGCGCGCGGGAACTGGTCTCCGAGCACACCGGCGCCCGTGACAGCGACGTGGTCGTGTTCACGCGCAACACCACCGATGCGCTGAACCTGCTGGCCAGCGCGGTTCCCGGGCGCGTGGTGCATTTCGACTTCGAACACCACGCCAACCTGCTGCCGTGGCGCGGCGGTGAGTTCACAGCAGTGCGCTCCGCCGGGAGCGTCGACGAGAGCCTGCAGCTGCTGGAGCTTGAGCTGAAACGCGAACCGGCGGCGCTGGTAGCGATCACGGGTGCTTCGAACGTGACCGGCGAATGCCCGCCGCTGGAGCGGGTTGCGCGTCTGGCGCACGCACACGGAGCGCGTCTGGCGGTGGACGGGGCGCAGCTCGCTCCGCATCGGAGCGTCGATCTGGCCGCGACCGGAATCGACTACTTCGCCTGTTCGGGCCACAAGCTCTACGCGCCCTACGGGGGCGGCGCCCTGATCGGCGCGCGCGACTGGCTCGAGCAAGCCGAACCGCATCAGCGCGGCGGGGGCGCGGTCGGCCGGGTCACGCTCGGCAGCGTGGAATGGAAGCCGAGCCCGGCTCGCCACGAGGGCGGCACCCCCAACCTGATCGGCGCGGTGGCGCTCGGCGCGGCGTTCCAGAGTCTGTCCGAGATCGGCGCGCCCGCGATCGAGGAGCACGAGCAGCTGCTCTACCAGCAGCTGCTGGCGGGACTGCTCGCGCTCGGACTGGAGCCGCTCCGCATCTGGCCCGAGCACGAGGACCTGGTCGGCGTCATCAGCTTCAACGTTCCTGGCTACCGCGCCGACCAGGTAGCGGCGTATCTGTCGGCCGAGCATGCCATCGGAGTGCGTGGCGGCAAGTTCTGCGCGCACCCGTTGCTGGCCAAGTTCGGGCTCACCGATCAAGGCGCGGTCCGTGCCAGCATCGGTCTTGGCACCAGCAGCGACGACGTCGATACGCTGCTGCACGCACTGGCCGAGTTACTACGCCACGGCCCGTCGTGGACCTACGCGGTAGTCGACGGCTATACCTCGCCCGACCCAGACCCTCGGCCGATGCTGGACTACCTGGCCGGGCCGCAGCCCGTGATCCCGTAGACGCTCGTTACTGCTGTGGGTAGGGAATCCCGAGGATCGCGTGGATCGAACTCGCGGTCTCGTGCTCGACGCCATACGGTGTCACTCCGGTCAGCACCGGCTCGAGCGTCCGTTCGTTCGGGTTTTTGAGCGCGTTGAGCTTGCCCGCCTCGTAGTGAATTTCGGACGCGAGCTGGTGGATCAACTTGCGGACGTTGGCCGGCCACTGCTCGGCGCGGAGGCTCTCCGCGGTCTCGTTCATCACGCGTGCGAGCGCCTGCACGTCGGCGGCGACCAGTCCCTCCGGGGCGCCGGTGCGGGGGTCCATGTCCTGGTTTAGCCGCTGCAGCATCGTGTCCTCGGGAACACTGATCTGTAGGTACCGTCCGGCGATACTGCTGAGCGTCACCCGCTGAACCGCGAATGAGCCGTTGTTCAGCGGGCTGGTTCCGTAGTAACGCCCGGCCGACGAAATCCACTGACTCTGGACGTCGTTGTTCTGCGGCGTACGACCGTTCACGGTCAGGCCGCTGAATTGCGTCGGCGCGAGCTCGGGGTAGGGGAAGGGACCGTTGGTGCGGGCGTTGGTCACGTCCTCCTGCAGCCATTCGGCGAGGTTGAACCCGTAGCTGCCCTCCTGCGCGGTCGTGAAGGTCTTGGACTGGCCGCCGCTGAGGTCCTTGATCGAGAGCGTCCAGTGCTGATCGTGCAGCGTCATCGTGGCGCTGATGCGGTCACCGGGATCGACCGTGAACATCTCAACCGGGTGAAATCCGTGCGGCTCGTCGCTCCAGAAGGCCGTGTAGCGGTTGATTCCGGTGTCGGGCTCGCCGACGAGCGGTCGGTCCTCGGTTGTGCCGATCTGGATGAACGGTGCGGTCTTGTCGCCCGGAGCTTCGGCTCCGATCCAGGTGCTGGCGTGACCGTCGCGCGAGCCAGGCTGGATACGCGGAACCACCCAAACGCCGTGGACGCTGGTGACCTCGCCGTCCCACAGATATCCGGCGAACTTGCCGCCGATCAGGTTGCTCGTAGGCGGATCCGAGCCGACGTGCTGCGAGCTGTGCCCGCAGGCGGCGCACGCCAGCGACACCGCAACGCATGCCATTGACAGAAACGCTCGCCTCATCACCTCAAAAGTAGACGGTTTGTGGCGATTTTCTCTGGTGGTGGCTTGGGGGCCACCACCATCGGCGCACGCCATCGTGAGGTCATAACGGGGCGCCGGAAGGGCTGTACGGGCACAAAACGATCCTGCGGTCTGCGTCTCAGAGCGCCAGCTGTGAGCCGTTCACGCCGCTGGCCGATCCCACGATGTTGCGGTGAGGTTCCTTGATCGAGCAGACCTTGAAACCGAACTGGTGTGCAAGCCGCTGGTCGCGAACGTGTATGCGCAGGCCCGCGACGCTGAGTCGGGCTGCCTCGGTGCGGAATTGCTGCACTTCCGCCGAGATCTTGTTCTGTGAGCTTCGCCGGGAACCGAATCAGCAGCTTGACGAGCGCGTCGCATTGCGTTTACCTTGGCGACCCAGCGCTAGCATGGCCGCCAGCATGCGCTTGTCCTGGGCCGGCTCCGGCAACGCGCGGAGTCCTGACGTATAGCGGCAGCTGCCGCTCGAACTGCTGCAGCCTATGGCCGATGATCGCAAGGTTGTCCTGCGCGGCGTGGCCGTATGCGTCAGTCGCAGCTTCGCAAGCGGGAACTGATCGTAGGCGTTGATCTCCGCTTGGCAGATCGCGTCGGCTTTGCCGATGTACGCGGCTTTGGCAGCGTCAGATAATTAGTTGAGGGTTTTGGCGAGTGGCTGGGCGTGGATGGGAAGACCGTTTCGCGAGGCAGGTACTGGTGGTACCTGCCGCGAGGCGGGCGCACCCAGCCGCGTCCAGACGCCGACAAAACACCAAATAATTGGTTGACACTGCCTTAGCGTTGCGAGCCGCCGTTGCTGGTTGTCGTACGGTTTCGACGATCCGCCGCATGCGGCGAGCACCCACACATACACGCGGCGATGAGTCCCGTCGCGGCTCGGCCCCCTGTGAACATGCGAGCGAGCGTATCCACGGTGATATCGTGCTGCGCTGAGGTGTTCAGGACTCGGTTACCGAGTCAAACCGGGTTATAGGTGCTGATACTCCGAGCCAAACAGGTAGCGCGCGACGGCGTCGCTCAGCTGATCGAGCAGATCGGCCCAGGAGCTCAGGGCGGGGGTTTGGGTCTCGATCGCGACTGCTGTGCGCCGCGCGCACATGCCGATGATCATGCGGTACGCGAAATCACACGCGGTGTCGGGATCCTCGTGCTGGACGGCCCGGCCGCAGCTTCCGATCGCCTCGCGGAACTGCTCCATCGACGTGACCATCCGTTCTGGACCCCGTGTTTGTGAGAGGTCGGGGCCGTCGATCAGGTGGCGGAGCATGATCGCGCGCATGAACTGCTCCCGGTCGCGCCAGATGCCGGCCAGGTCACGCACGAGCTGATCGGTCAGATCCTTGATCGGTCTGGATGTCCAATCGGTGCCGGCCCAGACCAGCAGCGCGACCGCATCTTCGTGGTCGCGCTGGCGCGTGAGCACGGCCGACACCAACTGGTCCTTGCTGGAGAAGCGTCGGTAGACGGTGCCCACAGCGATGCCCGCGCGTTGCGCTACCTCAGGCAATGTGAAGTTGAGCTGCCCCTTCTCTTCGATCACCTCGGTCGCGGCGTCCAGCAGACGGTCGAGTGTCTGGCGGCTCCGCTCTTGGCGTGGCGGGCTGGCGGGCATGCGTCGAGTCTATTCGCAACATCAGCTTGCGAAGTGTGGGAAAAATGTATAGGCTCATACACAACTTGAGTCGTTGAGGATCTGGGTGCCGACGTGGATCGGGCGGCTCTACGAGAGAGAGGAACAAGATGAAGTTCAGAGCCCTGGCGGCCGCTGCCGCCACGGTCGCGTCGTGCTGCGCGGTGCCCGCCGCCGCGCAGGCATCCGCAACAACCGCACAGCCTGCCGGCGTCCACCAGTCGGGAACGTTGCCGACAGTGCCTCCGTACCACCTCGACTACACGCTGACACCGGGAGCCAAGCTTGGACCCGGCCTGATCTTCATCGATCCGCACAAGACGGTCCCGAGTAGTGCCAAGACCGCTACGGAAGGACCGGAGATCATCACGACATCGGGGAAGGTCGTGTGGTATGACCCGTTGCGCGGGGCACGGTCGGCGTCCAATTTCCAGGTTCAGCGCTATCAGGGTAAGCCAGTCCTCACTTGGTGGCAGGGGACCGGCGGCAATCCCGCGTTCGGTGCGCTGTCGGTCGGGATCGGGCAGGGCGAGGACGTGATCATGAACTCGAACTACAAGATCATCAAGATCATCCACGGCGTCAACGGCTACCGGCCGGACACCCACGAGTTCTATTTGACGCGCTCCGGTGACGCGCTCGTGACCGCCTACAAGAACGTGAAGGACGTCGACCTCACGAGCGTCGGCGGCAGTGCTGACGGCACCGTCGTGAACTCCTACGTGCGTGAGATCGACATCAAGACCGGCAAGGTGCTGCTCAATTGGAGCGCGCTGGCACACGTCCCGATCACCGACAGCTACGCGCTGCCGCTGCTCGGCGACTCACCGTGGGACTACTTCCACGTGAACTCGATCAGCCCCGCCCCGGACGGCAATCTGCTCGTCTCCTCGCGGCACACCTGGGCGCTGTACGAGATCAATCCGCACACCGGCGCCGTGGTCTGGACACTCGGCGGCAAGTCGAGCAGCTTCAAGGTCGCGGCGAAGGCTCAGTTTGCATGGCAGCACGATCCCCGGTTCATCTCCAAGGATGAGATCCAGCTGTTTGACGACCAGGACGGAACGCCCTACGGTGCCAACGAGTCTGCATCGCGTGCGCTGTGGATCACGCTCAACACCAAGGCGATGACGGCCTCGCTCGCAAAGCAGATCGTGCAGCCTCAGACGCAGGCGCAGACGGGCTCCCAGGGCAGCGTGCAGACGCTGGCCAACGGCAATGTGCTGGTCGGTTGGGGCCAGGCCGGCTCCTTCTCTGAGTACAACTCGCGTGGCCGCATGCTGATGTACGCGATGCTGCCAGGCGGGGGACTGACGACCGTCGCGGGCCACACTGTGGAGAACAACTGGCAGACCTATCGTGTCTTCCAGGAGCAGTGGACGGGCACGCCGGCCACGCGGCCTGTGGTGAGGAGCGTCGCCACCCGCTCCGGGCTGAGGATCAGCGCCGGGTGGAACGGAGCGACCAGGGCGCGCGCTTGGCGGATCTTTGCGGGCTCCGCGCGGTCGCACCTGGAGGCGGTGAAGACCGTTGCCTGGACCGGCCTGATCACGACTACCTCGCTCGCCGGAGCCGACGCGCGGTACGTTCGGGTGCAGGCGCTCGGCGCCGCTGGTCAGGTGCTGCGCGCCTCAGCGATCATCGCTACCAGTTGACGTAGACGACAGCGCTCGAACTTGTGGGGTGCGCCGCGATCGGCGGGGCACCCCACAGTCGCCGGTGACACATGTTGGATCGCGCCAATCAGCTTGAGTGGGTGTCGTACAGCCATCCGCGTATCAGCGGCCAGAGCCTGGCGGCAATAACCCAAGTGGCCGTGGATGCCGCACCGAGCTGTCGCATCGTGGTGGTTCGGGCTCGATGCCGCGTCGACCGGGATGAGGGCTTCGGTCCGATTGCGGTTGCGGAACGGCGACGGACGCAGCCGTGGCCGCACCAAACGCAACGTCGGTTGAAACCCGCCGAGAAGCCCGAGGAGCTAGGAGTCGGTGTCGTTGGGCGAAGTCGCGGCCAGCTGGGTCGGGGCCATTGCGATCACGCCGAGGATGATGCAAACCACGAACGCGACCACGCCGATCCCGTGGCAGAGCGATGAGTTGCTGATGTTCAGCAGCCCGATGCCGACGATCAGGCAGGCGATCGAGGCGCGTCCGAGCAGGCCGCGGGCGGAGGCTGAAACGATCTCGACCGGGCCGCGTGCGGGACGGAAGCTCGTCCTCGAGCGGTTGGTCGAAGCGGCCCTTCAGTACCAGCCTGAACAGCACCCAGAGTGACGGGAACAGGGTCAAAGCACCAACCGCGATCGCGATGATCACAACGATCTGGGTCTGTTTCGGTGCTGCCGCCTGTGCGACCGTCAAACCGGGTAGGAAGATCGGTTGCTGGGCCAGTGCCCAGCCGATGATGATCCCGGCAACCGCGAACGCGGCCGACAGCCGGGCCGGCTCCCAACGCCTTCTCACCACCAGGGTCAGGGTCGCGACACCGCCGATCACGGAGATCACCAGGCCTACGAGCCCGGGGCCGGTGAGCAACCGTTCGAACACGCGGTGCGCGTCGGCGTGCATCACCGGGATCCCGACGAGCGCGATCAGACCGGAAATGAGACCGGCCTGCAGCGCACGCGAACGGAACTGATCGACCATCCAGCTGTCCTTGTTGCGGTCAGCATCGGCGGCCAGGTAGACGGCCGCGGTGTAGGCGGACACCGAGATCGCGAGCAGCCCGACGACGATTGAGACAGGGTTCAGCCAGCTGGTGAGAAGGTTGCCTGCGGCGTTGCCCACCGGGACCCGGCCGGCGGCGATCGCGCCGATCGCCGCTCCGAGCCCGAACGGCGTGACGATCGACGAGAGCGAGAACACGGCGTCGGCGAGAGCCAGCTGGCGGTCGTTGAGGCTGACCGTGCGGAAGGCGTAGGCGGCGCCGCGGAACATGATCCCGACGCCGACGAGCGTGAGCGGGATCGCCAGTGTCGAGGCGATCGATCCGAACGCGACCGGGAACGCGGTCCAGGTCACGGTCAACACGAACACCAGCCACACGTGGTTGGCCTCCCACACCGGGCCCATTGAGTGGTGGCAGTGTTCGCGAATCCGCTTGGCGGTCTGCTTGTCGTAGGTCGCCAGTGGCGGTAGCGCGGTCAGCTGCCAGACGCCGGCGCCAAAGTCCGCCCCGCCGAGGATCGAGTACAGGATCAGTCCGATCAGGATGCATGCCATCGGGATGTCGAAGAGCTGCATCGCTACGCCTCCGCCGGACCGGGCGACGCCTGCGTGTACGGCGGCGAGTAGACCTCGTCGTGCTCACCCAGGGGAGCCTTGGACAGCCGCCAGAGGATCCAGGCCAGCGCACACCCGATCACGATGTAGGAGGCCGCCAGCACCCCGTAGCCGATCGGCACCCCACGGGCGTCGGTGACCGCCTGAGCCGACGTCATATAGCCGTAGACGGTCCACGGCTGGCGCCCGACCTCGGTGACGATCCAGCCGGACAGCAGCGCCACAACCGATAGCGGCCCGCACGCAACCGCGAGATAGTAGAACCAGCGCTTGGCCGGTAGTCGCCGTTTGCGCCAGCGGTAGATCACGAAGATCACCCCCGCAAACGCAAGCAGGGTTCCGATTCCGACCATCAGCTGGAAGGTGATGCGCGTGATGTTGATCGGCGGCTGCTGCGAGGCCGGGACCGTGTCAAGGCCCTTGACGGTCGCGTCCCAGCTGTGGAAGGCGAGTATCGAGAGCAGATGCGGGATCGCGATCCCGCCCTTGACCTGGCCGTTCGTATACCAGCCGAAGATGTGTTCGGACGCACCCTTGGTGGTGTGCGCAAGTCCCTCCATCGCCGCCAGTTTGACCGGCTGCTCGGTGGCGACATCGCGCGCTACCCAGTCGCCCACGAAGATCTGAATCGGCGCGGTGATCCCGGCCACTGTGAACGGGATCGCGAACCCGGTGCGCTCGTAGCGTCCCCATTTGCCGCGCAGACGCTGGAACGCGTAGACCGAGGCCATCAGGAACCCGCAGACCATGAAGGCCGCCAGGTACATGTGGATCATCTCGTTCCAGAGGAAGCTGTTGCCGAACAGCGCCGCCAACGGATGCACGTCGGTGACGCGTCCATTCACGACCTTGAACCCGGACGGGTGCTGCATCCAGGCGTTGACCGAGATCACCATCATCG
Source organism: uncultured Actinomycetota bacterium (assembly GCA_963737115.1). Lineage (GTDB taxonomy): Bacteria > Actinomycetota > Thermoleophilia > Solirubrobacterales > Solirubrobacteraceae > Palsa-465. The sequence goes on from CAVTRM010000007.1 coordinate 51,190, forward strand.
CTCCGAGAAAGCCGGCTGCAACCACCGGAATCCCGGAGAGCATGTGCTTGCGCGGCGAGAGCCGGTCCCAGCCGTAGATGTAGATGCCCATGAAGATCGCCTCGGCGAAGAAGCTGAAGCCCTCGATCGCGAATCCGAGCCCGAACACGCTGCCCCATTTGGACATGAAGGCGGGCCACAGGATTCCCATCTCGATGCTGAGGATCGTGCCGGTGATCACGCCGATCGCGAACAGCGCGGTGGCGATCCTGGTCCAGCGCCGTGCAAGGGTGCGGTAGAGCTTGTCGCCGGTGCGCACCGACATCCATTCAACGAACAGCACCAGCGCCGGCAGCGCGATGCCGAAGCAGACGAGCGGGATGTGGACCGAGAACGACAGGGCCTGCATCTGGCTCGCCGCCCTCAAGTACGTCTCAGGCTTGGAACCCATTCGGGCTACCACCCTAAACGCTGCGACCGGCTTGAGGCAAATCGCGCAAACAGGAACGAAACCGTCGCCGCGAACAGAGCCATTCAGACCGGCGCGCGTGACAGTTGTTAACGATTTGGGAATCGCTTCGCTGATACCGCGCGGTCTGCCGCAACTCCCCGTATCTACGTGTGTTCGAGCAGGTGGCGGGCCACGGGCATGACCCGCCGATCCCGGGAAAGGATGTCCCGGGAGTCTGGATCACAAATAACACGCAAGGAGGTCTGGAATGCGACTGCGATCTTTCGCGCTCGCTTCGGGAATCGGTATCGCTGCACTGGCCGTTCCGGCTGGCGCGATGGCGGCTCACGCGCACGGTCCCACGCACAACCACGGACTCACAATCGTGGCTCTACCGAGCAAGATTGTGGCTGGCGAGGGTGTGACCATCCAAGGGGAGCTGAACGGCTCCGGCGATGCCGGTCAGAAGATTGACCTGTACCACCGCATCGCTCCGAACGCCAACTACACGTTGATCAGCAAGACCACCACCAACAGCGAGGGCGTGTACGAGTTCACACGGGCAGAGGGAATCGTCAACACCAACCGCAGTTGGTACGTGACCGCGCCGCAACTGAGCGGCAACGTACACAGCAAGACGATCTACGAGCGTGTCGCGGCCGAGGTCAGTCTCAGCGCGTCGAGCACCAGCGTCGACACCAGGACACCAATTGTGTTCTCAGGCTCGGTCTCGCCGAACCACACCGGCGAGCAGGTAGCGCTGCAGGTCGAGCGCGGCGCGACCGGAACCGCCTGGACGACGGTCAAGACCGGCAAGCTCGGAGCTGGCTCCGCGTACTCGATCTCGTACGCTTTCGCGACCGCCGGCGATCGCGACGTGCGCGTCCTGTTTGGTGGCGACGCCCGCAATATCGCCGCCGCCTCGGATCCAGTGACGGTCTCAGTGCAGCAGGCGCAGGCTCCCGGGTTCACGATCATGAGCAACGTGCCCACGATCACCTTCGGGGGAACGGGCGCCACGTTGAGCGGTGTGCTCGACAACGCTGGAACCACAACGCCCGATCCGGGCGTGTCGGTGCGGCTCTGGAGCCACCTGCCGGGCGCTAAATGGCATACCGCTGGAACTCCGGTCGATACCGCTAGCGACGGCAGCTACAGCTTCAAAGTGAAGCCCGGTGCCAACACCATCTACGAGGTTCGTACCACGTTCGCTCCGCACCGCTCGACGGCACCGCTGTACCTGGGCGTGCACGACGCGCTCACGATGACGCCGTCAGCGACCACCGTGGCGGTCGGTACGAAGGTGACGTTCTCCGGCACCGTCTCACCCGACAAGGCCGGTAGCGCGATCTACCTCGAGCGCATGGGAGCCGACGGTCACTGGCAGATCGTCGCAACCCAGAAGGTGACTCACGCCTCGACCTACGCGTTCAACTGGAGGGTCGAGCGCATCGGCTCGCTGCAGTTCCGCGTCCGCATCCCGAGCGACACTTACACGCTCGGAAATGCGTCCGCTGCTGCGACGATCACGGTGCTTCCGGCGCCGGCTGCCTAATCAGCCGTCCCGGCACTTTCGGTGGAGGTGGCCAGCGGGCCGCCTCCACCGCCCGCGGACGACGGGCTCGCACCCTCCGCCGCGTAGGCTGCCGCCGCGTCAGCCGCCGGTGGCGCGGAGATACTCGAGCACTGCCAGCACGCGGCGATGATCGTCGTCGCTGGCGGGCAGCTCGAGCTTTCCAAAAATGTTCGAGATGTGCTTCTCGACGGCGCCCAGCGTGACCACCAGCTCGCGCGCGATCGCGGCGTTGCTGCGACCTTGGGCAATGAGCTCCATGGTCTCGCGTTCACGCGTTGTGAGCGATTGGATCGCCCCGCCCTCAACGCCGTGGCGGCGGTCACGCACCAGCGAGCTCACGACCTCTCGGTCGAGGGCGGTGCCGCCTTTGGCGACCCGGCGCACCGCGTCGACGAAGGTGCGCACCTCGGAGACGCGCTCCTTGAGCAGATAGCCGACGCCGGTGTCGCCCGAGGCCAGCAGTTCTGCGGAGTAGGCCGGCTCGACGTACTGGGACAGCACCAGCACCGCGAGCGAGGGCTGCTGTTGGCGCGCCTCGATCGCGGCCCGGATCCCTTCGTCGGTGAATGTCGGCGGCAGCCGCACGTCGCAAATCGCGAGGTCGGGCTGGTGCCCGTTCACGATCCGTAACAGACCCGGCCCATCCTCGGCGGTGGCGACGACCTCGACGCCGTTCTCAGCGAGCAGCGCGGTGAGTCCTTCGCGCAGCAGCGCCTGGTCTTCCACGATCACCACGCGGATTGGAGGCTCGGAGGTTTCGTTCATTGGCATGGCAGGGTCGCGCTCACGGTCGTGCCGGCGCCGTACGGGCTGATCACTGCGAGCGTGCCGTCGAGTGCCTCTACGCGTTGGCGCAGGCCGACGATGCCGCTTCCGTCCGGGTCCGCACCACCCGGTCCGCTGTCGCTGACCACGATGTTCAGCTGCTGGTCAACGTGTGAGATCTTGATCGTGACCGCTGCACCGGGCGCGTGCTTTGCCGTGTTCGTGAGCGATTCTGCGACGACAAAGTAGGCTGCGCTTTCGACCGCCGGGGCGAGCCGACGGTCGAGTTTCGCCTGCACCTGGGCGTCGATCCCAGAGCGGTCTACCAGCGACTGGACAGCCGCCTGCAGCCCGCGGTCGGTCAGCACCGGCGGTGAGATTCCGCGCGCAAGGTCGCGGAGCTCGGTGATCGCCGCAATCGCTTCGGTCCGTGCCTGCTTGAGCAGCTCCAGATCGGCGGCGTCGGCACCCTTGCCCGCCAACCGCTCCTCGGCCCGGCCGATCTGCATCGAGAGCGCCACCAACCGCGACTGCGCACCGTCGTGCAGATCCCGCTCGATTCTGCGCAGCTCCGCCGCCTGCACGTCCACCGCGCCGGCACGGGTGCGGGTCAGCTCGTCGACGCGTTCCTCGAGCTGATGCTTGCGCGGACCGTTGAGCAGCCGGTAAACGCCGAGCAACGCCACCAGCGCCAGCGCGGGCCAAACCGGCCAGAAGTAGCCGGCGCCGGACATCAGCCAGATCACAATGTCGCCGGCAACGAGCACCGCCAGGCCGGCCAGCAGCTGTGCGAAGCCGGTGCGGTAGCGCGGGTCGGGGCGGCGTCTGACCCAGCGGATCACCGCCACCATCGTGAGTGGCAGGAAGAGGCCGAACCAGGCCCACATCGGCCAGAAGTAGCCGGCGCCGGTCAGCGCCCAGATGACCAGCAGCAGAGCCGCCAGCCCATACGGGACCAGCAGCTCTGCGCGTTCCAGGAGCGGTGTTGGATGATTAGTCACTGATCGCGTCCAAGGCGTTGGCACGGTTACGATGATCCCACGCCTGCGAGTCGTAGTCGGCGCGCTCGCGTGCGCGTTGCCGAGGTACTCCTGCCAGTCCTCGGTTGCCGAGTAGCGTGAGCACCGCGGGCAGTGCGACTCCGCGCACGATCGTCGCGTCGATTGCGATCGCGGCCGCGAGCCCGATCCCGAGCTGCGCGAACGAGATCAGCGGGACGGTCGCGAACGCTGCGAACACCGCCACCATCACCAGTGCGGCGCTGGTCACGGTCGATCCGGTGGCGCCCAGTGCCTCGGTCGCGGCCGCGCGCGGTGAGGCACCGCGTTTGCGCGCTTCTGAGGCGCGTTCGAGGATCAGCACGGTGTAGTCCATCGATAGCCCGAACAGCACCACGAACGCGAACAGCGGTAGCCAGTCGACGATCGCTCCGAACGACCGCAGTCCGAACAGCTGCTCGGCCCAATGGGCTTGGAACAGCTCGGTCAGCACCCCGAACGCCGCTCCCACAGAGAGCAGGTTCAGGCCGATCACCGACGCGGCCAGCGCGGGGGAACGGAATGAGCTGATGAGCAGCAGGAACGCGAGTGCCAGGACGAATCCGATCACCAGCGGGGTCATCACGGCCATCTGGTGGTTGAAGTCGACGTTGGAGGCGTCGGTGCCGGTCAGCTGCGCCGTGCTCCCTGGCAGTGCCTGGGTGGCCGCGGGCTTCAGGATCTGCCGCAGCACTTGGACGTTGTGGTCTCGCTGGTTCATGTTGCCGCTGGGGACGGGGATGTTCACGACCGCCGTCTCGGCGTCGTGCGAGACATCGACCGTGACCTTGCCGGCCGAGCCGCCGGCTACCCGCTGACCGCGCACGCCGAGCTCGCTGAGTTCGTGGCGAGCGTGGGCGGTGTCGAGATGATGGCCAACCACGACCAGCTGGGCTGTCTCGTTCCCGCCCCGGTACGTCTGGTCGATCAGGTGCTGAGCCTTGACCGTGGGGTTGCTGGACGGCAGATCCTGACTGCCGGGGTTGCCGGTGTGCATCGATAGCAGTGGTGTTGCCAGCAGCGCCAGTAGCGCGACCGCGGTGACCAGCGCGAACCGCGGACGGCCGGTGACCGTCCGCGCGATTCGGTGCCAGCGACCCTGCTTGTAGGCGGCGCCCGCGCCGTCAGTCGCAGTCGGCTTACGCCCGGCGCGGCGAGCTCTGCGGGCCGCGCGACGGCCCCAGATGCGACCCTTGTCGACGCGGTCCCCGAGCAGCGACAGCATCGCCGGCAGCACGGTGAGCGAGCCGAGCACGGCGATCGCGACCACCAGGATCGCGCCGAGCGCCATCGACACGAACACTGGGTTGCCGGTGAACAGCAGCCCGGCGAGTCCGATTACGACGGTGACGCCGGCGATCAGGATCGCGCGGCCGACGGTCTGTGCGGAGGCCAGCAGCGCGGCCTGGCGTCCTGCGCCCGCGCGCCGTTCGGTGCGCTCACGGCGGATGTAGAACAGCGAATAGTCAACACCGACGGCGAGGCCCATCAGCATCACCACCGAAGACGTGACCGATCCCAGCGGAGCGATCTGCGAGACCAGTCCCATCGCGCCCATCGCCGCGGCGACAGACGTGAGGCCCAGAATCAGCGGCACCACGGCTGCGACCAGCGCGCCGAACGCGGCGATCAAGATCAGCAGCGTCAACGGGAATGCGATCATCTCCGCCTGCTGCATTCCGCTTGAAATGGTGTTGTTCACGGCGCGGGTGAAGGAGCCGTCGCCGGCTTCGCCGATGTACGCGTGCGGATGGCCCGCGGCGACCTGCCTCACGGTCCTCTCAAGCGGCGCGATGCGGTTCGCTTCCTGATCGGGGTTACCGCGAACGGTTACCTGCAGTAGCGCGACGCGGCCGTGGTCACGCACGGCAGCGCGCGAATCGACCGTGGCGACGTAGCGGGTTGCTCGTGCCCGACGGATCACCGCGTCGGTCGCCTGCCGGGTTGTGGCAGCGTTCGAGGATTTGATCACGACGCCCTCGGTGAAACGGTTCAGAAGCCCGGCGTGCTCCATCCGTAGCATCGCCTGCCCGGATTCGCCGGAGCCGGAGTTGGCCGTCGATAGGTTGCGGGTCCCGGCCATCGAGCCGCCGACGGTGCAGGCGACGATCAGTGCCAGCCACAGCGCGATCATCAGCTTTGGTCGCTTGGCAGACGCGCCGGCCGCGCGCCCTACCAGCCGCGCGAGCCCGCGTGGGGGCGGCGCTGAGCCGCCTGCTGCAGGCGGAGGGGCGCCTGCCCGGTCTTGTTTGGGAATGCTGGAGGTGGACATGTCTGTGACCGTGTCAGCGCTGCAGCCGCAGATCATTGGGGTGAGCAGGCGTGTTTGGGGAGCGCGCCGCAACGCTGTTGGTGGGGTTATCCCCACCGCGGCTAACAGGCGCTCCCGCAGAGCGCACTCTGCGACCATTGGCAGGTAACCGCGTCCAGGAGGAATCGATGACCCAGACCACAGCAGCAGCCAGCGGTAGCTTCGCGATTGGGGGAAACCTCCCGGTGAACCGGCTGGGGTTCGGTTCGATGCAGCTCACCGGCCCTGGCGTGTGGGGAGACCCCAAGGATCCGGATGAGGCAGTGCGCGTGCTGCGGCGCGCGGTCGAGCTCGACGTGACCTTGATCGACACCGCCGATTCCTACGGTCCAGTCGTGGCCGAACGACTGATCCGCAAAGCCTTGCACCCCTACCCGGAGGACTTGGTGATCGCCACCAAGGCGGGATTCACGCGCCAGGGGCCGGGGCAGTGGATTGAGCTCGGCCGTCCCGAGTATCTACGCCAGCAGGCTGAGCTGAGTCTGCGCAACCTCGGCCTCGAGCAGATCCCTTTGTTCCAGCTCCACCGGATCGACCCGTCGGTCCCGCTTGAGGATCAGGTCGGTGAGCTGAAGAAGCTTCAGGACGAGGGCAAGATCCTGCATATCGGACTATCCGAGGTGTCGGTCGAGCAGCTTCACGCGGCCCAGCAGGTCGCGGCGATTGCAACCGTCCAAAACCGCTACAACCTCGCCGATCGTGCATCTGAAGAGCTGCTCGACGAGTGCGCCCGGCAAGGGATCGGGTTCATCCCCTGGTTCCCGCTCGCGACCGGCAGGCTCTCGGATCCCGGGGGTCCGCTGGCCGCGCTGTCGGAGCAGACCGGCAGCTCGCCCTCGCAGTTGGCGCTCGCATGGTTGCTACGGCGTTCGCCGGTGATGCTGCCGATCCCGGGCACGTCGTCGGTCGCGCATCTCGAGGACAACATTGCCGCTGCCGGGGTTCAGCTCAGCGACGCTGATTTCGATCAGCTCACGCAGGCCGTCGCCTGACGTCTGGTGTTGAGGGCCGCTGCGCGCAGCGGCCCTCAACCGACCCGGCGTCGCTCAGTCGCTGGTCTCGTATTCGGAGCGCAGGATCGAGTACAGGATCCCGTCGCAGTAGCGACCGTCACGCCACTGCGCGCCGCGGATTACGCCCTCGTTGGTGAATCCGGCCGCGGTCAACGCCCGCTGCTCGGCAATGTTCTCGACGTCGGTGTGGGCCTCGACTCGATTGCAGGCGGTGTGCTTGAAGAACAGCTCCGCGAGCTGTCGCTGAGCCTCGCGGCCGACGCCCTGCCCGCGACGTTCCTGAACCAGCCAGATACCGATCATCGGACAGTGCGAGTCCTGATTGGGGCCCCATACCCGCCAGTGCCAGCTCACGTACCCGACCAGCTTGCCGTTGTCGGCAATGACGGAGAGACCGCCGTGTCCGCGTAGTTCGGGTGCGGGCACCTCGGTTCGTGGCGGCTGCGGTCCGAAGTCATCGAACTCGCTGGCGCCGCCGGTCAGGTATGGCAGGTCATCCTGCTTTACGGGTCTCAGCGTCACGCCTGCCATCAGCGTGCCATCTCGAAGATCTGCCCCTGCCAGCTCGCGTTCTCGGAGGCCCGCTCGGTACCCCACTGCTCGCTCTGTCCGCGCTCCACCATCCACACGATCGACGCGTCGAGCAGCCTGTAGAGGGCATCGTCGTCGCCGGTTCGCCCAGGGCGGATCGTCACGCGGTCGTCCATACAGAGCACGATATCGGCAGCTCCAAGCTCAGACGCCGTAGGCCTCCAGTTCGCGAATGCTGTACCCGTCGTCGTTGGACGGCTTCAGGCACTGGACCCTGACGTAGCGAGCCTTGGTCGCAGTGAACTCGGCGACAACCTGGTCTCCGCGACCGCCGCGCTCGGCCGCGACCGTGCGCCACCGCTTGCCATCGGTCGAGATCTGGACTTTGTAGGCGGTCGCGTAGTCGCCACCCCAGGCGACGATCACTCGCCCCACAGTCATGACCTTGCCGAGGTTGGCGCTGAGCCACTGGTTGCCGGCGGATGCGCTCTGCCAGTAGCTGCCGAGGTTCCCGTCGACTGCGTGCTTGGCCGGCTCGGCGTTGTTGAAGACGCCTGAGCTGAGCGAGCTGCTGGCGCTGGCCTTTGCGCCCCGGGCGAGGTCGTTGATGTTCTGCCCGCGATGTGCGGCGAACTGGTCGGCCTGCTGATAGGTCGGACGGTTCTGCCAGCTGATCCCCGGCAGCGAGATCCCGCCGAGCGCATCGAACTGGATCGAGTAGGCACACCACTGGTCGCCGGCACTGCAATCCGAGTCGCCGGGATAGACCTGGTTCATCGTGTCGTTCGACGCCTCGGTGAGCGTGCGCAGCAGGATCTTGCGGCAGTTGCTGACGCTGCCGCCACAGAAACGCATCGGCAGCGGCCCGCGCACCCGATCTCCCAGCAGTGAGCGCAGATCCTTGGAGGTGTAGCCGTACCAGCCGGTCTGGTAGGCGGAGCCCTGGTGGCTCACCGCACCGTCGAAGCTGCCTGATCCTCCAGGAGCACCCACCGGTCCCTGGGTCAATCCGTTGATGCCCTGCGCCGAGCTGAACAGCCTGGGGCCCATCGACGGCTTGAACTCGGCTTCGACGAACAGCGGATACCAGGCGTCGAGATCCTTGATCGCGGCGGCGTGCTTGTAGACCTGCGAGGTCGGGCTAGTCGGCATCGCGTAGGAGCCGGACTTCTCCCAGGCGCTCAGCTGCGCCACGGCGGCCTTGTCCGCGGTCGGGATCGGGCCCTTCTTGATCAGCGCGAGCATGTACGGCAGCACGTCTTCGCCGACCATGTTGGCGTTGGCCGCCGACTCCATCGCCTGAATCAGTTTGGCGCGAGTCACCGGCTTGCCGCTGTGCAGCAGCGCCTTGACTCTGGAGTTGAGGAGGTTCACGCGTTGCACGTCGCCGGCCGGGTAGTTGCCGTAATCCTTGGCGATCTGGTTGTTCCAGCTGACGTAGTAGTTCTGGTTGATCGAATGCGGGTGCTGGGCGAAGCTGGTGTCCGCTTCGCTCCAGGTATTGGGGTTCCAGTGCACCCACTGGGTCTTGGGGCCGGCCCACGCGGGCAGGTTCGGGTTTACGTCGGCCGGCCTCACGGGGTTGCGACCGGAGTTGAAGTAGGCCGTGTTCCTGGAATCGACGTAGAGCCAGTTGAACGTGTAGTTGACGTGCGATGCGGCCTTCTGGAACGTCTGCGGTGAATGCACGTAATTGGGGTCGTTGAACTCCTCGAAGCCGACCACCGAGTCGGCCTCGTGCATGTAGGTGGAGCGCAGGTCCGTGAACGCGACCGGCTTGCCCTTGATCGTGCCGCGCGCCTCGACGATGCCGTACTTGGTCCTGAAGCTGACGAGCACGTAGGACCCGTCGCCGGTGCTATCCGCGAGCGTCGGGCTCCATGCATCACTGACACTGAGCCGCTGCATCGCGATGCAACGGCCGCCGTAGAGGTAGTCGGTCGAGTCCTTGCTGACCTTCCCGCCCTTGGGGTTACAGAGGTGCAGCGCATAGGTGTCGGTGATGTTCTGATCGGCGGAGGTCGCGCTCCAGGCGTAGTCCTCGCCGCGTCCGAGCTCGACGTAGAAGTTCACGCCGGCGAAGGCGGCGCCACGGGCGCTGATTCCGGGCCCTTGGAGCTGCTCCATCATCAGCAGCTGGGGGGCGAAGTAGCCGGTCTGGGGTCCGAACACGGCGACCGGGTGGTGGTCCTGCGAGTACTTCGCTGAGATCACCAGCGCGTTTGACATCCCCTTCGTCGGATCCGCCAGCTTGCGATCGAGCGCACTCATCCCCTGGCGCCCGATCGCCGCGAGCCGCTTCAGCTGCGGATTGCGTGCGGCAGCGGCCTCCGACGCGCTGGCTCGCGCGGCGGCTGCCCGCCGGGCCGCGGCCAGGCCGGTCTTGAAGTTGCTGCCGAGTTCCGACTTGGGGATCACCGGGTTCGCGGGGGAGACGGCCGTTCCGGTTGGGTCGGTGACGATCGGTTGGCTGGTCACCGATCCGGCGTCGGGGATCGCTTCGTCGATTGATTTTGCAGGCGTTTGCGAGTAGTGGAAGGTCTGGCCGTCGTGCAGCGTCAGCACGGTTTCCGGATCGTTGGCTCCCCAGAGCGCGTTCCAGACCTTCAGGCCTTTCGTGCGGCCGTAGCGGTCGATCGCTGCCTGCCGGGCAATCGCAGCTTGCAGCTGGTTGCCGCCGCCGCTGCCGAAGATCCCGCCGATCAGCGAAGCGATCGCGACGATGTCGGTGTCCCTGAACGGTTTGACGCTGTTACCGGTGAGCGCGTATTCACCTGGGTCGGAACCGTTTGCGTTGGCCCCCTTGATGTAGGCGTTGATCCCGGCGACGTAGCTGTTCAGATCCTTCAGTGCCTGCCGGCCCTCGGGTCCTTGATCGGCGATCGTGTTGATCTGGCGTTGCAGGTCCGCCTGGGTGTAGGGGGCAGAGCGCCACTGCGTCTGTTCGAGCGACTGGTCCGCCGCGTCTCCACCGGCGAAGCTGGTCAAACGGCCGCGGCCCACGTGCCGCAGCAGGTCCATCAGCCACAGGCGATCCTGGCCGGCCGCGTAGCCGGCGCCGAATTCCGTGTCTGATCGCGTCTTGCCGTAGATGTGGGGCACGCCGGTCCTGTCCCAGATGATCGTGGTGCCGGCCCGCGGCGTCTCCTTGCTCGCGACCTGATTGGGCTGTGTGCCGAACGCGCTGTTGTTGTAGAAGCTGTTGATCTGGGCGTTCGTGAGGCCGGTGTAGTTGTACAGCAGCTTGTCGTACTTGGCCGCCTGATCGTCGCTGTTGGTCGGCACCGCACCGGTGACCTTGTTCGCCAGGATCTGCGCCAGCGATTCGTTGCCGTTGTTTCCCGGAGCCATGATGTCGCTGCACTGGCCCAGGCAGTAGTCGTGGTTCGCGGCGTAGAGGCCGGTCGAGCTGCCGGCGGTCACGCCCGGCTGAGCGGCTGAAGCCGCCGCCGTCGCGCCCGGAGCGGCAAGCCCCGCGACGGCGAGCGCGAGGGCGCCGCTTGCGGCCACCAGACCGAGAACGCGCTGCCAGGCGTGCTTGGAGCGGAATCTGTCCATGAATCTCTCCTCCTGTCCTGCCGCTGGGGCAGGCGATCCGCAGACGCCGCCCACGCCCATACAGCCCGGGTTACAGACTGCAATGGATTGTACGGATGAGCGGTTGAGCTAGGGCCTGCGCCGCGTATGCGCGTGGGTCCGCCCGTGCGCGTGTTCATGCCTCGGCGATTCGGGCGGACGCAGCGGACTCCGCTGACGCGGCTGTTGGCTCTGCGATGCCCGCCGGCGCTGCTCGTCCTGACGCTCCTGCTCCTTGCGATCCTCTTCGTCGAATGACATCCGCAGGAACCAGTTCCACATCCACACGATCGGTCCGATCCCGATCAGCACCATCCCGAAGGTCGATGAGATCGCTCCGTCAGTTCCGAAGATCAGCAGCAACACTCCCGCCAGGACCGGGGCCAGAATCAAAAACCAGCGCACGAAGCGAACAAACATCCCACCTACGGTTGTACTACTTCAGGACCCTCGGCTTGTCATGTCGAGCGCTCCTGGCCCGGTAGCCAGGAGCGTCGAGTCATCGCTCCAGTGCCACCGAGTAGAGCTCTCGGTACCCGTCAACGGACTCGTAAAGGCTTACGCGGGTGCCTTCGAACTCGATCCCCGAGGGGCCGTTGGTCGGGGAAGGGCGGACCTTGAACCCCCGGCGTACACGCGCGACGGTCACGTGGGGGAAGAAGATCCGCTGCTCGGGCTCGAACTGCGCCCTGCGGCGCAGGGCGGCGACCAGGATCGCCTGGGTCTCGCGCAGCACGCCCTCGTCGTCATCGATCGCGACGCTCAATAGTCGCGGCCGGCGGCGCGGTAGCCACCACGGCGAACCAAGCGCCAGCGGGGCCGCGCCGCTCCCGGCGAGCGTGTCGAGTGCCTGCCGCAAAGCGGCGACCGACTCTGGTTCCATCTCACCTAGAAATGCCAGCGTTACATGCAACGACTCATTTGCAACTGGCCGCAACCCGTCTTTGTCCGCGACGATTGAATCCCGCCACGCGGCGAGCTCCGCGACCGCAACGGGCGGAAGCTGCAAGGCGATGAACAGCCGCATCGCGGTCACTTTCTGCTTCCGTGCATCACGCTGCGATGCTACTTCCACGCAACCTCGAGGACTACGCCATGAGATACATACCAGCTGAAGACCGCTACACCGGCGTGAGCTATCGTCGAGTCGGGCGCAGCGGCCTGCTTCTACCGCCGGTCTCGCTCGGTCTCTGGCAGAACTTCGGCGAGGGCGTGGCGTTGCAGACGCAGCGCGCGATCCTGCGACGCGCCTTTGACCTCGGGGTCACGCACTTCGACCTCGCCAACAACTACGGCCCGCCCTACGGCAGCGCTGAGACCAACTTCGGCGACATCCTGCGTACCGACTTTCGCGGACTCCGTGACGAGCTCGTGATCTCGACCAAGGCCGGCTATGACATGTGGCCGGGTCCGTATGGTGACCATGGGTCGCGCAAGTATCTGCTCGCGAGCCTCGATCAGTCGCTGCGCCGGATGGACCTCGACTATGTCGACATCTTCTACTCGCACCGATTCGATCCGGACACGCCGCTCGAGGAGACGATGGGTGCGTTGCACACGGCGGTGGCGTCCGGCAAGGCGCTCTACGCCGGGATCTCCAGCTATTCGCCGCAGCGGACCCGCGAGGCGGCCGCGATTCTGGGTGAGCTGGGCACGCCGCTGCTTATTCACCAGCCGTCGTATTCGATGTTCAACCGCTGGATCGAAGCCGAGCTGATCGACACCGCGGACGAGCTCGGAATCGGGATCATCGCGTTCTCGCCGCTGGCTCAGGGACTGCTCACCAGCCGCTACCTCAATGGCGTTCCCGACGACTCGCGGGCCGCCCGTCGCGGATCGCTGCATCCGGAGTTCATCAGCGACGAGAACCTCGACCGCATCCGCGCGCTGAATGCGATCGCCGAGCAACGGGGGCAGACGCTCGCGCAGCTCGCGATCGCGTGGGTGCTGCGCAATCAGGCCGTGACCTCGGCGCTGATCGGGGCCTCGAGCGTCAAGCAGCTGGAGGACAGCCTCGCCGCTGTCCGGCGGGCGGATTTTGACGCCGCCGAACTCGCCGAGATCGACAAGTACGCCGTAGACCTCGAGATGAACCTCTGGCAGCGCTCCAGCGACGACTAACGACCACAGCCCTGCCGGGGCCGGCGCGTAAGCCACCAGGTCGGGGGTCCGTCCGGGATCTCGACCGGCGTTGCCTCAGTGAAGCCGCGCCGGCGATAGAACTCGCGGTTGCCGGCGGTTGAGGTTTCAAGGCAGCAATCCAGCCGTGCTTCATCGGCCAGCTGCAGAACTGGCTGGATGACTGCGGTCGCGAGCCCCCGTCCCTGGCTTTCGGGGCTGGTTGCAAGCACCCCGAGATACCAGTAGTCGCCGTCGGCCGCGGCGTCCTTCACGGCCCGGTTATAGGCATCGAGCCGGCGTGCGGCGGCGGACCCTACCTGCGTTGTGTATTCGCGCCAGATGCCGCGGGCGTGCTCGAGCGCATCCGGATCGCTGCTCGGCGATTCCCACATCGCAACTGCCTCGACGGCGTCGGTCACCCAGACTTCGCCGCGTCCGACACGGGTATCGAATAGCGCAGCAGCGAACAGCGGTGCCAGCCGCGCGTAATCGTCGCCAACGAGATAGGCCCACGCGGGGTCATCCGCGAACGCGTCACTCACGCTTTTCTTCACCGCATCTCGATCCCGTGCGGTGGCCTGTCGCACCAACGGCGTGGCGGTCGTACCCATACGACGAGAGGGTACGCCGCCACTGCTGACTGAGGGTCGGGCGTGCCTCTCGACTTCAGGGTTCCGCTGTGATCACAGCATCATGGTGGGTGCACGCATGAATGCGCGCAGGCTTGATCTGCCGCGTGTGACGTAATAGAACCCAGTCATGGGAAGAACGCCGGGACTCGTGCTCTACGTGCTCGCGATGGTCGCTCTGATCGTCGGCCTGGACGTCCTATTTTTCAAGCACCATTTCTGGCCGCGCCTGATGGTCAACGTCGGCATCGTGCTGGTGTTCGGAGCGTTCTACCTGCGGTTCCTCAGGCACTCGTGATCGACACATGTCGCTCCCGATAGCTCAGCTCACTCACCCGGGCACGCTCAGCGATGGCGTCGTGGAGGTTCGGCCCTGGCGCGATCACGACTCGACGGCGGTGGCGGAAGCTCAGCGATGGGCACCAGAGGAAGCTGGCGCGTGGTTATCCCGACAGCAGGCGCGACCGGCATCGATCGGGGTGTCGTGCGCCGTGGCCGAACCTGGCCAGGCGGCGGTCGGCTACATCGGTCTGATAAGGCGTCCTCGCGTCGAAACCGGCGTCCGCCAAGAGCTCGAGGACGGGACACTCGCATATAACGCCCACCGCCAGATCGCCGGGATCGGGTACTGGATCGCCCAGGACCGACAGGGCCAGGGGATCGCTACGCGGGCTGTGACCCTCCTCTGCGAATGGGCACTGACCAACGGTGGACTGAAACGGATCGAAGCCCTGATGGACCCACTGAACCTCGCCTCTCGGCGTGTCGCAGAGAAGGCTGGTTTCTCCGCGGAAGGGCAGCTGCGCGCGTACCTGGAACTCGACGATCGCTACACCGATGCGTTGGTGTATTCGCTGCTGGACACCGACCTGGCCGGAACGCCGCTACGCCGCTCGCCGCCGGACTAGGGCAGAGGAGCCGATCCCACTCACAGATCGTGGGATAATGGACAGCGTGCGAACGTTTCCGATCAGCGTGGATCGCCCAAGCCGCGCCCTGATGACCGCGTTCGGTGCAGGCAGTACGGGACCGAGCGTCACCGTCCGTGAATCGACGATCGATGTGAGCATGGGATGGGCATTCCAGGCGACCATTCCACGCCATGCGGTCACGTCGGCCGAGGCGCTGACGCGGGAGCAGCTGCGCGCCCCGTTCCGACTCAGCGTACTGCGCGGCGTCAACTACTGGGCCGGCACTGCGATGGTGAACGGGTCCGGAGGCGGTTTGGTGGAGATCACTCTGCAACGATCGACGTGGGTGCGGATGGGGCCGCTTCGAGCGCCGATGCGTCGTCTGATCGTGAGTGTCGAGGATCAGGCGGGGCTCGTCGCGGAACTGAATCCATGAGCAGGACGCGAGCTCGTCGCCAGGACGGTCGATCAGCACGGCTGCGAAGCGTAGGCGGAGATCGCTGCCGCCGGACTCGGTTCGTGGCGCTGTTGGGCGGCGGGTCGGGTTCGCCGGTTTTGACATCCGTCCGCACCGGAGCCGTAGGATGGGGCCATGGCCTGCGTGCACGTGCACGGTCCGCTGAAGCAATTAGCTGGCGGTAATGGGGAGCACAGCCTCGACGCTCCCACGGTAATTGAACTGCTGCGTGAACTCGAGCACGAGCATCCGGCACTGGGCGGCTGGATCCTCGACGAACGTGGACAGATTCGGCGGCACATAAATGTGTTCGTTGACGGCGAGCGCGGTGGCGCCCAGACGGCGGTTGGCGCCGACGCGCGGGTCGAGATTCTGCCTGCGATCACAGGAGGTTGAGAAGATGACCGAGCTATTGGTGTCGACGAAGAAGGGATTGTTCGCGCTGTCCGGCGAGCCCGGTGGCGAGTGGGAGATCGTCGCCAGGGCGTTTGCCGGCGAGCCGGTCGATTACGCGGTCCGTGATCCAGCTACCGGCCGAGTGCTGGCGACGATGACCTCGCCGTTCTACGGACCGAAGGTCTTCTACACCGAGCTACCGGCGAGCGACTGGGGCGCTCCCCAGGGGCACGACGGATGGGAACAGGCAGCGGGCGTGACGCTGCCGGACGGTGGCGAGCAGGCGCTGGAGCGGATTTGGGTGATTGCGCCCGGCGAACGCGCGGGGCTGATGTGGGCGGGCGGCGATCCCGGAGTGCTCTTCCAGTCGGCTGATGGCGGCTCCAGCTGGGAGATCAACGCCGGTCTCTGGGATCATGAGACCCGGCCCAGATGGCAGCCGGGAGGCGGCGGTCTTTGCGTGCACTCGATCGCGACGTGGCCGGGCGACCCCGAGAAGCTGTCGGTCGCGATCTCGGCGGCGGGGGTCTGGCATACGGATGACGGCGGCCAGTCGTGGCGGCGTGGCAATCAGGGGCTGACTCCGCGATATCTGCCTGACGAGGTGATCGCAGAGCTGAATCTGCCCGACCCGCCATCGGACGCCGACACGGCATTGTGCGTACACCATCTGGAGCGGGCGCCGGGGCGTCCGGAGCGCATGTTCATTCAGTTCCACGGTGGTGTCTACCGATCTGACGACGCTGGCGAGAGCTGGACTGAGATCGGGATGGGGCTCCCATCAGATTTCGGCTTCCCACTGGCGGTTGACCCCGCCGACCCTGAAAGCGCCTACGTGATCCCCTTGGTCGCCGACATGGACCGGGTGACGCCGGAGGGGAGAGTCCGCGTGTACGAGACCCGTGACGGCGGCGACACCTGGGCGCCCCGGGGCGACGGGCTGCCCAGCGAACACGCCTACCTGACCGTCCTGCGTCAAGCGTTCCAGCGCAAGGGCTACGGGCCGTCGCTCGAGCTCTATTTCGGTTCGACAACCGGCCAAGTGTTCGGCTCGGGCGACGCGGGCGCCTCCTGGTTCGAGGTCGCCACGCGCCTCCCCCCGGTGTACGCGGTTTCAGCCGCCTGACGGGCGCGTTCAGCCGGAGCCTCAGTGGCTGCGGCGCCTGCGCGGACGGTGCTCCTGGCCAGTCTGGATCTCGAATAGTCTGCGGTTCGCGTAATTCATGTCGGACAGCACGGAGTAGAAATTCTTGATGATGTTGTTCATGTTCCACAGCTTGAGCTAAGCCCGGTTCATGCACATCAGCCATTTGCCTGCGGTTTCGTGTGGGTACCCCTTAGCAATCCGCCTTACCAGCGTTGCTGTGCATTAGAGCTAAGGCTCAAGGGTCAGCTGTCACTACCGCTGGGCTGAGACCTTCCACGGCGCGCAGACTTCGGTTACCGTCCCCGGGAACGTGTTGAAGCTCGCGCTGACCATCGTTGTTATCGCGCTGCCTGACTGCATCAATCCATCTTTGATCGGGGGCGAGCTGTTCGTTGCCGCGGGTCCGCGGCCGCGGCTGCGGGTGATCGCGTTCACGGTCGCCGCATGGACGGTCACGTTCTTGTTCGGTTTAGCGCTGGCCCTAGGCCTTGGGGATCTGATCCTGTCGCTCGTTCCGAAGCCGGGTGCGACGCTCAAGTGGTCGCTGGTTTCCGCGGCGGGAGTGGTGATGATTGTGGGCGGGATCGTCCTATGGATGCGACGTTCAGCGCTGGCCAGTGAGCCGAGCGGTGGACGGCAGAGCCACGGCGGTTCAGCGATCCTCATGGGCGCAGGCCTAGCCGGCGTGGAACTGCCGACGGCATTCCCGTATTTCGCGGCGATCGCGTTGATCGTTGGGTCTGGTGTCTCGGGCGCCGGCAAGCTCTCGCTACTGGTTCTCTACTGCGTCGTGTACACCCTGCCCCTGATCGTGATCGCTGTAGTGATAGTGCTTCTGGGGGACAGGGCCGAGAGCGTGCTGCGGCCCCTGGGCGATTGGTTCTTCGGCCACTGGCCACAGATCGTGGCCCCGCTCACGGCCGCGATCGGAGTCGCCGTGCTGGTGTTTGGCGTGGTACAGCTCATCAGCTAGCCAAAGCCGCGCCGGCGCCGGCCGAGGGGCGCCAGCGCTGTCGGTCAACTCACCTTGATCTTAACCGGCGCCGACGCAATCCCGTTGGCCACGATGACGAGCGTCGAGGAACCGGTGCCAGTCCCGCTAGGAACCGTGAACTTGGCCGAGGACTTTGTGCCGGGCGCGACCGACATGCTCGAAATCGCCGACGTTCGGGCGTAGACGACGCGATGTGTCTTTGAGTTGGTTATGCGTACCAGGGGATAGTTCGTGAGGTCCTGATAATCGTCGCCGTATGCGGCGTCCTGACCGACCCCGCTCAGCTGTTTGCCCTCGACCGTATACGTCTTGCCGCGCGCCACCGTGCTCGGGACCGATGTGACGGACGGCCGCCAGGCCGAGTTCGGTGTCCTGCCTTCGTTGTAGAGATCGATCTGGCCGATACGGTCGTTAAACAGCACCTGACCGGTCGGGAGCACCAGCATGAAGCCGTAGTTTGAGGCCTGGCTCGCCGCGTCCGGTGCGTCCGGGATCTGCACGAGCTTGCTGCCGTTGTACACGAAGAAGTGCGCCGGCGGCGTGTAGTCACCCGGGCTCGCGTCGAGCAGGACCTGACCATCGGGGAGCACCGCCCCCGGTCCGTCGGCAATGTCGTACCGTTTTCCGTTGATCACTGGGAAGGCTGGACCGGCGCTCCACTTCCCCGTGGCAGTGTTGTAGAGATCATTTGCTCCCGTCGCTCCGGTTGCGAGCACCTTCCCGTCGGGCATCAACAGCTGCGGTCCGACCTCACCGTCGCCGTCGATGAGCTCCGTCGGCGTGTGGCCTGCGCTGGTCCAGCTCCCGCTGACCGGGTTATAGAGCTCGGTGTCGCCGCTGAGGTCTGACGTGTCGACGGTCAGCACTTTGCCGTTCGGTAGCAGTGTCCAGCCCTCCTCGCCGTTGCCGTCGGCTTTGCCTCTCCCGGTGGCGGTCCACTTCATCGTGCGGGCGTTGAGGATCGCTTGAGCGGTCGTGCCCGAATACCCCGATGCGCCCAGCATGAACCGGCCATTTGCGAGCATCGTGCTCGGCGCGTCGCCGATGCGGCTCCACTGGCCCTTGCCGCCATTTGGCGGGGCGACCATCGTCCACTTGTTCGCGGTCGGGCTGTAGACCGCGCCCAGGTTGGTCTCAACGAGCTTGTCGTGGTTGTACTCACCGCCTTCGATGATCACTCGGCCATCGGGCAACACCGCCGAGGCGAAGTACTGCGGCGCGTACCGCGACTGCATCGAGGCCTCCTGCTTCCAGGTTCCGTCGGCGTAGCTTCCGCTCGAGCTCGGCGTCAGCGTCCACCATTGGTTGGATCCGCCGTTGTCCGCGCCTTGGCTCTGCACGAGCACCCGACCATCGGTGAGCAGCAGCATCGCGCCAGGAGCAAACGGCGGCGTATGTTTCAGTGCCAACCACGGTGAGCCGGCCGTGGGCTTGGGCACCTGCGCGTGGCTTAGGCCCGGCGGCGCCGGATCAACTCTTGATGGAACGGCGCCGCTGGCCGCGGCGCTAAGGGCAAGTGCAGCCGCCGCCGCGACTCCCACGCCACAACTCATCCGCACACTGCCTCGCCGCAACATGACCACCCCTCATCGATCGAGCCTGGGTGGGCGATCGTACTCGTCGCCGCGGGGAAGCTCAAGCGGCCCTCGCGAGCTGCCGATAGGGTCTGATACGACCAACAAAAAACTCCCCGTTTCCAGGGAGTTTTTGTGAAGCGGCTGAAGGGACTCGAACCCTCGGCCTTCTGCATGGCAAGCAGACGCTCTAGCCAATTGAGCTACAGCCGCAGCGGTGGCAACAGTGTCGACGTGGCCGCTCAGGCCAATGCCAGCCGTAGCGCTTCCCCGGTGAACGGGTCTCCGTGCGTCGGCAGCACCAGGTCGACGGGAAGCTCGAGCAGCGGCTTGAGCTCGTGTTTGACGTTCTGCAGCGAGTTCTTGCTGGAGTCGATCCAGTCCTCTGGAATGAGCAGCTGGCCGTCGCGCGCGAGCAACGTGTCACCGGCCGTTACCGCCCCGAAGTTCGGGAACCACAGCACCAGATCGTTGCTCTCCAGGCCCGGGAACGCGACCACGCCACCTGGCAGTGTGTCGCCCGAGGTGTAGACGCTGCCATGTACGGGGTCGCGATCGGCGGGGTCCGGATGCGGTACATAGACGTGCGCGTCGAAGCGCGCGACCAACCCCGCTGTGTCGCGGCGGTGCCAGGGACAGGTGAGGATGATCAGTGTCGTCTCGCCACCGTGGTCGGCGATCAGCGCAAGCATCTCGTCGGGCGGCGCCAGCGGATCGATCAGATAGAGCCGTTTGCCGTCCTCGATCGCGTATGAGCTGACGATTTGATCCCAGTTCGCGCCCTCTTCCCAGTCGGGGTGAGGTGCCGTCCAATGCCAGATTCCGTCCTGAACCTTGTTCATGTCCGGATCATAAGTGCCAGCCAAGCGTGAGCCCGGCAAACCGCTGTCGCGTATGCGATCGTCTGCCGATGCGAGCAGCTTGCAGCTCAGATCCACTCAGCGGCAGCGTGGTCGACGCGGCCTTGCGTCCGGCCGTTTACTGGTTCTGGAGCCGGATCCCGGCGCCGGCTGAGGCAGCCCGTCAGCTCCAGGAAATAAAGAACGCCGGTTTCTCGACCGTCCTGATCCAGACGCGGCTTTCGTTCCCGCGCGAGCAGTACATGTCGGCCGAATACCTCAGCGCATACCGGAACGCCGTCGAGACCGCCGGCGCGCTCGGACTGAAGGTCGGCGTCTACGACGAGTACGCCTGGATGAGCGGGCACGGGGGAGGACGCACCGTCGACGGCGCCGAGCAGCTGCGCGAGCGCCACCTGTTCTGGACCACGAGCGGCCCAAGCGATCCGCGTCGGGCGAGCATCAGCGGGATCGACTCCTGGTGGATCGACGGCTTCGGCGGCCCCGAGCGAACGTGGCTGTACGACGACGGCGTTCGACGTTGGGACCAGTGGCAGCTGACCGCCGCACTCGCAGCCCCACACGACGCAGACACCGCCGACGCCGACCAGCCGATCGACGTGACCGATCAGGTCAGGGTCGAGGGCCTTCAGGACGGCTGCACGTTGCAGCTCGGCCCGGACTCCGAGCTTCCTGACGGCTGGGTCATCAACGCATTTGTGAGCGCCCGCTGTGCGAGTTCACGGATGGTCAACTACCTGGACCCAGAAACCGCGCAGCGCTTCATCGAGGTGGTCTACGAGCCCTACGCGGCAGCACTCGCGGGGCTGCTCGGCGATCCCGTCGAGTACTTCTCGTTCGACCATCCCTACAGCGGCTTCTACAACTGGTCGCAGCAGCGGCCCGCTCAGATCGGGAACTCGTTAATGTGGGACGCCGGGATGGCCGCGGAGACCGCTCGGATCGACCCGTGCCAGCCGCTGGCGCGGACCCTGAGCCAGATTATCCACGGCCATAGCGATCGCGCGAAGCAGCTGCGCGTCGAGTTCTTTCGCCGGTACTCCGAACGGGGAATCGCCAGCTTCTTCGCCCCGCTGCGAGCCTGGGCCGACGCGCACAAGCTCGGACTCAGCGGCCACGAGCTGCTGGCGCACGTCGGCCACTGGGGTCTGAACGAAGCCTTTCCCGAGGTCGACGGCCGCGCCAACTTTGGGCTCGACTACTTCGCGATCGACCGCCACCGCACCCGCACGCTGGTCGACGCCTCCAACTACAACGCGCAGATCTCGCCCAAGTTCGGGGACTCGCTCGCGCGGGCACGTGGCCGCGGCCGCTGCGTGGTCGAGCAATATGCCGCACGCAACGACGGACCCGGGCACTATGCCGGCGGCTACTGGGAGCTGCGCCTGGACGAGCTGCGTCTGCAAACGCTGAGGTTGCATCTGCTCGGCGCGCGACAGCTGATCTTTCACGCGTACGGGCAGACGGACGGGAGCGGCGCGAACAGCGACGTGCTCACCAACCCGCGCTTCGACTTTCCGCCGACCTGCAATTTCGAACCGTGGTGGGCGCACTTCCGCGCCTATGCCGACGAGTCGGCCGCGGTCTCGGCATTCATCGAAGCGGCCGAACCGCAGCGGCCGGTGGCGCTCGTCTACCCGCTCCATACCCTCTGGGCCGAGGGGCCGCGCCATGCGCACTCGCGGCTGGTGGGGGAGTGGGCACAGCTGCTCGCGACTGAGGGAGTTGGCTTTGACCTGATTGACGACCGCGCACTAGCGACGGCGAGCGTCGCCGACGCCCAGCTCCACGCGGCGGGCCGCATCTACCGGGCGGTGATCATCGCCGGCGCGACGACCATGCCGTCCAACACCGTGCCTGACGTGCTCCGGCAGCTGGAAGAGCAGGGCGGGGGCGTGATCATCACCGATCCGGATGGCGAGGTTCCATCCCAGGTGCCGGACCCGCTGCGCGGGCTGGCGAGTTCGATCGCCACCGCGGACGCCGCCGGAACACTGTGGCGGTGGGAGGCAGACACGCGCGTGGTGCTGCTCAACGACGGACCCAGCGCGCGCACCGTCACGGTCGCCGGCAGGGCATTCGCACTCGAGCCCGAGGAACTCGCGTGCCTGCTGCTCACGTCCGACGGGGTGATCCGCACTGGACCCGGACTGAACCCACCCAAGGGTCTAGAACCAGCCTTGGTCCAGCTAGACCAAGGCTGGTCACTGCAGGCGGACGGGCGCGAGACCGAGATCGATGTCACCCGCGGCTGGGAACAGCAGGGCTTCGCGAGCTTCAGCGGCGAGGGGACCTATCGGCTCACGTTCGATGCTCCGAACGTGGCCGCGGAGCCGCTGATCCTCGAGCTACCGCAGGTTCACTGCGCGGTCAGCGCGACGCTGAACGGCGTCGATCTCGGGTCGCGCGGCTGGCGACCGTTCCGGTTCGCCGTGCGGCCCGGCATACTTCAGCGTGAGGGCAACACTTTGACCTTGCAGGTCACCAACAGCGCCGCGAACCGCTACTACGCCGGTACCCCGTTTCAGTCAGGGCTTCAGCCCTCCGGGATCTCTGCGGCACCGACATTGAGAATCCAATCCACGGAGGAGGGCCCGTGAGCTCGGTGAACACCGCCGAAGCAGAGCACGTCGCCGTCGAAGCACCCAAGAACGTCGAGGCTAACGGCATCAACACGATCACCGAGAGCGAGCGCAAGGGCCGCGCACGGGATCTGTTTCTGCCCTGGTTCGGCAGCAACGTCGGTGTCTTCGGAATCAGCTACGGAGCGTTCGCGCTGTTCAACGGTGTCTCGATGTGGCAGGCGATCATCGCCGGCGTGATCGGGATCGTGGTCTCGTTCGTGCTCGTCGGGATCGTCGCAACCGCCGGTCCCAGAGCGTCTGCGCCGACGATGGTGATCTCGCGCGCGGCGTTCGGGGTCGAGGGTAACCGCATCGCCTCGATCCTCTCGTGGATGCTGAACGTCGGCTGGGAGACCTTCCTGGTGGTGACCGGCACGCTCGCGTTCGCGGCCGTCTGCGGCAGCCTCGGGATCGGCTCCGGCACCGGCATCAAGATCATCGGGATCGTGATCATCACCGGGCTGACGATGCTCGGCGCCGTTGCCGGGTTCGATCTGATCATGCGCATGCAGTGGGTGATCACCGTAGTCGGTGGGCTGTTGACAGTGGTCGTGATCGCGCTGACCGCATCGCACGTGCACTTCAGCGTGGTCAGCAACCTCCCGAGCGGCTCGACCGGCAAGGTCATCCAGGTGATCGTGCTGACGATGACCGGGTTCGGTCTTGGCTGGGTCTACTCCGGCGCTGACTACTCGCGCTACCTGCCGCGCAAAACATCCCCGAGGGCGGTCGCGGGCTGGACCGCGTTCGGTGGCGCGCTCGGGCCGGTACTGCTGTTCGTGTACGGAATCTTCCTGGCGGGATCTTCGAACTCGCTGCTGAACGGGATCTCGGGCGACCCGATCGGCGCGCTCACCACCGCGATGCCGCACTGGTTCCTGGTGCCGTTCATCATCCTCACGATCCTCGGCCTGGTCGGGGCCACGATCCTCGACGTGTACTCCTCCGGCCTGAACCTGCAGGCCGCGGGACTCCGGATTCCGCGCTACCAGGCCGCGTTCATCGACGGCACGCTGATGACCGCGCTGGCGGTCTATGTGGTGTTCTCAAACCAATCGTTCCTGACCGAGTTCGAGGGCTTTTTGATCACGCTCGGGGTCCCGATCGCCGCCTGGGCCGGGATCGTGATTGCCGACATCGCAATGCGACGCCGTGACTACGCGGAACTCGACCTCTACAACCGTGACGGGCGCTACGGCAGCGTGCGGATCTGGCCGCTGGCACTGCTCGGGCTGAGCACGCTGATCGGCTGGGGGCTGGTCACGAACACCAACGCCGGTTGGCTGAAGTGGCAGGGCTACTTGCTCGGTCCGTTCGGGCTCGGCGGCAAGCACGGCTCCTGGGCAGCGGCATCGATCGGTGTGGTGGTCGCGCTGATCCTCGGATTTGTTGGGACGTTGCTGACGCGCAACCAGGTGCGCGCCCAAGAAGCGCTCGACTAGCCACGAGCAAGATCCAATGACGGGCCACGTCGTCAGCGTCGGTAGCCTCAACCTCGATCTCAGCTACGCGCTCGAGCGCTTGCCGCGGCCAGGGGAGACGCTGCTCAGCAGCAGCTCCGCGCGGCTCTGCGGCGGCAAGGGCGCAAACCAGGCCGCGGCCGCGGCGGCAGTCGGAGCACGGGTGACGATGGTCGGCGCTGTCGGCGACGACGACGCCGGCAGAGTGATGATCGAAGACCTGCAGGCCCGTGGTGTCGATACCGACGCCGTCCGGCACGCCACGGACACTCCCAGCGGAACCGCGGTGATCTTCCGCGGTCGCCAGGACCGCGACAACATCATCGTCGTTGATGCCGGCGCGAACGCGTCAATCGCTCCCGTCGATGTTCAGCTCGACGTTGTCGCCGGCGCTGAGGTCGTGCTCTGCCAGCTTGAGATCCCGATCGAGACCGTGACTGCGGCGGCCAGGCATAGCGGCGGCACGTTCGTGCTCAACATCGCACCCTGGCAGCTGCTCCCAGAGGAGTTGCTCGACGAGGTCGACGTGCTGATCGCCAACCAGACTGAGATCGCGTTGCAGCTCGGGACCCAGGCTCCGGAGTCGGTCGCCGCGGCCGCGCGGATGCTGCGAACCGCGGCGCCGCAATGCTCGGTGATCGTGACACTCGGTGCGCAGGGGGCCGTGGTCTTCGATCAACCGCGCGGAACCACGACCGAGCTGGCCGCCACCGACGTGACCGTTGTCGATACCACCGGTGCCGGTGATTGCTTCTGCGGAGTGCTTGCCGCGCGGCTCGCCGACGGGGCTCCGCTCTCTGCGGCTGCGGCCGAGGCGGTGGCCGGCGCGTCGCTGTCAACCACGCGCGTCGGCGCGCGCGGGGCGCTGCCGAGCCTCAGCGAGATCCGTCAAGCTATGCGTGGAATGAACCGTGCCGTCGCTGGAGGACCCGATGAAGCTTGACCCGAATACCGACGCGGTGTTGGCTGTCGACGTGCAAAAGGGCTTCATGCCTGGGACCGAGCCCGGCTACGGAGAGCTGCCGGCGCCCGGCGGAGACGCTGTCGCCGCACCGCTCGCACGGCTCGCCGCGCGCGTGGGGGTGGTCGCGGCCAGCGGGGACTCACACACGCCGGACCACAGCTCGTTCACCGGTCAGGGCGGGCCCTGGCCGGTTCACTGCGTGGCCGGCACTCCCGGCGCCGAACTACATCCGTTGATCGCCGCCGCGCTAACTCCCGACTGGTTCTTCCCTAAGGGCACGACCCGCGACACCGACTCTTACTCCGCGTTCGAGGGGACGGACCTGGCCGAGCGACTGCGCGCCGCCGGAATCGAGCGGCTCCTGATCGGCGGGCTGGTGACCAACGTCTGCGTGCAGGCGACGGCCGCCGATGCGCTGCAGGCTGGCTTCGACGTCGTCGTTGTCACCGACGCCTGCCGCGCGATCGAGGCGCCCGGACTTACATCGGGCGACGAGGCGCTCGCAGCGCTCCGTGACGCCGGCGCGACACTCGCCACGAGCTCAGAGCTGCTCGACTGAGCCCAGGCGGTGCGCTCGTCCGCCACGCGACTTGCGTATCAGCAATCGCCGGTGATCTCAGCCGTGCCCCTTGTACGCGAAGCCGCGCTCGATCCGACTACACAGCGCGCGAGCGGGACTGCTGAACCGGGCTCGTCCCTACTTGATTCAGGCTTACCGCAATCTCGCGGCTGAGCATTCCGGCCAAGACGTCCGACCCGACCGCTTAGATCTCGCGGCATCTAGCGACTTCAGGTCTGCGCGAGGCGGTTCTCGTGCCAACCCGTAAGCCGACGTTTACGAGGAGGGCGGATTCATGACTGAGCAGCAGGTGGCGGGGGACAGCGGCCTCAGCGGCTGGGTCTCGGCAGAATTGCAGCACAACCTGATTCAGCCGATCGAGGATTTCCACAACCCCCGGCAGGAGTGGCGGCGGCTGTTCTCCGAGCTGTTCGGGACGTTCTTCCTGGTGCTAGTGGCCGCCGGTGGCGGAATGATGGGGGAGGCGTTTCCGAACACCATCAGCCGCACCGCCGCGGTGGTCGCGCCCGCGCTGATGGTGATGGCGATGATCATGTTCATGGGCAAAGTGTCAGGCGCGCACTTCAACCCCGCCGTCAGCATCGCCTTCGCGCTACGCCGCGACTTCCCCTGGAACCGCGTGCCCGGCTACGTCGTCGTTCAGCTGCTCGGCGCGACCCTCGCGGCACTGGTGCTGCATCAGCTGATCCACGTGTCGGCCGTCCACGGCTCCAACTACGTCGCCTCGGGCTACAGCGACTGGTCGGGGTTCTGGATGGAACTGCTGCTGACCTTCGGGCTGGTCAGCGTGATCCTTGGCACCGCGTCGGGCGCACAGAACATCGGCATCATCGCAGCGCTTGGGGTCGGCGCCTACATCGCACTGGCCGGGTTGTGGGGAAGTCCGATCTCCGGCGCTTCGATGAACCCAGCTCGCACCTTCGGGCCGGACCTGATCGGCGGCAAATTCACCGACTACTGGGTCTATGTCGCGGGACCGATCGCGGGTGCTGCCGTAGCAGTCGCGATCGCGTTCGTGCTGCGCGGACAGGGTGGGGGTTTGAGCGGCTCCGGTGCCGCTCAGGGTGCGCTGTTCACGCGCGCGGAGCAGCCCGATAAGCAATAGCGGTGCACACCAGCCACAACGAGGTCGCCCAGCTCATGCAGGACCGCCTTGCGAGTGTCGTCCTACCGGCATCTCAGCCTCCTCGTCGATGACTGGATAACCGCTGCCCAGGCAGCGTCGCAGTCTGCGTTCCTGATCGCCTGTACAACCGGCAAATGGCTGTGGCCATGCCTGGGCACACTCGTGATTAGCGCATGGGTACGCTACGAGGCCGACCGATGGGCAACCTCCTACTTCTCTCTCTTGCTTCGGCGCTGAATCCGACATTGCTAGCGGCGACAACCGTGATGCTTTTGCTTCCGCGACCGGAGAAGCTGATGCTCGGCTACTGGTTCGGTGCGATGTTGATGAGCGTCGCCTCCGGTGTGGTGTTGATCTACGTGCTCGACGGCACCGGCGTCGCCGGCACCACCAAGCACACGGTGTCCCCGATCGAGGACTTTGCGCTTGCCGCGATCTCGTTGCTGGCCTCCGCACTGCTGGCCAACGGTGCGGTCACACGCACGCGCGAACGCCGCGAGGCGCGGCGCAAGGGGCCGAAGAAGACCCCCAAGTGGGAGCAGCGGATGCAGAGCGGCACGGCCGCCACGGCGTTCGTGCTGGGAGTGATGCTGTCGCTGCCCGGCGCGACCTATCTGCTGCTGATCGACAAACTCAGCAAGCTGCACTACACGCCCGTGGTCACGGTGCTTGTGTTGATCGGATCGAACCTGATTCAGTTGCTAGTGCTCGAGCTGCCGATGATCGCATTTGCAATCTGGCCGCAGCAGACGCCTGACGCGATCGACACCGGCAAGGCCTGGATCGGCCGCAACGGCCGCGTCTACGGCGCCGGCGCACTCGCCGTGATCGGTGTCGCATTCCTGGTCCGCGGCCTCACCCGCGCCTGGTAGCCGGCACACTCGGACAGCGGATACGCTACGGGCCGACCGATGGGCACCCTCGTCCTGTTCTCGCTTGCCTCTGCGCTGAATCCGACGCTGCTCACGGCAACGACCGGCATGCTGCTGCTGCCGCACCCCGAGCGGCTGATGCTCGGATATTGGTTCGGAGCGATGGTCATGAGCATCGTCTCGGGCATGCTTCTGATCTACGTGCTGCACGGCACCGCTGTCGCCAACGCCACCAAGGAGACACTGAGCCCGATCGAATACTTCGCGATGGGGGCGGTGGCGCTTACCGGTGCAGCGCTGCTGGCCAGCGGCGCCGTCGGGAAGGTCCGCGCACGGCGGGCGTCACGTCACCAAAACAAACCCAAGGTTGACCCCAAATGGGAGCAGCGCATCAACAACGGGACGGCCGCCACCACGGTCGTGCTCGGCGCGGCGCTGTCACTGCCGGGCGCGACCTACCTGCTGCTGCTGGCCAAGCTGAGCACGTACCACTACTCGTGGGTCGTGACGGCGCTGATCCTGTTCGCGTCGAACCTGATTCAGCTGATCGTGCTCGAGGTGCCGATGCTGTCGTTCCGGATCTGGCCGACGCAGACCCCGCGCGCGATCGACGACGGCAAGGCCTGGGTCGCGCGCGACGGCGCGCGATATGGCGCGGTGGCACTGAGCGTGATTGGTGTCGCACTGATCGTCCGCGGGATCACGCACGCCTGGTAGCGGCCCGCGCCTTGAGACCCACAGCAGGGCGGTGGTGGGAGAGCGTGTTGCCCACCGCCAGCGCTCGACCTGGGTGAACGTCACAGGCCGTCATCAGCTGAGAATCGTGAAAGGCGACGACCGGAGTCGAACCGGTGTAGACGGCTTTGCAGGCCGCTGCGTAGCCACTCCGCCACGTCGCCAGAAACCACTAGGGTAGCGAGCACGGACGCGGATCCGCGGGTCGGGCGGTCATCCAAGACCGCCCATCCAACAGGCTCAGGCGCTGCGCAGAACCAGCGTATTTCCGCTGGGGTCGGCGAGTGACCAGCCGGAGGCGGACTCCTGCATTGGCAGGCCTGCGCTCGCGACGCGCTGGGTCACGGTTTGTAGCGCTTGCGGCGTCGGCAACACCACGTCGAACGAGCTGAGTCCGACCGACCCCGGCTGCGGGGCCGCGGCTCCGCGTGAGTTCCAGGTGTTCATGCCGAGGTGGTGGTGATAGCCGCCGGCGGAGACGAACAGCGCGGAGTTATGCATGCGCGCCATCACGTCGAATCCGAGCAGCCCGGCGTAGAAGTCCTCAGCCTCGGGGATCGAGGCGACCTGCAGATGCACGTGCCCCATGCGCGTCCCCGCGGGAAGCAGGCGGTCGCCACCGTCGAGCTCCAGCGGGGCCGCGGCGAGCTCCGCGACGAGGTCGTCGAGATCCAGCGGCAGCGTGTCCATCGCGACCTGCCCGTCGCTGCTGAAGCGCCAGGCCTCGCGAGGCCGGTCGGCATAGATCTCGATCCCGTTGCCGTCGGGGTCGTTCAGGTAGATCGCTTCGCTGACGATGTGATCGGACGCTCCCGACAGCGGCCAGCTCGCCGATGCCAGACGCATCAGCGCGGCCGCGAGGTCACGGCGCGTGGGATACAGCACCGCGAAATGGAACAGCCCGGTCTGCCGCGGGTTGCGGGGAGCGGCGTGCGGAGAGCCGCTGAGCTCGATCAGCACCTCGCCATCGGCGCTCGCGAACGCCACGCTCGACGCGCCCAACGGCTGCGGCTGCATTCCCAGCAGTTGCTCGTAGAAGCGGGTTGACCGTTCGAGATCGTTGACGACAAGCCGCACAACGCCGACAGTCGTGTTGGGGTCGATCGATGGCACGTGTGACTCCTGCAAAAGATGGTGAACGGGCGGGGGAGCTACTCGACTGAGCAGCTCGTGGGCCCGGCGTCAACGCTGCAGGCCTGTTCTTCGACGCTGCACGCGCCTTCGGGCTGCGCGCCAGGGAGGCGCCCGAGCAGCTCGGCGAGCGTGTCCAGCTCGGCCGCGGAGAAATGCGCCAAGAACAGGCGCTCGATCGACGCGACGTGACTGCAACCCGCTGCCCGCAGCTTCTGGTAGCCCTCATCGGTGAGGTGCGCGTAGGAAACGCGCGCGTCGCTCGCGCAGGCGTTGCGCTCGATAAAGCCGAGCCGCACGAGCCCGTCCACGAGCCTGGTGATGCCCGACCGCGTCAGCATCGTCCGCTCGGCCAACTGCGACATCGGCAACTGCTGACCCTCGGACTGGGCGAGATACAAGAGCACCTCGTAGTCGCGAACCGTGATTCCGTACGTACTCGTGAGCTCGGCGTCGAGCTCACGTACGATCGAGGCGTGGCTCTGCAGGTAGCTGCGCCACGCATCTAGCGCGCTGCCCTCGAGCCTCGACGTTTCGTTGACGGCTGCCATGCCAACAATCATAGCCATATTTTGTTGACTAGTCAATTGGATGTTACTCTTGCTGGGAGCCGCCAACCGGCAGCCCCCATCACACATCGTTTAGGAGTCACATGACCAACCTGCCCGAAGGCAACTGGACAATCGATCCGATCCACTCGTCCGTCAGCTTCAAGACCCGCCACGGCTTCGCGAACTTCCGCGCAGGCTTCAACGGTGTCACCGGCTCGCTCGAGAACGGCGTCCTCAGCGGTGAGGTGCCCGTCAACGGCATCATCCTGCCGATCCAGGCGTTCACCGATCACCTGCTCTCCGCCGACTTCTTCGACGCCGAGCAGTTCCCGGCGATCTCGTTCAAGTCGACCTCGCTGACGGACACCGAGGTCACCGGTGACTTCACGCTCAAGGGCGTCACCAAGCCGGTTACCGGCACCGTCTCCGTGCTGGGCACCGGCGTGATGCCGACCCCGAACGGCGAGGTGACGAAGCTCGGTATCGACATCACCGCGACCATCAGCGTCTCCGACTTCGGCGGCTTCCAGCACGGCCTCGGCGACCCGACGACGATCGAGATCTCGCTGGAGCTCGACAAGGCGTAGTTGCCAATCGCGATCGCTGCGATCGCGACGGGGTTGGGGGTGGTCTTGCGGGACCACCCCCAACCAGCAGGCCGCTGCCGTGCACACGGCTGCACTGTCAGCGGTTCGGCGGGCGCCCACGACGCGGTAGGTCCGCCGCCTTTGCGGGCATCCTGTCCGCCTCATCAAGCGCGCGACGCAGCAACAGCTCAATGTGCGCGTTGAGGCTGCGCAGATCGTCGCCCGCCCATTTTGCGAGTGCGTCGTGTACGGCGGGGTCGAGGCGCAGCGGAATCTGCTTGCGCTCGCGGCTCACGTATAGAGCGTGCCGGCGTTGACGATCGGTGACGCGGGCTGGTCGCCGCAGAGTACGACCATCAGGTTGCTGACCATCGCTGCCTTGCGTTCCTCGTCGAGCTCCACGATGCCGTTCTCGTCGAGCCGAGCCAGTGCCATTTCAACCATGCCCACAGCACCGGCGACGATCTGCGAGCGGGCGGATACAACCGCATTGGCCTGCTGGCGGCGGAGCATCGCCTGAGCGATCTCGGAGGCGTATGCGAGATGGCTGATCCGTACCTCGATGACCTCGACCCCGGCGATCGCGACCCGCTCGGACATCTCCTGGGCGAGTTCGCCGGTAACCGAATCGGTCGACCCGCGCAACGACGGCTTGCTGTCGCTGGGGTCGTCGTAGGGGAGGGTGGTCGTGACATGACGCAGTGCTGCCTCTGCCTGCACGTGCACGAAATCGACGTAGTCGTCGACGGCATAGGAAGCCTGCGCGGTGTCGGCGACCTGCCAGACCACGATCGCTGCGATCTCGACGGGATTGCCGTCGGCGTCGTTCACTTTCAGGTGGTTGGTCTCGAAGTTCCGCACGCGGACGCTGAGCGTGTGCCGGTCCGCGAACGGCACCGACGACCAGAACCCGGGAGAGCGGATCGTGCCCGCGTAGCGGCCGAAGAAGCGCATGACTTTGGTCTCTCCGGGCTGCACGATCGTGAGCGTGCTGGCGGCGATCACGACGACGGCGATCGGGACCGCCATCAGTCCGGGAACCGAGCTTCCGGCGAGCAGGATGCAGAGCCCGATGCAGACCAGAATCAACAACACCGCGGCCCAACCGGTGGTCGCCCACACGTGGCGCTCGTTGATCCGCATCCGCGCACTGGCAAGCTCGACCGGAGTCGGGCCAGGTGTGACTGCAGGGTTTTCGCTCATGGTGGGCTCCCGTTACTTCGAGGTTGTGCGGCCGCCGCCGCGGGTGTCAGGCTTGCCGTGAGTCCGCTGCCACTCGGCCACCGCGCGCGGGCCGCGATAGGCCAGGAAGAAGTTCGCGAGCGCCGCCAATACCAGCAGCGGAGTCCACCAAGCGCCGTCGCCGTACCCGTAGAACAGGCCGGTGAGCACCAGTAGCCACGCGCCGGCGGCGTACCGCAGGCGCGCACTCAGCTGCGGATGACGGCGGCCCCACGCGGTGTTGGTGGCGAGCGAATCGAATCTGTGCGGCTGTTGGGTTGCCATCTCTCCATCTCCGGCTTTCATTAAAAAGTGATGTCAAAGTGATATCACTTTTTTGGGCGCTGTCAAGCGTCTGGTGGGGTGGAGGTCAGGACTCGGCGTCTGGGTCCGTCGCGGACCCTGTGTAGAACGGGCGCACCTCGATCGCGTGAACGGCTGCGGCGGGATGACTCGCAGCCCGCGCGGTGGCCTGCGCGAGGCTCCCGGAGCGGATCACGTCGATGCCGGAGATGAACGCTCCCGCGGGCAGGAACGAGCCGGCGGTGAGCTCCGGACGGCTGTGCTTGACGCGCACGGTCGTAGCGCTGTCCGGGCTCTGCAGCTCCCCGCCGAGAACGAAACAATCGTCGGCCGCCTGGGCTTGTCTCCAAGCGGCGTACGCTGCCGTCTGTTGGGGATCGCCAGGATGGTCGGCGACAGTGTCCGTGACCCAGGTGGCCAGCAGATACGGAGTCCCCGCGGAATCGTCAAAGGCGCCGAACGCCGCGGCGCCGGCGCCGAGGTCGGGCTCGCCGTGGAACGGGCGTACCTCCAGCGGGTGAAACAGGGCGACCGGGTTCTTGGTCTCGATCTCGACCGCGGCGGCCAGGTCATCGCACTCCATCAGCGAGAACCCGGCGACGAACTCCTTGGTCTCGGCGAACGGCCCATCGGTCACGATCGTGGCGGCTTCGCGTACCTGAACCGTCGCGATGCCGTTCTCGGGCAGATCCAGCTCGCGTCCGAGCCTCCATAGCTTGAGCGCGTCCATCTGCTCCTCAAACGCGGGCCAGGCGTCATTCATCGTGGCCAGCGCGGCCTCGGGCATCGCGCCCGCGGTTCCGACGAAACTGATGAACTTCATGGTGACCTCGTTTCCCGTGGTGGCTTCAGCTTCTAGCGCTTGCTGCGGTCTGACAAGACGACGAAGGCGACTGCGTTCAAAGGACAGTGGAACCGGGCGCCGAGCTCGGCGTTTGTCTTATCGCGGCGCTGACGGCGGGCTCGACAAGGCTGTCGGATACGCGGTACGGTGAGGTCGCAATGAGCAAAGTTCGCGTCAGTATCACGATGTCGTTGGACGGATTTGTCGCCGGTCCGGACCAGGATCTCGACAATCCCCTCGGGCGTGGCGGAATGAATCTGCATCAGTGGTTCTTCCCGCTCGCCCAGTTCCAGAAGATGATCGGCGAGTCGGGCGGTGAGGTCAACGCAAGCTCGGCGGTCGTTGACGAGCGCTTCGCGAACCTCGGCGCCACGATCATGGGACGCAATATGTTCGGACCGGTGCGCGGACCGTGGCCGGACGACGAGTGGAAGGGGTGGTGGGGAGACACGCCGCCCTATCACCATCCGGTGTTCGTGCTCAGCCACTACCCACGCGACCCGATCCCAATGCAGGGCGGCACCACCTTCTATTTCGTCGACGACGGGCCGGAATCGGCGTTGCGGCAGGCGCGTGAGGCTGCCGCGGGGCTCGACATCAGCGTCGCCGGCGGTGCGTCGGCAATCAATCAGTTTCTAGCCGCTGGGCTTGTGGACGAGCTCGAGATCTCCTTGGTGCCGCTGATCCTCGGCGCAGGCGAGCGCCTGTTTGACGGGCTCGCAACCGACGCACCCAAACTAACGCAGATGCGTGCGATCGAGGCGCCCGGCGTGACTCATATCAAATACGCGGTCGGCTGATCGCCGCGAGCACGGGCAACCCTCAGCTGACGGCTCGCCGCTCGATCCGAACCAGATCGAGCGGCGGCGGCACACCGAGCTCGGCCAACGCCGAGCGCGCTCGCGCCAGCACCGCTCGAGCCGCGCCGCGGCGTCCCTGCTCGAGTAGCGCGCTGGCGGCGCGCAGGTAGCGGTGCTCGTCGTAAGGGGCAAGCTCGATCGCGAGCTCGATGTAGCGCCGTAGCTCATCGAGGTCGCCGCGATCGGTGGCCACATCACTGCACAGGTCAAGCAGTTCAAGCGCCAGCCGACGGGCGTGCTCGCGTGGGCGTTCCAGCCAGGGTTCGTAGCTGTCTCCAGGAAGCACGTCGCCGCGATAGCGGGCGATCGCCGACGCGGCAACAGCCATCGCAAGCTCGGGCTCGTCCATCCCGAGCGCAAGAGCGCGGCGTGCCTCCCGCTCAAACTCGCGCAGGTCTACGCGCATGTCATCGGCCAGCGAAAGCGTCGCGCCTTCGCGAACCACGACATCTCCAGCCTCAGATCGCAGGCGGCTGAGCGTAGTGCGAAGCCGGTTGCGCCCGGTCTCGGGGTCGGCCGTTGGCCATAGCGCCTCGATGATGCCGTCAGCGGGGAGGTAGCCGCCCGCGCAGGCCAGCAGTTTCAGCAGCTGCGAACCGCGCCCCGCGGAGAGCGGCACCTGACGCCCGCCGCGGGTCAATGAGAACGCGCCGAGCACGCTCAGCGTGGCTGGCAGTGCTGCCTGGTCGAGCGCGATTGCCGCCGGTTGTCCGGTTTCGACAGCGAGCCCGAGCAGCGCTTCGGTGACCTCACGTTCCTTGGTCAACGGCAGCTGCTCGAGGCCGATACGAGCCGCCTCTTCGAACGCACGCGCGGCCAGCGGGCCGGCGCCGTGCTCGCCACGCCGGAAGCCTGCGTAGGCACGCAACAGCGTGACGCGCCAGCGCTCGCGCGGGTCGACGCCATGCCCGAAGACGCCGCTCAGCAGAGCCTCGGCCTGATGCGGATCACCGTGTCTCGCCGTCAGCGCCGCCTGCGCCATCGCGATCGCGGGTCCACCGTCCTTGGGATCGCGCAGCGCGCGCTCCAGATACTGCAACGCAAGCGTGACTTCGTTCACGCGGTCAAGCAGGTCTGCGGCATCCCCGAAGAGGTCACCGGACAACGTATCGAGCCACTCGCCGGGGTGCTGCTCCACCAGCCGCAGGTGCTCGATCACGGCCCGAGGATCGCCCAGGTGCGAGGCGATCGCAGCGTGATTCCAGTGGCCGAACGCCTGCAGTTCGTGGTCGTCGAGCCGCTCACCGGTGTCAACCACCTGGCGCGCCGCATCGGTTGCCTCCCCATAGCTTCCAAGCTCGGTCAGGACCTCAGCACGGAAACTCTGCAGAAAGCCCCAACGGCGCGGCCGGTCGACCACCAGCGCGAGCCCGTCGTCAAGTGTCTGCAGCGCAGCGCGAGCGTCGCCGACCGCGAACTGAGTCCACATCGCCTGGTAGGGAACCATGCCGACAGCTGCTCCCAGAAGGCCCGCGCGGCGGTAGCGGTCGGCCGCCTGCGCGAACAGTTTGCTGGCATCGCGGATCGCTGACTCGTCGCGCGCGCCCGCGTCATCGGCCTGCAGGTACACGGCGCGGGCCAACGCCGACAGCGCCCTGGCTTCGGTCACGAGATCGATATCCCCGACGCCGGCCAGCACCTCGGTTGCGCGCTCCCGTACCAGTTCGTATTCACTCGAGCGCATCCGCTCGGTGATCCGTTCAACCTCCAGCGCCTGCGTATGCGCAGGCGTGAGCGTCAGTTGCTCGAGGCGATCGAGCATCGCGGTGCTCTTCTCCCACATCGCGGCGGCTTCATACATCCGCGCGAGCTGGAGCAGCACTGAAGGATGGCGGTCGCTCGCTTCACGACCAAGCTCGCTCACATACGCCTCGTAGGTGAGCACATCGACCTGCTCGAGCGTCGAGGCTGCCGCGTCGCCGAGTAGGGCGGCTGCCTCGTCGCGTGCGCCGACGCTGAGCAGCAGCTCAACGGCGGCGCCGGTCTCGCCACGATCGGCGCGGTAGGCGGCAGCGCGCGTGAGCATCGCGATGTCGGCCGGCGCGCGCCCCACCAGGAAGTCGCTGACCGGACCCGGGAGATCCCAACGCCCATCGCCGGTCGGTGCAAGCGGAATGCCGAGCGTCAATACGCGTTCGAAGAACCCATCGCAGGTGATGCGGTCGACCATCTCGGCATCTGTAGGCACGATCCGCGCGATCTGCGCCAGTTGGCGAAGATCGTCGTCATCGAGCGTTGAGAGAGCCTCGCCGAGGATTGTCGCCACGGCCGCCTGGCCGCGTTCGGCGTCGGCCTCATGCGCAATGTCTGTGAGCGCTTCGCCGGTCCTTCGCGCGCGTGCTGCGCTGAGCACGGTTGCCGCCGTCCAACCCCCGGTGGCGGCGTGCAGCGCGGCCGCGGCGTCGCGCTCGAGCGCGAGCCCAAACCCCTCGCGGCAGATCGTGAGCGTCTCGTCAACCCGAAGCGCGAGTTCGTCGGCCTGTAGGCAGCAGCACTCGGCGCGCTGGAGGCGCTCGGCACCGGACGGCACCCGCCGCGCAAGCACAATCAAGTGCTGGTTGGCGCGCAGACTCTCAGCGATCCACGCGATCAGCGCCGCGGCATCCTCATCCGCGTGGTGTGCATCGTCAACGACGAACGTGCAGCGCTCTCCCGCCAGAGCCGCGATCGCGGCTTCGACCGGGGCGTATTGGTCCGCGCCCATCGCGTGGATCGTGGCGGCCGCCGCGGGGAAGCCGGCGTCCTCGATCCCGAACCGCAGTCGTGAGGTGAACGCGACAGTGCCGGCGGCGCCTTCATGCAACGGGATCTCGATTGGGATCGAATTCCAGCCTTCGACGATCTCCGCCGCAAGCGTGGTCTTCCCGTAGCCACCGCCAGCCTCAATCACTACGACGCGCTCGTTCAGCACGGCGTTCACGAGGCGAGGTCTCGGAATGTGATGCGCGGGAAGTGACCGCATCGGCGTCTTGTCTCTCCCAGAGCCAGGAATGAGCGGTACGTCCCCCGACAACGCGGTCCCCACCGCTCTGCAGGGCGCACAGTCTACGCCGCTGATGCGCCGTCGTTCTAGCGCGTTCATGTTCCGCGCGGGCCGGCAGGGCAGCCGCGGCCCGAGTGTGCCGCTGGTGTAACGGACCGTGCGTAGCTTCAGCGCCACACCGGAGCCAAACCGGTTCCGGGTCAACCGGGAGAAAGAGATAAGTCATGTATCGGAAACTATGTGTGTTGTTTGCCGGACTAATCGCGTCCGGCGCGCTGGTCGTGGGTGCGGCCCTGAGCGCGGCCGCGACATCGCAAAGCACTAGTGGGGTCGTACACGTCTGGGACGCTCACGCCGCCGGCGGCAGAAGTGCGATTCTGCTCACCGGCGTCATCGGCGACAACGGCACCTCGACGAGCATCACCAAGAGCGGCAAGCCTGCCGCCCACGGTCACTATGTGAAGATCGCGCTGAAACACGGCGGTTTCATCGTCAACGCGGTCGCGCTGGATCGGAAGCTGAACGGGCTCAAACCGAAGGTGAATCTCAGCACCTGCACGTTCTGGGCTTCAGGCGGTGGCAACGTAACCGTGATGGACGGGACCGGTGCCTACAAGGGGATCCACGGCACGGTTCGCGTGGGCACCAGCTTTGCTGCGGAAATGCCGCGCTTCACCAGCGGAGCAAAGAAGGGCCAGTGCAACGGCAACGGCAGGCCGATCGCGCAGTTCAGCGGCCCGATCATCGGGTCTGGACACGTGAGCTTCTAACTCAGATCGCGGGCCGGCCGCCAACGAGCCGGCCGATGCGAGCGGTGCTCCGGCTTGGGCACCGCTTTGCTCGTTCTGGCAGTGACTGGGACAATCGCGGCTTGTGGACGAGATTCGTTTGCCAGGAGGCAACGCCGGGGGAGCGGTCAAGGTCGGGGACACCGTCCGCCGTACCGCCGGCGTCTGGACCCCGGCGGTCCACGAACTGCTGACACATCTCGAGAAACTGGAATTCCCCGGAGTGCCGCGGGTTATCGGGTTCGACCGCGACGGCCGCGAGCAGCTCAGCTTCGTTCCCGGCGAGACGATCGGTGACCGCATCCCGTGGCCGGCGTGGGTGTACTCCGACTCGGCGTTGAGCGAGGTCGGAGGCTGGCTGCGTCGTTATCACGCGACCGTCGCCGAGTTCGTCCCGTCCGCGGCTGCGGTCTGGCGGTTGGCGCCGCGTGCTTGGCGGCCGGGAGACATCATCGGTCACAACGACGCCGCGCCATACAACGCTGTTTGGACGCCGTCCAACTCGAGCACAGCAGCGGGAGCCGGCTCATCGCTGGTGGGGTTCGTGGATTGGGACTTTGCGCGGCCGTGTTCGCCGCTCTGGGATCTGGCCTCCACAGCGTTGGCATGGACGCCGCTCTACACGGAGGAGATGGTGAAGCGGGACGGTTTCACACGCTTTGATGACCGCCCGCGGCGGCTGCGGCTACTGCTTGACGCCTATGGGTATGGCGGAAGCGTCGCTGGAGTGCTGGCGGTCGTCATCGACAAACTGCGCGACATGTCGCGGATCGTCTCGACGCTTGCCGCGCAGGGCGACCCGCACTTCGTGCTGATGCAGCGCGAAGGGGTCGTCGAACTCCAGGCACAGTCGATTTCCGACCTTCGCCGGGACGCGTATCTGTTCGATTGATGCGAGTGCGTGCCAGAACCCGAGCTACGCGCCGCGGCGCACCATCAGTCCCTGGTCGTCCGGCGCCTCACCTGGAGTGGCGAACCCAGCGCGCCGCCAGAACGACAGCGACTGCGTACTCGGTGAGACAACCAGGCGCGCATATCGGCGGTCCTCTGCGGTGGCGATCAGCTCGGCGAGCAGCGCTGAACCGATGCCCGCATTGCGCCACTGATCCCGCACAAACATCTGTCCGATGTAGCCCCAGGCGGAATCGGGCAGCCCAGGTTTGGGCATCCGCCGGTATTCGACCACCGACACCATCCCGACTGTCTCGTCTTCAACCTTGGCGAGCCAGACGGTGCGACGTTCGCGCTCGGCCAGGAGCCACGACGCGACCCGCTGTCTGAACTCGGCGTCCGCAGCCTGTCCCGTCATCCACAGGGCCCGCAACGCCGCCACCTCGGAGGCATCGCCTGCATCGGCGACGCGGATCGAGATCGACGGCGGCTCCATGCCCCTGATCTTGGCATTCGAGGCTTGCGCCAGTCGGATGGTGAAATTGGTTTCGCGGTCTCTAATCCGTGAGCCGCGCCGGCGGCGACCTGATCTCCCAGTCCCATTCAGAGCTGAATCGGAGTGCAGACCGTGGGTCCGGGCAACAAAAAACCCCGCGGTTGCGAGGTTGTTTGAGTGGGCGATACTGGGCTCGAACCAGTGACCTCCACCATGTCAAGGTGGCGCTCTCCCAGCTGAGCTAATCGCCCCAGGGGGAGCACAAATGTAGCATCGGCGGCTATGCGCACGAAGACCACGCTCACTCTGACTCTGGTAGTTGCCCTGATGATCGCCGTGACCGCCCGCGGGGAAACCAGCAAGCCGATTCCAGTCCTCGGGTTCCAGCCGGAGAGCTCGTCGACGTCTTACATCGGCAAAAACGCGTCGGTGCTCTCCAGCGTGGGGGTAGACGGGCTACTGATGACCGCGCCGGGCAAGGTATCGACGGTGACCGCAGCCGAGCGCCGGCAAGTCGCGGCCGCAAAGGCGTCCGGGCTACCGTCGCAG
The DNA here is from genome assembly GCA_963737115.1 of uncultured Actinomycetota bacterium. Lineage (GTDB taxonomy): Bacteria > Actinomycetota > Thermoleophilia > Solirubrobacterales > Solirubrobacteraceae > Palsa-465. Next base: position 91,083 of record CAVTRM010000007.1, read on the forward strand.
ATGCTGATCTCGAACTACAGCAACAAAACCTACGGCTTCTCCGAGCAGCTGGCGTACAGCACGTTGCGGAGCAAGACGCTCACCGCGCAGATGGCGTCGACGCTCGCAGCGGACGCGCGCAAGCGGCGGCTGGAACGGGATCATGCTCGACCTTGAGGCGCTAGCGTCGCGGGACGCGGCCGGTCTGGTGGGGCTGGTGCGCCAGCTTCGGCATGACCTGCCCAAGCACGACCTGGTCAGCGTCACCGTGTCCAACAACACCAGCGTCGCCGCATTCGCCGCGGAGGGTTATAACCTCCGTGCGCTAAGCAGGGCCGGGGCGCAGATCGTGCTCATGGCTTACGACGATCACGGCCCTTGGGATCAGCAGCCGGGCCCGGTCGGACCGCTTTCGTGGCAGCGCAAGGGGATCGCGTTGGTGCGCCGTTTCGTTCCTGCCAAACAACTGATTTTCGGCGTTGCCGGCTACGGCTACGCGTGGGAGAAACACGGCACCATCATGGTCACCGATTCGCAAGCGAAAGCAATGTCGCATCGCGCCGGCGCCAAGACACGGTGGGTGGCGAGTGCGGGGGAGTGGACCAGTCACCTGAAGAACGGAACCACGGTCTGGTGGGCAGACGCGCGCTCATTCAAGCTGAGGGTGAAGATCGCAGAGCAACTGCATCTCGGCGGCCTTGCCGTCTGGTATCTCGGATCCGTGGACAAGCTCAGCTTTTGAAGCCGTCGCGGTTTCTCGGTAACCTAAAGGCTATGCACTCAGTAGCGCGACACGTGACCACGACGCCGGGACAGCCCGGCGTAGACGCGTAGCGTACTGACGCGTTCTAAGCCCGGGCCGACGGCCCCGGGTGAAGCGTGCCTGAAGGCCGGCGGCCAACCGTCGACAATCAGGAGATCCGATGGATCAATACGATCAGGCAGTGATGAGCGATTCACCTGCCGCCGACGCGCCCGCGCGCGAGTTCACTCTGCCGAATGGCAACAAGCTGTTCCTGCCCGCCGGTGCGACCGGCAACGACGCCGCTGCCGCAATCGGGCCAGGTCTTGCGCGTGCTGCGTTGGCGATCAAGGTCGACGGGGTCACCTACGACCTTGCGCGCCAGCTCCCCGAGCTCGACGCCGAACATCCCGGGAACATCGAGATCATCACCGAGAAGAGTGGTGAGGAAGCACTGGAGCTGATCCGGCACGACGCCGCGCACGTCTACGCGGCCGCGATGCTCGAGCTCTACCCGGGCGTAAAGATCTCGATTGGCCCGCCGATTGAAAACGGCTTCTACTACGACGTCGAAATGCCCGCAGGGCAGGTGCTCTCCGACGCTGACTTCCCCAAGATCGAGGCGAAGATGAAGGAGCACATCAACGCCGACGAAACCTTTGTGCGCGAGGACGTTTCAGTGGGCGATGCGCTTGAGCTGTTTGTGCGTGAGGAGCAGGACTACAAGGTCGAGCTGATCGAGGACCTCGTCCGCAACGCGCCCGCCGATGCCCCGGTGGAGTCCGTGAGTCTCTACACCAACGGCCCGTTCACCGACCTCTGTCGCGGGCCGCACGCGCCCTCCACCAAGCGCATCAAGGCGTTCAAGCTGCAGTCGGTCGCCGGTGCCTATTGGCGCGGCGACTCGGACCGCCAGATGCTGACCCGCGTGTATGGCACCGCGTTCTTCTCCAAGCAGGACCTCGAGGACTATCTGGAGAGACTCGAGCGCGCACGCCAGAACGACCATCGCCGGCTCGGTCCGCAGCTGGGGATGTTCCATTTCTCCGAGGTCTCGCCGGGCGCCGCGTTCTGGCTTCCGCCCGGGACCGCGGTCTTCAACGAACTGGTGAAGCTCAGCCGCGAGATGGGGGCCGAGCGCGGTTACGTGGAGGTCAAAACCCCACAGATCTTTGACAGCCAGCTGTGGAAGACCTCCGGCCATTGGGGCAAGTACCGCGAGAACATGTTCGTGACCGAGTACGAGGACAGTGAGATGGCGGTCAAGCCGATGAACTGTCCCGGTCACTGTCAGCTCTACAAGATGACCCCGCACTCCTACCGGGAGCTGCCGCTGCGCGTCTGGGAACCGGGACTGCTGCACCGTCGCGAACCCAGCGGGACTCTTCATGGCCTTTTGCGAGTACGTCACTTCGCGCAGGACGATTCACACATCTTCTGCACCGAGGACCAGATTCAGGAAGAGGTCAGAGGCGTGCTCGAGTTCGCCTTCGACACTTACAAGATCTTCGGCCTCGACGTGAAGTTCGAACTCTCAACCCGGCCCGACGACCGCATCGGATCCGACGACCTCTGGGACCGAAGCGAACAGGCACTGCAGAACGCGCTTGACAGCCTCGGTCTCGATTACCAGGTGAATGAGGGCGATGGTGCCTTCTACGGCCCCAAGATCGACATGCACATGACTGACTCGCTGGGTCGTTCATGGCAGCTCGGCACCTGTCAGCTGGATTACAACTTCCCTGAACGGTTCGACCTGACCTACATCGGTGCCGACAACGCCGAGCACCGACCGGTGATGTTGCACCGCGCGCTGATGGGCTCCTACGAACGTTTCATCGGAATCCTGCTTGAGCACTTCGGCGGTGAACTGCCGCTGTGGCTGGCGCCGCTGCAGGTCATCATCCTGCCGATCTCGGACCGCCACAACGAGTACGGCGCCGAGGTCAAAGCGCAGCTGGCGAAGATCGGCGTGCGGGTCGAACTCGATGACCGCAGCGAGTCGGTCGGACGCAAGATTCGCGATGCCGAGATGCGCAAGGTGCCGTTCATGCTGGTCGTCGGTGACCGCGAACAGGAGTCGGGTGAAGTGGGAGTGCGTGAGCACCGTCGTGGTGATGTTGGCGCGAGTACCGTCGCCGACTTCGATGCGCGCATCGCTGAGCTGATCAAATCGCGCGCGCTGCACCTCGAGACCCCGGTATAAACCCGCTTTGTCAGGGGCATTCCGGCCCCTGACAAACTCGCTGTGCCAGGTGAACACGCAATTCACCACTTTCCAACCGACGGTGACCGCCGCTATACTCCGAAGCGTTGAATCAGCATTTATTTTTCCATCCGGCCGAGCGCCCACTTTCAGTGCGCGAACTCCATAGCTAGTGCCGGTACCACGTAGGTTTGACCGGCGGCCGCCTGAGCGCGACACGACCCGAGTCAACGATCGCATTCGCGTGCCCGAAGTCCGCCTGATTGGCGAGGACGGCGGCCAGATCGGCGTCATGAAGACGCCTGACGCACTCCGTTACGCGGAGTCGCGTGACCTCGACTTGGTCGAGGTTGCGCCTGACGCACGCCCTCCTGTCTGTCGTGTGCTGGATTACTCCAAGTACAAGTACGAGCAGGCGCAGAAGCAGAAGGCCGCGCGCAAACACCAGCAGCAGATCACGATCCGCGAGATCAAGTTCCGCCCCAAGATCGCGCAGAACGACTACGACACCAAGAAGGGTCACGTCGAGCGTTTCCTCAAGGGCAAGGACAAGGTCAAGATCACGATCATGTTCCGAGGCCGCGAGCAGGCTCACCCCGAACGTGGCGTCGCGCTGTTGCAGAAACTGGCCGGCGAGCTCTCTGAGTTCGCTGTCGTCGAGCAGCAGCCGCTGCAGGACGGGCGCAACATGACGATGATGCTGGCTCCCTCCAAGGCCATCCTGGCCGGTGAGGGCGAGCATCATGACGATGGCGCTGAGGGCGGCAAGAAGCTGCGCCGTCAGCAGCGGCTCGAGCAGCAGCACGCGGCCGAGGACGGCGCCGATGAGGCGGGTTCTGTGGAAGCCGAGCCGGCGGCAAGCGCCCCGGTCGTCCCGCAGGCAGCCGCCCCTGAGGCAACCACACCCGAAGCTGCCGCCGCCCCGGAGACAGCCGCGAGCGAAGCTGCTGTGCCCTCGCCACCGAAGCCCAAGCCGGCTCCTGCGCGCACGCCCGCGCCGAAACCGAAGCCTGCCCCGGCGCCCAAGCCGCCCGCGCAGACCGAGGCCGCCGAACCGGTGGCCAGCGCTGAAGAGCCCGAAGCCGCGGCTGCAGCGCCGAGCACCGCTCCCAAGCCGAAGGCTGCGGCCAAGCCGCGTGCCACGACTCCGAAGCCGGCGCCGGCCAAAGCAGCTGCCGCGGCTAAGCCCGGAGCGGCGGCTAAGCCGACGCCGAAGCCCAAGCCGAAAGCGGCTGCTGGGGCCGCGACGCCGGCCGCGGCGAAGCCAGCTCCAGCTCCGAGGCCGAAGGCCGCAGCGGGCCGCGCGAAGCCCAAACCGAAGTCCGAGTAGCACGACGGGCGCCGTCCGCGGCGCCCGTCCTGCGTAGTGCAGCCGTCGCGGATCGCCGCGACGGAGGGCTCCAAACGCGCCCAGAAAATCGCCGGTTATCTGCTTTACTGGGGGGAAGTTATGCCGAAGATGAAGACCCATTCCGGCGCGAAGAAGCGTTTCAAGACCACTGCCAACGGCAAGGTCAAGGCCCGTCACGCATTCTCCAGCCACATTCTTGAAAAGAAGTCGCCGAAGTACAAGCGCCAGCTGCGCAACCCGGTGATTCTCTCTGACCACGACGCGCCGCGGGTCAAGACCCTCCTGGGAGCGAAGAAGTCATGAGCCGCGTCAAGCGTTCAGTTCACGCGCGCAAGAAGCGCCGCGAAACCCTTTCAATGGCGAAGGGCTTCTCGCACGATGCCGGGAAGCGCTATCGCAAGGCCAAGGAGCAGGTGCTCAAGGCCGACCAGTACCGTTACCGCGACCGCCGCAACCGCAAGCGCGACTTCCGTGCGCTGTGGATCCAGCGGATCAACGCGGCCGCGCGCATCAACGGCCTCTCCTACTCACAGTTCATGCACGGCCTGGACCTGGCCGGTGTCGAGCTTGACCGCAAGGTTCTCGCTGACATTGCCGTGAACGACGCCGACACTTTCCGACGCTTTGCCGAGCGCGCCCAGGAGGCGCTGGCGGCTGCCTGACGGAACCTCGGCCATCAGCTTTCTCAAGGGCGCGCTCCATCCGGAGGGCGCCCTTTTTTGTTCTCAAGGGCGCTGCCATACGCCTGGCGCGTGAGTTTCGGGCACCAGGGCCCATCACACCCGTACCAGCTCACCGAATCCACAGCGACTGAACCCAACCCCAGATGATCACCTCAAAAGACAACGAAAAGCTGAAGTCGGTCCGCAAGCTCAACGCCCGCCGGCGTGATCGTGACCATCTGGGTCTGTTCGTTGCCGAGGGCGAAGACCTGGTCGACGCCGCCACCGCAGCCGGTTGGGAGGCGGTAGACATCCTCACCGCCGCGGGGAGCGGCCTCCAAGGTGTCGAGGTCGAGCCGCAGCTGCTCAAAAACGTGACCGATCTCAGCTCTGGGACAAGGCAGCTCGGCATCTATCGCCAGCGTTGGACGCAGGCGCCCGCGCACGGCCTGTCGGTCTACCTGCACGGGGTCGGCGACCCCGGCAACGTCGGCACGATCCTGCGCAGCGCCGCCGCGTTCGGGGCAGCGGCCGTGATCCTCGGGCCCGGCAGCGCCGATCCCTTCAGCCCCAAGGCCGTGCGCGCTTCGATGGGCGCGATCTTCCAGGTGGCCGTGGTCCGTGATAGTGGCCAGCTAGCCACTATCACGGACAAAGCGCCGGACCCCGCCGGCGCGGCAACGATCGCACTGGATGCCAACGCGGCACATACGCTCGCCGAGACCACGGCGATGCTCGAGCCCGGCCGTGACGTGACGCTGCTGGTCGGGGCCGAGCGCGAAGGGCTCCCCGAAGACATGCAGGCTAGGGCCACGCACGTGGCCAAAATCCCGATCGCGACCGAGTCGCTCAACGCGGCCATGGCCGCCGCCATAGCGCTCTACGAGCTGACACGTGAAGCGAGCGACAACCCCGTAGGATCCGGACGCGATGAGTGTTAGTGACCGCATAGATGAACTTCGGCGTGAGGGCGAGGCAGCCGTCGCCCGAGCCACCACAACCAGTCAGCTCGAGGACGTGCGCGTCCACTACCTGGGCCGCAAAGCCGAGCTTCCGAACCTCTTGCGCGGCGTCGCCGAACTCCCGCCCGAGCAGCGCGGGATCGTCGGCAAGGCCGCAAACGAGGCGCGCAAAGGGCTTGAGGCGCAGATCAACGCCAAGTCCGAGACGCTCGCGCTGCAGGAGCTCGATGAACGCCTGCAGCAGGACCGCGTCGACATCACACTGCCCGCCGACCCGCTGCCCGCGGCCGGACGCCTACACCTGATCACCAGCACCCGGCGCGAGATCGAGGACGTCTTCATCGGGCTCGGCTACAACATCGCGGAGGGCCCCGAGGTCGAGCACGTCTACTACAACTTCGACGCGCTCAACACCAACTCCACGCACCCCTCGCGGGCCTGGAGCGACACCTTCTACCTCAGCGACGAGACGCTGCTACGCACCCAGACGAGCCCGATGCAGGTGCGCGCGATGGAGCTGCAGGAACCGCCGATCTACATCATCGTCCCGGGGCGCGTGTACCGCCGCGACTCGGATGTGACGCACACCCCGCAGTTCCATCAGATCGAGGGTCTCGCGGTCGACGAGGGGATCACGCTAACCGACCTGAAGGGCACGCTGCTGACATTCGCGCGAGCGATCTTTGGCCCCGACCGTGAGATCCGCCTGCGCCCGCACTTCTTCCCGTTCACCGAACCGAGCGTCGAGGTCGACGTCTCCTGCTTCAACTGCAACAGGGGCATCACCGCCAGCGGCGAGCGCTGCCCGATCTGCAAGGGCACCGCATGGATCGAGATCCTCGGCTCGGGCATGGTCGACCCCAACGTGCTGCTGCACGTGAAGGACAACGGCTACGACCCCGAAAAGGTCCAGGGTTTCGCGTTCGGGATGGGGATCGAGCGGATCGCGATGCTCAAGCACGGCATCTCCGACCTACGCCTGCTCTACGACAACGACATCCGATTCCTTGAGCAGTTCGCCTAAGCGGCGATCCACCAACATGTTCGTCCTTTCTATTTCGGAGTCTGACCACTGATGCGCATCCCTCTCGAATGGCTCGCCGAGTACTGTGACCCGCAGCTGGACGCCTTCCAGCTGGCGGAGCGCCTCGCCGCCACCGGAACCGAGGTCGAGCGCGTCGAATACCACGGTGTCCAGAACACCGACGGGTTTGTCGTCGGCTATGTCACCAGCCGCGAGAAGCACCCGGACGCCGACCGCCTCAGCGTTTGCATGGTCGACATCGGCGAAGACGAACCCGTGCAGATCGTCTGCGGCGCCCCCAACGTCGATCAGCAGATGACCGTTGGAGTCGTGCGCCCCGGCGCGCGCATGCCCGACGGCACCAAGATCAAGAAGTCGAAGCTGCGCGGCGTCGAGTCCAACGGCATGATCCTGTCCGAGCGCGAACTTGCGATCAGCCAGGAACACGACGGCATCATGATTCTCCACCGCGGGCCCGGTGGCTCCGCGGTGTCGCTCGACGAGCGCCTGGCTCCGGGCAGCCCGCTGGCCGACGTGGTCCCGATGTCGACCGCCGTGCTGGTGCTTGAGATCACTCCCAACCGGCCTGACTGTCTCGGCCTCTACGGGGTTGCGCGGGAGGTCGCGGCGACGACCGGAGCGGCGCTGCAACCGCCGCCGTGGGACCTCGGCGGCCCCGACGCTCTGGTCGCGGACGAGGCGGCACTGGCGGAGCTGCTGGAAGCGCGGCCGCAGCTGGACGGGGTCCAGATTACGGTCCAGGATCCGCGCCTCTGTCCGCGCTTCACCGCGCGCGTGTTCGACGGCGTCGAACTGGGCGAGAGCCCGTTGTGGATGAAGGCGCGGTTGATGGCGTGCGGGATGCGCCCGATCAACAACGTCGTCGACATCACCAACTACGTGATGCTGCTCACCGGCCAGCCGATGCACGCATTCGACTATGGCCGCGTCGCCGGAGCGACGCTCAACGTACGCCACGCGCAGGCAGGCGAGACGATCGTCACGCTCGACGAGCAGGAGCGCAAGCTGACCCCGCAGATGCTCGTGATCGAGGACGCCGACGGCCCGACCTCGATCGCAGGCGTGATGGGCGGCGCGCGATCAGAGGTCGACGACAACACCACTAAGATGATCCTCGAGGCCGCGACCTGGGACGGCCCCAACATCCACGACACCAGCCTCAAGCTGGGGCTGCGATCGGAGGCCTCGGGCCGCAACGAGAAGGGTCTTCAGCCCGAGCAGACGCTGTGGGCGCAGGCGGTGGCGAGCCGGCTCTACGAGCAGCTCTGCGGCGCGACCGCCCAGCGGGGGACGCTTGATGTCGGCGGCCCCGGGCCGCAGCCGCTCACGATCCGGTTGCGTGACGCGCGCATCAATGGACTGATCGGGGTCGAGATTCCCCGGCAGCGCTCGCAGCAGCTGCTGGAGACGATCGGATTCCGCGCGGTCGATGCCGCCGACGGGCTCGAGGTGACAGTCCCCGATTTCCGCCGTGCCGACATCACGCGTGAAGCCGACCTGATCGAAGAGGTCGCACGCCTGGACGGCGTCGACAAGCTGCCGGCGACGCTGCCGGCCCGCAAGATCGATCTCGACAGTCTGCCGGCGGGCCAGTCAGGCGGCGCCGGGCTGACCGCGCGCCAAAAGCAGCGCCGCCGCGCCGCCGACGCGCTCGCCTCGCAGGGGCTTCACGAGATGATCGGCTGGTCGTTCGTGAGCCCCGAGCTCGCCGACAAGCTGCGATTGACCGACGTCGGCAGTCCACTGACGATCGCGAACCCGATGTCCGGTGATCAGTCGCAGCTGCGCACCTCACTGGTCGGCGGCGTGCTCGACGTCGTCGCGCGCAACAACGCCCGTAGCGGCTCCACGGTGCGACTGTTCGAGCTCGGCGCCGTGTATCTGCCGACCGACAACGGCAAACAGGTTGACATCGCCAACGAGCACTCGGGCAATCGTCTTGCCAGCGGTCATGAGCCGCAGCACCTCGCGGCTGTGCTCAGCGGGCCGGTGCACAGCCCGACCTGGCGCAACCCAGAACCGCGCGCGGTTGACTTCTTCGCGGCCAAGGGCGTGCTCAGTGAGCTGTTCGACCTGCTGGGCGCTGACTGGGAGGTGGCGGCCGGAACAACGCCGTTCCTGCATCCCGGACGCAGCGGCCGCGTGTTGGTGAGAGACGCTGAAGGTGAGCTGCTCGACGTCGGCTGGTTGGGGGAGATCCACCCGGCGGTGGCAGCGGCCTGGGAGATCGAGCAGACCGTCGCCGGTTTCGAGATCGATCTCGACGCGATCCCGCTGGCCCCGATCGCGCTCTACACCGACGTGACCAGCTTCCCCGCGGTCAACGAAGACCTGGCGGTGGTAGTCGCCGACACCGTCACCGCCAGCCAGGTGCTCGACACCGTCCGCAAGGCGGCCGGGAAGCTGCTCGCCGACGTGTCGGTGTTCGACGTCTACCGCGACGCCGAGCGGCTCGGTGAGGGCAAGGTCTCGCTCGCGATCCGGCTCAGCTACCGCGCGCCCGACCGCACACTCACCGACGACGAGGTCGCCAAGCAGCGCGCGAAGGTGATCTCAACGCTCGAGTCCGAACTCGGCGGAGCCATCCGTGCCTGATACGACCCGCGACCAAGGAGCTACCACCAATGCCTAGCCTGCTCGAACGCTGGTCCCGGCGGCGCCGCGCTGCTCAGCTGCAGCCGGCCCCGGTGCTGCCAACGCCGGCCCCGAAGGTCGCGGTGTTCGGAGCCTCCGGCTTCGCCGGTGCGCTCGCCGCGCGCCTGATCGACGCGCACCCGCGCTTTCAGCTGGCGGCCGTCACCTCCCGCAGTGACGCGGGCAAGAAGCTCTCCGAGCTGTATCCGCAGTACCGCGTTGAGTTGACGCTGGAGCTGCCTGACTTCGAGAAGCACGCGGCGGTCGACGCGGCAGTCGTCGCCTACCCTCACGGAGCCTCGGCGGAGCTGGTAAAGCAGCTGCGTGAAAAAGGGGTGCGCGTGATCGACCTGTCCGCCGACTTCCGCCTGAACGAGCTGGAGGTGTACGAGGAGTGGTATGTGCCGCATCCGGCTCCGGAGCTGATCGGCGGAGCGGTCTACGGGCTCCCGGAGTTCTATCGCGAGCAGATCAAGAGCGCAGACCTGGTCGCGTGCCCCGGCTGCTTTCCCACCGGCGCGCTGTTGGCGCTGGCACCGCTCGCCAAGGCCGGCCTGATCGCCGACGCGGTAATCGACGCCAAGACCGGCGTCTCCGGATCGGGACGCGAGGCGACGCAGGCGACGCACTTCGTGACCGTCGACGAGAACGTCAACGCCTACAAGGTCCCCCGTCACCGTCACACGCCGGAGATCGAGCAGGAACTGAAGCTGATGGGCAGCGACGTGAGGGTCACCTTCACCCCGCACCTGGTGCCGCTCGACCAGGGTGAGCTGGTGTCCTGCTATGTGACGCTCACCGATCCCACGATCGCGACCGCGCTGATCGAGCAGCTCTATCACGACGCGTACCGCAACGAGCAGTTCGTCGAGGTGGTCACCGAACCTCCGGGCGTGCGCGCCGTGCGCGACAGCAACTTCGCGCGCATCAGTGTCCACCGCGACGACCGCACCGGCCGGGTAATCGCTTTCGGAGCGATCGACAACCTCTGGAAGGGCACGGCCTCCCAAGCGGTCCAGAACCTCAACCTGATGTTCGGGTACCCGGAGGCTGAAGGAATCAAATGAGCGAGGATCCCGAAACGTACTTCAGCTCGCGCTGGGTTGAGCTGCCGCGCGGCGCCACCGAGGCCCACGACGGTCGGCTCCCCAAAGGCTTCGTCGCCGCGGGCATCACCGCCGGCGTCAAAGCGTCCGGCAAGCGTGACGTGGGCCTGGTGGTGTGCAGCGGCGAGCACGTCTCCAGCGCCGCTCGCTTCAGCCGCTCCGGGGCGCAGTCGGCGCCGGTGCTGCTGACCCGCCAGCAGTCCGATACCCATGACCTGCACGCGGTCGTGGTCAACTCCGGAAACGCCAACGCCGCGACCGGAGAGCGGGGCCTGCTGGACGCCGCCGCGATGCGCACTGCCGCGGCCGAGATCGCCGGTGTGGCTGCCGAGCAGGTGGGGGTCGCTTCGACCGGGGTGATCGGGGTGCCGCTGCCGATCGAACAGATCCTCGACGGCATCAATCAGGCCGGCACCGAACTGCGCTCGGAGGGCGCCGCCGACTTTGCCGAGGCGATCCGCACCACCGACGCGTTCGCCAAACAGGTCACGCTCGACGTTGCCCTGTCTGGTGGCACAGTGCGGATCGCCGTGCAGGCTAAGGGTGCGGGCATGATCTCGCCGAACTTCGCGACGCTGCTGGTGTTTGTCCAGACCGACGCGCTGATCGCCGCCGAAGAGACCGACCTGTTGCTGTCGGTGTGCACCAAGCGCTCATTCGACCGGATCTCGGTGGACGGCCAACTATCGACCTCGGACACGATCGTGCTGCAGGCCTCCGGCGCCTCGGGCGTGAGGATCGAGCCTCAGAGCGAGGATGAGCAGCGGTTCGGCGAGGCACTGGACGCGGCGCTCCGTCAGACCGCACTGCTGGTGGCCAAGGATGGCGAAGGCGCCCGGCGCGTCGCCCGGGTTACGGTCCACGGCGGCGACGAATACGCCTGTAAACGTGTGGCGCATGCGGTCGCGGACTCGCCGTTGGTGAAGACCGCGCTGTACGGGGGCGACCCCAACTGGGGCCGCATCATCCAGGCCGTGGGTGCGGCGCTGGCCGGGGCCGCGCCGATCGATGTGGCGATCGCGATCGAGGGCATTGCGGTCTGCGAACACGGCGCGTACCTCGAGCACGACGAGCAGGCGCTCAGCGCCGCGGTCCAGCGCGACGAGGTCGAGTACGAGATCTGGCTCCCCGGGGAGGGTGCGGAGGCCGAGCGCTTCTTCTCCGACCTGGGCCATGAATATGTGACCATCAACGCCGAGTACACGACATGAGCACACGCCCATACCGCGATGTAGAAACGCTGCTCGAGGCGCTCCCGTACATCCGCGAGTTCCACGGCAAGACGGTGGTGATCAAGTACGGTGGCGCGGCGATGGTCGATGAATCGTTGAAGGCCGAGTTCGCGCGTGACGTGGTGCTGCTGAAGTACGTGGGCATGAACCCGGTGATCGTGCATGGTGGCGGCCCCGAGATCACGTCGATGTCCGAGCGCCTCGATCTACCCGTGAACTTCATCGACGGACTGCGCGTGTCCGACCAGGAGACCGTGCAAATCGCCCGCATGGTCCTCGTCGGCAAGGTCAACTCCGACATCGTGCTGCTGATCAACGGTCACGGACAGCCGGCGGTCGGGATCAGCGGCGAGGACGCGCGCCTGTTCCAGTGCACCAAGAAACGTTCCGCCGCCGGCGCCGATCTCGGCTTCGTCGGCGACATCAAGCACGTGAACACCGGTTTGCTGAACCACCTCACCGATGATTACGTGCCGGTGATCGCGTCGGTCGGGGCGGACTCTGACGGCAACAGCTACAACATCAACGCCGACGATGCCGCCAGTGCCGTGGCCTCAGCACTGGGCGCGTACAAGATCATGTTCATGACCGATGTTGCCGGCTGGTTGCTCGACGCTACCGATCCGGACTCGTTGATCTCAGAGGCGAGCGTCTCCGAACTTGAGGAAGCGATCCCGTCGATCGGCGGCGGTATGCGCCCCAAGCTCCAGGCCTGCATTGACGCAGTGCGCTCTGGCGTCGGCACCGCGTCGATCGTCGACGGCCGCGTGCCGCACTCGCTGCTGACGGAGATGTTCACCGACGCCGGCTCAGGCACAATCATTCGGCCCGACGGGAGCTGCGCATGAGCGTCTCGGAACTACAGGCGCTCGAGCGCGAGTACGCAATTCCCACGTATGTCCGCGCCCCGGTGCAGTTCGTACGCGGTGAGGGCGTGAAGCTCTGGGATTCCGACGGCAACGAGTATCTCGACTTTCTCGCCGGCATCTCCGTGCTCAACGTCGGTCACTGCCACCCGCGCGTGGTTCAGGCGATCCAGGAACAGGCCGCGCAGCTGACTCACGTCTCGAACCTCTACTACACCGAGGGGGCGATGCGCCTCTCAGCGGCGCTCTCGACCAGTGCGCTCGGCGGCAAGGTGTTTCTCTGCAACTCTGGGGCCGAGGCCAACGAGGCTGCGATCAAGCTGGCGCGCCGGCACAAGCGCGGAGGCGACATCGTGGTCCTCCGTGACGGCTTTCACGGCCGCACCTACGGGGCGTTGTCGGCCACGCCGCAGGAGTCAAAACAGGCGCCGTTCGCGCCACTCGTTCCCGGTTTCATGAGCATCGAGAAGACTCCCGAGGCCGTCCGCGCCGCCGTCGGCCCCGCGACCGCGGCGGTGCTGCTCGAGACCATCCAGGGGGAGAGCGGCGTGATCCCGCTCTCCGACGAGTTCCTCCTCGCCGCGCGCGAAGCCTGCGACGCCAACGACGCCGTGCTGATCTTCGACGAGGTCCAGACCGGCATGGGCCGCACCGGCTCGATGTGGTCATACGAGCAGACGCCCGTCGTACCGGACGCGCTCACCAGCGCCAAGGCTCTCGGCGGCGGACTCCCGATCGGCGCATTGATCACAGGCCCACGCCTGGCGGACACGTTCCAGCCGGGCGATCACGGCTCTACCTTCGCCGGCGGACCGGTGGCATGCGCGGCGGCGCTGGTTGCGGTTGAGATCTGCTCGGACCCGGAGCTGCTCAAGCATGTGCGGGTCATCGGGGAGCGTTTGGTGCAGGCGCTGCTGGATTTGCCGTTCGTCGACTCGGTCCGCGGCCGCGGCCTGCTGCTCGGCGCTCAGCTCGCTCCCGGAGTCTCCGCGGTGGAGTTGGCATCCCGCGCGCTGACCGAGCAGCGCCTGGTTCTGAACGCGCCAGCGCCCTCGATCCTGCGGTTTGAACCACCGCTGATCGTCACAGAGCAACAGATCGACGAAGCCGTCTCCCGCCTCGCGGTCCTCGCCTGACGCTCCTTGGCCGCGGGCCGATCGCACTGCGCGCGAGCACCTCATCTCGCGCGTCCGCGCGAGATCCCCAGCCAGTCAACCGCGCGGCGCCCGCCAACAACGACCCATCACACCCTCGCTCTCCCAGCCATAGATCGACCGAACGCCACCCCGAGCCATAAGTCGACCGAGCGCCACCCCCAGCAGTCCCCGGGTCGACTTATGGTCGCTGGAGCCGCCTAACTCGACCCGTCCCACCTCCACCGCACGCGACGGTCGAGTTATGGTCTCCGGAGCTGCCTACGGCGACGGTCACAAATGGAATCCTGGGAGCGCTATGTCGGCCCGACAACCACGGCCAGAATGCGCCTGGCAGGCAACTCGACCTTGCTGAAATAGCACCAGTGGGGTCTGGCCGCGGTTTTTGATTTGATAACGAAGTCAATGGCAAACGGCGAGCTGATCTCTAATGACCGACCGCCGGTAGAAGCCGTACAGGCTGCGCTGCGCGTGTGGTTCCGGACCGAGCAGGTGCAGCCGCATACCTGCACCCGGGTCTACTACGACACGTTCGACGGACTCGTGAGGGGCGCCGACAGGGTCGTCTGGCAGGAAGGCGGCATCTACCACGTTGCGGACCTCGAAGGCAGCGAAGAGCCTCGCCTCCGCGCCGCGCAGACGATCGCTGAGCTCACGGGAATTCGCGCGCTGATCCCGCAGGCCGAGGTCGAGACACGCACGCAGACCGTGAACGTGCTCGACGGGCTTGAGAAGACGATTGCACGAGTGAACATCGAGACCTCGACAGTGATCGTCCAGCCCGCGGCCGGTACGGACGCCGAGCCGGATGCCAACGGGCCGCTAGAAGCCGACGAGCTGCAGCCGGGGGACGTTCAACGGCAGCCCGACATTCAACCGCAGGCCGACGTTCAACGCCAGCCCGACGTTCAGCCGCGGGCCCATGTTCAACCACCGGCGGCCGGCCCCCTTCAAAGCGCGCCACCGACCCTGATCGAGCTCCCGGCTCGCATTCGCGTCACTGGACTGCGCGGCTACGACCGCGAACTCGGCAAGGTCCGCGAGCTGCTCGAGCGCTCCGACGAGCTGCGCGCAGCGCCGGAGCCGCTGATCGACGAGGCGGTCAGAGCCAGCGGCGGCACGCCCGGAGGGGTGAACATCAGTGTCGCCGTGCGGATGTCACCCGACGAACGCGGCGACGTCGTGGTTGCGCGCGTGCTGCGACGTCAGCTGCTCATCATGGACTTGAATCTCGCCGGGACGATTGCCAACACCGACACCGAGTTCCTGCACGACTACCGAGTCGCCGTCCGCCGCAGCCGCTCCGTGCTCAAGGAGATGCCGGGAGTGTTCTCCCCGGACGATCTGGAGTATGTGCGCACGGAGTTGCGGTGGCTGCAGGAGGTGACTGGCCCAACCCGAGATCTTGACGTGTGGATGCTCGAGTTCGACGAGCTCACCGAGGTGCTGCCGGCCGAGACGCGCGAGCACCTGGAACCGTTGAAGCTGGTGATCGGTCGCCGCCACGAGCAGGCCCGGGCCGAAATGGACCGTCAGCTTGAGAGCACGCGCGCCAACGAGCTGCACGATTGGTGGGCCGGCTTGCTCGAGGTGCTTGTGCTCGAGGACGAGTCGGACCGCCCCGACGCGAACACCCCGATCACCGAGCTCGCTTCGGCACGGATCCGCAAGGTTCACCGGCGTATGGTGAAAATGGGCCGCGCGATCGGCCCGGACACAGACCCGCATGACTATCACCAGCTACGCAAGCGCGGCAAGGAGCTGCGGTACCTGCTCGAGCTGTTCGGCACCCCGCTCTACGACCCTGAGGTCGTCAAGCCGATGGTGAAGGCGCTGAAGGGCCTGCAGGACGTGCTCGGACGCCACCAGGACCGAGATGTGCAGGTGCACGTGCTCAAGCAGCTCGCGCCCGAGGTCATGCGCGAACCGGACGGCGCCCAGGCGCTGATGACGCTTGGCGTGCTGGTACAACAGCTTGAGGCCGATGCAGCTCAAGCCCGCTCCGAGTTCGCCGCCAGCTTCGAGACTTTCGCCGCCCCGGCGCAGCTCGAACTCGTGCACGACACCTTCAGGGCCTGACGCCGGCGACCATCGATCAACCGCAAATGACCGACACACAGAGCACCAAGGTCCTCGCGACCTACAACATCAAAGGCGGGGTCGGTAAGACCTCGGCCGCGGTCAACCTCGCGTACCTGAGCTCCCGCGCGGGATATCGGACGCTGCTCTGGGATCTCGACCCGCAGGCGGCTTCCACGTATCTGTTCCGGGTGAAGCCAAAGGTCAAAGGCGGCGGCCGCGGATTGCTGAGACGTCGACGCAGCGCCGCTGACCACATCAAGGAAACGGACCACCCGAATCTTGATCTGCTGCCGGCCGACTTCTCCTACCGGCACCTGGACCTCGCGCTCGACCAGTTCAAGAAACCCGCCAAGCAGCTGGGGAAAGTGCTGTCGCCGCTGAAACGCGACTACGACTACATCTTTTTCGACTGCGCGCCCTCGATCAGCCTCGTTTCAGAATCCGTGTTCGAGGCCTCCGACGCGCTGCTTGTGCCGGTGATACCGGCAACGCTCTCGTCCCGTACCTACGAGCAGCTGACCGACCTCTCGCTCCGCGGCAAGGTCGGATCCGGGACCGATGCGACCGAGATCCTCGCGTTCTTCTCGATGGCCGACGTCACCCGTCCGCTGCACCTGCAGACGATGGCGCGGCTGCGCGAGATCAAAGAACTGACCGTCCTGGGCGCAGCAGTCCCGTCGGCCACGGAGGTCGAGAACATGGGGGAGGAGCGCAACCCGGTGCATCTGTTTGCCCCAGAAAGTCCCGCGGCGCTTGCATACGAGGCGCTGTGGCGCGAGATCGACGCCCGCCTGCGCGGCGAGACACCCCCAGATAACCTCTCGAACAATGCCTAACGAGAACACCCAGGTCAGGACGGCGACGTACCTGGCGGACCACGCCGATGTCCACCGCGTGCTGCTGCTCTACAGCGGCGGGCTCGATACCAGCGTGATGCTGAAGTGGATCCAGGACGAGTACGACGCCGAGGTCGTGGCGCTGACCGTCAACCTGGGGCAGCCGGGCGAGGATTACGAGGTGGTCAAAGGCAAGGCACGCCAGATCGGCGCCGTCGACGCGTTCGTGGTCGACGCCCGCGAAGAGTTCGCGCGTGATTACCTGGCACCGGCGATCAAGGCCAACGCAATCTACGGGCTCGGGTACCCGCTGTTCACCTCACTGGGGCGCCCGCTGATCGCGAAACTTGCGGTCGAGTACGCCCGTCAGAGCGGCTGCGACACGATCGCGCACGGCTGCACCGGCAAGGGCAACGACCAGGTACGGATCGAAGCGACGATCGCGACGCTCGCCCCCGAGCTGAAGGTGATCGCGCCCGTGCGTAGCTGGAAGATGGGCCGCGATGAAGAGGTCAAATACGCGCGCGAGAACGGGATCCCGGTGAAGGGCGGCTCAGAGCAGGCGCCATATTCGATCGACGACAACCTCTGGGGCCGATCCAGCGAGGGCCGCTGGATCGAGGACCTCACGGTCGCACCCCAGGACGACGTGTTCCAGCTCGTGACCCGCCCCGAGGAGGCGCCGGATGAGTCCGAGCTCGTCGAGATCGAATTCGAACACGGGCTCCCGACCGGCCTCAACGGCGAGCCGATGAGGCTGGTAGAGCTGATCGAGGAGCTTGGCCGCCTCGGCTGCAAGCACGGCGTCGGGATCGTCGACCATATCGAGGACCGCATTGTCGGGCTCAAGGTCCGTGACATCTACGAGGTCCCCGCCGCAGCGATCCTGCTGCCCGCGCACGCCGAATTGGAACGCCTGGTGGGCACCATCCATCAGAACCAGTTCAAGACGATGCTCGACCAGAAGTGGGCCTACCTGGTTTACGCGGGGCTCTGGTGGGAGCCGCTGCGCACCGACCTCGACGCCTATATGGATGCTGCCAACGCGCAGGTGACCGGCAAGATCGGCGTAAAGCTGTTCAAGGGATCGGCCAAGGTCGTGACCCGCGAATCGCCCTACGCCGTCTACGACTCGCAGCTCGCGAGCTTCAGCGAGTCCGGCGGGATCTTCAAGCAGGAGGCCTCACCGGGCTTCATCGAGCTCTGGTCGCTGCAGTCACGGATGGCGTGGCAGGTCCGTCACGAGGGCGAATCCGGGGGCGCGAGCTAGCCGGCCAGCGCCGGCGAGCGTCGCTACCACAGGCGGGCCGCAGAACTGCCACGGTTTCTGGACAAGCTGCGGCGGCGCTTTCGGGCTCCGGAGGAGCCCGCCTCGCCGCCTCCACCCGAGCCAGATCAGCAGGGCGAAGATGTCGCACCCGAACGACTCGACGCCGCGCTCGAGCGGCTGCGCGAGGAAACGCCACCGTTGGAGCCCGAGCCGGGCGACGATCCGGCCTGATCGGGCTCAGATCACCGCAGAACGTCCGAGTACGTTGCCGTCCCGGTCGACGGCGACGACCCTGAACTTCGGACCCTTTGAGCCGACCACGATCGCGGTCTCGAAGCCGGTCCACGGCTGCGAGCCGATCTCACTGAGCTTGTCGTCGCTCTCGCCGGCCAGCACCACCCAACGATGGACGCGGGTCGCGCCGTTCCAGCTGACAAAGATCACGAACCCGCCGGTGCTCGCGGGCCGCACCACCGCCGTCGGTGAGGGATCCGGCTTGCCCGTCCAGTCGACTGCGAACGCGCGATAGGAACGCACGCCCTGCGGCAGTTGGCCATCGACGATCAGCTGTCCGTCCTGCGTGAACAACGAGAAATACGGCTGCGAGCCCCAGCCGACGAATACGGTCTGGTCGCTCAGCTGCTGCACGCTGCCCTGCGTCATCGAGATAAACGCGGCAGGGTGCTCGTAGGCCTGCGTCAGCGTCACCTGACGCGCGGGCTCGTCGACGTTCAGGAGCAGCCCGCGAGAGCGGACACCGGGCTTCAGCGGATTCATCGAGGCGTTGTCGAAAACGGTCATGCGGCCGCCGCCCAAATCGCGAGCGTGGTGTTGGAAGCGGAAACCCGCCCCCGGCCCAACCTCGAAATCGGATTGCTTGCCGTGCATCCGCCAGATGATCCTGCCGGTCTGGCGGTTCACCTTGTAGAGGCAACAGCAGCTACGGCCCGAGATCAGAACGTGACCGTCGGGAGTGTCGGCGACCGAATTGACATGGAAGTAGTCATACCCGACCGCAGCGGACTGCGGCGCCGCGACATAGCTTTCCTCAAGTCCAACGTGCTCGTAGGCGTTCCACGACCACACAACCTTGCGGGTGGCCAGGTCGACCTCGTACACGTACCCGTTGATCACGTGTCCCTGCGCCGCGCCGCCGACCGCAGTGAGGTTCGCGGGCTCCCAGCTATAGGCGGTGATGTATGCGGTGCCGCGCGTGGTCAGCTGCAACTCGTGCAGATCCGGGCGCATGTTCTGCAGTTGCGGGATGGTGATGAACTCGCCATAGCCCTCATCGAGCACCCGCGCGGTGCCTTCACCGTGCCCGTCGATCACCTCGCCGGTCCAGTAGGTCAGCGTAGGCTTGCCCCGATAGATCTGGACGTTGGTGTCAAACGCGGGGTGGGCGTAGGGCTGGAAGTAGATCAGGCGCCCGTGTTTGTCGATCACCATCGGCCCGTCCTGAGCGGCGGGCGCCGACTTGATGGTGCTGATTCCGAGCGCGATGAACTCCGGCATGTCGGCCACAGCGTCGTAGTCGAAGTGGCTCAGCGTGATCGTCGGTGGACGCAGGTCCGGGCGCGTAACGAAGTGCTGCACCCCGCCGCGGGCGTGGAGCACGTCGCTGGAGGGCTCGGCCGCCTCCTCGGGAACCTCGACGGTTCGCGTTTGAACGACGGTTCGAGGCGGCTTGTCGTTCAGCTCGTAGCCGGCAACTCCCGCCGCCGCGGCCACCAGCAAACCGCCGGCGCCCAGCAGCGTCTGGCGCCGGCTGATCTTAGAGTCCTGTCGGTGCTCGTCACTCATAGGCAGCTGTGTCGGGCTGTCAGGGGCGAGTGTAGCTGTGGCTGGCCGGCAAGCCAGCCACAGCTTGTGAACGGCGAGTCGGCTCCGCGCTAGGCCTTGGTCACCGGCGACTTGCCGAGGACGTCGTTGTTTGCGTCCAGCGCAACCGCCTGGAAATAGCTGGCGTCGGAATTGACCACGACCGCGGTTTCGAACCCGGTCGCGGGCTGCCAGCCAATGTTTGACAAGGCGCTGGAGCTGTTGCCGGCGTAGATCCGCCAGGCCGCGACGCCGGCTACCCCGTTGAAGCTGGCCCACACCACGGTCCCGCCGTTGGCGCCGGTCTGCACCTTCACAGTCGGTACCGCGCCGGACTTGAACGGCCAGTCGACCAGGAACGCCCGATAGGTGTTCATGTTCTGCGGGAACTCGATCACCGAGGTGACGGCTCCGGTCGCGTCGTGCAGCGACATATACGGCTGCGCGCCCCAGCACACAAACGCCCCGCCGCTCGGCAGCAGCTGCACGCTTCCCTGGGTATTGGCGATGAAGCCCGCAGGGTGCTCGAACGCGGTCCCGAGGCTGACGGTCTTGGCCGTCTCGTTGATGTTCAGCAGCAGACCCGCCGACCGGCGCCCGGATTGGACCGTGATCGTCGCGTCGTTGTTGAACAGCGTCATCTGCGTCGCGCTCAGGCGGCGAGCGTGGTGCTGCCAGGCGAAGGTCGAGCCCGAGCCGAAGCTGAAGTCGGACTTCTTGCCGCCCATCCGCCACATGACGTCATAGGTCTTCTTGTTGATCTTGTAGACCGTCCAGCAGTCACGGCTCGAAACGATGATGTTGCCGTCAGTCGGATCGACCGAAACCGCGTTCATGTGGAAGAAGTCCCACGGAGTGTTGGCCGCCTTGGGCGGGCACGGCTGATAGCTCTCATCGAGGCCGACATGATGGGCTGCGTTCCAATCCCACACGAGCTTGCCGGTCTTGATGTTGACCTCGTACACGTGGCAGTTCCAGATCAGCTGGTTCTTGGCGCCGCCGAACTTGGTCGCATCCTGGCGAAACTGGCTGTAGGCGGTCAGCAGGATCGTGCCGCTGGGGGTGATGTTGTGCTCGTGCAGGTCGATCTGGACGTCCTGCTCGGCGGCGATGTTGCGGATCGTGCCGTAGTGCTCGTTCTGGATGTACACGGTGCCCCGGCCGACGCCGCCGCCTGGGTTGCCGCTCCAGTAGGTCAGCGCCTCGCTGCCGTTGTAGCTCTGGACCTGGCAGTCGAATGCGACGCCCTTGGTCGGCCAGTACCAGACCAGGTTGCCCTGCGTGTCCATCACCATCGGGCCGCTCTGGACGCCGGTCTCGGGAAGGATCGTCTTCGGAGTCAGCGCGATGTAAGGCGGCAGGCCGTTCCACGGGTCGCTGGCGTAGTTGGTGACCTTCATGACCGGCGGCTTCAGCGTCGGGCGGGTGACGAAGTTCTGAACGGCCGGCTTCAGCCCCACACTGGGGGCGCCGCTGGTCTGAATCGAGTCGACCAGGAAGCCGGAGGACTCATGGGAGGTGGCCGCCTGTGCAGATCCGGCCCGCGCGAGTCCGAGCCCGGCCCCGGCGGCGATCAGGCCGGCGGCGCCGGCAAGCGTCTGGCGACGGCTCAGCCCGCTGTTAATGGAGTTCTCAGTTCGGTCTTCGGCCATAGGGTCACCTGTACTTGGTCTGTTGTCGGTGTAGGAGCCGCCTGGCAAAAAAGACCCGCCCCAACCTGGCGGGTCGAGTGACGGTCCCATGGCTCCCCGTAGTGAGTGTTCAGAACAACAACACCGAGTCTAAGCAGAATGTTGCGGTCACGTTAATAAGTAGTTCGTAGAAGCGCTTGTCGCAGTTTGCGGGAAGCATGCGCGCGGGCATCGCGGATCACCGGATTAGCCGCTGGCGACATCCGAAGCGACGCTTATGCTGGACGTCCGATGTCAGGCTCATGCGCGCACCTCCACGTCCACAGCGAATACTCGCTGTTGGACGGCCAACCGAAGATTGACAAGCTCGCCGAACGTGCCGCGGCCTACGGTCAGCCGGCACTCGCGATCACCGATCACGGCGTGATGAACGGCGCCGTTGAGCTCTACAAGGCCTGCCGCAAACACGGGATCAAACCGATCCAGGGCTGCGAGGTCTACGTCACCGATGACCACAAGCAGCGTAAGAAGCGCTATCACCTGACGCTGCTGGCCGAGAACGCCGTCGGCTACCGCAACCTGGTGAAGCTCTGCTCGCGCGGCTTCCTCGACGGGCTCCAGTCAGGGCGTCCCACCGTCGACGCGGAGTTGATGGCTGAACACGGCGAGGGGATCATCGCGCTCACCGGTTGCCTGGCCTCGCGCTTCGTTTCCCGGATCGTCGACGACAAGCTCAAGGAAGCGCACGCCGAGGCCGACCAGCTGATCCAGATCTTCGGCCCTGAGAACGTCTACTTCGAGGTTCAGAAGAACGGGATCCCGGAGCAGGACAAGGCGAACGAGCAGATCATTCGATTCGCGCGCGAGTTCGGCCGCCCAATCGTCGGCACCGGCGACGTGCACTACCTGGCCGCAGAGGATTACGACAGCCACGAAGCGCTGCTGTGCGTACAGACCGGGTCGCTGCTGTCCGACCCCAAGCGCATGAGCTTCTCCACCAACGAGTTCTACCTGCGCTCCAGCGACGAGATGTGGGACAAGTTCGGTGAGTGGCCCGAAGCGGTACAGACCACGCTCGACATTGCCGAGCGCTGCGACGTCGAGATCGAGCTCGGAAAGCAGCTGATCCCGCGCTTCGACTGCCCCGGAGGGATGGTGGAGTCCGAGTACCTGCGCCAGCTGGTGTTCGAAGGACTGGCCGAGCGCTACGGCGACCCGATCCCTGCCGCGGCCGTGGAGCGCGCTGAGTACGAGCTTGGCGTGATCGAGCGGATGGGGTACTCCGGATACTTCCTGATCGTCTGGGACTTCATCAAGTGGTCGCGGGACAACGGGATTCCGGTCGGACCCGGGCGTGGCTCGGCCGCCGGCTCGCTGGTCGCATACACGACCCGCATCACCGATCTGGACCCGCTCAAGTACGACCTGCTGTTCGAGCGCTTCCTGAACCCGGAGCGTGTGTCGATGCCGGACATCGATGTCGACTTCTCGGTGCGCGGACGTGAGCGCACGATCCAGTACGTCACCGAGAAATACGGCGCTAACGCCGTGGCCCAGATCATCACCTTCGGCAAGATGTTCCCGCGCGCGGCGACGCGTGACGCGGCCCGGGTACTCGGTTATCCGTATGCGCTCGGTGACCGCCTCTCGAAGATGATCCCGGACCCCGAGCAGGGCCGGGCACCGAAGTTCGCCGACTGTCTGGCGGAGGGGCAGCCGCTCGCGGCCGAGGTCGCCAGGGACGCCGACGTTCGCAAGATCATCGACACCGCCCGCGGTCTCGAGGGAACCGTCCGCAACTCGTCGATCCACGCCGCCGCGGTGGTGATCGCTCCGCAGCCGCTGACCGACCTCGTGCCAGTGCAGCTGGCCGACTCCAACAAGAAGGACGAGAACGGCCAGAAGGTCTACCGCCAGGTGACGCAGTTCTCGATGAAGCCGGTCGAAGAGATGGGCCTGCTGAAGATGGACTTCCTCGGGCTGCGGAACCTCGACGTGATCGAGGACGCGCTGGACATCATCGAGCGTTCCACCGGTGAGCGGCCCGATATGTCGGCACTGCCGCTCGACGATCAGAAGACCTACGAGATGCTCGCCCGCGGGGAATCTGTCGGCGTCTTCCAATTTGAGTCCGAAGGCTTCCGCGAGGCGCTCAAGCGCGTGCAACCGACCGAGTTCGACGACTTGGTGGCGCTTGGTGCGCTCTACCGGCCCGGCGCGATGGACTCGATCCCGACCTATGCGCGCGGCAAGCGCGATCCGGACTCGATCGAGTACCGAGATCCGCGCCTGCGACCGATCCTCGAGTCGACCAAGGGGGTGATCATCTACCAGGAGCAGGCGATGATCATCTCGCGTGAGATGGCGGGCTTCAGCGGCGCCAAGGCAGACGACCTGCGCAAGGCGATCGGCAAGAAGAACCGTGAGGCGATGGCGGCCCTGAAGCCCGAGTTCGTTGAGGGCTGCCGCAAGTCCGGCACCTCCGAGGACACGATCGAATGGATCTGGACCACCAACGAGAAGGCAGCAGACTACAGCTTTAACAAGAGCCACGCTGCGTGTTACGCGCTGATTTCCTACCGCACCGCATGGCTGCGGGCCAACTACCCGGCCGAGTACATGGCGGCTCTGATCTCGTCAGTGATGGACACCAAGGACAAGGTCCCGTTCTTCGTCTCGCAGGCCGAGCAGATGGGAATCGAGATCCTGCCGCCGGACGTGAATCTCTCCGACCACGAGTTCGTTGTCGTCGACGGCAACATCCGCTTCGGGCTCGACGCGGTGAAGGGCTGCGGCTACGCCGCGGTTGAGGCGATCAAGGCAGCACGGACCGATGAGCCGTTCACCAACATCTTCGACTTCTGCGAGCGCATCGACAGCCGTTCGGTGAACAAGAAGGCGATCGAGGCCCTGATCAAGTGCGGGGCGTTCGCCTCGACAGGCGACACCCGGATGGGCATGCTGGCGGTGCTCGAGCAGGCCCAGAGCGTCGGCGCCAAGGCGCAACAGGACGCTCAGATCGGGCAGGGTTCGATCTTCGACCTGATGGGCGGCGACGCCGAACCGGCCGCCACGAAACCGAGCCACGCGCCGGTTCCAGACGAGGAGTTCGACCAGAAGGAACTACTCGCGATGGAGAAGGAGTCGATTGGGCTGTTCGTCTCCGCGCATCCGCTGAAGGCGCTGTCTGCAGCCTTGCGCGTGAACACCGATTCGGAGCTCGGTGCTGTGCGCGAGACGCTGCGCGACGGGGATCGCGTGACACTGGGCGGGATGCTCAGCCAGATCAAGCGGCTGCGCACCAAGAAGGGCGATCCGATGGCCTTCGCCAACCTCGAGGACATCAGCGGAATGATCGAGCTGGTGCTGTTCTCCGACGTGCTCGAAGAGGCTGGGGAGCTGGTCGAGAACGACCGCGTGGTGCTGGTCAAGGGCCGGGTCGAGCACAAGGACGGTGGCCGCAGTTCGATGCTGGTCTCGTCGATCGACGTGTTTGAGCCATCCGAAGAGGAGATCGAAGCCGCCGCGGTCGAGGCCGCGAAGATCATCGCTCCAGATTTAATACGGGTGCGGCTTGATGCCGCCGCGCTGCTCCCGGACGTGATCGAGGACCTGCGTGACGTGCTGCACAGCTTCCCGGGGGAGTCTCCGGTGCTGATCGAGCTGAAGTGCTCCGAGCGCACGCGTGAGCTGCTGCTCGGCGATGACTTCAAGGTCCAACGGACCGCGGGTCTGCAGGCCGAGCTGAATCAGCTGCTCGGTTCGGCGCTGCTGCCCAACGCCGCCTGACCCGACCGCCGACTTGGCCGGCTACGAGTTCTCGCCGGGCAGCCACGGCCCGCGCCAGCCACCGAAATGGGTGCATAGGCGGGTTCCGGCCTCAGGGCCCCAGGTGCCGGGCTCGTAGGGGATCACCGCTGGTGGATTGTCCAGCAGCGGCTGCACTATCCGCCAGCTCTCCTCAACCTGGTCCTGGCGGGTGAAATCGGTGGTGTCTCCCCGCAACGCGGCGTCGAGCAGCACCTCGTAGGGGGTGGCAGCCTCGCCGCCCTGCTGGGCGAACTCCATGTCGAGATGGATCGCTTGGGCCACGGGGCGGTCGGCGCGCTTGGCGTCGAGGATCACCTGGATGCCGGTGCCGGGGTCGAGCTTGATCACGATCTGGCTCGGCTCCGGGCGGCGGCTTCCGCTGGGGATAAACGCCAGCCGCGGCGGATGGTGCATGACCAGACGCACCTCGGTGGCCTTGGCCGGCAGCCGTTTGCCGGTGCGCAGGAAGAACGGGACGCCGGCCCAGCGCCAGTTGTCTACCTCCAGCCTCAGCGCCGCATAGGTCTCGGTTTGCGAATCCGGCTCCACGCCTGGGATCTTGCGATAGCCGTCGTACTGGCCACGCACGTAGTGTTCGGGGTCGGCGTCGCTGATCGAACGGAGCACCGCATATTTGGCGTCCTTGAGCGTGGCCGCATCGCCGCCTGCCGGCGGCTCCATCGCGACCTCGGCGAGCAGCTGCAACAGGTGATTGACGACCACGTCCCGCAGCGCGCCGACCGGGTCGTAGAAGTGACCGCGGTCCTCAACGCCGACGGACTCGGCCATCGTGATCTGGACCGACGAGACGTAGTTGCGGTTCCAGACTGGCTCGAGCATCGTGTTCGCGAAGCGCAGATACAGGATCTCGTGCAAGCCCATCTTGCCGAGGTAGTGGTCGATCCGGAACAGCTGCGACTCACGGATGTACTTGTGCAGGTCTGCAGCCAGCGCGCGTGCAGAGGCGAGGTCGTGACCAAACGGCTTCTCCACAACGACTCGCTGACCGTGGGAAAGCAGGCCGACGTTCGCCAGTCCGGCGACGACCCGCGCGAACAGGGAAGGCGGGATCTCGAGGTAGAAGGTGGGGTTGGTGGCGCCGCCGAGCGCTTTCCCGACCCGCTGATAGGTGGCTGCGTCACCGAAGTCGCCGCCGACGTATCGCAGGCGCTGGCTGAAGCGCTTGAACACCGACTCGTCGATCGGTTCGCCGGTCTCGTTCAGAGCGACGCGGGCACGTTCGATCAACTGATCGACGGTCCAGTCGTCACCCGCAACACCGATGACTGGGACTTTCAGTAGCCCGCGGCGCTCAAGTCGATAGAGCGAGCGGAGGGTCATTTTGCGGGCCAGGTCTCCGGTGATACCGAAGACGACCAGGGCGTCGGCGGGCGCGCCGTTTGCCTCGGACGCACCATCTGAGCTATTCACACCTGTCACAGCTCCAACCCTACAAGCTCGGCCTCAGCCGAGCTGCAACCGTGTTGTAACCGGCCGCCGCTAGGAGCGAACCACCCAGCTGAAACTGGCGGAGCCTTTGGCGCCGGTCGTGTCCTTTGCGGTGACCTTCACGCTTGAGGTTCCCGCCCGCTTGGGCTTGCCCGTTATGCGGCCCGTCGAGGACGAAATCGTCAGACCGGATGGCAGTCCGGTTGCCGACCATTTCAGCGTCTGTCCGGAGGCGTTGTCGCTGCCGTGAAGCGTGAGCTTCACCGAGTGACCAACCGTCGAGGTCTGTTTGCTCGGGTTGGTGACCGTGACCGTATCCTTCTGGCCGGCGACGGCGCAGCCTGCTGTACCGCCGGCGCTCGTCTGCTGACTTTCAATTGACGGCACGGGCCCGGCTGTGAGTGCCGGCGCCTTCGCGAAGCTGAGATTGTTGGTCTCGGCCGTATAGCCCGTCCGCACACAGCTCGGCGAAGCGGTCGCGCCGTTGTTGATCGCGGTCTTCACGTATAGCTTCGTTCCGGAACTGAAGTTGGCCTGACCGCCGCTGCCGTTGCCGAGGATTGCGAATTCAGCATCGGTCCAGGTGCTTGCCAGATCGACGAGGCTGTCGGCGCCGACGGCACTGACGTGGGTGCTGTTGTACTCGAGCTTCACCGAATCATTGCCGCCCCTGCTGGCAGTCCCGGTGAGTGACACGCTCTTGAGCTTGGCGATGCTCGGCGGCGCGCCCTTGATACCCGCCGCTGACGAGTTGGTGTAACAGTCGGTTTCATTCGGTGGGCTGTAGCTGTACCAACCGGCCGGGCAGGTTGTGTTGTAGGCGATCAGCCAGTACTGCATGAACACGCCATAACCGGTGGCGTATACAAATTGCTGCCACCCCTGGCAGGAGCCTGGATCCGCCGCACCCGAACAGGCTGCCGGGTCAGTCGCGAAGTTGGAGTTCAGCTGGAGTGAGAAATCGTTGGCCCGCTGCGGTCCGGTCCCAGCGGTCTGGCCCTTCTCGGTTGAACCCGGAGAAACGTATGGGAACGACCCGGTAGCGGTCTTGATCGTTCCTGACTTGACCTGCGCCACAAAGTCGTTTCCGGCGCCGACCTGCTCCCGCGCTGACGTCGGAGCAAATGGGATCTTCGGCGCCTTGTGGCACGCGACGCGATGCCAAGCGACATTGGGGTAGCTACCGGCGAAACATCCGCGCGTTGGTACCGCCAGCCGTGTCATCTGCGCATGCCATTGGGCACGCACGAAGGTGGCCGGCGCCGTCGCCGCGCTGCCGACACACGCACAGACTACGAGCGTGGCTGCCACGCCCACGAAAAAGTGCAGCGACCGACGCGCTGCTCCAACCGATCTCCACGAGCTCCGCATGGTGATTTGACCCCCGGCGTCTCAGTTTTTGGACCACATCTGCGCCGGTTCTGGATGCTACCGCCGGCGATCCGTAATAGCCAGTGCTGATTGGGATTCGCCGACGGGTGTGAGCTCAGCCAGCGGCGCTCTGTGAATCAGCGGGGCTCTGGTAGCTAGCGGGGCGCTGTTAGCTAGCGGCGCTCTGTCAGCCGGCGTCGCGCTCTGCCTGCCCCCGCGCGCGCAACTCGCGCGCCATCGTGATGTCGTCCGCGGTGATGCGGCCCTCGTCGCTGCCGGTCTCCCAGACCACCGGCATGTCGTCGAACCGCGGCTCCGAGAGGAAGACCGCGAGCCCGTCCAAGCCGAGCTCACCCTCACCGGGCGGAGCGTGCCGGTCGCGGTTGGATCCGAACGTGCTCAGCGAGTCGTTCAGGTGGATCGAGTGCAGCCGATCCAGTCCAACCGCGGCGTCGCACTGCGTGAGCGTCTCGTCGAGGCCCTCCCGCGTACGGATGTCATAGCCGGAGGCATACAGGTGGCAGGAGTCGAGACACATCCCGAGGCGCTCAGAACTGCCGCCGGCTTCGATCAGCGCCCCCAGTTCCTCAAACGAGCGTCCGAGCGTACCCCCGGCTCCGGCGGTGTCCTCGAGGTGCAGACCGCAGTGATCTGATTCGGCCAGCGCCTCGCCGATCACCTCGCCGGCGCGCGCGATCGCCTCACCAACGTGACCGCCCTTGGCCGACCCCGGATGTAGCACGACGCCGGTCGCCTCGATCGCATCGCCAACGCGCAACGACTGCGTCAGCGAGGCCAGCGACTTCTCCCGGATCTCGGGATCATCGGAGGCGCAGTTGAGCAGATACACGGCATGGATCAGCACCGCGTTGATGCCGTTTTCGCTCGCGGCCTCACGGAACCGCGCGAAGTCCTCTTCTCCGTAAGCGGTTGGCCGCCACATGCGCGGGGACTGGTTGAAGATCTGGATCGCATCGGCGCCGATCGCACCTCCGCGCTCCGCAGCCTTGTACAAGCCGCCGGCGGGGGAGACGTGTGCCCCGATCAGCATCGCGGGTTCCCGACTGTCATCCTGAGTCCAATCATGCGTGTTCGTTTTGCTCCATCACCCACAGGGGCGCTGCATATCGGCGGCGCCCGCGCGGCTCTCTACAACTGGCTGCTGGCACACGGACCGGCGCAGGAGGGCGACAGCACCCCGAACGCGTTCGTGCTCCGCATCGAAGATACCGACCGCGCCCGCTCGACCGAGGAGAACGTGGCGCAGATCCTCGACGCGCTGACCTGGCTCGGACTGCAGTGGGATGAAGGGCCGATCAGCCAGGTCGGCAACACACCACGCCACCAACAAGCGCTGCAGCAGCTGCTGGAAAGCGGCCACGCCTACTACAGCAACGCCACCGGCGACGACGTCAAGGCCTACAAGGCCGAGCACGGCGCCGACAAGGGATACCGCGGAACGCCCGAGAGCGCCGGCGCGGTGCGCCTGCGCGTCCCCGATAGCGGCCACACCAGCTTCACCGACGCGGTCCGCGGCGAGGTCAGCTTCCCCAACGCGAACATGGACGATCCGGTGATCGCACGTGCGGACGGATCGGTGCTCTACAACTTCGCGGTCGCGATTGACGACCTCGACGCCGGCATCACGCACGTCGTTCGTGGCGAGGACCACATCTCCAACACGCCCAAACAAATCCTCGTGTTCGACGCGCTCGATGCGACCCCGCCGCTGTACGCGCACCTGCCGCTGCTGCACGGCCCCGACGGCAAGAAGCTCTCCAAGCGCCACGGCGCCGCCTCAGTTCAAGAGCTGCGCGACAAGGGCTATCTGCCCGAGGCCGTGAACAACTACATCGCGTTGCTCGGGACCGGCTTCGCCGCCGACCGCGAGATCTTCACGATGGAGGAGATGGCCGAGCTGTTCCGGCTCGACCGAGTCTCCAAGAGCCCGGCGGTGTTCGACGAGGACAAGCTGCGTAACTTCAACGGCCAGTATCTGCGGGAGCTCAGCGTCGACGAATTGACCGAGCGGCTCGAGGCCTACACCGGCCGCACCGGGCTGAGGCCGGCGGTCGAGATCAGCCGCGAGAAGATCCAGACACTCGCGGACTTCTGGCCGCTCAGCGGCTTCTTCTTCGACGGCCCCGCAGACGACCAGAAGGCCTACGACAAGGTGATCGCCAAAGGCGACGGGCGGGAGATCCTGGCCGATGCGCGCGAAGCGATCGCCGCCACCGACCCATTTACCGTCGAAGAGCTCGAAAAGCGCCTCGGTGAGGTTGTTGAACGCCGCGCGCTGAAGCCGGGCCGCGTTTACCAGCCCGTGCGCGTGGCGCTCGCAGGCACGACGATTTCCCCGGGGATCTTCGACACCGTGGCAGTACTCGGTAAGGACGAGGCGCTGAGACGCATCGACGCCGCACTCGCGCGCTGACGACGTGGGTTCGTCGTTGCTGGCTTGGAGGCCAGCAACGACGGCAAGCGCCTATTGCCACGTTATCCTCTCCGCAATGCTGTCAATTACCAGCAAATCTCCGTACGCGGTGCGGGCGCTGACCGAGCTCCACCGTTTCGGTGACAGCGAGCCGGTGCCGATCGGGGAGCTCGCGCGGCGTGGCGAGATTCCCGCGCAGTTTCTGGAACAGCTGTTCGCGACCCTGCGCAGGGCTGGGCTGCTGCGCTCACAGCGCGGGGTGAAGGGCGGCTACAGCTTCGCCAGGCCGGCCTCGCAGATCACCGTATTGGAGGTGGTCGAGCTGCTTGATGGGCCGGTCGGTCAGGATGCCACGGGGATCTTCGCGCGGGCGGCGCAAGCCGCACGTGAGGTGCTGGCCGAGCAGACGATCGCGGACGTGGCCGAACACGAAGCGCGCGCCGCCGGCGCGCAGATGTACTTCATCTGACCATGACCGGCGTGACTGAGATCCCGATAACCGTGGCCGCTCACATCGGCGGGACACCGATGGTTCAGCTCACGCGGATGGTGCCCGAGGGCTCCGAAGCGGAGATCTTCGCCAAGCTCGAGTACTTCAACCCGGGTGGCTCGGTCAAGGACCGAATCGGGCTCGCGATGATTGAGGCGGCGGAGCAGGAGGGTCGGATCGAGCCCCACCGCACCACAATCGTCGAGGCGACAAGCGGCAACACCGGGATCGCGCTCGCCTTCGTATGCGCCGCCAAGGGATACGAATTGGTGCTGACGCTGCCACAGGGAATGAGCCGCGAACGCGAACGACTGCTGGCCCTGTACGGGGCCCGGTTTGAGATCACCGAATCACTCGGCGGGATGAACGAGGCCGTCGCCGCCGCCCAGGCGATGGCGCGTCGCGACGACGTATTCCTGCCCGATCAGTTCTCAAACCCGGCCAACCCAGAGGCCCATCGACGCACGACCGCACCGGAGCTGTGGGACGCGATGGGCGGGCGCATCGACGTTTTTGTGGCTGGCGTCGGTACCGGCGGGACGATCACCGGGATCGGCGAATACCTGAAGGAGCGCAACCCCGACTGCCGCATCGTCGCGGTGGAGCCGTCGAGCTCCGCGGTGCTGTCGGGTCGGCCAGCCGGCCCGCACAGGATCCAGGGCATCGGCGCGGGGTTCGTCCCGAGCGTGCTGAACCGTGAGATCCTCGACGAGGTGCTGACCGTCGACGACGATGACGCGGTGCAGACCGCCCAGCAGCTGGCCCGCCGCGAGGGCGTGCTGGCCGGGATCTCCGCTGGCGCCGCCGTGCATGGAGCGCAGATACTGGCCGCACGTGAGGAGTTCAAACACGCGCGCATAGCCGTGATCCTGCCCGACTCCGGCGAGCGCTACATCTCACTGCCCTGGTTCGGTCCATGAGCCTGTTGAACTCAATTCGCCGCGAGGTCCGTTGCTCGGTCACCGCCGCGCGCGAGCGTGACCCGGCGGCTGCGACCGTCAGCGTCTTCGAGATTTTGTTGACCTGGCCCGGCGTGCAGGCGCTACTGGCGTTCCGAATCGCGCACTTCATGTACAGGCGCGGTGTTCCGGTCCTGCCGCGGGTGATCTCGGCGGTGGCGCGATCGGTCACCGGGATCGAGATTCACCCGGGCGCCGACATCGGTCCGTGCCTGTTCATTGACCACGGCATGGGCGTCGTGATCGGCGAGACAGCTTGGATCGGCACTGACGTGACGATCTACCAGGGTGTCACGCTCGGCGGCACCGGCTTCGCGACCGGTAAGCGTCACCCGACGATCCAGGACAACGTCACGATCGGGTCGGGAGCCAAGCTGCTGGGACCGATCGTGGTCGGTCATGGCTCCAAGATCGGTGCCAACACAGTGGTAATCCACGACGTTCCGCCGAACTCGACCGTGGTCGGGATTCCCGGCCATCCGGTGCGCGTCGAGGGCCGCAGACCTGAAGGCCCTGACGCCGACTGGGTACATCTCCCGGATCCGATCGCGGATGCGCTGAAAGCGATGGCCAGGCGTGTCGAAACGCTCGAGGGAACCACCGG
This sequence comes from uncultured Actinomycetota bacterium, assembly GCA_963737115.1. Classification (GTDB taxonomy): domain Bacteria; phylum Actinomycetota; class Thermoleophilia; order Solirubrobacterales; family Solirubrobacteraceae; genus Palsa-465. The sequence continues at coordinate 123,779 of CAVTRM010000007.1, forward strand.
GACCGCCGAGGCCACGGGGCCAACCGGGGACGCCGGGACAGCGGGGACAACCGGCACCTGCGCGGAGGACATTGCCGCAGCTGGTGACGATCCCACCGCTCCGGCGCGTTGGACGGGGATCGAGGACGACGTGAACCGCTCGGTCGGGCCCAACCCGGCGGGCGGTTAGGCTCCGGCGTACCGGTAGCCCGATAGTCCCAGGCGGCGGCTACGGGTTCGACGTTCCGAGCGTCACGATCCCAAGGAACGGGAGCCCCTTGGGGATGAACTGCAGACACGTCAGCAGCCCGACCAGCACCGTCACCGCGATCGCCCAGCGCCACAGCCAGCGTCCGCGACAGAGCGCGATCATCGGCAGCAGCCACGAGATATACCAGGGCTGCACGGCTCCCGCGTTCAGCAGCAGTGCCACGGTGGCCCAGGCGGCCCCTTCGATCCAGTCCATGCGGCCGCGGTAGACGCGCCACAGCAGCCATCCGCAGATCAGCACGAACAGCGCCCCGAACGCCAACGTGCCGGCGTGCGTGACCGGCACCCGCAGCAACGTGAACACGAGCCCGGGGATCGATTGCCAGCCGCCACGATCCTGGACGCTGGAGAGCGTGTTGGTGATGTGCAGCATCCCCGTTCCGAACACGGCGAAGCCTGCGGCCGCGATCACGATCGCGGCCGCCACGGCTCCCACCAGCACCTTCAAGCGCAGGCGTTTGCCGTCGTTGCCGATCTTTGCGACCAACATGAAAGGCAGTAGTACTCCGCCGGTCAGCTTGATCGCGACGGACGCGACCGAGAGCGCGCCACTGGTGCGCTCGTAGCCGCGCAGCAGGGCGTACATCGCGGCGGTCATGAACAACAGCATCAACAGGTCGTTGTGCCCGCCACCGACGCCGTAGAGCACCACCAGCGGGTTCAAGCCGAAGAGCGCGACGGACTTCACCGGATCGATCCCGCGCAGGATCGCGGACTTCCACAGCAGCCAGATCGTGCCCACCGTCGCCAGGGCCGCCACGGCCTTGTAGATATAGAGGCTGGTGGCCAGCGACGCGTTTGCCCAGATGCCGCTCATCAACGTGAACAGTGGTCCGTACACGCTCGGCGTGTTGATCCAGCGCTCGCCGATGAACGAATAGATCGTGTCGGGCTGGATCGCCACCGGCCCGTGCAGGTATGGGTTCGTTCCGTAGCTCGCGAACATCTTCGCGTAGGCCTGGTAGCTGAACACGTCGGTGGAGACCAGCGGCGGTCCGAGCAGCACCACGAGGTTAAACACCGCGATTGCGATCAGGATCTGGCGCGCGGAGAAACGTCCGGCGTTGCGCACCGACACCCAGTACGCCATGAACATCAGGAACGTCGCCGCGATCATCTCGCTGGCGTGAAGCCTGAAACCGATGTAGTGGTACGGTCCGGCCATCCAGGACGGGATCGGACGCACCGACTGGGGGAGTACCGAGTTCGTCTTGGTCGCAGCGACGCACATCAGCAGCGCTAGCACTGGCAGCGTTATCAGCGCGCCTAGGGCGCGCAGATACGGAGGGTCAATCCTTGACCGCTCTACCCGTCTGGTCGTCAGCTGTGCAGCTACGTTGGTGGTCAGTTCTTCGCTCCTGTGAGGGTGCGGGAGCGAGATCGCCGCATCCTTGGCACGAGTAGGATCGCTTCAGCAGCGATCCGCCAAGACATTTTGCTCTTGCCAGCGGTCCTGTCAACGAACACGATAGGAACCTCGAGCACGCTGAAGCCGGCCTGCAACGCCCGGTAGGTGACCTCGATCTGGAACACGTAGCCGTCGGCCTGCAGAGCGCCGAGGTCGATCTGCTCGAGGACCCTGCGGTGCAGGCACTTGAAGCCGCCGGTGAGATCGTGGATCGAGACGCTCAGCATGATCCGTGCGTAGGCGCTCCCGGCCCAGCTGATCAAACGTCGTAGCGGCCCCCAGCGACGGACCCCTCCGCCGGGTACATAGCGCGACCCGAGGACCAGATCGTGGGATTCGGCGCCGGCCAGCAAGGCGCCAAGATAGCTGGGGTCGTGAGAGAAGTCGGCGTCCATCTGGATCACCAAGTCGGCTTCCCGCGCAAGCGCGTACTGAAACCCTTCCATGTAAGCCTTACCGAGACCGCTCTTGGTGGGACGATGCAGGACTTCCACGACCGGCAGATCAGAGGCGAAGTTCTCAGCGATCGAACCGGTGCCATCCGGAGAGTTGTCGTCGACCACCAGTAGCCGGTAGTCCCCGGGCACCAACTGCTCGAGTTGATCAGCGACCGCGCGAAGCAACGGACCGATGTTCTCGGCCTCGTTGTAAGTGGGGATCACGACCCATACTCGCGGTTTCACCACGATGAGGGTAGGGTGCGGCGGCGCCCGTTGCTTTGCGGCGCCGAAGAAGTTCCTCTGAACATGGGTCAGGCACCGTTTTCAGATGCAGCGGCTCCATGCGGGGCCGAGTCGGAGCCCCGTCAGCGTCGAACGTAAGCGACCCGACCCCAGTTGGGCTCAGGTGCGAGCTCGATCCGCTCGCCGCCGCGGTCCGGCTGGATGTAGACGAACGACCCCGCGTCGGAGTCGAAGATCACGTCAAGCTCGCCCTCTTTCACGCGCTGGTCGAGCCAGGCGCCGCGGAAGATCAGCCGCCGCATCCAATGCACGAGCGAGCGATCGGACGGTCCTACGAGCTCCGGCCAGCAATCGTTCACGTGCTCACCGAGGGCGGACGCGGGATCGATCACCTCACCGTTGACGACCAGATTGATCAGGTCCTCGGCCTCTTCTTCGGCAATCGCATCGCCGATGAAACCCAGCCGCCGGGCGGCCTGCTCGCAGCGCTCCGCAAAGTCGCGCTCGTTGAAAGTGAATCTGAGATCTCCGTACTCGAGTACGAAGTCTTCCCCTGATGAGTAGTTACCGCGTCGAAACATGCCGTCGGGATCTTATGCGGGACTCCTGCCTGGCGGCACCCCTGAAAGTGATGTTGCACGACCCGCGGCGTGGTATAGAGAGCCCGCGAGGCCCTCCCGACAGGCCGTGACGCGACGTTCCCCGCCCGGAAAAATTTCGACACACGGGGGGTCAATCTACCCCCGCTCGCGCCTCTTTTAAGCATGGACGCTGTCATCTCACTGGAACTGAAGCGCGCCGCGGATCTCACCGACGCCGCGGAACTCGCTGATACCGGAACAAATACCCCTGCAAACGACGGTTGTGTGCGGCTGCTGGTCGCCGACGCGGACCGCTCCCGCCGCGATCTGACGGCCGCGAACTTCGGCGCCGACGGCTTCGACGTGCTGACCGCTCCGAGCGCCGCAACGGCGATGACGAGCTTGCTGGCGACACGAGTCGCTGCACTGGTCGTCGACGCTTCGCTGGTCAGTGGCCCCGGGACGGCCCTGGTTGCGGAGATTCGTTCAGGTGCCGCGCCGCTGCGTCGTTTGGCGGCCGGCGAGCACCTCGACCCGGATATGCCAATCATCGTCACCGCGGCCGAGCGCGACGACCTGGCCTGCATCAGGGCACTCGACGCCGGCTGTGACGACTACGTGACGGCGCCGTTCGCATACATGGAACTACGCGCGCGCGTGGGCGCGCTGCTGCGAAGGCAGACTCGCGGATCGCGACGTGCGCGGCTGCGGGTGGGGCCGCTGGAACTGGATGCGGTCGCGCGCCAGGCGTGGGTGGGTGGACAGCGACTGCGACTCTCAAGCACTGAGTTCGCGCTGCTGCACACACTCGCCACGGAGCCCACCCGAATGTTCACGCGCGAGGAGATCCTGCTGCTGATCTGGGGATGGTCACGGGAAACCGTCCCACGTGCCAGCACGCGCACGCTCGACTCGCACGTCTCGCGTCTACGGCGCAAGCTACGGGCAGTCGGACTCGGCTACATCGTGAATGTGTGGGGCCAGGGTTACAAGCTGGTGAATGCGACCTCGCTTGAGCAAGCGACGGAGGTCGCCGAGGTAGCTGAGCTGGTCCCGATCGCGCACGCGGCGTAGCGCGCCCGCGTCCGGTCCGGCGGCAGGCGGCCTAGCGCGGCGGCGGGCATCGGCGCCGCGTCGCGGCCTGCCACAGGAGCCGACTGCACGGCGCCCCACTTTCCTACACACGCGCCGGACGGAAACACCCTAAAGCTGCGTCGACCGTTGCAAAACGGCCATACGCACGCCCAGTTGCAGCGCGAGCCAGCTGGCCCGTGCTGCAAGCTCACGCCATAAATACCTGCAAATCCTGAGCTTTTGGCTGCCGGCGACGCGCGCGGTCGGAAAAGTGGGGGAGAAAGTGGGAATTGGGTTGCAGAGTGGGGGAAAGTGGGTTAAAGTGGGGTACGCATGCATGAGAGACCCGGGTGGCAGGGCTCCTCCCACCCAGCCACCCGGGCCTCTATTTCTTCCCGAGCTCCCCACTGCCTTGAACTTCCGCGGAACCTTTGAATACGCGCTAGACGCGAAGAGCCGGCTCACAGTTCCGGCTAAGTACCGCGCTCCACTCGCCGCCGGCGTCGTGCTCACACTCTCTCCTGCGGTCGGGGACAGTGGCGCCTGCTCACTGTCGGTGTGGCCTGCGGCCGACTACGACGCATTCGCGCAGGAGGCGCTCAAGGGGCTGAACCCGATTTCGGCCAAGGCGCGCGCACTGCAGCACGCGCTCTACGGCAACTCGTGGGACATCGAGCCGGACTCAGCACACCGGCTGATGATTCCAGCGCCGGCCCGTGACTACGCGGGGCTCACCAAGGAAGTAGTGATCACCGGCTCTGGGCAGTTTTTGGAGGTCTGGGACAGGGCCGCCCACGCGGCCTATAACGAGTCGCTGTTGGCGCGACTCCCCGAGATTGCGGCGAGCTTTGACAGCGTTGATTGACATGACTACACCGCACGTACCGGTACTTGCAGAGGAGCTGCTCCGGCTGCTGGATCCCCAGCCCGGTGAGGTCGCGGTCGACTGCACGGTCGGCGCCGCTGGACACGCACGCATGGTGGCCGAGCGGCTCGGTCACGGCGGCGAACTGATCGGACTGGACCGCGACCCGCTGGCCGCGCGCAGCTTTGCCGGGCTCGCCGACGAGGTTGACTGCGAGACCCGATTCGTCGCCGGCGATTTCGTGACCGGCCTTGCAACGCTTGCCGACGAGGGCGCGAGCGCCGACATGATCTATATGGACCTGGGCATGTCGTCGATGCAGATCGACACCTGGGAGCGCGGCTTCTCGTACTCCTATGACGCTCCACTCGACATGCGCATGGACCCCTCACAGGAGCTCACGGCGGCGACCATCGTGAACGAATGGGACGAGGGCCAGATCGCCAAGATCCTCCGCGAATACGGCGAGGAGCGTTACGCCCGTCAGATCGCCCGCGCGATCGGCCGCGCCCGCCAGCGCGGCGCGATCGAGTCCACGCAGCAACTCGTCGATGTGATCAAGACCGCGATCCCGGTCCCGGCACAGTTCGCCGGCGGCCACCCCGCCAAACGCAGCTTCCAGGCGCTCAGAGTTACGGTGAACGACGAACTCGGCCAGCTCGACGCAGCACTGCCGCTGGCCTGGGAGCTGCTGAGCCCGGGTGGGCGCCTCGGAGTCATCAGCTTTCAGTCACTCGAGGATCGGCCCGTGAAGCGATTCCTGGCAGATCTTGCGCGGGGTTGCATTTGCCCGCCTGAACTCCCGATCTGCGTCTGCGGCCACGAGCCAGAGGCGGAGCTGCTCACGCGCCGGGCGGTTTCCCCGACAGCCGAGGAAGCCGAGTCCAATCCACGATCGAAGTCCGCGCACCTGCGCGTGGCACGAAAGCTCTGAGACCCCGTGCCGCAAGCCACTACAGCACTCGTAAAGGAGACGTACTGATGTCGCCAGCAGCAGCGACCGCCGCCGGGCGGGAGCGCAAGAGCCGCAGCAAGGATGCCGCAAGCTCCGGGAACACCAGGTCCGCCGCACCCCGCCGGTCCGCACCCTCAGCTGCAAAGTACGTCGACGAGTTCCGGGTGACAGATCAGCGTCCCGTGCGTAAGCGGCGCGAGCTGCATCCCACCCCGAGCAGTGAGACCAGCGCGTTTGAACGCGTACTCGGTCCCGAGCAACGCCGCGGGATCGCCAAGCCCGCACGCCGCGCCACAGCCTCAGCCTCGGCGTCGACGCCGCGGCCACTGACGATGGCGTCGCCGCGCCGCCGCATGCCACGGATGAACACCGACATGTTCACGATCCCAACCGGCGTGCACACGGGGATCGCGCTGCCGCACCCGCACGTCAAACGGCCGCACCTGAAACGCCCCGCCGTGAGCCTTCCGCGCGTGCACCGGCCGTCGATCCGGATGCCGCATGTGAGCCGCGTGAGAGCCTCGCAGCAGCTTGACCGCATCATCCGCAGCCGCCTCTGGATCGCGATCTTCGGGATCATGCTCGTCAGCGTCGTCGCGATGCGGGTCGAGGTGCTGAAGCTGGGAACCAAGACCGGTGCCGCGGTCCAGACGGCCGCCCAACTGCAGGCTGCCAACGCAATGGAGCAGGCCAAGCTGTCGGAACTCGAGAACCCGGACCGGATCGCACGCTATGCCGAACAGAAGGGCGGCATGCGCGCCCCCAGCCCGACCGACACGATGTTCCTGAGCCACAACGCGAGCCATAGCGTGATGCGCGCGATCCAGTCGATCACGCGCCCCAACCCAGCCGCATTCGAGACCAATCTCGCCAACCGCCAGGCCTCGGACGCACAGCTGACGACCGGGACGACGAGTACGGTCAACGCTACCGGTGCCACAACCCCGGCCCCGTAACGCCCGCACCAGCTCGTAGTCGCAGATGCCGAAATCCCAGTCACGCCGTCGCCGCAGTGTCGACCTCATTGATAAACGGGTCGGCCTGCTGTTCGGCCTGTTCGCGCTGCTGCTGATCGTCGGTGTCGCCCGCGCCGCTTATCTGGGGACCTTCCGCGCCGGAGCGCTAAGCGCCGCGGCATCTGAAGAACACATCCTGAATGTGCCGATCCCGGCCCAGCGCGGCGAGATCACGGACCGCAACGGCGACCCGCTGGCGATCAGCGTCGCCACCGACGAGATCGTCGCCGACCCCTACCTGATCGCAAAGGGCAACCCGGCGACGGCCGCCAAGCAGCTCACCAGGCTGCTGCACATCAACCAGCAGGCGCTGCTGACCAAACTCACCAAACCCAACAGCGGCTACGTGGTATTGACGACTCAAACCCCGTCAGTGACCGCGGAGAAGGTGATGGCGCTCAACATCAACGGGATCAACGACTATCCCACGACCAAACGCATCTACCCGAACAACACGCTGGCCTCTTCAATTCTCGGCTGGGTGAACGCCAACGGAAGCGGCGTCGCCGGGCTCGAGGCCTACTTCAACAAGCAGCTTCGGGGCAGCTCCGGCAGCCGCAAGATCGTTCGTGACGCGACCGGTCAGGCGATCTCTGTTGACAACACCAAGGCGATGACCCCTGGCAAGAGCCTGAAGCTGACGATCTCGGTCCCGCTCCAATCCGAGGTCCAGAGCGTGCTGCAGTGGGTCGCGAAGACCTATAACCCGCTTGGCGCCACGGCGATCGTCACCGACCCGCAGACCGATCAGGTGCTGGCGCTCGGGAACTACCCGGAGATGAACTCCAACCACATCACCGCCGCCGACGTCCACGGCAGCTACGGCCGGCTGGCCGCGAGCGATGACATGGCGGTCTCGTTCGACTATGAGCCGGGCTCGACGTTCAAGCCGGTCACGGTCGCGGGCGCGCTGCAGGACGGTGTGATCACCCCGTCGACCAAGATCAACATTCCGCCATACCTGTCGGTCTACGGGCACACGATCAGCGACGCTGAGACCCACGGATACCTGACCTACACGCCGGGTCAGATCCTGAAGTACTCGAGCAACATCGGCGCTGATCTGATCGGCCAGAAGCTGCAGCCGGCCCGCTTCTACGGCTGGGTCCGGAAGTTCGGCTTCGGAACTCCCACCGGGGTCCAGCTCGCCGGCGAGAACCAGGGCATCGTCCATCCCGAGCGCGACCTCGTGACCGATCCGCTGCTGATGTACAACGCCCCGTTCGGACAGGGTGAGGACGTCACCCCGATGCAGATGGTGCAGATGTACGACACGATCGCGGACGGTGGCGTGCTCCGCACTCCGCAGGTGATCGACTCGGTCGGTGGAAAAAAGGCGACGGAGCCCACGGGGCGCCGCATCATCTCGACCACGACGGCGTCAGAGGTCCGCAGCATGCTGCGTGGTGTGCTGACCGACCAGGGCACGGCCGCCCAGGACGCGATCCCCGGCTATGACATCGCCGGCAAGACCGGAACCGCGAACGTGTTCCTGAACGGCCACTACTCCGACACCCAATACGTCGCCTCGTTCATCGGGATGGTCCCTGCAAGCAAGCCGAAGCTGCTGGTCGCCGTGATCGTCGATCGCCCACAGACGGGCGGCATCTACGGCGGGTCAGTGGCCGGTCCCGCGTTCCAGAAGATCGTTGGCTGGGCCGTCCCGCACATGGGTATCAACCCATGTCCGAACCCCTGCCCGAAGTCGGTCTGGAACGCCCCGAGCGCCAACGGCCTGTGAGCCGGAAACCCGCGCCAAACGGCGTCCTCGCCGGCTCGCCCAAGGGCTACGCCACGCCGGCTGGATGCCTGTCTGGTTCGACCCGAGATCACACCGATCTGCAGGCCCGCGGTGATTCCGCGCGATATGGCATCTACTAGGCTGAGGGCGATGCAGCTAGACATAATCTTCCCTGAGGCAGCCGCTGGCGTCGAGATCCGCTCGTTGGCATTCGACAACCGCGCCGTGACTCCAGGAGCCTTGTTTTTCTGCGTCCGTGGGTTCACAACCGACGGTCACGAGTTCGCAGCCGACGCCGTTGCTCGCGGGGCCGCGGCGGTGGTCGTGGATCATCACCTGGACGGCATCGCGGTCCCGCAAATCAGGGTCGACAACGTCCGCGCCGCAATGGCCGGCGCCGCTGCCACCTTCTACGGGGACCCGACTGCCACGCTGCAGGTGACGGGGGTGACCGGCACCAACGGCAAGACCACGACCGCCTACCTGGTGCGTGCACTGCTCGAAGCCGCCGGGCGTCAGAGTGGCCTGCTCGGAACCGTCAAGAACGTGATTGCCCGAACCGAGCACGAGGTCAAGCGCACCACCGCTGAGGCGATTGAGCTTCAGCTGGCATTCAGCGACATGCTCGACGGCGGCGACAGCGACTGCGTGATGGAGGTCTCATCGCACGCGCTCCAGCTTGCACGCGTCGACGGCGTCCATTTCGCGGCCGGAATCTTCACCAACCTCACCCAGGACCACCTTGACTTCCATCCGACGATGGAGGAGTACTTTCAGGCCAAGCGCAAGCTCTTCACGGAGCTGCGTCCGCAGCACGCGATCATCAACGCGGACGACTCCTACGGCGCTCGGCTTGCCGCTGACCCGGCGATCCGCGGCAAGCTCACCTTCGCGCTCGACGACGAGGCTGCCGATTATCGCGCCACAAACGTGCGCAACGAGCTCGACGGCTCGAGCTTCACGCTCACCGCTCCCGGCGGCAGCTACGAGGTCAGCTCGCCGCTGCGTGGCCGCTTCAACGTCTACAACGTGCTGGGTGCGTTGGCGGCCGTGAACGTACTGGGCGTACCGATCGAGACCGCGCTCGAGGCGATCCGGACCGCCGGTCAGGTGCCGGGACGCTTCGAGACGGTCGATGAGGGTCAGGACTTTGCGGTGGTCGTCGACTACGCGCATACGCCCGACTCGCTCGAGAACGTGCTCGCGGCGGCGCGGCGGTTGACCGACAACCGCGTCCACGTGGTGTTCGGGTGCGGTGGCGACCGCGACCGCACCAAGCGCCCGATGATGGGCGAGATCGCGCGACGCCTCGCCGACCGGGTGATCGTCACCTCCGACAACCCACGTTCGGAGGACCCCGCCGCGATTATCGATGAGGTGCTGGTGGGAACCGGCGTTGATGTCGAGCATGAGGTCGATCGTCGGCTCGCGATCGCGCAGGCGGTCAACGGCGCTGAGGCCGGGGATATCGTCGTGATCGCCGGCAAGGGGCATGAGCAGGGGCAGGAGTTCGGGGGCGGGCAAAAGCTCCCGTTCGACGACGTCCAGGTCACCCGCGAAGCGCTCCGAGCGCGCTGATCTGAGCCGTGGCGTCCACGCACACGAATAACCTGGGTCATCGATGAAGCGCTGGGATGCTCAGCAAGTAGCGCACAATGCCGGTGCGCAGCTGCTCCACGCGCCGACACCAGCTGCCGATGGGCAGGCGGCGGGGGGACCCGACCGTGTGGTCATCAGCTCAGCCGATGCTGGACCTGGCGCCCTGTTCGTGGGGCTGCCGGGCGAGCACACGCACGGCGGTGCCTACGCCGCCGCAGCGCTGCAGAACGGCGCCTGGGGGGTACTGACCTCGACCGAGTACGCGGAGCAGCTGGCCGCGAGTGCGTGGGAACAGCGGCCCGCGCAGACTGGAACTGTGATCGCCGCCGCCGACCCGCTGGCCGCATTGCAGCAGCTGGCGCGCGCCTGGCGCCGCGAACTTCCGGCGCAGGTCATCGGCGTGACCGGATCCACCGGCAAGACCTCCACCAAGGACCTGCTCAGCGCGATCCTGCGACCCCAACGCCGCACCGTCGCGACCCGCGCCAACCTCAACACCGAGATCGGGCTGCCGCTGCAGATCCTCGCGGCCCCGGCCGACACCGAGGTGCTGGTGCTTGAAATGGGAATGCGCGGCGCCGGACAGATCGCCGAATTGGCGGCCATCGCCGAGCCCGACGTCGGTGTGATCGTCGGGATCGGCCCGGTGCACCTGGAACTGCTCGGCACGATCGAGAACATCGCCGCCGCCAAAGCCGAGCTCCTGGCCGCATTGCCGGCGGGCGGGACCGCGATCGTTCCCGAGGACGAGCCACTGCTGGCGCCATATCTGCGCGACGACCTGAAATTGGTCACGTTCGGCCCAGGCGGCGACGTGAAGCTGATCTCCGAGACCGACGACACGGTCACGATCCACCTGGCGGGTGAAGAGCTGACGCTCGAGGTCAGCTTCACGCAGACCTACATGCGCTCCAATCTGCTGGCTGCTGTTGCAGCGGCCCGGGCGGTCGGCGTCACGGCGCGAGGACGGGTGGAGCTCGAGCTCACACCCGGTCGCGGCCAGCTGCTCACGCTCGACTCCGGAGTTCTGCTGCTGGACGGTTCCTACAACGGTAACCCGACCTCGATGCGCGCAGCCCTGGGAGAACTTGACCTCACCGCCAGGCGCGCCGGTGGTCCGGCCGGGACCCCCGGCGCGTAGGGTCGCGGTGCTCGGCGACATGCTCGAACTGGGGCCGGGGGCCCCGACAATTTCACATGGAAGTTGCACAGGTCGCAGACGACTGTGCTGACGTGCTCGTCACAGTCGGTCCGCTGGCCGCAAATATGAACGATGTCTTCAACGGCGAGAATCATCACGTGCGGAATGCCGGCGAGGCGGCCGAGCTGGTGCCGACGCTGCTGCGCGAGGGCGACGTGGTGCTGGTGAAGGGCTCGTTGGGGGTCGCACTGAAGCAGGTCTGCGACCGGCTCCGCTCCGGCGGTGAGGCATGAACCTCAGCCCATTCGCCTACCTGATCGGTCCGGTCATCACGATCGAGCCGCACTCCGACGCCGGCCGCGTGCTCATCTCGAGCTCGGTCGCGCTGGTGATGTGCCTGTTCCTGAGCCCGAAGTTCATCACCTTCCTGCGCAATCGTTCGTTCGGTCAGAACATCCGCGAGGACCTCAAGGGCCACCAGCAGAAGGCGGGAACCCCGACCATGGGCGGGATCATCATCATGATCTCGTTCGCGGTCCCTTACCTGGTGCTGTCCACGCATGACTGGAAATCGATGGGCGTCTTCCTCTGCGCGGTCGCGTGCGCGGTAATCGGCTTCGTCGACGACTACCTGAAGATCTTCAAGAAGCGCTCGCTGGGGCTGCGCGGCCGCACCAAGCTGATTTCGACGGTGCTGGTCTCGGTCGGACTCTGGTACGTGGCCACGCATTTCGCACACGTCTCTTCGGACGTTTCGCTGGCGCCATTCCACGCCCACATCGACTTCGGTCCGTTCTTCGTGGTCGTCGTCTACCTGGTCGTGGCGGGAACCACCAACGGTGTAAACCTCACCGACGGGCTCGACGGCCTCTGTGCCGGGGCGTCCGCGATCGCATTGCTTGCCTACCTCGGGATCACGTTCGTGACTCCCGGCGACCACGACCTCGAGCTCGTGGCCGGGTGCCTCGCCGGAGCCTGTATCGGCTTCCTCTGGTTCAACAGCTTCCCCGCGAGCGTGTTCATGGGCGACACCGGGTCGTTCCTGCTCGGTGGCGCGATCGCGGGTCTCGCGATCATGACCGACACCGAGCTGATCCTGGTCGTGATCGGCGGATTGTTCGTGATCGAAGCGCTGTCGGTTCTGATTCAGGTGTTCTCGTTCCGCTACTTCCACCGGCGCGTGTTCAAGATCGCGCCGATCCACCACCACTTCGAGATGGAGGCGTGGTCAGAGACCAAGATCATGCTGCGCTTCTGGATCGTCGCAGCGGCCTTCGGAGCGGCCGGATTCACGCTCTATCAGGTATCGCAGAGTGTCCACTGACCGTCCCCGGCCGCGACTGCCGCGTGGACCGTTCCTGGTCCTCGGACTCGCGCGCTCCGGGGAGGCGGTCGCACGTGCGCTCGCCTTGCGTGGCGAGCGCGTGATCGGTGCTGACGCGGGCGGCAGCGAAAAGCCCGGACTTGTAGAGGCGGCGCAAAGGCTTCGCGAGCTCGGCGTCGAAGTTCATCTACAAGCGTCAGACGACCGGCTTGCCGCCAGCGCCGAGGTGCTCGTTAAGAGTCCGGGCGTTCCGCAGTCTTCTCCGCTGGTTGTCGCCTTTCGCGCGTCTGGCCGGCCGGTGATGGGCGAGCTCGAGATCGCCTGGCGGCTGCTGACCAACGACTTCATCGCAGTGACAGGCACCAACGGCAAGACCACCACCACCGAATGGATCGGGCATGTGCATCGCACTGCCGGACTCCCCGTGGCCGTGGCCGGGAACGTCGGCACCGCGCTTTCGACGCTGATCGGCTCGCTTCAGCAGCGCGCCACCGTCGTCTGCGAAGCCTCGTCATTTCAGCTTGAAGACACGCTCGCGTTCGCGCCAGAGGCGGCCGTTCTGCTGAACGTCAGCCCAGACCACCTGGACCGCCATGGCACCTTCGAGGCGTATCGCGCGGCCAAGCTCAAGGTCTTCGCAAACCAGACGTCCGACGCCACTGCTGTTCTACCTGATGAGATGGTTGTGAAAATCGGCGGTGGTGCGCGACAGGTGCGGTTCGGCACGCGTCCGGACTCGGAGCTGAGGCTCGACTCCGGCAAGCTCGTCTGGGAGGGGCAGGAGCTGATCGCCGCAAGCGAGTTGCGGCTGCCCGGAGCGCACAATCTGCAGAACGCGATGGCCACCGCGACCGTCTGCCTTGAACGCGGGATCGCACCGGAAGCGGTCGCGCAGGGACTGCGCAGCTTCGCCGGTGTGCAGCACCGACTGGAGCGAATTGCCGAGGTCGAAGGCATCAGCTACGTGAACGACTCCAAGGCCACTAACGTCGATTCGACGCTGGTAGCGCTGCAGTCCTACGGGCAAGGCGTCCACCTGATCCTCGGCGGCCAGGGCAAGGGTCAGGACTTCTCGGGATTGCGCGACCCGATCGACGAACGCTGCGCTGCCGTCTATCTGATCGGCGAAGATGCGCCCTTGATCGGCGCGGCGCTCGACGGCTCCGCGATCCCAGTCCATTCTTGCGGAACGCTGGCGGCCGCGGTCCGGCAGGCCGCGTCAGCTGCGCGCCCCGGCGAGGTGGTGCTGCTGTCGCCGGCCTGCGCGAGTTGGGACCAGTTCCAGAACTTCGAAGCCCGCGGCGAGGCGTTTCGCGAGCTCGTGGTCGCGATGAGCGAGGCGCCGCGATGAGCGCGACCGGCGCTGCCAGCGCAGCGCGGACCACGCGTCGGCTTGCGCCCCCGCTGGAACACCGAATTCTGATGACCGCGACGTTGTGTCTGCTCGCGTTCGGCGCGGTGATGGTCTACAGCGCCTCATCCTCGGAGGAGGTCATCACCTCCGGCGGCTACGGCACCAGCGAGTTCTTCATGTACCTGGTGGCCGCCGCGATTGGACTCGCCGTGATGAAGCTGGCGGAGAGCCGCGGGCTTTCACTGCTCACAGAGCGGCTGGTCCGCTGGCTGCTGATCGCCTCGTTCGTGCTGACACTGTTGGTACTGGTGCCGCATATCGGTATCTCCGTCAACGGCGCGCGCCGCTGGTTCGGCGCCGGCCCAATCCAGTTCCAGCCCTCAGAGCTGATGAAGGTGGCGCTGGTGCTGTATGCCGCCCGTTACCTGGCCGACAACGAGCGGCGGATAAGCCGCGGGTTCAAGCAGGCGTTTGCTCCGCTGGCGCTGGTGATCGCACCCGCCTGCCTGCTGATCGTGGTCGAGCCGGACCTCGGCACCACACTGGTCGTGTTCCTGACGATGATGGCGATGCTGGTCGCGGCCGGATTCCCCTCGCGCTACATGTGGCGGATCCTCGGCGGCGCGGTGCTGCTGGGAGCGCTGTTCATCGCCAGCCACCCATATGAGCTCGCGCGGCTCGACGCATTCCTGCACCCGTTCGCGGTCGCCGGCGGCAACGGCTTCCAATCAGTTCAGGGTCAGATCGCGATCGGCTCTGGCGGGATCTTCGGCGTCGGCCTGGGCAAGGGCGTCCAACAGGCGTTCTGGCTGCCGGAGGCGCAGACCGACTTCATCCTCGCCGTTGTCGGCGAGGAGCTGGGGCTCATCGGAATCGCCGGAATCGTCTTCCTCTACGGGCTGATCGCTTACGCGGGGCTGCGCACGGCGCGGCGCGCGGCGACCCGCTACACCAAGCTGCTGGCCAGCGGTCTAACTTCGCTGATCCTGGTTCAGGGACTGCTCAACATCTTCGTGGTGCTCGGGATTGCGCCACTCACAGGGGTGCCGCTGCCGTTCATCTCCTACGCACCCACCAACCTGATCGTGATGCTGGGCGCCGTCGGATTGCTGATGGGCATCGCACGTCCCGCCGCCAAGGAGCTGCGGCTGGTGGACGACGACACGAACCGAACAACCAAGGCGGACAGCGATGACACGGATCGTGATCGGCGCCGGCGGGACCGCAGGGCACGTCGTGCCGGCGCTGGCGGTGGCCGACGCGCTGCGGGCTGAGGGCGCTGAAGTCCATTTCATCGGCGGACCGCGTCTCGAGACCAAGCTGGTTCCGCAAGCCGGCTACGAACTGCATCAGCTGCCGATCGTCTCTGTGCCACGGCGGCCGTCCCCGGCGGCCGTGAAAGCCGCGATGCAGGATGCGGGGGCCGTGGTCCAAGCGCGCAAGATCATCAAGTCGCTGTCGGCCAATGCCGTTTACGGCGGCGGCGGCTACGTGTCAATACCCGCGGGACTCGGCGCTGCGAGCGCTCGCGTGCCGCTGGTGCTGGGCGAGATCGACAGCCATCTGGGACTCGCCAACCGCATCCTGCAGCCGTTCGCCAAACGCATCTGCACAGCGTTGCCGCTGCCGGGACACGACGGACCCAAGTTTCTGGTGACCGGGCGCCCGGTGCCGGCGGCAACCACCGACCGGGCGGCCGCGCGGGTGCGCTTCGGTGTGCCCGACGACGCGACCTGCATCGTGATCTTCGGCGGATCCCAGGGGGCACGCTCGATCAACGAGGCTGCACTCGAGGCGCTCGCCACCCCATATCTCGACAGCGCACCGGTGGCCGCTGGCGTAAAGCCGCTGCCCACACCGGACCCGCTCTCCGCGGACTATTCAGCCGCCGCCCGGGCCGCGACCAAGGTGCACGTACTGCACGCCGCCGGCGAGCGCGACCTTCCGCAGCTGAAGTCACCGGGAGCGCACTATGACCTGCGGGGCTACATCGACGAGTTCATGGATGCCCTGGTCGCCGCCGATCTGGTGATCGCCCGCTCGGGCGGCTCGATCTGGGAGATCGCCGCCGCCGGCAAACCGTCGATCCTGATCCCCTACCCGTACGCGACCTCGGACCACCAGACCCCGAACGCCGAGCATTTCGTTGCACACGGCGCGGCGCTGATGATCCCCGACAAGGAGCTGGACGGCACACGGCTCTGGATGGAGGTCAACGCCCTGCTGACCGAGCCCGGCCTGCTCGCACGCATGGGTGAGGCGGCCGCGGAGCTGGCGCGACCGAACGCGGCCAGTGACATCGCTACGGTGATTCTGGAGTACGCACGTTGAACACAGATCCAGAACCGACAGCACTTTCGGCACCCGAGGCCAGACCAGACACAGACTCGGCAGCACCCACGCCGGCCCGCGACACAGCTACGCCGGACTGGAGCGGGCGCAAACTGCATTTCGTCGGCATCGGCGGTGCAAGCATGAGCGGACTTGCGCTGATCGCCAAGCGCCTTGGCGCGACGGTGAGCGGCTCCGACCGCGCGGACGGCCCCTACGCGCACCTACTGCGCGAAGCCGGGATCGAACCGTCGATCGGCCACGCGGCTGCGAACGTGCCGCCGGCCGCGGTAGTCGTCTACAGCAGCGCGATCCCCGCTGACAACCCGGAGCGGGTGGCCGCGAGCGTCGAACACGGCGGCCGCGGAGAGCTGCACCGCTCTGAGCTGCTGGCGCAGCTGACCACACTGAAGCGTTGCCTGGCAGTCTCCGGAGCGGCCGGCAAGACCACCACCAGCTCAATGCTCGTGCACATCCTGCGCGTCTGCGGGATGGACCCCGCCTACGCCGTCGGCGCAGAGTTGCGCGACACCGGCCTGAACGCGGCATGGGGGGAGGGCGAATGGATGGTGGTCGAGGCCGACGAATCCGACCGCTCGTTCCTCAACTACACCCCCGAGATCGCGGTCTTCACGAATTCAGAACTCGACCATCACGCCACCTACCGTTCGCGGCTTGAACTCGAGGCGGCGTTTGCCGAGTTCACCGGGCGCGCCCGCACGGCTGTGGTCTGGGACCGCCCGGAACTGCTCGAGATTGCATCCGGCGCAGGTGAGGTGCTGCCGTACGACGCCGTCAACCCACAGCTCGACCCTGCTGGCGCGCGCTTTAGCTGGCGCGGTCACGATGTGCAGCTGCAGGTCCCGGGCATGCACAACGCCGTGAACGCCGCCGGTGCGCTGACCGCCGCGGTCAGCGCCGGTGCCGACCCGCAGCAGGCCGCAACTGCAATCAGCTCGTTCACAGGCGCCAAACGGCGTATGGAGCGGCTCGGGCAGACCGCCAGCGGCGCCTGGATCTACGACGATTACGCACATCACCCGACCAAGGTCGCAGCCGCTGTAGCCGGTGCCCGCACGCTCAACCCAGCACGGCTCGTGATCGCCTTTCAGCCACACCTTTACTCGCGCACGCGCGCGCTCGCACGCGAATTCGGACAGGCGCTGGCCCCGGCCGACCTCGTGGTGGTGACCGGCATCTACCCCGCGCGGGAACTGGCCCACGACTTTCCCGGCGTCGACGGTCACCTGGTTGCCGCCGCAGTCGCCGACGCGGCGCCAACCGTCGAGGTGGCGTGGATGCCGACCCTGGCCGACACCCGCGCTTACCTCGCCGCCATATTGCGGGCCGGCGACCTCTGCCTGGTGATGGGCGCCGGCGACATCAACACCGTCGGGATCGAGCTGATCGCGTGACGGCTGAGCTGCCCACCGGCGTCCACGCCGACTACCCGCTCGCGCGCCTGACCACGATCCGCACCGGCGGCAACGCCGAATATTTCGCACGGCCGGGATCGACCTCGCGTCTGCAGTCGTTGCTGGCATGGGCTTCCGCACGCGAGCTCTCCGTCGGGGTCGTCGGTTCAGGATCAAACCTGCTGGTGGCGGACAGCGGTGTTCCCGGGCTCGTGCTGAAGCTCGACAACGAACTCACGGGCTTCCATCAGGGCGGTGTCGATCCGCGCAACCCGGAGGGGGAGCGCGATCCGGAGAGCTTCATCTGCGGCGGCGGTGCGCGGCTGCCGACGGTCGCTGCTGCTGCAGCTCGTGCCGGGCTTTCGGGAATCGAGTTCGGAGTCTCGATTCCGGGCACGGTCGGGGGTGCGGTGAAAATGAACGCCAACGCCTACGACGGAGCGCTGGCCGATGTGCTCACCTGGGTCGACATCGCGGACGCCCACGGCCTGCACCGGCGGACACCGGAGCAGCTGGACTTCAGCTACCGCCGCTCCAACCTGCGCCCGGGCGAGGTCGTGGCGATGGCCTGCTTCAAGCTCACGCCGACACCGGCGGACGCCGTGAAGGCGACGCTCGCCGAGTTGCGCGAGCGGCGCAAGGCCTCGCAGCCCGCCGGGATCAAGACCTTCGGTTCGACTTTCAAGAACCCGGACGATCCCCGCGCGCAGGGCCGCACCGCAGGGCAGCTGCTTGACGCGGCCGGCTGCCACGGACTGAGGGTCGGGGGCGCCGGCTTCAGCGCCAAGCACGCGAACTTCGTGGAGAACTTCGGCGACGCGACCACCGCCGACGTGATCGCGCTGATGCTGGCCGGACGGGAGCAGGTCAGGCGAACCTTTGGGATCGAGCTGGAGCCCGAGGTGCAGCCGCTCGGTCCGGTGCAGATGCCGGCGGAGTGGCGCCACTGATGCCCCGCAGGCTCTCGAAATCGACGGCGCTGATCATCGCGATCTTCCTCGCGATCATCGTCTTCCTCGGCTGGTACTGGTATCGCGGCTCGTCGTTCGTGAAGATCAAGCATGTCACCGTCACCGGCCTCAGCGGCCCCGATGTCAGCCGCATCAGAAACGCGCTCACGCAGGAGGCACTGACGATGACGACGCTGAACCTCGACATCTCCAAGCTCGAGAAGTCGGTCGCCGCCTATCCCGTCGTGAGTTCGATCACCACGACCACACACGGCTCGCATGCGATCACGATCAACGTGGTCGAACGGATTCCGGTCGCGACCGTGAACACCAAGATCGTGGACGGCGCCGGATACGTGCTCCCGCAGCGCTCCGCGCCGTCGACCAAGCTGCCGCTGCTGAAACCGTCCGGCCACACCGGCGACTACGTGGTCAGCGCCGGGCGCGTGATCGGCAGCGGCAATCGCGCGGCTCTACAGATACTGGCGGCAGCGCCCTACATATTCCTCCCGCACGTGAAGAGCGCCGGCTACACCGGTGCCGCCCACGGGGTGGTTCTGCAGCTCCGCAACGGGCCCCAGGTGTACTTCGGATCGGCGACCCAGCTTCAGCGCAAATGGAACGCTGTGGTCGCGATTCTGAATGACTCGAGCTCGGCCGGTGCCTGCTACATCAACGTCGTCGATCCCCAGCACCCGGCGGCGGGCGCACCGTCCTCGAGCTCTTGCGCGAGCGGCCACAGCGGCTCCGGCACAACTACCACCGCCGGCTCTCAGGGCAGCTCCGCAAGTACCGCCGGCTCCACTTCGACGACCGCGCAGACCAATACCACAACCCCGCCAACGACAGGCACACAAACGACTTCCGGGACGACCTCAACCTCAGGTTGAGGGTGAGGCGAGGATTTTCGATACTCTCGCGCTATTGTCGAGAGTTCGCACTTTTGCAAGGAACGTTGCGCGAGCAGCAATGTCGTTGACTTCCCACGGCATAAGCGCTTAACGTGCAAAACTCAAGCAAAGAGCGTTTGTCCTCCAAACACTCAATGTTAAATCGAGAGTCGGACATACCCACATGGAAAGCGGCAGTTATCTCGCAGTCATCAAAGTCGTCGGCGTAGGCGGCGGCGGAACCAACGCGGTCAACCGGATGGTTGACGCGGGCCTCCGCGGCGTCGAATTCATCGCCGCGAACACCGATGCTCAGGCGCTCCAGATGTGTGACGCCGACATCAAGCTGAACATCGGCACAGACCTCACCAAGGGGCTCGGCGCAGGCGCCGACCCGAACGTCGGTCGCGGCGCTGCGGCCGAATCGCGTGACGACATCAAGGAGGCGCTGAAGGGCGCCGACATGGTCTTCGTCACCGCCGGCGAGGGCGGCGGCACCGGTACCGGTGCAGCGCCCGTGATCGCCGACATCGCCAAGAATGAGATCGGCGCGTTGACCGTTGGCGTAGTCACCCGCCCGTTCGGATTCGAGGGCACCCAGCGCGCCCGCTCGGCCCAGGAGGGCATCAATGAGCTGCGCGACTACGTCGACACTCTGATCGTGATCCCGAACGAGAAGCTGCTCGGCGTCGTCGAGCGCCGCGCGACCCTTACGGACGCGCTGCGCGAGGCCGACAACGTGCTGCGGCAGGGCGTTCAGGGCATAACCGATCTGATCACGATCCCGGGCCTCATCAACCTCGACTTCGCCGACGTGCGCACGATCATGCACGAGGCCGGCTCGGCGCTGATGGGCGTCGGCTCGTCGGCCGGTGAGAACCGCGCCTCGGAAGCCGCACGGATGGCGATCTCTTCGCCGCTGCTGGAAGAGTCGATGGACGGTGCCACCGGCATTCTGCTGAACATCACGGGCGGCCAGGACCTCGGTCTGTTCGAGATCAACGAGGCAGCCGAGATCGTACAGAGCGCAGCCGACCCGAACTCGAACATCATCTTCGGTTCGGTGGTTGACGATTCGATGGCCGATGAAGTCCGCGTCACCGTGATTGCAACCGGATTCGACCATGGGCGTGCGGTCCGTCCCGGCCGCAGTTCGGGCCAGAGCTCGACTACGCGTAGCCCACGCACGGAGCGCACCGAGCGTTCAGAACGCAGCGAGCGTTCCGAGCCCCGTACGCGCGACGTGACGTTCGACGACCGTCAACGCTCGTCGCTTGAGATCGCGGACGACGAGATCGACATCCCCTCGTTCCTCAAGGACCGTTGAGGCCAACACACCAATAGCGAGCTGAAAAGCTCGGAGCAGCTCCTCCCACCCGAAGGGCCGCCGATAACGGTGGCCCTTCGTCGTTGCGTGACGCATCTCAGTCGACCGCCCCTGCTGTGTAGTCTGAGGGCGTGACTGAAGAATCGAACCACGGCCCGCGTCGCACGCCGCTGTATGAAGCGCATGTCAATGCGGGGGCCAAGATCGTTGATTTCGCTGGATGGGAGATGCCGATCCAGTACGTCGGCATCAAGCAGGAACACCAGGCCGTGCGAAACGCAGTGGGTGTCTTCGACGTCTCCCACATGGGGCAGGTGAAGACCGCCGGGCCGCAGGCTCCCGAGCGGCTGCAGCGGTTGGTGTCCAACGACATCCGCAAGCTGCCCAAGGGCGGGGCGCAGTACAGCCTGCTCACCAACCCGCAGGGCGGTGTGGTCGACGACCTCTTCACGTATCGGCTCGCGGACTGCGAGTTCCTGACCGTCACCAACGCCTCCAATCACGACAAGGACCTCGCCTGGATGCGCGAGCACGGCACCGAGTTGGATGCCGACGTCAGCGATGAAGCCGATAACTTCGCGATGCTGGCTGTGCAGGGTCCGCAGGCACGGGCATTGATCGCAGGGCTTGCCGACGGGCTGTTGCCTTCGCGCTTTCACCTCGAAACGCTGACCGTAGCCGGCGTCCCAATGATGGTCGCAGGAACCGGCTACACCGGCGAGGACGGGGTCGAACTGCTGGTCGATCCCGAGCATGCGATCCAGGTCTGGGACGCGATCGTCAAAGCCGGCGCGCAGCCGGTCGGGCTCGGCGCCCGTGACACACTTCGGCTCGAGGCTTGCTTTCACCTCTACGGCAACGACCTGTCCGAGGATCGCGACCCGATCGGCGCCGGCCTCGGCTGGGCCTGCAAGGAGCAAACCGGCTTCATCGGTTCCGACAAGATCGCCCAGGTGCGCGCCAATAAACCAGAGCAGAAGCTGGTCCCGTTCACGATCACCGGCGCCGGTATCGCCCGCCAGGGCAATCCCGTGATCGGCGGCGGCGAGGTCACCAGCGGCACCTTCTCACCGAGCCTCGAGATTGGCATCGGGATGGCGTACGTGCCCGCCGACAAGGCGGAGCCGGGCACGCCACTTCAGATCGACGTCCGTGGCACCATTCGCGATGCGGTAGTCGCTCGTAAGCCCCTGTACCGAAAGGACGACTAGATGGCCGCCTCATACCCAGACGATCTCAAGTACCACGCCGAGCACGACTGGGCCCGGATCGACGGTGACACGGCCACCTTCGGGATTACCTGGTATGCCCAGGACTCTCTGGGTGAGATCGTGTTCTTCGACGGCCCCCAGGTTGGACAGACGATCAGCAAGGACGAATCGTACGCTGAGGTCGAGTCCGTGAAGGCCGTGTCCGATGTGATCGCACCGTTGTCGGGTGAGGTCATCGAGGTCAACGAGTCGCTGGCTTCGAGTCCGGAGAACATCACCGACGACCCCTACGGCGAGGGCTGGCTGGTGAAGGTCAAACTGTCGGACCCGTCCGAAGCCGACGAGCTGCTGGACGCTGACGGCTACAAGGCGACACTCTCTTGAGCCGCTACACATCGGTCACCGAGGCCGATCTTGCCGAGATGCTCGCGACCATCGGTGTCGCCAGCGTCGAGGAGCTGTTTGCGGACATTCCGGCAGAGCTGCGGCTCAGCGAGCCGCTGAAGCTGGATGATGGCCGCTCCGAACAGGACGTCTACCGTGAGCTGCAGTCGCTGGCCGCCAAGAACGTATCGGCCGAGGACGAGGTCAGTTTCCTCGGTGGTGGCATGTACGACCATTACGTGCCCGCGCTGATCGACTCGATCCTGCAGCGCTCCGAGTTCCTGACCCCGTACACGCCCTATCAGCCTGAGATCAGCCAGGGCGGGCTGCAGGTGATGTTCGAGTATCAGACCGCGATCTGCGAGCTCACCGGGCTCCCTGTTTCAAATGCCTCGGTCTACGAAGGGCCGAGCGCGGTGGCCGCCGCAGGCTACGTGGCCAAGCTGCATACCGCCCGCAAGCGCTTCGTCGTCTCCGAAGGCGTTCACCCACACTCGATCGAGACACTCACGACGCTCGCGAAGGGGTTCGGGATGGAGGTCGAGACGGTGCCGCTCAGCGACGGCATCACGCCGCTCTCCGAACTTGACGAGGACGTCGCCGCGGTGATCGTGCAACAGCCCAACTTCGTTGGCGCGATCGAAGACGTCGAGGGACTCGCCGGCAGTGCCCACGAGCATGGCGCGCTGCTGATCTGCGCCGCCGATCCGATTCCGCTGGCGCTGCTCGAGGCACCCGGCAACCAGGGTGCCGACATCGTCGTCGGTGAGGGCCAGACACTCGGCAACCGGCTCGATTTTGGCGGACCCTCGTTCGGGTTCTTCGCCGCCAGCCAGGCACTGATGCGGCGCATGCCGGGCCGGATCGCGGGCGAGACCAAGGACCTCGACGGCAAGCGCGGGTTCGTGCTCACGCTCCAGACCCGTGAGCAGCACATCCGCCGTGAGAAGGCCACGTCCAACATCTGCACCGCGCAGGCGCTGAACGCGCTGGCGGGCGTGATCTACCTCAGCTGGCTTGGGCAGGAGGGGTTCGTCGAGCTCGCCGAACTGCTCGCGCAGCGCACCGCGTACGCGCGCGAGAAGCTCGCTCAGATCCCCGGTGTCGAGCTCAGCCACACGCAACCGGTGGTGCGCGAGTTCCCGATCCGCTTCACCG
The DNA here is from genome assembly GCA_963737115.1 of uncultured Actinomycetota bacterium. Classification (GTDB taxonomy): domain Bacteria; phylum Actinomycetota; class Thermoleophilia; order Solirubrobacterales; family Solirubrobacteraceae; genus Palsa-465. Next base: position 147,435 of record CAVTRM010000007.1, read on the forward strand.
GCGGCAAGGCGGCCGCGGACGCTGTGGTCGCCCACTGCGCCGCGAATCGGATCAACCCCGGCTATCGACTTTCCGACACCGAGTTGTTGATCGCGATCACAGAGCAGCGCACCGGTGAGCAGATTGAGCAGCTGGCCGCGACCGTCAGCCAGGCATTGACAGAGACGATGGAGGCAGTCCGATGAGCGCCACCGAGCAGAAGCGGGCACTGGCATTCACGCAGGCCGCCGACGACGAACTCACGATCTACGAACGCTCCAAGCCAGGCCGCCGCGCGTTCACACCGCCGCCATTGGACGTTCCCGCGAGGCCGCTGGACGAGCTGATCCCGGCCAGCGCCCGCCGCAAGCAGAAGGCGCGCCTGCCCGAGGTCTCCGAGCCGGAGATCGTCAGACATTTCAACCGGCTGTCCAAGCGCAACTTCGACCTCGACACCGGCTTCTACCCGCTCGGGTCGTGCACGATGAAGCACAACCCCAAGCTGCACGAACGGGTCGCAAGCCTGCCCGGCAACGCGCGCCTGCATCCGCTCCAGGACCCGGCCCGTGCACAGGGTGCGCTGGAGCTGATGTACAACCTCCAGCAGGCACTGGGAGAGGTCTCAGGACTGCCTCACGTGAGCCTGCAGCCGTCCGCTGGATCGCACGGTGAGCTGGCCGGGGTGCTGCTCACCCGCGCCTACCACGAGGATCGCGGCGAGCACCGCACCAAGGTGCTGACCCCGGACACCTCACACGGCACCAACCCGGCGACCGTGACGATGGCCGGTTATGAGGTCGTGAAGGTCGGGACCGACGCGAACGGAAACGTCGACGTTGAGGACCTGAAGGCCAAGGCAACATCCGACGTCGCCTGCCTGATGCTCACCAACCCGTCGACACTGGGGCTGTTCGAGCCGCAGATCAAGGAGATCGCGGAGATCATTCACGGGGTCGGCGCAACGCTCTACTACGACGGGGCCAATCTCAACGCGGTGATGGGCTTTACCCGCCCCGGCGATATGGGTTTCGACATCGTGCACTTCAACCTGCACAAGACGTTCACGCAGCCGCACGGTGGCGGCGGCCCGGGCTCGGGACCGATTGCGGTCTCGGACCGGATCGAGCCATTCCTGCCGCGTCCGCAGGTCGTGCGCCGCGACAGCGGCAGCTTCGATCTGGACTACGAGCGACCCAAGTCGATCGGGAGGCTGCGCGGTTTCCAGGGCAACTACGGCGTGTTCGTGCGTTCCTACGCCTACATCCGTTCGCTCGGCGGCCCCGGCTTGAAGGAGGCTTCGCAGACCGCGGTGCTGAACGCCAACTATCTGCTCGCGCGGCTGCGGGAGGAGGGCGTGCTCGAATACCTGCCTGCGGCTTATGACCGGCTCTGCATGCACGAGTTCGTGCTCTGCGGGACGCCGATGAAGCGCGAGCTTGGGATCAAGACGCTCGACCTGGCCAAACGGCTGCTGGATCACGGCGTGCACCCGCCGACCGTGTACTTCCCGCTGATCGTCGACGAGGCGCTGCTGATCGAGCCGACCGAGACCGAGACCAAGGAGACGCTCGATCACTTCGCGCGGACCGTGGCCGAGGTCTTGCGCGAGGCCAAGCAAGACCCGCAGATCGCCGAGAACGCCCCCTACACCACCCCGGTGCGTCGCCTCGACGAAGCCGGGGCGGCGCGCAACCCGGTGATCCGCCAGCCGCTCTGAGTGGCCTGAACCATGGATCAGGAGCTTCTAGACCCAATCGACCCGGCCCGGATCCGTTCCGAGCTGGAGCAGCTGGTCGCGATCTCAACGCCATCGGGGGATGTGCCCGGCGCCGAGCGTGTGCTCGAGCTCTGCCGCCGATTTATGCCGGCCGACGCCGTCCACGAGCGCGTTCCCTGCGCGACCGCGATCTGCGCACCGGACATGATCTCGCGGATCAGCGGCACCGGCAAGGGCAAGCTGGTGTTGCTCGGGCACATCGATACGGTCGTCGCGCACGGCGAGCACCAGCCGCTGCACGCCGAGGGTGAGCGGCTGTACGGCTCGGGCAGCATCGACATGAAGGGCGGAGTCGCGATCTCGCTGGAACTCGTCCGGGCGCTCGCTCAGACCCCCGACGCGTTCGAGGAGATCACGCTCGTGGTCGTCTGTGACGAGGAGTTCCGTACCGAGCGCTTCGCCCACGTCGAGCCGTTTGCCGGGTACGACGCCTGTCTCTGCTTCGAGGCCGGCGAACGCACCGAGGACGGTGACCAGGGTGTGATCGTCACCCGTAAGGGCGCCGGCACTATGCACGTCTACGCACACGGTCGCGCAGCTCATGCCGGAGCGGCCCCGTGGGACGGGCACAATGCGCTGGTTGCGCTGGCCCAGGCGACGATCGCGATCGAGCTTGAGAACGATCCGTTCGGCCCCGAACAACTGAGCGTGGTCCCAACCGTGGTTCATTCCGGCGGCGCCAACAATGTCGTCCCGTCCAGCGGTGAACTGGTGGTCGACATGCGCGCAGCGGACGTTCAGGCGTTCAGGCGACCGGTCGCCGCGGTCCCGCAGGAGGTTCACGGGGTGCGCCTTGAGACGGTCATGGACCGCGTCTGGCCGGCGATGGACTCTTCCGGCCCGGCAGCGGTGCTGCTGCAGGCGGCCTCCGCGCGTCTGGGCGAGCCGATCGTCGGCGGATCGCGCGGCGGCGCCAGCGATGCCAGCCATCTGGCGGCGGTGATCCCGCTCACGATCGACGGTCTCGGACCGGTCGGCGGCGGCGCTCACACGCCCGAGGAGTTCATCTACGCGGACTCGCTGGGGGAGCGCACCGCGGTTGCGTTGGCGATCGCCAAAACCGCACTCGAGCGCGCCTGAGTCGACCCCGCTGGTCCCCAAAACCAGCGGGGGAGTCGTCACGCTAGCCTGCTTGGCGATGAGAATCTTTTCCGGGATCCAGCCGACCGGGCGCAAGCACCTCGGCAATTACATTGGTGCGATACGGCCGCACGTGGAGGCTCAGGAGCGCGCAGAGGCGATCTATTGCGTCGTCGACTCGCATGCGACGACGGTCGCCTACGACCCCGCCGACCTGCGCCGCGGCGTCTACGACCTCGCGGCCACGATGTTCGCCGCCGGGATCGACCCGCAGCGTTCCATCTACTTCCGTCAGAGCGACGTGCTGGAGCATTTCGAGCTGGCCTGGCTGCTGAACAGCGTCACCGCCTACGGCGACCTTGGGCGCATGACCCAGTTCAAAGACAAGTCCGCGCAGCAGGAGCTGGTCTCGGCCGGGATCTTCAACTATCCGATCCTGATGGCGGCCGACGTGCTGCTGTACCGCGCCAATGAGGTGCCGGTCGGCGACGACCAGCGCCAGCACGTCGAGCTGATGCGCAATATCGCTCAGCGCTTCAACTCGCGCTTTGGTGACACGCTGGTGGTGCCGGAGGGGGTTTACCCGACGGTCGGCGCGCGGATCATGGACCTGCAGAACGCCGAGCGCAAAATGTCGACGACCGGCTCGACCGAACAGGGCACCGTCTACGTGCTCGACGAACCGGACGCGATCATCAAGAAGTTCAAGTCGGCGGTCACCGACTCCGGACGTGAGGTCGTGCCCGGCCCCGACAAACCCGGCATCACCAACCTGCTCGACATCCTCGCCGCCGTGCGCGGCGTGTCGGTCGATTCGCTGGTTCCGGAGTTCGAGGGCAAGGGCTACGGCGATTTCAAGCTGGCGGTCGGGGAAGAGGTGGTCGAATTCCTGCGGCCGGTGCGCGAACGCTACGCGGAGCTGCGAGCCGACGAGCCCGGACTTGAGGCCGCGCTGGAGGCCGGCGCCGACCGCGCACGCGTGATCGCGGAATCGACGATGGTGGACGTCCGCCGCGTGATGGGCGTAGGCCCGGTAGCGCAAGCGATCGTCGCCTAAGCCACGCGGACCGGTCCGCGCACGCAAGTACCCTGCGCAGTTGTGAGTTACGCGCCCCGTCCCCAGAACCGCCGCGCCCCGCTGCGGTTGGTCGACCTCGAACTCGATCTTGAGGTCTTCGCGGGACCGTTCGATTTGCTGCTCACCCTGATCCTGCGCGAAGAGGTTGATCTGCTCGAGGTCGACCTCGCCGATGTGGTGATCTCGTACATCGACTATCTCGAGTCTCGTGGCGAGCTCGATCTTGAGGCCGCCACCGAGTTCCTGGTGCTGATCACCGCGCTGCTGGAGCTCAAGTCGCGGCTGATGCTGCCCGGGGAGGAGGTCGAGGAGATTGAGCTCGACCAGGGCGAAGCGGCCGAGGAGTTGCTGGCGAGGCTGCTCGATGCCCACCGGTATCGCAGCGCCGCCCAGCACCTGGCGGAGCTGCTCGGCTCCCAGGAGGGGCACCGGTTCCGCTCGGCGCCACTACCGGCCTCGCTGCGCAAGGCCACGATCCCGGTCGCGTCGGCGGTTTACGACCCCCAGCGGCTGGCGAAGGCGATCGGCACGCTGCTGGTGCTTCCACCCGAGGTCGACGTGCGCCACATCTCGATTCAGAAGGTGACCGTCGCGGAGCGGCTCGCGCACCTGCGCAGGCTGCTGAAGCGCGGCTCATTCAACTTCGACGATGCGGTCGCGGGAGCCGACCGCGTCACCGTTGCCGTGACGATCTTCGGGCTGCTCGAACTCTATAAGCAGGGCGAGGCCAGCTGGACCCAGGACCAGCCTTTCGGCGAGATCCGCGTCAGCGCCCAGCGCACCGCGGCGGGGCGTGAGCAGGCCGTTCCGGCGGCGGACCGAGGCACCGCCGAGGCGGGACAGGAGCGCGTGGCGTGAGCGTCGGGCTCGAGGGGATGATCGAAGCCCTCTTGTTCCTGTCCCCAGAGCCGGTCAGCGTCGACGCGCTCGCGGGCGCCGCGGAAGCCGAGACCGACGAGGTCAGAGCAGCGCTCACTGCGCTGCAGAGCGGTTACGCAGACCGCGGCAGCGGGCTGGTGCTGCGTGAGCTGGGCGACGGCTGGATGCTCTCCACCCACCCGGAGACCGAGGATGCCGCTCGCAACCTGCTGGCGCGTCCGCGCACCCCGCCGCTGACCCCGGCGCAAGCGGAGACGCTTGCGATCGTCGCCTATCTGCAGCCGGTCTCACGTCCCGAGATCGCTCGGATTCGCGGTGTGAACGCCGAATCCGCGGCCGCGACGCTACTTGAGCGCGGCATGATCGAGGAGGCCGGCCGCTCGCAGTTCGGCGCGGTGCTTTACCGCACCACCGACCTGTTCCTGCGTCTGTTCGGGCTCAAGACGCTGGATGAGCTGCCGCCGATCACCGCCTTCGACCCCAGCCCCGAGCTTGAGGAGGAGCTGCGCGAGCGGCTGCTGCGGGCCGGCGAGGCGCGGGCCGGAGGACCGTCGGCGTGAACCCAGCCGCGGCTGGTGGGACGCGGGACGCCGGAGCGCCGCGATGAGCGCCGCCGCAGGCGCTGCGGGATCGGCGTCGAGCCAGCCGCTGGTGCTCGACAATCAGTCCACGAGCAACTTCCGCCGTAACGTCTGGCTGTGCGTGGCACTCGCGATCGCCGCACGCGTCGTGTATGTGTTCGCGAGCTGGCATTTCCTGCCCGAAGTCGACAACCGCCAGTACCTCGAGCGGGCCGTTTACCTGTACCACATGGGACATCTGATGCCCGCGGTCTACGGGCACACCCAGCACGCTGAGGCGTATTGGCCGCCGGTCTTCCCGCTGTTCCTGACCGGTCTGGTCGCGCTCTACCAGGGCCTGCATACGCTGGGGCTGTGGGGGCCGCTCACGGTCTGGTTCAGCAGTGGGCACTACTCCGCGTCGCAGGCGCTCGGGTTCATTCAATTCATGCGCATCGCCGAGGGCGTGATCTCGGCCTTCGGGGTGCTGCCACTGATCTGGATCGCGAGGCGTGTGGCGGGTGAGCGCACGGCGCTGATCGCCGGGGTCCTGTTCGCGGTCTTCCCGCCGCTGGTGTACGTCAGCGACTCGCTCTACTCCGAGGCGCTGTTCACGCCGATGGTGCTGTGCGCGGTGGCTGCCGCGATCAAGTACCGCGACCAGCGTCAATGGCGCTGGCTGCTGATCTGCGCCGTGATCCTCGGGCTCGCGTCGCTGACCCACTCCGACGGCCTGGTGCTGGTGATCCCGATGTGCGTGGCCGTGTGGCCGCCGCGGGCATCGCTGAGCGCGATCCGTCGCCGCACGCGCAGCGACGAGGGCTCGCTCGCGCGCTGGAAGCGACGGGCGCGGCGAGCGATACCGGCGGCGGTGTTGGTGCTCGTGACGCTGCTGACGATCTCACCGTGGACAATCCGCAACGCGATCGATCTGCACGCGTTCGTGCCGGTCAGCGACTCCGGCGGACGCAGCCTTGCGGGCGTCTACAACTCGTACTCCGCCAACGATCCCGACCAGCCGGGCGCGTTCCACCAGCAGTTCGCGCAGGTCGCGCCATTCCCGGCGCTGTTCAAGCGCTACCCGGCTCCGACGCCGGCCCAGTCGAGCGCCCAGGTCCACGCCGCGCTCGACTACATCAAGGCGCACCCGCTGTACCCGTTCAAGGTCGCATTTTGGAACACCGTCAGAGTGCTCGAGCTGACCGGCGGCGGCGGCACCGAGGAACGAGCTGTGCGCGAAGGAATCAACCTGACGTTCGCGTGGATCGGTGACATTGCCTTCTGGATCGTCGGGCTGCTGGCGCTGGTGACGCTCGTCTCCTGGCGGCCATGGCGAATCCGGGCGCTGCCCGAGAGCTGGATCTGGCTGGTGCCGCTGACCGGCTACATCGCGATCGTGTTCATCAACACCTCAACGCCACGCTTCCGCGACCCGATGGACCCGTTCATCGTGCTGCTGGCCGCGATCACGCTGTCGGGGTGGATCGCGCGTCGGCGTGGTGAGAAGCGGCCCTGGGAGGTGCAGGCAGGCAAAACCGCGCCCCCGCGAGCGACCAGAGCGGAAGACCCCAGGCCTCCGCGGGCAAGCGCGACTCGCCGCGCTTAGCTGCCGGTGCCGACCGCGACCGCGGCCTCGTTGGACAGCGCCCCAGCGGCCAGCTGCCCGCAGGCCGCGGCGATGTCGCGCCCGCGGGTCAGACGCACGGTGGCGCCCACGCCGCAGCGTTCGAGTTCGTCGCGGAAGGCCTCGATCGCCTTCACGGTCGATCCCTGCATGCCAACGTCGGTCGGGTTGTAGGGGATCAGGTTCACCTTGTAGATCTTGGGATCGAGGATCGCTGCCAGCTCACGTGCCTGGAACACCGAATCGTTGATCCCGCCGAGCATCACGTACTCGACGAACACCATCCGCTTCTTCACCGCGTAGAAGCGTTCACACGCCTGCAGCACCTCCGACAGCGGGTAGCGGTCGTTCACCGGCATCAGCTCCGAACGCAGCGTCGGATCGGCCGCGTGTAGTGACAGCGCCAGCCGTAGCGGCATCGGGTCTTCGCGCATCTTCTCGATGCCCGGGATCCAGCCGACGGTCGAGACCGCGGTACGGCGGTTGGAGATGCCGATGTCGGGGAAACGACGACACGCGCTCAGCACGTTGTCGATGTTCATCATCGGCTCGCCCATACCCATGAACACGCAATGGTCGATCTGCTCGATACGGCGGAAGAACAGCGCCTGGTCGATGATCTCCCAGGCGGTGAGGTTGCGGCCGAACTTCATCGCGCCGGTGGCGCAGAAACTGCAGGTCAGCGGACAGCCCGACTGCGAGGACACGCAGATCGAGCGACGACCGTCGCGATAGCGCATCAGGACCGCCTCGATCACGCGGTTGTCGGCGGTCCGCAGCAACGCCTTGATCGTCCCGTCGGAGGCGTGCGCCTCGTGCTCGACCGTGAGCGTCGAAAACGGCACCCGCTCGGTCAGCTGGTCACGCAGCCGCTTGGGGAGATTCGTCATCTCCTCGTAAGAGTGCGCGCCCTCGGCCGCCCACTTCCAGACCTGATCCAGACGGTATTTGGGCTGTCCGAGGTCGGCCAGCGTATCGGCGAGCAGTTCAAGGTTCACTGTATGTATGGTGGCATGCCGATGAGGCTTGCCAAGTTCCTTGCCGGCGCCGGAGTCGCATCCCGGCGCGCCAGCGAAACGATCATCGCCGCCGGACGCGTGACCGTCGACGGCCAAACGATCACCGACCCGGCCACCGATGTCGACGAGCACAACGTGATCATGGTCGACGGCAGCCGCATCGGCGAGGCCGTCACCGAGCTGGTGGTCTACGCCGTGAACAAGCCCGCCGGCGTGGTCTCGACCGCATCTGACACGCATGGACGCCCGACCGTCGTCTCACTCGTGAAGACGCCGCTGCGGCTGTACCCCGTCGGCCGCCTCGACGCCGACACCACCGGACTGATCCTGCTCACCAACGACGGCGCACTCGCACACCGGCTGATGCACCCGAGCTTCGAAGTCGACAAGACCTATCGCGCCGTGGTCGCCAAGCCGCCCGTGCGTTACGACGCGATCGACCGCCTGCGCGCCGGTGTGACGCTCGACGACGGCAAGACCGCACCCGCGCGCGTGACCCGCGTCAAACCCGACACGCTGGAGATCACGATCCACGAGGGCCGCAAGCGTCAGGTCAAACGCATGTGCGACGCCGTCGGGCATCGCGTGCTGAAACTGGAGCGGATCCGCTTTGGGCCGCTGCGGCTCGGCGATCTGAAACCCGGTCAGTCGCGTCGCCTGACCAGCGACGAACTCAGCCTGCTGCGCGGTGGATCAGCCAAGCATTAGTGGCGGCTTGCCACTAATTCTCGCCCGAGCGCTAAGGCTGGATCAGGTAGCCGTCGCGGCTGACGCCGACGCGGTGCAGCGCCCGCTGCAACTGGGCTCGTGTCAGTGTTTGCCCGTGGTCGGCGACCAGCACCCGGATCGAGAACTGCTTGGCGTGCAAGCTTGCGACCTGATGGAAGCCGGGGATCGTGTAACGCGCCTGAAGCGTCGAAGGGGAGAGGTTGCAGGCTGATCCCCACCAACAGTAGGTTCCGAGACCGGGATGGTCGTCTACGGCGACGAGGTCGATCTCGGTGACCCCATGGTTCACGCCGCTGCGGTCGTAGGTCAGCCCTGGTAGGTAGAGACCGAGCGGCAGTACCCCGGGATTCTCCTGAACCACCACGAGCCTGCTTCCGGGCGGTCGCGTCGGGTACCCGGTGGGATGGATGGCCGTGGCCACGGCCCGCCAGTCAGGGCGCTGCAGCCAGTAGTTGTTGTACACGCCGATCACGGCGATCAGCCCGATCACGCACAGCAGCGCGGTGGCGGTGAGTCCGACCACGCGTGCCCGGACGGTGGCCAAGCCCGCTCCCAGCACGATCGTGAACGGCAGCCACAGCGGCAGCAGATTGCGTCCCAGCAACGTGTCGTTACCGCCAACCAGCAGCAGCAAAACGATTGCGAAACCACTCACGAACAGTCCCGCGGGCAGCACCGCCCGGCGACGCTCGACCCCGGTCGCGCGCCATGCCAGCAAACCCAGGCCAACCAGCACGCAGGCGAAACCGACGAACTTCAGGACCACCTGCAGCGGTGACCCGGTCCCGATCACGTACAACGTCGGAACCTGCGACAGACGCTTACCGACGGACGTCGCCGTGATCCATTTCTGGTTGCCGTTTGTCGTCTGCGAGAGCAGCAGTGGCAGCAGTGCGACGCCGACCAGCACCACAGACCCGACGGCGACCAGGACACCGCGGCGGTCGCGATACATCCACACCAGCACAGCCGCCTCGGGCACGATCACGAGCCCGGCGTAGTAGTGGGTCGCGAGCCCGAGCGCACACGACAGCGCCCACAGCACCAGCCAGCGCCGGGAATCCGGCTGTTCACGGACGTACGCGAACGCGAGTACCGACGCCGCCGCGAACATCACCAGCATCGAATAGGCGCGCGCCTCCTGCGAGTACCAGATGAGTAGCGGGCTGAAGCAGGCAAGCGCGCCTACGATCGCGGCCGCCACACGGCTGTTCAGCAGCTTCAGCGCCGCGAAATAGGCGAGCGGGATTGTGATCACTCCGCAGATCGCCGACAGCGACCGCAGGCCCGCTGGCCCGTAGCCGAAGATCCGCGCCCAGACCCAGGCGACGCAGTAGTACAGCGGCGGCGTCGATTCCTGGCTCGGGATCAGCCCGATCATCTTGCCGGGGCTGAAATGCACCAGGAACGCGGTGTAGGCCTCGTCGTACCAAAACCCCTGATGGCCGAGTCCGAAGAAACGCAGGAAGGCGCCCGCGACGGTCAGGGCGGCGACCGCGAGCAGCGCGGGTCTGGCAGCGGACGAGGCGGACGGTCGGGGAATTGGCACGGCCGCCAGTCTGGCATTATCTGCGGCGATGCAAAGATTGTTCGCGCTCAGGGGCGCAAATACCGTTGAGCGCAACGATGCAGAGGCGATCCTCGAGGCGACCACCGAGCTTCTCAGCGAGATGATCGCTCGCAACGGGCTCACGCACGACACGATGGTCAGCTGGATCTTCACCTTGACCAGCGACCTCGACGCTGCGTTCCCGGCGGTCGCGGCGCGGCAGCTCGGAATCAATGATGTGCCGCTGATCTGCACCTGCGAGATCCCGGTACCCGGGGCGCTTCCGCGGGTCGTGCGCACGATGCTCCACTACTACGCTCCTCCCGAGCATGAGCCGCAGCACGTTTACCTTCGCGAGGCCAAGGTATTGCGCGCGGACCTGCACTCAGCCCAATGACTGCTCGACCCGATGCTTTCCGGTGGGGGTCTGGGCGGACCCCCACCGTTCACTGACATGCCACTTGAGTTCTCCGCAAAAATCTCGCGCATTCCGGCCTATCCGGTCGCCGCCGGCTACGACCTCGGCGCCGATGTGGCGATGCTCGCCTCCAACGAGGCCCCATTTCATCCGCTCGAGCCTGTGGTCGAGGCGGCAAGCCGGGCCGCGCTGGGAGCAAACCGCTACCCCGACCCGTCGTATGACTCGCTGCGCCAGGCGCTCGCGGACCGCTACTCGGTGCCGTGGAAGCATGTTGCGCTCGGCGCCGGCTCCTGTGAAATCCTACTGGCTGCGGGCGAGGCGCTGCTCGAGCCCGGCGCCGAGGTCGTGTACGCATGGCCGTCGTTCTCGGTGTACCCACAGCTCGCGGCCTCCACTGGAGCGCGCGCGATCCAGGTACCACTGAACGCCGCGGCCGAGCACGATCTCGATGCGATGCTCGCGGAGATCAACGTGGCCACGCGGTTGGTGGTGGTCTGTAACCCCAACAACCCGACCGGCACCGCGCTACCGCTCGAGCAGATTGAGCGCTTCCTGACCCGGGTGCCCGAGCATGTGTGCGTGATCCTCGACGAGGCCTACGTCGAGTTCAGCCTGACGGTCGGCGACACCTACGCTTCGATCCCGCTGCTGCGGCGTTTCCCGAACCTCGTGATCCTGCGCACCTTCTCCAAGGTCTACGGTCTGGCGGGGCTGCGGGTCGGCTACGGGCTGTGCGGCTCCGAGTCATTCCGGGTGGCGGTGGAGCAGGTGCGCCAGCCGTTCTATCTGAACAGCCCTGCGCAGGCCGCCGCGGTCGAGGCGCTCGGGTACCAGGACGAGGTCGAACGCCGGGTCACGGCCACGGTCGCGAGCCGTACCGCGGTCTCGGAGACGTTGCGCGGGCACGGACTCTGGGTCGCCGAGAGCGACTCGAACTTCATCTGGGTACGGGTCGGCGAGGATGACAAGCCTGTGGTCGAAGGCCTGCAGCAGCGCGGTGTACTGGTGCGCGGCGGGACAGCGCTCGGCGGCCCCGGCCATCTGCGCGTCACGATGGGCACCGATCGCGAAAACGAGAAGTTCGTGGTCGCGCTGCTCGAAACGCTCGCTGAGCTGCCTCCGGCCTCGTAGACGCTTCGCCGGGCTCGACGCGTCGGGCGCGCTCGGCGCTATTTGGGCGCGCTCGGGCTTCGGGCGCGATCGGCGCCATTTGCTTCGCGGGCTCGGCGCGTTGCGCAAGCGCGCGTACATGACGGCTTACAAACGCGCCTACGACGCTATCCGCGACCGGTGGTGTCAGAAACTCGTCGCAGCGACGAGTTTCTGACACCACCTCGGGCGCTCGAGTCGGATGGGCGAGGCGAGCACCGTACGCGTGACAGGTGAGGCGAGTCCGACAGGAGTGATCGGTGAGGCGAGCACGACACAAGTGAGCGGCGATGCGGGCACGGCACGAGTGATGTGTGAGCGGCGAGTGGGTTTGGTAACGTTCGATACGAGCACGTATGAGCGGCCTGAACCAAAACATCCTCGGCTGGTCCTTCTACGCGCGCTATTACGCCTGGCGATTTAGCTAGGCGCTCGGCTGATACGCCCTCACGGTCCGGTTTTGGCGCCCGGACCGCCACTCAGGAGCCGAGCGCCGGAAACGCATTCGCGTCAGCGCTGCCTGTAACCGCAGGTTGGCCGTTTCGTATCTTTCTAGGGGCCCCAGCAGCCGGAGACGAACCTGATGAACCGCAACACCGAGAACGCAACCCGATGATGACCGTGATCCGCTCCGCAAAGGGCGACGCCGTACGTGACCAGCGGATCGACCGCTTGGTGCCGTTGATCTCCCCGCAGCAGCTGTTCGACGAGCTGCCGCTGGACGATGAGCGTGCCGGCGTAGTGCTCGACGGTCGTGCCGAGATCCACTCGGTATTGGACGGCGAAGACGACCGCGTGGTGGTCATCGTCGGTCCGTGCAGCGTCCACGATGTCGTTGCCGTGCGCGAATACGGGCAGAAGCTGAGCGAGCAGAATGAGCGGCTCAAGGACGACCTGCTGATCGCGATGCGCGTGTACTTCGAGAAGCCGCGCACGACGGTCGGCTGGAAGGGCCTGATCAACGATCCCCACATCGACGGCTCGGGTGACGTGAACACCGGGCTGCGACTCGCCCGGCGACTGCTGCTGGAGTTGCTGGAGCTGGGCCTGCCGGTCGGCACCGAGTTCCTGGACCCGATCACGCCGCAGTACATCTCAGACCTCGTTTCCTGGGGCGCGATCGGTGCACGCACCACAGAGAGCCAGATCCACCGCCAGCTCAGCTCCGGCCTGTCGATGCCGGTCGGCTTCAAGAACGGCACCGACGGGAACCTGCAGGTTGCGGTTGACGCCGTCCGTGCCGCAGCCGCCCGCCACGCGTTCGCCGGTATCGACGCCGACGGCCGCTCAGCGATCCTTCACACCCGCGGTAACCGCGACTGCCACGTGATTCTGCGCGGCGGCCAGTCGGGAACCAACTACGACGCCGACTCGGTCGCGCACGCCAATGCGATGCTGCGCGAGTCGGGCCTGCCCCAACGCGTGATGGTCGACCTCTCGCACGCGAACTCGGAGAAGAAGCCCGAGCGCCAGCCGCTGATCGCAGAGACCGTCGCAGAGCAGATCGCGGCCGGAAACGAGACCATCCAGGGCGTCATGATCGAGTCATTCCTGGTGGCAGGCGCACAGAAGCCGGGACCGCTGGACACGCTCACCTACGGGCAGTCGATCACCGACGGCTGCATCGGCTGGGACACCACCGTCGGCGTGCTCGACAACCTTGCTGCCGCGGTGCGCGAGCGCCGCGCCCGCGCATAACCTCAGAGCTGCCGGCGCACGGAGAAATAGCTTGCGGATCGCGGTTCTCGGTCTCGGACTGATCGGTGGCTCGGTCGCGCTCGCGGCCAGCGAGCGACTCGGGGCCGAGCACGTGATCGCCTGGGACCCCTCCGAGGAGGTCGCCGAACCGGCCAACGAAAAGGGCATCACCGTCGTCATCGGCGGCGCACCGCAGGCGGTCGTCGCCGACGCTGACGTCGTATTCCTCGCAGCCCCGGTCGGAGCGCTGCCGCAGCTGCTCACAGAGGTGCTGGCCGCGGCACCGGCCGGCTGCGTCGTCACCGATGTCGGGTCCACCAAACGGTCCGTGGTGGCCGCGGCAGAAGGCGATGAGCGGTTCGTCGGCGGCCATCCGCTCGCCGGCGCCGAGACCGCAGGGGTACGGCACGCGCGCGCCGACATGTTTCGCGGAGCGGTCTGGTACCTGACGCCGACAGTCGACAGCGACGGCCTGCTCTACGAGCGCTTGCACCATCTGATCAGCAGCTTCGGCGCCGAGGTCACGGTGATTGAACCCGAGCAGCACGATCAGGCGCTCGCGCTGGTTTCACACCTTCCCCATGTACTCGCCAACGTGCTGGTCTCGCAGACGGCCGACAGCCTCAGCGGTCAGGGCGAGCGGCTGCCCGCCACCGGCCCGAGCTTTCGCGACCTGACACGCATAGCCGGCGCCAACTCCGGCATATGGGGCGACATCTACCTCAGTAACCGCGACGCGCTCACCGCAGCGATCGACGACACCGTCTTGCGTCTGCAGAATATTCGCGCCTCGCTGGCCGCGGCGGACCGCGCGGAGGTGGTGGGCTGGAATGACCGGGCCGCCGCCGACCGTCACAGACTGCTTGACCGTGAGCTCAGCGGCGGAGCGTTGCAAGAGATTCGGGTGTCGGTCCCGAACCGCCCCGGGGTGGTCGCCGAACTGGCACTGGAACTCGGTCGGGCCGGCGTGAACATCGCCGACATGGCGCTGCATCCCGCCCCGGACATGGCCAGCGGCGTCGTCATTCTCTGGATCGCCGGCGGCGCCGTTGCCGACAGGGCCGAGCAGATCCTGGTCGGGATGGAATTTCCGGTGTTCCGCGCATGAGCAGCGCGCGGATCTCACCGGGTCGCGCGCCCGCCAGCTGGCGGATCAGGGTCCCGGGCTCGAAGAGCATCACCAACCGCGCACTGCTGCTGGCCGGGGTCGCGGACGGCGCGTCCGCGGTCTGGAGCCCGCTCGACTCGAGCGACTCGCGGGACATGGTCGCCGCGCTGCAGGGGCTCGGAGCGCGCTTCGAGGCCGCCCGCCGAGACGCCGACGGCGTGCGCGGCTGGAGCGTGAACGGGCTCGCCGGTGCACCGAGCGGAACACGCGACGTCTACGTCGGCATGGGCGGTACCACCGGGCGTTTCCTGTTGTCGATGCTGGCGGCCGGCAACGGCGTCTTCCGTGTTGACGCGCACGAGCAGCTGCGGCGGCGCCCGTTCGGCCCGATCCTCGACGCGGTTCGCGCCCAGGGGGCTGAGGTGGAGGGGAGCGGTCTGCCGCTGATCCTCAAGGCCCACGGTCTGTCGGGCGGCGAGGTCACCGTTGACGCGTCGGTCTCAAGCCAGTTCCTTTCGGGCCTGCTGATGGCCGCGCCGCTCGCGCGCGACGCGACGACGCTGCGCTTCGGGCAGCTGGTCAGCGCCCCCTATCTGCAGCTGACCTACGACGTCATGGCCGCCTTCGGAGCTGACTTCGAGATCGGCGACGGCGCCGTCACGGTCAGGCCGAGCGGATATGCGGCGACCGACTACGAGGTCGAGCCTGACGCGTCCACCGCCTCCTATTTCCTGGGCGCGGCAGCCGTGACCGGAACCACCGTCGAACTCGCCGGGCTGCGGCGCTCCAGCACCAGACAGGGAGACATCGAGCTCGTCGATTTCCTCGAGGCGATGGGCTGCACGGTCGAGGACGGCCCTGCACTGAAGCTCACCGGCGCCGCGCGCCTGAGCGGCATCGAAGCGCACATGAGCAACAGCAGCGACGTCTTCATGACCCTCGCCTGCGTCGCGCCGTTCGCCGATACTCCGACCACGATCAGCGGCATCGGACACACCCGCGTGAAGGAGTCCGACCGCATCACCGCCTGTGCGGAGAACATGCGCCGGCTCGGCATCGAGGTCGACGAGGGCGAGGACTGGATCCGTATCCATCCCGGCGCGCCGCGCACGACGCGCCTGCCCACGTACGACGACCATCGCGTTGCGATGGCGTTCGCGGTGGTCGGGGAGCGCATCCCGCTCGAGCTTGAGGATCCCGGCGTCGTCGCCAAGAGCTGCCCGGAGTTCTTCGAGCTGTGGCCGCTGACCGGCGCGCAGGTGGAGATCGGCTGATGGTGATCGCGATCGACGGCCCGTCCGGCGCCGGCAAGTCGACGGTTGCAAGAGCCGTCGCTGCGCGGCTCGGATTCACCTATCTGGACTCCGGGGCGATGTATCGCGCGGTGGCCTTGGCGGCGCTGCGGCGGGATCCGCAGCTGAAGGCCGTCGACCTCGGTGCGGTGGCCGCCGCCGCCCGGATCTCACTCGGCGAGCGGGTGACGCTCGACGGCGAAGACGTGACCGACGCCATCCGCTCGCAGAGCGTCTCCCAGAACGCCTCGCGGGTTGCCGCCGATCCGGCCGTGCGCAGCGCCCTGGTCCGGCAGCAGCGCGAGCTCATGTCCGGCGGCGACTGGATCGCGGAGGGACGCGATATCGGCACCGTGGTGAAGCCCGACGCGCAGCTGAAGATCTACCTTACGGCGAGCGCCGAGGAGCGCGCCCGCCGCCGCGC
Source organism: uncultured Actinomycetota bacterium (assembly GCA_963737115.1). Classification (GTDB taxonomy): domain Bacteria; phylum Actinomycetota; class Thermoleophilia; order Solirubrobacterales; family Solirubrobacteraceae; genus Palsa-465. The sequence continues at coordinate 163,801 of CAVTRM010000007.1, forward strand.
GGAGCAGAACAGCGAGCCCTACGAGACCGTGCTCGCCGAGCAGCGCGAGCGCGACGCGCGCGACATGAATCGCGCCGACTCGCCGCTGAAGCCGGCCGCAGGCTCGATCAAGCTCGACACCACCGGGCTCACGCTCGCGCAGGTGGTCGACCGCATCGTCGCACTCGCTACGCGCCCGCGTGTCTGATCACAGCGCGAACGGATCCTCAACCTGCGCCGCCGCCGTCTCGTCAGCCGCCGTCTCACCGGCCCTGCGTCAGATACCAGTTCTCGGGCGTCACGAAGCCGAGCGCGTTGGCGGTGTAGCCGCCGAGCTTGCGGTCGATGAGGGTCCCACTGCCGGCCACGAACGTCCCGACTTCGTTAGGTTCCCAGACGACCGGCAGTTGCGTGGCCGCGTAACGCGCGTAGGCCCGCATGTTGGAGGGCTCATCAGCCGCGGAGCTGGTGATCGTGTTGTTGATCAACCTGTCCATCGTCGTGCTGCCGTAGTTGGAGTAGTTGTACGCGGCATGCGTTTGGAAGAGATCCTCACCGGTCGGCAGGTAATCCGGACCGTAGATCCATCCGGCCCCCCAGTTCTCGGCCTCCCAGGCGCAGCGCCGTTGCCTGGGGGTGCACGGAACGTCCGAGGAGTACACGACGTCAAACGGCTGGCGTGTCAGCTTCAGCTTCAGCCCGACCTGCGCCGCCTCTGCCTGCAGGTCCTGCATCTCATCACTGACTGGCTGGTCCCCCGACAGATAGTCGATCGTGAACGCCAGCGGTTCCCCGGTTTTGATGCCGCTACCGCAGTCGCCGTGGCCGGTGCCGGGGCTTTGGCAGCGCGTCTGGCCGCCCGGCGCGACCTTCCAGCCGTTCGCGCTCAGCAGCTTTGCCGCCTCGCTCACCGAGAACGGGTAGGGATTATGGTCGTTGTTTACGCCGTTGATGACCGTGCTCGGCGGCGCCACCGGCATTGGGCCGTAATCCGGGACCGCCGCCCCGTGCAGGTAGTGCTTGATCCAGCCCTGTTGATCAATCAGGTGCTGGAGCGCCTGACGGAAATAGAGCTTGCGGAAGATCGGTCCGACCTTGGGGTTGTTGAAGTTGAGCGCGAAGAAGTTGATGCCGGAATCCGACGCCAGGTTGATGTCAAAGCCCGCGCGTTTGAACGCTTGTGTCAGCGGCTGAAATTTGGATGGAAGCGAGACGATGCCCAGGCCATTCGGCCCCTCTGCCTTTGCCGCGTTGACCTCAGCATCGTCGGAAGTGAACGCCAGCTCCACAAACTTCGCGATCGACGGCTTGACCGGCCCCGAGTAGCGCTTGTTGGGGACGAACGTGACGTCGCCATAGCCGGTCGTGCTGCTGACGCGCCAGGGACCGTCGACGACGCGCCACAACGGGGAGGAAGCCCACGAGCGGATCAGCACCCCCTGCCAGCTGAGGAAGCGGTAGACCTTCGCGGCCCCGGACCTGGTGAGGTCCGGAGCGGTCGTTGAGTTCGGACTCGGGGTCTTTCCGGACATCGAGGTCTTGTCCCACGCCAACGGCATCGGGGTGAGTTGTGAGAGCACGTTGTAGAGGACCCAGGTCGGGTTGTAGGCCCGCTTGAACGTCAGCTGGAAGGTCGAGGCGTTGATCGCCCTGTAGCGCTGCACGTCGTCCGGGAACTTGCCCGGTACGTATCCGCACCACTCGCCGGCTGGGTTGGCCTCCAGCACGTTCATCCAGAACAGGAGATCACGGGCCGAGACCCGCTCGCCATCGGACCACATATAGCGGCGCAGATGGATGGTGTACGTCCTGCCCCCGTCCGAAACGACCGGCCTGCGTCCGATCGAGTCCGCGTAATCGACGGTCGGGTCGTAGCGGTTGCCGTACCAGTACAGAGGGCGATACAGCAGGTCGTCGAGCAGGTCAATGTTGTTGGAGCCGCAGTATTGCGGCGCGTACATCGGAAAGATCTGGTTGGGCGGCGAGCCGGGCGCCTCGGCGAACCTGACGATCCCGCCCTTGCGCCGTGCTCCGACACCGCGCGTCGGCTGGGTCAGGCCGGGGCCGGTCTGTTTGATTCCCGACACCACGGTCGGCGTCGAGCTCACCGTCGTCGTCGAGCCGGTCGTGAGCGCGCCAGCGTCGCGACCGGTGCTCGCGCTCGAGACACCCGCGACGGCGAGCACCGCCAACACCGCGACCATAGCCGCGATCAGCACCGGCCACCACGCATCAAAAACACGCCTCACGACGTCCCCTTCCTGCAGTTTGACTCCGTCCTTGGGCGCGAACACTACACCCGCTTACGGCGACGGCTCGCCGACCATCTACCCTGATCAGCTCCATGAAGGTCGCAATCGTCGGATATCCCAACGTCGGCAAATCGTCGCTCGTCAACCGCCTCAGTGAGTCGCGGGAAGCCGTCGTGCACGAAAGCTCGGGGGTCACGCGTGACCGCAAGACACTCGAGACCGAGTGGAACGGACGCCAGCTGACGCTGATCGATACCGGCGGCGTCGACCTCGACGAACGCGACGACCTCGCGCGTCAGATCCAGCAGCAGTCGCGGCTCGCGCTGGACGAGGCACAGGTGGCCGTGCTGGTGGTCGACGCCAAGGCGGGGATCCGTCCCGGCGACCTGGATATGGCCGACCAGTTGCGGAAGGTCCGGATCCCGGTACTGGTGGCCGCTAACAAGATCGATTCGGTCAAGGACATGGCGCTCGCCGCCGAGTTCCACGCATTGGGTCTGGGAGAACCGATCGCCGTGTCGGCGGCCCAGGGTCTCGGCACCGGCGACCTGCTCGACCGGATCGTTGAAGTTGGGCCTGAGCACGAGCCAGAAGATGAGGGCGACGCACCGATCCGCCTGGCGCTGATCGGACGGCCCAACGTCGGCAAGTCCTCGATGATCAACAAGATCCTCGGCTCCGAGCGCGTGATCGTCTCCGATATCGCCGGTACTACGCGCGACGCGATTGATCTGCCGTTCGAGTTCGAAGGACGCAAGATCATCCTCGTGGACACCGCCGGCATCCGACGCCAGTCCAAGGTCGACGAGTCGCTGGAGTACTACATGACGCTGCGCTCGCAACGCGCGGCCGAACGCGCCGACGTCGCACTGGTTATCTGCGACGCGACCGACGGCGTCACCGCCCAGGACTTCCGGGTCGCCGAAATGGCGATGAAATCCGGATGCGCGACCGCGCTGGTGCTGAACAAGTGGGACCTGACCGTCGACGACGACGCGACCATCGGCCCCGACCAGCTCGACCACGAGCGCGTGCGCGTGAACCGCAAGCTGCGCCTGCGGCCGCGGATCCTGACCGCGAGCGCCAAGACGGGACGACATATCGACCGCATCCTGATCGAGGCCGTCGGGCTTGCTGACCGCAGCCGCGGCCGCATCCCGACCAGCCAGCTGAACCGCTTCCTGTCCGACATCGTTGCCGCGCGTCAGCCACCGTCAAGCAACAACCGCCGCCACGGAAATCAGCGTTTGAAACTGATCTACATGACCCAGACCGGTGAGACCCCACCGCGCTTCAGCATCCAGGTCAACTCCCACGCGCTGGTCACCCGCGACTACGCCTATTACCTCGAGAACCGCATGCGCGAGCGCTACCGCATGGAGGGCATCCCGCTGATGATCGACTTCGTCGAACGCAACGAGCGGCGAGGGAGCGGTGGTCGCGAGGGCGACCGTCGGTAACCTAGGAGCGGTATGGCGGACAACGACTTCCTCTTCACCTCGGAATCGGTCACGGAGGGGCATCCCGACAAGGTCGCGGATCAGATCTCCGACGCGGTTCTGGACGCCGTGCTGGCAAAGGACCCGACGGCGCGAGCAGCTTGCGAGACGCTCGTGAACACCGGGTTGGTGCTGGTTTCGGGCGAACTCTCGACCACGACCTGGGTGGACATCATCCAGATAGCCCGCGAAACGGTGCGCGGCATCGGCTACACCGACGCCGAACTCGGTTTCAGTGCCGACTCGGTCGCGGTGCTCAACGCGCTCGACAAGCAGTCGCCGGACATCGCGCAGGGCGTGGACCGCGCCTACGAGGTCCGAAGCGACGCCGGCGACGTGGACGAGTTCGACCTCGCCGGTGCCGGTGACCAGGGGATGATGTTCGGCTACGCCTCAGACGAGACTGAGGAGCTGATGCCGCTCCCGATCAGCCTCGCGCACAAGCTCGCCAAGCGGCTGGCTGATGTGCGCAAACAGGGCGTCGTTGATTACCTGCGCCCCGACGGCAAGACCCAGGTGAGCGTCCGCTACGCGAACGGCCGCCCGGCCGCGATCGAGAAGCTGCTGATCTCATCGCAGCACGCCGAGGGCGCCGAGGCGCTGATCAAGGACGACCTCTGGGAGCACGTCGTGCGCCCGGTGCTGCCCGCCGGCCTCTATGACGAGAACCAGCTGCGCCAGGAGTTCCTTGTCAACCCCACTGGACGCTTCGTAATCGGCGGGCCAGTCGGTGACGCCGGCCTCACCGGCCGCAAGATCATCGTCGATACCTACGGCGGTTTTGCCCGCCACGGCGGCGGCGCATTCTCCGGCAAGGACCCCTCCAAGGTCGACCGTTCCGCCGCCTACGCCGCACGTTACGTGGCCAAGAACGTGGTCGCCGCGGGGCTCGCCGAGCGCGTCGAGCTGCAGGTCGCCTACGCGATCGGCGTCGCCCATCCCGTGTCGGTGATGGTCGAGACCTTCGGCACCGAGAAGATCCCGCGGGCGCGCATCCTCGAACTCATCCGCGCGCACTTTGACCTGCGCCCGGGGGCGTTCCGCCAATATCTGAACCTGCACCGGCCGATCTACCAGAAGACGGCCGCCTACGGCCACTTTGGCCGCGACGACGCCGACTTCACCTGGGAGGCGACCGACAAGGCCGCCGAGCTGCGTGAGGCCGCCGGACTCGGAACCACAGTCGGCGCCTAGTGCGGTGAGTCGAAAATTCGGTTTCGGCTCGTGAGTGGCTGGGCGTGGATGTGGCCGCGCGTCTCGCAAGGCAGGTACTGGTGGTACCTGCCGCGGGACGGGTGGACACAGCCGCGGACAGACGCCGCGAGATGAAATCGAATTACAGACTCAGCGCACTAGACCGCCGCGCTCAAAGGTGACGCCAGCTCGCGCCGCCGCGAGTCGTAGTCTGCTGTTGTGATCGCCCGGGTCCTTCCGCTCACCCAAACCCGCGCCGTCAAAGGGACGTTCGACTACGCGATCCCGCCGCAGCTTGTCGGTGCTGATGCTGGCCACCAAGCCAGCATCAGCAATACCGTCCTCCCGGGTTCGCTCGTCCGCGTTCCGTTCGCGCGGCGCTCGATCATCGCGGTCGTCGCGGAGCTCGCCGATACGACTGAGGTAGCGCCAGAGAAGCTGCTGACCGTCGAGTCGGTACTACCTGCAACGCTGCCCGCCGAGCTGGTACGGCTGGCGCTCTGGATGGCGGCCGAATACTGCTCGACGCCCGCGCGGGCACTGCAGCTGATGCTGCCGGCGGGCGCTACCCGTGGCGTGCGGGAGAAGGAGATTTTGATCGCCGCGTTGACCGAGCAGGGCGAGGCTGCGCTGCTCGACGACACCCGGCTCAGCGCCGGCCAGCGGACCGCGATGACGACGGTCGCGGCGGCCGGCCGACTGCCCGCGGTCGAGGTCGGGACGGCGCTGCTGCGGCGGCTGGAGGCGCGCGGGCTGGTCACGATCAGCACCGCCACCAGCGCCCGCCGACCAAGCCGCCACGCGGTGTCGTCAGCAGAGGTGCAGGCGCCTGCGCTGACGGCCGAGCAACGCGAGGTGCTGGTGCCGCTGCTGGGTGCCGTCGCGCAAGCCAGCAGCAGTTCGAACGGCGGGCCGGCCGGCGTGCCGTCGACTTTCCTGCTGCATGGGGTCACGGGGTCGGGCAAGACCGAGGTCTACCTGAGGGCCGCAGAGGAGACTCTCAGTCAGGGACGGGGCGTGATCATCCTGGTCCCTGAGATCGGGCTTACGCCGCAGGCACTGGCGCGCTTCGAGGCACGGCTCGGTGACGTCGTGGCGGTGCTGCACAGTGCGATGTCGGACGGCAAACGCCACGATGAGTGGCTGCGGCTGCGCAGGGGGGAGGCACGCGTTTGCGTCGGCGCCCGCTCGGCGATCTTCGCACCGCTCGACGACATTGGCCTGATCGTCGTCGACGAGGAACACGAGAGCTCTTACAAGCATGAGGGCGATCCGCGCTACGACGCGCGCCACGTGGCCGAGAAACGCGCCGCCGATCACGGTGCCGTGCTGTTGTACGGCAGCGCGACGCCGCGACCGGAAACGGTGTACTCGGCCGAGCGGCTGCGGCTCGCAAGCCGGGTTGACGGGCGTCCGATGCCGGACGTCGAGGTGGTCGACATGAAGGGTCTGCACAACCCGCTGCATCCGCACACGCATTTGGCACTCGCCGACGTGAGCCGTGCGCGCGGCAAGGCAATCGTGCTGCTGAACCGGCGCGGCTGGTCGAACTTCCTCTCGTGCGGCTCGTGCGGGCACGTGTGGAAGTGCCCGAACTGCGATGTGAGCCTGGTGATGCACCGCTACGGCAACATCGTCTCCTGCCACCACTGCGGGCACCGAGAGCGGATCCCGTCGAATTGTCCCGAGTGCGGGTCGGTTTCGGTGGCGCGTCACGGCGCTGGCACCGAGCGGCTCGAGCAGGAGCTGCGCGCCGCGTTCGAGCAGGACGATTTCCCGGTACTGCGGCTCGATGCCGACTCGAACGGGATCGATGCCCGCGCAGAGCTGCTGGAACGCTTTCACGCGGCACCTGCGGGGATCCTGCTCGGCACTCAGATGATCGCCAAGGGCCACGACTTCTCGGACGTGACCCTCGGGGTCGTGGTCGACGCCGACCAGACGCTGCGATTCCCGGACTTTCGCGCGGAGGAGCGAACGTTCTCACTGGTAACGCAGCTGGCGGGGCGGGCAGGGCGTGGCGGCAAGCGCGGCCACGGGCGTGTGATCGTGCAGACAATGGAGCCCAAGGCGCGCCCGATCCAGCTCGCCGCCGCTCACGACTCCGAACGCTTCCTCTACGGCGAGCTGGAGCGCCGCCGCGCGCTCGCCTACCCGCCCTACGCGACGCTGATCAGGATCGTCTGCTCGGCGCCGGACGCCGAGCCCGCGCATCGGGCCGCAGTCGCGCTGCGGCAGCTGATCAACCCGGCACAGTCCAAGATCCTCGGTCCCGCGCCGCTGTTCAAGCTTCGAAATCGGCAGCGCTCACAGCTGGTCGTGAAGGCGGTTGACCGTGAGGCCGCGGTTGCCGCGGTTGCCGTCGCCGTTGATCGCGTCGCTGGAGCAAAGCAGCATCGTGGGGTAGCGATCGCGGTCGACGTCGACCCTCAATGAGCGTGCGCCCGGCGGGCCCGGCTGTTAGGGCTCCGAGGCGAACCGCGGCGCAACATCGCGCAGTGCCTCCAGCATCGCCGTGACCGCGGGCGGCTGGCGTCGACTGGCGGCGACCACCGCGGAGGTCTGGCGCGCGGCAACGGGATTCAGCGAGACCAGGTCCACATCCCGGCGCCGGGCCTGGCTCAACGCGAGCGACGGCAGCACGGCGACGCCGAGGCCGGCCGCGACCAGCGCCTGGACGGTCACGGGGTCATCGGTCGCGAACGCGATCTCGGGCGCGAAACCCTCGGCGCGCGCCAGCGAAAGCAGATGCGCGCGACAACGCTCACAACCTGCGATCCAGGTCTGGTTGCGCAGCTCGCGCAGCTTTACCGGGGTCGTGCGGCCGCTGTACGGAAGCACCGCGTAGACGTGATCCTCGAGCAAAGGATGGACCTGCGCACCCTCGCTCGGGTGGGTCTCGGCCTCGGGGTAGTCGAACGTGACCGCGATGTCGACGTCGCCCGTTCGCAGCAGCTGCAGTGCCTCTGGCGGTTCAACCTCGGTGAGCGCGAACGTGAGCTTCGGGTGCTTGCTTTTGAGCGCGCTGGCAGCCGCTGGGATCAGCGTCGAGCTGGCGCTCGGAAATGCCGCGACGCGGATCTTGCCGGCGCGGAGGTTGGCGATCTCAGCGACCTCTTCCTCGGCCATCGCCAACTGCGCGATCGCGGAGTCGGCATGGTCCACCAGCGCGCGGCCGGCTTCCGTGAGCCGCGCACCACTCGGTGTTCTGACCAGCAGCAGGGTTCCGACTTCGGCTTCGAGACGCTGGATGTGATGGCTGACAGCGGGCTGCGTGTAGTCGAGCGCTCGGGCCGCGGCTGAGAACGATCCTTCGCGCGCGACCACCCGCAGTACGTTCAGGCGACGTAGATCGAGCATCGGCTCAACCTATCAACCTGACTTATGGGAGAGCAAAAAACTCTTAGTTGGACTTATCGCCGGTGATCGCCGACACTTCGAGGTATGAACCAGGACTGGGCTCCAACGCGAGTCACCTATCTCGACTCCGCCACCTACGGTATCCCCTGCACCGAGTCGGTTGCGGCATTCAACGAGGTGCTGCGCAGCTGGAGCGTCGGCGAGTACGCAGCCCGCGCCTGCGATGACGCGGTCGCGCGAGCGCGGGGCGCGTTCGCGCGCCTTCACGGCGTTCACGCGGACGACGTCGCGATCGGACATCAGGTCGCACCGTTCGTAGCCGCCTTTGCCGCTGCGGTCCCGCAGCGCGGGAAGGTGGTCACGGCCGAAGGCGACTTCACCTCGCTGCTGTATCCGCTGGCGGCAAGCGGTCGCGAGATCGTCAGCGTGCCGCTGACGCAGTTGGCAGACGCCGTTGATCGCGACACCGCGATCGTCGCCGTCGCCGCTGTCCAGTCAGCCGACGGCAGCGTCGCCGACCTCGACGCGATCGCGGACGCCGCAGCCGAACACAACGCCTTCAGTTTGGTCGACTCGACCCAGGCCAGCGGCTGGCTGCCGCTGGACGCCTCGCGTTTCGACGCGGTCGTCGCCGGCGGCTATAAGTGGCTGAGCCATCCCCGCGGCACCGCCTTCATGGCGCTCGGCCGACGCCTGGCGGACACCGTCCCGATCACGGCCAACTGGTACGCGGCGGACGAGCCCTGGGAGTCCTGCTACGGGCTGCCGCTGAGGATCGCCGACGAAGCGCGACGCTTTGACGTCTCGCCGGCGTGGCTGAACTGGCACGCGGCAGCCGTCGCGCTCGAGCGGCTTGAAGCGATCGGGATAGCTGCGATCTACGAGCACAACACTGCACTCGCTTCACGCGTACGCGAGGCCCTGGAGCTTGAACCTGCAGACTCGGCGATCGTTGCGCTGGAGGTTCCGTCCGGCACCGCGGCGCGCCTGAACGAGGCTGGAATCAAGGTTTCTGAGCGCGCCGGGCGCCTGCGGATCAGCTGCCACCACTACAACGACCACGGCGACATCGACCGCTTGCTGGACATTGTCGCGACGGCGAACCAGCGTCCGGCTGTATCGAGCTCCAGCTGATCGTCGCATGCGAATAAACTTGGGGCGTGGCCGAAGCGCTGAACGAGATCGATGAAGAGCATGTGGAGGAGGAGCCGAAGGGGCTCTCTCCCGAAGTCGCCGCGCGCCGTGACGAGGCACTGCGGCATGTACGCCAATTCGGCGACCCGATCCTGAAGTCCAAGACGCGCGAGGTCGAGGTTTTCGACGATGCGCTGCGTAAGGAGACCCAGCGTATGGGGATCCTGATGGACGAGGCGCTGGGCGTGGGACTAGCAGCGCCGCAGGCCGGCAGCCTCCAGCGTCTACTCGTCTACCGCACACAGCAGGACGGTCCGCTCGGCGTATTGGTGAACCCGACGCTCGAATGGAAGTCGCGTGAGCAGGAGATCTCGGAGGAGGGCTGCCTGAGCCTCCAGGGCGTGCATGTGGACGTGGAGCGACCTGTGTACATCCGCGTGAGCGCCCAGGACGAGTTCGGTGAGCCAATTACAGTCGAGGCGTCCGGGTTCGAGGCGCGCGTGATCCAACATGAGATAGACCACCTCGATGGGGTGCTGATTCTCGACCGTACCGACCGCTCTCAGCGCAAGGACGCGATGCGGGTGCTGCGCGACTGGCAGCAGCAGAACGAGTCTTGAACACCGTCTACCTCGGCACATCGCAGTTTGCCGGCACGATTCTGAGAGCGCTGGCGTCCTCGCCATATCGGCCTTCGATGGTGGTCTCGCGCCCGGACCGTCCGTCCGGACGCGGGCGCAAGCTGCAGCCGCCGCCGACCGTCGAGGTCGCGCGCGAGCTTGGCATTCCGGTGTTCCAGCCCGAGTCGGTCAACACCGAGGAGGCGCTCGAGCGGATCGCCGCTGCGAGCCCTGAGGTGCTTATCGTCTGCGCCTACGGTGCTCTGATCAAGGAGCCGCTGCTGTCACGCTGGCCGATCCTGAACGTGCATCCGTCGCTGTTGCCGCGCTGGCGGGGCGCGGCGCCGATCGAGCGCGCGATCATGGGCGGCGACGACGAGACCGGGGTTTCGATCATGCAACTGACCGCCGGCCTCGACAGCGGGCCGGTGGCACTCCAGGAGCCGACGCCGATCGATCCTGAGGACGACTATGGGAGCCTCGCCGCCAAGCTTGAGGCGCTGGGCGCCAAGCTTCTGCTCGAGGCGCTTGAGCTGCAGGCCAACGGGCAGCTGGAGTCGCGTTTCAATGAGCAGCCGGACGATGGGGTCACCTACGCCGAGAAGATCAGCGCCGAGGACCGGCGCCTGAAAACGGATGAGAAGGTCATCGAACAAGCGCGTCGGGTGCGTGCCCTGAGCCCGCATATCGGCGCCTACCGCGAATTACCCGACGGAAACCGACTCGGCGTTTGGAGGGCCCGCCCCAGTGGCGACGAGCTGGAGTTGCTCGAGGTCCAGCCTCCAGGGAGGAAACGCATGAGCTACGCCGACTACCAGCGCGGACAACGGCAGTGAACGTATCCCCGAGCCGCCGCGTCGCATTTACCGTGCTGCGGCGAGTATTCGAGCAGGGAGCGTTTGCCGACCGCGCACTGCACTCAGAGTCCAAAGAACTCGGCTCCCGTGACCGTGCGCTGGCAACGACCCTGGTTTACGGGACCGTGCAGCGCAGGCGGACGCTCGATTACCTGCTGTCCAAGTTCGTGAACCGGCCGCTCGACAGACTCGACCCGCCGGTACTGGCGGGCCTCAGGCTGGGCCTCTATCAGCTGGTGATGCTGTCCGGGATCAGCGACTACGCCGCGGTCAACGAAAGCGTCGAGCTGGTCAAGAAGGAGAGCAAGGGCGGCGCTCAATTCGTCAACGCGGTGTTGCGCCGCGCGAGTCGCGAGGCCGCCGGCATCTACAAGCAGCTTGACGACACAACTGCGGCCAGCGCGGCGATCCTGCACTCGGTTCCGGATTGGCTCGCGGAGATGTGGTGGCAGGAGCTCGGGCCTGAGCAGGCGCGTGCGCTGCTGGCGCAGATCAATCGGCCGGCGGAGAACGCGCTGCGCGCCAACACGCTGAAGACCACCGCCGACGCGATCATCCCGCAGCTCCCAAGAACGGTCGTGGCGCATCCCGCACCGCAGTGGAACGATCACCCGCTCTTGGAGCCGCTGCCCGAAGGACTCGTGCTGGACGGGGCGTTTGACGCTTACGCATCGGATCAGTGGCAGAGCGGTGAGATCATGCCCCAGTCCCGTGGCTCGATGGTCGTCGCCCGCACGCTCGGCCCGCAACCAGGGGAACGGATACTTGACCTCTGCGCAGCCCCAGGAGGCAAGACCACGCATCTGGCGGCACTGATGCAGGGACAGGGTGCGCTCACAGCGGTGGAGGTGCACCCTGGCCGGGCCCGCTCGCTGCGCGAAACGTGCGAGCTGATGGGCGCCGGCTTCGTGGAGGTCGAGAACGTCGACGCGCGCGAGTTCAAGGGCTCGGAGGCCTATGACCGCGTGCTCGTCGACCCGCCCTGCAGCGGGCTCGGGACGCTACAGTCGCGCCCCGACCTGCGTTGGCAGCCCCGCCGCGGTGAGCTCAAGGACCTGGCTGGCAAACAGTTGCAACTGCTCGCGGCCGGGGCCCACAATCTACGAGCCGGCGGCACGCTCGTGTATTCGGTCTGCACGATCAGCCAAACCGAGGCCGCAGACGTGATCGACGCATTCATCGCCGCTAACCCGGAATTCAGTTGCGATCTGCAAGTTCAGCTGCTTCCGAGCAGCGACCGGACCGACGGGTTCTTCATCGCCCGGCTGCACAAAAGCTCGTAGTCGCTCCCTGGAAAGCCCGCTGCGACGCATCGCGTCACAAGTAAGCCGGTTTGTGCAAAGTCCGTAAGAAGGGTCTAATAAACCGTCAGTGGGACTGATGAAAACTGTTGGATGCAGGGGAAAACGTGGCTAACCGTCCGCAGCATCGATACAGTGAAGGAGTGCCAGAAGCCGCCAACCAGCGCTCAGACGCATCCGACATCATGGGGCCCGAGTGCCCCAGCTGCCATGAGCCGTGGCTGCGCCCCAGCGCGTCTCCGGGGCGCTACCGCTGTCTCTACTGCATGAAGCGCTACGAGCTCACGTCGGTGTGCCCCAACTGCGGTGAGCACTCAACGATCGTGCGGATGTCGACGACTGCAGTGGTGAAGTGCAACCACTGCGGCGGCACGATGTTGCAGGGCGTTTAGAGCCGAACACAAGCGCCGCCTCAACGCACATCGGTCGCGCTCGCAGCGTTCGGTGTCGGGCTCGCGGCGTCGATTTCCGCACGGGCTCGTGACTTTGCCGCCTGCGACGCGCCGAGCGCATCCAGCGCCAGCAGTACCGCACCGGCGATTGGTTCCGACGGTGACACCCTGACGAGCGCCCGCGGTGCGCACGCCTGAACCGCGAGCGTGAGCCGCTCCTGCATCGCGCTCGGCAGCGAGCGCATCACGCGCCCGCCAAGCACTACGTCGGGGTCCGCACGCTCGAGCGCAAGCCGGTTGATCGCTGCGCAAACGAACGCGACGACCTCATCGACGATGCGTTGCATGATGCCCTCGGCAACGAGGTCACGATCGCAAGCCTCGATCACCACTGGCGCGAGCTCTGCCAGCCTCGTCATGGGGAGTTCCTCGAGATGAAAGGCGCGCGCCACAGCGAGCGCATCGGGCAGCTCGAAATACTTGGGGATCAGGCGCTCCAGTTCGGTCTTGGGTCCACGCCCGTCGTTGGCGCGAACGGCTGCCGCCAGCGCCGCCATACCGATGTCGGGGCCGCCGCCCCAGTCACCGGACACGTCGCCGAATGACAGGAACCGGGCCTCACGACCGTCTGCAGCGATCCCGGCGCAGTTGATGCCGGTACCGCAGACCACGGCGATCCCCCATCCGCGATCGCTACCCGCGCGCAGGACCGCGTCGGTGTCGTTGCCGATCACGAACTCGCGGGCCCAGCCGGTCGCCTGGATCTCGAGGTCGAACGCGGCAAGCTCCTCCGGCAGATCGAGGCCTGCGATCAGTAGCCGCGCCGCGGCCGCGACGGGCTGGTCATGCGCTCTCAGTCCAGCCAGCTCCAGCGCCTGATCGAGCAGCGTTTGGAGTACGGAGACCGTCCCGGCCGGACTCAGATAGTGAACCTGTGTGCGGCCGCCGCGCACGTGGGCCAGCAGCTTGCCCGAAAAGTCGACCAGCGCGAGGTCGGTCTTGCCGCCGCCACCGTCAACTGCCAATGCCAGCGGCTCGGCGGCGGTCATGACACCATCTGCTTGAGCAGCGTTCCCGAGAGCCCGTACTCGCGTACCAGCGGATTCGCAAGCAGCGCCAGGCGCGCGGCGTCGAGGTCGTGCCGCGCGGCGGCTCTCGCCGCGAGCCGTTCATAGGCCGAAACGTGCTGGACCAGACCGAGCAGCTCCGGCGCCAGCGGAGCCTGCGGGAGCGGTGTCGCACCGGTATTGGTGACCCGCGCTGGCACCTCGACCACGTCGTCGTCGGCCAGACCGGCGATCGTGCCGTTGTTGCGGATGTCGACGACCTGCACGTCGCCGCTATTCGCCACCAGCGAGCGGACCAGTTGGATCGCCGCTTCGCTGTAGAACGCACCGCCACGTCGTTCGAGCAGCTCCGGTTTGTCGGTCAGCGCCGGATCGCGATACAGCTCCATCAGAGAGCGTTCAATCTCCATCACCGCCTCAGCCCGGGGCTGTTCGTGGCGCTGCTCCTCAACCACCGCGCGCTCGGCGTAGAAATAGCGCAGGTAGTACGACGGGATCGCGCCGAGCGTGTTGAAGATCTCACGTGGGAGCCCGATCTCCTCCGAGAGCCGCGCCCCGTATCCGTCAAGCAGCTCAGGCATTACGTCGCGGCCGTCCACCCACACTGCGCGGATCCAGGTCAGGTGGTTGAGCCCGACCTGTTCGACCTGTACCGCATGCGGTGCGATCCCCAGATGTCGAGCGAACTGGCGCTGAAAGTTGATCGCCACATTGCAGAGGCCGATCGCGCGGTGCCCGGCATCGAGCAGTGCGCGCGTGACGATCCCGACGGGGTTGGTGAAATCGATGATCCAGGCGCCGTCGGCGGCGAGCGCGCGTACCTGCTCGGCGATCTCGAGTATCACGGGCACTGTGCGCATCGCCTTGGCCAGACCACCGGCTCCGGTGGTCTCCTGGCCCACGCATCCGCAAGCCGCTGGGATTGTTTCGTCGCGCAGACGTGCGGCCTGGCCGCCCACGCGGATCTGGATCAGCACCATGTCGGCGCCGGTCAATGCGCGCTGCAGATCACCGGTGACCTCGAGCTCACCGCTGAACCCCTGACGTTGGAGCATTCGGGAAGCCAGACCACCAACCACCTCTCGGCGCTCGCGGTCGATGTCGTGCAGCACCAGCTCGTCGATATTCAAGGCCTCTGATTCGCGTGTCAGCCCCGACACCAGCTCTGGCGTGTAGGTCGAGCCCGCTCCGATGACCGCAAGCTTCATAGCCGCACCTCCGAGAGCTCAACGGTCTGGCGCGCAGTTGAGGGACGCGCGATGATTTTCGAGGCGAGCTGCGTCGCCTGGGTCAGCGCTCGATGCCAGTCAAGCCCGCGCCCGAGCCCGTCGATCAGGCCGGCGTTGAATGCATCGCCGGCGCCGGTCGTGTCTGCGACCTTCACCCGCGGCGCCGCGATCGCGATCTCGGCGCCGTCAGGCCCAACCGCAAGACAGCCGTCGGGACCGCGTTTGACCACCACCCAACTGCGCGAGATCGCCTGCAGCTCGCGCGCGGCGCGCTGGACATCGTCAGACTGGCCGGTTAGCGCCGCGGCCTCGAGCTCGTTGGGCAGAAACACGTCGACGTGGGGGAGAAGTGCGTGAACCTCGGCGCGTGATTGCTCCGAGAAACCCCCAGGATCCCAGGTGGTGTCAAAAAATGTTCGCGCTCCGTGCGCGCGGGCCTGCGCGAACAGCTGCCCGGTCGCTTCACCGCGCAACCGCGGCATCACAAAGTAATCGCACAGCAGCAGGTTGTCGCTATCGAGCGCGTGAGCTGGGATCGTCTGCGCCTGCCAGCGTTCGTTCACGCCGAGGAACGTCAGAAACGTACGGTCCCGCAACGGGGACTGCAACGCGACCGTCAATCCGGTGGAGTCGCCGGGCACGATGATCAAGTCGTCGACCAGGCCCGCGGATGTCAGCTCGTCGACCATCAATGCACCGATCCGGTCATCACCGAGGGCGCCGATCAACTTGACCTGCATGCCGAGTTCAGCCGCCGCCAGACCGGCATTTGCCCCGGCTCCGCCGACCCGCACCGCGGCCTCATCACATAGCATCGTGCCCCCGGGATCGGGCAGGTCCACGACCGGGTGCATGAGCACGTCGGCCTGAACGCAGCCGATGATCGTCACTCTCGGCGCGCTCGTCACTGCACTCATGATCCGAGCCCCCGGGTCGACCCCACCCAGCCAGAGCTCACGATGAGCCCTTACGTAAACACTTTGTCTTATCCACGCTCAAACACGTATTCTTTATCCGAGTCACTGCCGTCCTGATCCGATCTTATTCGTAAAGAGAGTTAACTTCAATGCAACCTGAGGACGGATATCCAACGGCGGACGCAATCGTGGGCTCAGAGCCGGAATCGCGCATGAGCCTGCTGCGCGAACTCAGTGAGCAGGCGGTGCTGGAAACGATCTTCCGCCAGGGCCCGACCACGCGGCCGCAGATTGCGGCGCTCACGAGCCTCTCGAAGCCGACGGTTTCGGCCGCGATCCGCCGGCTTGAACAGAGCGGGCTGGTGCGCTCCGGGGGGATGCGCTCCGGTCAGCGCGGACGCTCGCCGGTCTCGTACGTCGTCAGTCCCCACGCCGGGTTCGTGGTCGGCGCTGACATCGGCGGCGCCAACGTTCGCGTGGCGGCTGCGGACCTGTTCGGAGAGCCGGTAATGGACATCAAGCGACCGACGGCCAAAGACGGAAGCCGCTCGGTTGTGCTGCAGCTGCTTGAAATGGTCACCGAGGTGATCGATACCGCGGGCAGCGATCACGGACCCGCGCTCGCGCTCGGGATTGCCTCCCCCGGGGTGGTTGACCAGGGCAGCGGCCGCGTCACGTCGCTCGCCTACAACGTCGCTCCCGAGGGCGGATTTGACCCGCTCGATGTGATCCGCGAACGATTCGATATCCCCGTCTTCGTTGACAACAACGTGAACCTCGCGGCGGTCGGCGAGAAGTGGTTCGGGCTCGCACGCGGCGTATCGACGATGGTGTTCATCGGCGTTGGCGCCGGTATCGGACTGGGGATCGTCATTGGCGATGAACTGGTACGCGGTGCGCACGGAGCCGCCGGCGAGATCGCATACCTGCCGCTCGGAGCGGATCCCTTCAACCCCCGCCACCGGCTGCACGGCGGACTCGAGGATGAGGTCGGCGCAACCGGCGTGGTGGCGGCGTTTGACGAGCGGCGTCAAACCGGTGATCCGGAGGTGAGCTCGGCTCAAGAGGTGTTCGACCTGGCACTCGCGGGCAACCCAACCGCACTCGGCGTGGTCGATCATGTTGCCTCGCTGCTGGGATCTGCGATCGGTACCGTTTGCGCAATTCTCGACCCCGAGCTGGTGGTGCTCGGCGGCGGTATCGGCGCGAACCCGTTGCTGCTCAGCCCGGTGCGCGGTGCGGCCGCTGCGTTGGTCCCGATGACAGCGCGCATCGAGACCAGCCTGTTGGGTGAGCGAGCCGCGCTGCAGGGAGCGCTGGCCGTGGCCCTGAACGCAGCCCGTTCGCTGCTGCTTTCGGGTGGGCAGGCGGCCAGTCGCTGGACCCGCCCGGCCGCATAGCGCGCGGCGGCGGCTGCACCGCGAGCGGCGGGGGTCGCTACACGCGGGAATTGGGAGAAGATTGTCCAAATTACATTTCTGCCCCTCGCATTCTCCGGAGCGACTGGTTATGCTTTTTGTTTAGAGGGTTCCCAAAAAGCTTGATGCGGGCTCAACCGCACCATGGGAGAGAGGAATAATGAAACGCTTCAAATGGCTGCTTGGCGTACCGTTGATCTGCGTAGCGGTGGCGGCGTGCGGTGGCAGCTCCAACAGCGGCACAGGCACGGGCTCCGGTAATACCGGAACATCCACGGCCGCTGCCAACGGCACGTCGATCGGTGGCAAGCTGGTGATCGACAACGAGAGCGGATCGACCTGGACCTGCCAGTTCAATCCGTTCAACTCAGCGGACTTCGGCGCCGGCACCACATTCGCGTTGGTGTACGAGCCGCTGGAGTTCGTCAACATCCTGCAGAGCAACAACAAGCCGGTCCCGATGCTCGCGACCAGCTCGGTGTGGTCCAACGGCTACAAGACGCTCACCTTCACGATCAGACATGGCGTGAAGTGGACCGACGGCACTCCGTTCAGCGCCAAGGACGTGCTCTACACCTTCAACGCGATGAATCACACCCGCGCGATGGACCTGAACGCGCTGTGGAAGAACGCGGGCGGTCCGCTGGTGAGCGTGACCCCCAAGGGCTCCAACCAGGTCGTGTTCAAGTTCGACTCGCCGGCACAGCCCTACTTCTATTACGTGGCCGATCAGACGCCGATCGTCCCCGAGCACCTCTGGAAGTCGCTGAACCAGAGCAAGCTGGAGCTGTACTCGGACTCGCATCCGGTCGGCACCGGCCCCTACAAGGTCAACACCTGCTCGGCTCAGAACATCAACTACGTGCGTAACCCCAGCTACTGGAAGAGCACGCCCAGCCATCCGGTTCCCCGGATCGCACAGATCGACTACCCGGCATACCTCAGCAACACCCCCGCCAACCTGGCGCTCTCGCAGGGTCAGGCGCAGTGGGGCGGCCAGTACATCCCACGCGTGAAGAGCTTCTACGTCGCGGGCGACCCGGCCCACCGTCACATCTGGTACCCGCCGGTCTTGAACGTTGCGCTGGTGCCGAACCTCGACAACCCGCTGTTGAAGAACCTCGCGGTTCGCAAGGCGATCATGTACGCACTCGACAAGCAGAAGATCTCCTCGCTTGGTGAGGGCGGTGAAGAGCAGCCCGCGAACCAGAGCGGCGTGATCACGCCCACGTTCGACAGCTGGGTGGATCACTCGCTGAGCGAACCCGCATACGATCCCGCCAAGGCGGAGCAGACACTCGAGGCGGCAGGATTCAAGAAGGGTGGGAACGGGATCTTCCATTCCCCGAGCGGTGAACCGTTGTCCTTCACGATCAAGACGATCAGCGGCTATTCGGATTGGGATGCTGACCTGCAGATCATCACCGAACAGCTGAAGAACGTCGGCATTGCGGTGACGGCTCAGGACGAGAACTCAAACGCCTACACCGCGGATCTGCAAAACGGGCACTTCCAGCTGGCATATGCCGGTAGTGGCGGACCCGCAGCGACACCGGGACCGAGCCCGTATTACGAGTTGCGCGGCTGGCTGTTCAGCGGCAACATCGGCTCGACCAACTACTCCCGCTACAACTCCTCGCAGGCCGACAGCCTGTTCCGCGAGTACGCGTCCGCCGACCACGCCAAGCAGGCGCAGATCATCGATCAGATTCAGCAGATCATGATCAACGACATCCCGCTGATACCGACCACAGAGGGTGTGGACTGGTATCAGTACGACACAACCAACATCGGTGGCTGGCCGACCGCGTCGAACCCGTACGCGCAGCCGTCGCCGTATTCGTTCCCCGATGACGGGCAGGTGGTGAGCCACCTGTACCCGACCCACTAAGGGTCGCGAAAGCAGCCAGGAGGAGGCCAACTGACTATGCGACGGTTTCGACCGTGAGCTACGTATTGCGGCGCGGTGGCCTCTTCCTGGTCACGTTGTGGGCGGCGCTGACCGTGAACTTCATCATCCCGCGGCTGATGCCGGGGAACGAAGCTCAGGCAGTGCTGGCAACGTTTCGCAACATCAATCCGGCGGCAGCAAAAGCGCTTGAGATCCAGTTCGGTGTGAACTCCCACACCGGACTGCTCTCGAGCTACTTCCAATACCTCGGGAACACCCTCACCGGCAACCTCGGCGTCAATGCGCAGAACGTCCCGGTCACGACCGCGATCGCGTCGAAGCTGCCGTGGACGCTGGGCCTCGTTGGCGTCACCACGGTGCTCGCCTTCATCATCGGGACGCTCGCCGGCGCCTACAGCGCCTGGCGACGTGGCGGAAAGGTCGACTCGCTGCTGCCGCCGACCCTGTTCATCATCTCCACGATCCCGGTGTTCTTCGTAGGCCTGCTGCTGATCTATGTGTTCGCGATCAAGCTGAAATGGTTGCCGCTCGGCGGCAACTACTCGATCGGCGCCACGCCGACGCTCTCGCTGTCATTCATCTGGGACGTGTTCGAGCACGCGATCCTGCCGGGGATGAGCTTGCTGGTCGTGACTGCTGGGTTGTGGGTCTATTCGATGCGCAACAACATGATCACGACGATCTCCGACGACTATGTGAAGATGGGCCGCGCCAAGGGCCTCAGCAACGCGCGTGTGATGTACGACTACGCGGCGCGCAACGCGATCCTCCCGAACCTGACCGGGTTCGCGATGCAGCTCGGGTACGTGCTCGGCGGATCAATCGTGGTCGAGTACCTGTTCTCGTATCCGGGGCTCGGATACCTGTTCTACACCGCCACCACCGACCACGACCTGCCGATGATGCAGGGACTGTTCCTGTTCTACACCGTCGCGGTGCTGGTCTGCGTGCTCGTGGCGGACCTAGCCACGGCGATTCTCGATCCACGCACCCGCGAGGCCTGAGATGAGCATTGTCGATCTCTCAGAGAGCCCCGAGACGCTGGCGCCGCTGGAACAGGCGAGGCCCAACATGGGACGCCGCATCGCCCACACGCTGCGCAGCAACCGTAAGGCCACGGTCGGGGCCCTGATCTTGCTCGTGTTTTTGTTCCTCGCGATCTTCCCGGGTGTGATCGCGCCGGACAGCCCCACGGCAACCGCCTACGCGCCCGACCTGGGGCCGTCTTCCAAGCACCTTCTGGGCACAACCTCGCTGGGGCAGGACGTCTTCTCACAGCTCATCTACGGCACCCGCCTGACCTTGGTCGTGACACTTGTGGTGAGCGCCGTGGCGACGCTGATCTCGATGGTGATTGGCGTCACGTCCGCCTATCTCGGCGGCTCCACCGACCGCGTATTGATGGTGATCACCGATGTTTTCCTGATCATCCCGGTGCTGCCGCTGCTGATCCTGCTGGCGTCATACCTGCCGCCCGGGATCACTTCGCTGATGGTCGCGCTGACGATCACCAGCTGGGCGTTCCAGGCCCGACAGCTTCGCTCCCAGGGGCTGTCGATCCGCAACCGGGACTTCCTGGTGTCCGCGCGCGTCCGCGGCGAGAGCGCGATCTACATCATCTTCCGCGAGATCATCCCGACGATGACCTCGTTGCTGGCGGCGTCATTCCTGTCGCTAGCCGTGTTCGAGATCGGATTCGCGGCAAGTCTGCAGTTCCTCGGGCTCGGCAACAGCAGCGAACAGATGTGGGGCACGATGCTCTACAACGCCCAGCAGGCCTCAGCGCTCGAGACCGGAAACGCATGGTGGGCACTCGCACCGGGGATCGCGGTTGCGCTGCTGGGCGCCGGCTTCGCGCTGGTCAACTATGCCTTTGACGAGATCGGAAACCCTGCCCTGCGGCCGATGAAGAAGAGGAGGAAGAAGCGTGGCCGAGCGTCTGCTTGAGGTCTCCGACGTCAGCGTCGAGTACCAGACCGCACGGAGCGCCGTGCGGGCGCTTGACGGCGTCAGTCTCACCGTCGACGCCGGCGAATTCCTTGGGATCGTCGGCGAGTCCGGCAGCGGCAAGTCAACGCTGCTGTTCACGATCGCGCAATTGCACGCCGAATCAGTGGAGGTCGCGTCCGGGTCGGTGAAATTCCGCGGCCAAGAGCTCGTCGGCCTGCCCGAAGAACGGCTGCGGGTGATGCGCTGGCGGGACTTTGCGGTCGTGATGCAGAGCGCGATGAACGCGCTCAACCCGATGAAAAGCATCGGCGCCCAGTTCAAGGACACGATGCAGGCGCACGGCGACGCCGACAGCAACGAGATCCGCGACCGCTCCAAAGAGGTGCTCGCGATGGTCGGCATCGACTCCGAGCACTTGACCAGCTATCCACATCAGCTCAGCGGAGGGATGCGTCAGCGCGCGATGATCGCGATGTCGCTGCTGCTCAACCCATCGCTGATCCTGATGGATGAGCCGACCTCGGCGCTCGACGTCGTCGCGCAGCGATCGCTGATGACCCGCATCAAGGAGCTTCAAACCGAGCTCGGGTTCGCGGTCGTGTTCGTCACGCATGACATGTCGGTCGTGAGCCGCTTCTCGGATCGCATCCTGGTGATGTACGCCGGGCAGGTCGCGGAGTCCCGATCGACCCGGGAGCTATTCAAGGACCCGCTGCATCCGTACAGTCGCGGATTGCTGGAGGCGTTCCCATCGGTGCGCGGGCCGCGCAGGCAGTTGACCGGCATCCCCGGCAGCCCGCCCAACCTGGCCAACAAGCTGCAGGGCTGCCGCTTCAACCCGCGTTGCCCGGTGGTGATGCCGCAGTGCCTCACCACTGACCCCGAGCTGCTCGTGGTCGGGGACGCAAAGGTGCGCTGTCTGAAATACGACAAGACCTTCAAGGAAGAGAGCTAGGCGTGTCCGAGACCTCGCAAGACAGCTCTGACGCGCAGCCTCAGGCCGCAGCGCCGTTACTGAAGGCCACCGGCCTCACCCGCCACTTCCGCGTCGGCGGTCTGTTCTCTAAGCGCACGCTGCACGCGGTCGACGACTACAGCTTCACGATCGGCGAGGGGGAGATCGTGGCGCTGGTCGGTGAGAGCGGATCCGGCAAGAGCACGGTCGCGCGGCTGCTCGCGCGTGTCTACCAGCCCACCGCCGGTGAGATCGAGTACCGCGGGCGGCGAGTCGACAAGTTGCGCTCGCGTCGTAGTCTGAGCTGGTATCGCCGCGAGGTGGCGATGGTCTTCCAGGATCCGTTCAGTTCCTTCCACCCGGTCCACAAGATCTCGCACGGTCTGATCCGCAACCTCAAACTGCACCGTCGTGACCTGAACGCGGCCGAACGCCGAGCCGAGGCCGAGCGCGCATTCGAGGCCGTCGGGCTCGCGCCCAGGATGCTGGACCGCTATCCCTACGAAATGAGCGGCGGCGAGCGCCAGCGCGTCGGCTTCGCCCAGGCGCTGGCGGTGCGGCCGAAACTGATTCTGGCCGACGAGCCGGTGTCGATGTTGGATGTCTCGATCCGCGCCGGGGTACTGAACATGATGGCGTCGCTGCGCGACCAACAGGGCGTCTCGATCCTGTACATCACCCACGATCTGGCCAGCGCACGCTACATCGCCGACCGCATCATCGTGATGTACGCCGGACAACAGGTCGAGGAGGGGCCGGCCGAGGCTGTACTTGCGGACCCCGAGCATCCGTATACGCAACTGCTGCTTTCGGCCGCGGCCGACCCACTTTCCGACGACGACGACGAACCGGATAGCGACAGCGGTGAGCCGCCGAAGGTGATCAACCCCGGTGAGGGCTGCCGGTTCCGCAGCCGCTGCCCGGTGGCGATCGACAAGTGTTCGCATGTAACCCCGAGGATGGAACCGATTGGAGTGCAACGCGTGGCCTGCCACGTCGCGAGTGCGAATGCGAAAGCAGCGGCCGGCCAACAGCAGTGAGCGGCCGTCAAGCGTGAGTCAGCGGGCACCCACCTCGGCGGACGCACGGCCGCTGGTGTATCCCGGCGTCGAGCTGCTGATCTTCGACTGTGACGGCGTACTGATCGACTCTGAACGGCTGGCGGTGAAGGTCGACGTCAAGGCCCTGGCGGAGCTCGGCTGGCCGCTGTCCGAAGCGGAGGTGATCGCTCGCTTCGTGGGGCGTTCTGATCTCGATACCCGCCGCGAGATCGAGGCGCATCTCGGCCGCAGGCTGCCCGCCGAGTGGCAGGATCAGCTCGACAGGCGCTACCGCGCCGCGTTCGCGGCCGAGTTGACCAGCGTCCCGGGGGTACCGGAGGTGCTCCAGAGGATCGCGCTTCCGACCTGCGTGGCCTCGAGCGGCACCCACGAGCACCTGCGCTACGCGCTCTCACTGACCGGCCTGTATGACCACTTCCGCGGGCGAGTCTTCAGCGCCGACGACGTCGCCGCCGGCAAACCGGCGCCCGACGTATTCCTGCACGCGGCGCGCGAAATGGGCGTCGAACCGGCGCGCTGCATCGTTGTCGAAGACAGCCTCAACGGTGTTCTAGCCGCTCGCGCCGCTGGCATGCGCGTGCTTGCGTTCACCGGCGGACTGGCGCCACCCGAATCGCTTGCGGGACCGGACACGGTGCTGTTCGCGGACATGCTCGAGCTGCCGGGACTGCTCGAAGTTCACAACCGACACGAGACCTGGGAGAACCATGGCCGGCACGATGATGGCTTCAGAGATGGCAGAGCAGCCGCGGCGGCTGAGCGATCTGGTCGCTCGCGCTGAGGTGATCTCGCAGCGGCTGCGCTCGCTGCTACCGGAGCCGCTCAACGGGATCACGATCGTCGCCCGCGGATCCTCGGACCACGCCGCGGTGTACGGGCGCTACCTGCTTGAGGCCGCCACCGGCAAACCGGTGTCGCTCGCGGCCCCGAGCCTGCACACCGCCTACGAGATCGCAGCTGACTACCGCGGGCAACTGGTGATCGCGATCAGCCAATCCGGAGCGACGCCGGAGATCGTGCAGACCTTGGAGCGCTTACAGGCGGCGGGCGGGCGCGGACTAGGAATCACCAATGAAGCAGACAGCCAGCTCGCGGAGGCTGCCGACGAGGTGATAGTGCTCGACATGGGCCGGGAGGTCGCGGTGCCGGCAACCAAGACCGTGACCGGTCAGCTGGCGGCGATGGCGATCATCGCCTGCGGGCTCGCGCCGCAGCGGTTCGACTGCGGCACGCTTGCGGCGATCCCGGCGTGGGTCCAGCAGGTGCTCGACGATCCAGACCCGAGCCACGGCCGTCGCCGCTGCACTTGCGGGGTCCTCGCAGCTGGTGGTCACCGCTCGCGGCTATCTCTATGCAGCCGCGCTGGAAACCGCACTGAAGGTCAAGGAGACCTGTTACCTGCTGGCTGAGGGCTACTCCGTCGCCGATCTCCGCCACGGCCCGATCGCCGCAGTCACCAGCGGGATCCCGGTACTCGCGATGGCCGCCGACGGTCCGACCAGAGCCGATGTCCTGTCGTTGGTCTCGGAGCTGCGCGAACGCGGCGTGACGGCGTATCTGATGGCTCAGCAAGACAGGGCCACCGCCCCTCAGCACGACGGCGTTACCGCCCCTCGGCAAGACCCTCTGAGCACCCCGACGCAAACGACGGTCGACATCACGCTGCCGGCGGACACACCGGAATGGCTGACCCCGATCGTGGCCACGGTCCGCGGGCAGCAGCTTGCCTATCAGCTGGCGCTCGTACTCGGTCACGACCCCGACCGGCCCTCAGGTCTGAGCAAGGTCACGCTCACGTGAGCGTTCGCTGAAAAGGAAATCACCCAAACAAATGTGCGGGAGCTCTTGACCGCTTTGCCCATTCGCATATAGAGTTTCGTTCAAGAGCTTTCCAAAAGCAGTCTCGGCTCGTCCTAATCAGGGAGGAACACGCACGTGCGACGGAATTCACGACACGCTCGACACCGGGGACCGGTGCGCACCAGCTGTACCGCGGCGCTGCTGGCGAGCAGCTGTCTTCTCGCAGCCGCCGGAGCGGGAATGGCTGCCGCGCCCGCGTCAGCAGCCACCCGCACGCTCGGCTTGAACGGATGGCAGGTGCAGACCAGCGCCAAGGCGACGCAGAGCGGAGCAAGCATCTCGGAGCCTGGTTTCGAAACCGGGTCGTGGCTGCGCGTGAGGCCCGACTCAGCCGGTGCCGTGGGCACCGAGGTTGAGGCACTGCTCCAGAACGGCCGCTGCCCCCACGTCTTCTACGGGACGAACATGAAGAAGTGCTTCGGCTACATGAAGACCGTCGGGCCGGAGACCATCAAACAGTTCAAGGTCCCGTGGTGGTTCCGCACCCGGTTCCTTGCGAGCCCCGGTGGTTCCACCCACTACCAGCTGATCATCAACGGTGTCGTCGGCTCGGCCGACGTCTGGGTCAACGGCCATCAGATCGCCACCAGCAAGGTCGTGCAGGGCGACTTCACGCGCTACACGTTCAACATCACCGGGCTCGTTCACAGCGGCGCCAACGCGCTCGCGTTGAGAGTCCACGCCAACGATCCCAACAAGGTATTGACGCTCGACAACGTCGACTGGACGCAGATACCGCCGGACAACAACACCGGCCTCCAGTTCCCGGTCCAGCTGCACACCTCGCAGGCGCTGGCGCTCAGTAATGCGCACGTCATGCAGCACGATTCAGCCCACGTCACCAACGCGGCGCTGACACTGAAGGCCGACGTCACAAACAATGACGCGAGCCTGCAGACCGGCACGGTCAACGCGACCATCACCACACCAAGCGGTCACAGCACCGAGATCAGCCAGACCGTGACGGTGCCCGCCCACAGCACCAGTGCCGTCACCTTCACCCCCGGTGATTACCCACAGCTGTTGATTGAGCATCCGCGCGTGTGGTGGCCCTACCAGATGGGATCTCAACCGCTCTACGGCATGCGCATGGCGATCACCCAGCCCGGGGCAAAGGCCGACGCCGAGAGCGAGAGCTTCGGGATCCGTACGGTTACCACGCGACTCGTGGGCGCCACCCCCGGGAAGAACTCGATCGCGCCATATGGCTCGCGCCAGTTTTTGGTCAACGGCATCCCGATCATGTTCCGCGCCGGCGGCTGGTCGGAGAACCTGTTCCTGCATTACTCGGCCCAGGACACGGCCAAGCAGATCCAAATGATCAAGAACCTCGGGCTCAACGGGATCCGCACCGAGGGCAAGCAGATGCCCGCCAACTTCTATGAACAGATGGACCGAGCCGGCATCCTCATCGATGGCGGATTCCAGTGCTGTGACCTCTGGGACCCGCCCAGCATCGGCGCAAAACCGTCCTCGAAGGACTACAAGGTGATGGCGAATTCGTCGCTCACGATCGGTCAGAACCTCCGTAACCATCCCAGCGTGATGAACTTCAGCTGGAGCGACGACGCACCCACAGCGCAGCAGGAGACCGTGTCGCTGGCGGGCTTCAAACAAGCCGACTTCCAGGATCCGATCATCTCGTCCGCCGAGTACAACACGGCGCCCGGGCTCGGCCCGTCAGGTGAGAAGGAAGGACCCTACGACTGGGTTCCGCCGAGCTACTGGGCCGACACGTCGCACTACGTGAAGAACGACCCGACTCGCACCAACGTCGGCGGCGCGTGGGCGTTCGACAGCGAAGCCAGCTCCGGGGCGACGATCCCGACGCTGGACTCGATCAGGCGCTTCATGTCGCCCGAAGAACAGCGCGCGCTGTGGAAGGACCCGAACTACAACCAGTACCACCTCAACTACGAGAACTACCTGCCCGCCAAATCCAACTACGGATACGCGTTCGGCACGTTGCACGACCTGGACAAGGCGATCCGCGCCCGGTACGGCAACTGGCACAACCTCGACCAGTACGTTGAGGAGGCTCAGGTGCAGAACTATGAGACCCAGCGAGCCCAGTTCGAGGCGTTCATCAACAACTCACGCAACAAGCTGGCGCCGTCCACGGGCCTCGTCTACTGGCAGCTGAACAAGGGCTGGCCGACACTGCTCTGGGACCTCTACAACTACGACTGGGACCAAGCCGGAAGCTACTTCGGCGCCCAGCAGGCCAACCTCCCGCTGCACGCGATCTACAGCTACGCAAACGGAACGGTTTCGGTTGACAACATGAACTCCACGACAGCGTCGGGGCTGACTGTTCAGGCCAGTGTCTACAACGTCGCCGGAAAACGCCTGTCGACCGCGACCCGCCACGGGATACGTGTCACCGCCAGCAACGTCGACAAGAACCTGTTGCGGCCGAAGGTACCTGCCACCACGCTGCCCCCGCAGCGGGCGCAGACCTACTTCGTGGAGCTGAACCTGAGCCGCGGAACGAAACTCGTGGACCGCAATGTCTACTGGCTCTCGACCCAGAAGGACCAGATCGACTGGAAGAAGACGCTCGGCAACCCGCAGGCGACGATGACGCGCTATGCGAACCTGCAGCAGCTGCACCAGCTCAAGCCAGCATCGGTGCGGGTCGCCGCACGCAGCCGCGCGTTGGCGAAGGGGGAGAGTCAAACCACGGTCACGGTCACCAACACCTCCAAGAACCGGGCGCTGGCGTTCTTCCTGCGCGCCGACCTGCGCCGCGGATCAAGCGCCGGCGTACCAGCATCCGGCGACAACGAGGTGCTGCCCGTGCAGTGGAGCAGTGATGACATCAGCCTCTGGCCGGGCCAGTCCCAGACTCTCACCGCCACCTACCAGAGCGCGCGGCTCGACGGACGCCAGCCGGTGGTGAGCCTGTCCGGTTGGAACGTGCGCGCGCGCGACACGGCGGCTCCGCTTCGCTGACCGTGCTGTGGGGGCGTCGCTTGGATGCGATGCCCCCACGCTGAACGCGTCTACCGGGTTCGGATCGGCCGCCGCGCTCAGCGCTGACCGCGGTCGCACGGCCACCGAATCGTCCAGTCTGGTGCAATGGACCGATGCCAGCACGCGAACTGATCCGCTCAAACCAGGTAGCGCCATCGATCCTGTCCGCTGATTTCGCGCGGCTCGGCTCGCAGGTCGCCGAGGTCATGGCGGCCGGGGCACGCGTGATCCACGTCGACGTGATGGACGGCCATTTCGTCCCGCCGATCACCTTCGGACCGGTGGCGGTCGCGGCGCTCGCGGACCAGGTACACGCAGATGGCGGGATGCTGGACGTGCATCTGATGATCGAGCGACCGGAACGCCAGGTCTCGGAGTTCATCAAGGCCGGGGCCGACAGCATCACCGTTCACTACGAGGCGACGCCGCACGTGCATTACGCGCTGCAGGCCATAAAGGCGGGCGGCTGCAGCGCCGCCTTGGCGATCTGCCCGGCGACGCCGGCAGCGGTCGTTGCCGACTCGATCGCTGACGGGGTCGTCGACTTCGTGCTCTGCATGAGCGTGAATCCCGGCTGGGGCAACCAGCAGCTGATCCCGCACTCGTTCGACAAGCTCGCGCTGCTGCGCTCCCAGCTTCCGGGCGATGTGGCGCTCGAGGTCGACGGCGGCGTCAACGCCGACACCGCCGGTCGCTGCACCGAGGCCGGGGCCAATCTGCTGGTAGCCGGTTCAGCCGTATTCGGATCCTCCGACCCGGCCGGCGCGTTCACGGCGATCACCGCGGCCGGTTGGCCCGATTGACGCGCTGCCCGGTTTCCGCATCTGGGAGCCCAGGCCGCCGCGGGCTGCGACGTATCCTTAATCAGCAGTGCCAGAGATCACCGACAGTGACACTCGCTACCTCGAGCGCGCGATCGCACTCGCCGCGCTCGGCGGACCAGACGTAAGCCCCAATCCGCGGGTTGGCGCGGTGATCGTGAAGGACGGTGAGGTGCTGGGCGAGGGCTATCACCACCGCGCCGGCGGTCCGCACGCTGAGCGCGAGGCAATCCGCGACGCGCGCGAACGTCATCAGGACATCAGCGGCGCGACCATCTACGTGTCGCTCGAACCGTGCTGCCATCACGGACGCACACCACCTTGCACCGACGCGATCATCGAGGCTGGGTTCACGCGCGTGGTCGTCGCCGCCGAGGACCCCGCCGAACACGCGAGCGGACGCGGGCTCGGGATCCTGCGCGACGAGGGCATCGAAGTACAGACGGCGGAGGGCACGCTGGCGCACGAGGCGCGCGTCCAGAATCAGCCGTTCCGCAAGCACGCGAAGACCGGACGTCCGTGGGTGCTGTTCAAGTCCGCGATGTCGCTGGACGGCAAGGTCGCCACCAGCAGCGGCGACTCCAAATGGATCTCGGGCCCTTCGAGCCGCGCGCTGGTGCATCGCTGGCGTGCCGAATATGACGCGATCGCGGTCGGAATCGGCACCGCGCTCGCCGACGACCCTGCGCTGACGGCCCGCACCGGCGGCTCGGCGTCGGACCAGCTGGCCGACAAGCAGCCGAACCGCGTGGTGTTCGACTCACTCGCGCAGCTGCCCACCAGCGCGCGCCTGTTCGAAGACATCAACTACGCACCGCTCACGATCGTGGTCTCGCGTGCGGCGCCGAGAGCCGCGACCGACGCATTCCGCTCCCACGGTGCCGAGGTGATCACCGCCACCGGCGGGAATGAGCCCGCACGCGTCCAGTCGGCGCTCAGCCAGCTGGGCTCCAGGGGCATCACCTCGCTGCTGCTGGAGGGCGGCCCGCGCCTGGCCGGCGCCTTCCTCGACGCCGGCGAGGTAGATGAGGTGCGGCTGTTCATGGCCCCCGTGATCCTTGGCAGCAAGGCCGCGCGGGGCCCGTTTGAGAGCCAGGGAGCCGCGACCGTTGCCGCCTCGGTGCACGCGGTCACGTTGCAGCAACAGCAGATCGGCGACGATGTACTGGTGACCGCCAGGATCAAGGAGTGGTGACGATCACCGCCATCGACTACGCCGGCGCCGCAAAGCGGGCCGCCACCACCCACGACCACGAATATGGAGCGCGCAGTTGTTTACAGGACTCGTAGCCGACCTCGGCGAGATCGTTGGTATCGAGAGCTCCACGGATGGCGTCCGCGTCCAGATCAAGAGCGAACTGATCAAGGAGATCAAGGAGGGCGACTCGATCTCAGTGAACGGCGTGTGCCTGACCGCCACCGAGCTCACCGACCAGACCTTCAGCGCCGACGTGATGAATGAGAGCCTGAAGCTCAGCTCACTGGGGGAGATCCGCAGCGGCAGTCCCGTGAACCTCGAGCTCGCGATGCTTCCCAGCGACCGCCTCGGCGGACATATGGTCCAGGGCCACGTTGACGGGGTCGGGCGCGTGACCGGCATCGAGCCGGATGGGTTCTCGCAGCGGGTCACGATCGCGCCTCCCACAGAACTCCTGAAATACATGGTCCACAAGGGCTCGATCACGGTCGACGGCGTCTCGCTGACGATCGCGGAACTGAGCGATACCGATTTCACCGTGGCGCTGATCCCGGAGACGCTCGAGCGCACCAACCTCGGGCACGCCGAGCCCGGCGCGACCGTTAACCTCGAAGTTGACGTACTAGCCAAATACGTTGAAAGGCTGATGACCAAGTGAGTTCGACGACGCGCCCGTTCGCGACGATTGATGAGGCGATCGACGACATTCGCCAGGGGAAGATGGTCGTGGTTTGCGACGACGAGAACCGCGAGAACGAGGGCGATCTCACGATGGCAGCCCAGTTCGTGACCGCGGACTCGATCAACTTCATGGCCAAGGAGGGGCGGGGCCTGATCTGCCTCGCGATGACGCCCGATCGGTGCGAGGCGATGGGCCTCGATCTGATGGCGGCCAAGAACGAGTCGGCGTTCGAGACCGCATTCACGGTCTCGATCGAAGCCCGGCACGGCGTCTCCACCGGTATCTCCGCCGCCGACCGGGCACACACGATCCAGGTGGCGATCGACCCCGAGGCAAGCCCGCGGGACCTGGTCCAGCCGGGCCACGTGTTCCCGCTGAAGGCGCGCCCAGGCGGCACCCTGGAACGCGTCGGCCAGACCGAGGCCTCGGTCGACCTCGCCCGCCTCGCGGGGCTGAACCCCTCCGGCGTGATCTGCGAGATCATGAACGACGACGGCACCATGGCGCGTGTCAAGGACCTGATCCCGTACTGCCAGGAGCACGGCCTGAAGATGGTCACGGTCGCCGACCTGGTCGCCTACCGCAGGCGCACCGAAAAGCTGGTTGAGCGCGTCGTCGCCACCAAGCTGCCCACCAGCTACGGGGACTTCACCGCCGTCGGCTATCACGCGCTGCTCGACGGAAAGCACCATGTCGCGCTGGTAAAGGGTGACATCGAGGGCAAGGAGAATGTGCTCGTCCGGGTCCACTCCGAGTGCCTCACAGGCGACGTCTTCCACTCACTGCGCTGCGACTGCGGCGAGCAGCTGGACTCGGCGATGGCGATGATCGAGAACGAGGGCCAGGGCGTATTGCTGTACCTCAGTCAGGAGGGACGCGGGATCGGCCTGCTCAATAAGCTCCGCGCCTACAAGCTTCAGGAGGAGGGCTATGACACGGTCGAGGCCAACCTCAAGCTCGGTCTGCCGGCCGACCTGCGCGACTACGGAATCGGAGCGCAGATTCTGACCGACCTCGGGCTCAGCTCGATTCGGCTGCTGACCAACAACCCGAAGAAGATCTCCGGGCTTGCCGGATACGGCCTGTCGGTCACAGACCAGGTTCCGATCGAGCATGTGCCGAACCCGCACAACGAGGCCTATCTGCGCACCAAACGCGACAAGATGGACCACATCCTTCATCACCAGGGACTCGATGTCGACGAGCAGATGCTCCACGACGAACACATCCACGCAGAACAAGTAGGAGAGCGCGATGCCAACTGACGACAAGGTCGCGCTGTGCGTTGCGACGTTCTACCAGGACCTGGCCGACAAGCTCGAGGCCGGCGCCCGCGAGGCACTCGAGCAGGGCGGCATCACCGAGATTGAGAAATTCGAGGTTCCCGGTGCCTTCGAGCTGCCGCTGATCGCCCGCTATGCCGCGCAATCGGGGAAGTTCAAGGCAATCGTCGCGCTCGGCGCAGTGATCCGCGGTGAGACCGACCACTACGACTACGTCTGTGGCGAGGCCGCACGCGGGATCCAGACCGTACAGCTGACCACCGGCATCCCGGTCGGCTTCGGCGTACTCACCGTCGACAGCATGGACCAGGCGCTGGATCGCGTGCAGGGCGGCAGCAAACGCGACACCGGCGCACATGCTGCCCAGGCGGCGTTGGCCGCGCTGAAGGTCAAAGACGACCTTGACGAGCGACCCGTGAAGATCGGATTCTCGGGCTTAGCAAAGCGCCTGCCGGTGTTACTGGCCCGCAAGCCAGTAACACCGATAAAGCCTTCGACGGGTTCCGTCACGATTCGGCACCCAAAAACCGGTTCGAGCCTCCTATACTGGTCCGCCGTATGTCAAAGGTTTGCCACGTCTGCTCGAAGGGTCCGTCCTTCGGCCACAGCCGCAGCCACTCGATGGTTGCCACCAACCGGCGCTTTAATCCGAACCTCCAGCGGGTTCGGATCGATGATGCCGGCACTCCGCGTCGCGTGTATGTATGCACGCGCTGCCTCAAGGCTGGCAAGGTCACCAAGGCTCAGTAGGGCAGGGTTTGAGGCCGCCACGGTGGTCTCGGATACCTAAGCCCGGCACGTCGCCGTGACCGATCCAGCAATCCTGCGCTTCAAAGCGCTCGTCGAAGCCGGCCTGGCCGCGCTCGAGGAGCGCCGCCAGGAGATCAATGATCTGAACGTGTTCCCGGTTGCTGACGGGGACACCGGCGACAACATGGTGCTGACCATGCGCGCCGTGCTGCAGGAACTTGAGCGGCTCGAGCACGCGAGCATGGGCCGCTCGATCGACGAGATCGGCCGCGATGAGATCGTCCAGTCGGTAGCGCGCGCAGCGCTGCTCGGGGCACGCGGCAACTCCGGCGTGATCCTCAGCCAGCTGATCCGCGGTGCGGCCGAGGAGCTGGTCTCGCGTCCCGGCGAGATGATCGATCCGGTGCTGATCGCAGCAGCGCTGGCCGCGGCCTCTGACCAGGCCTACGGTTCCGTGCAGCAGCCAGCCGAAGGTACGATCCTCACGGTCGTGCGTGAGATGGCGCGCCGCAGCTCACATGAGCTCGCGCACATGGAGACCCCACGGCTGGAGGAGGGGGTCACCACCGACTCCGAGCAGGACGCGGCCGCCGCGGCCGTCATGGAGCACGCGCTTGAGTCCGGACAGGAATCGGTGAAGAAGGGACCGGATCTGCTTCCGGCGCTACGCGAAGCCGGGGTCGTCGACGCCGGCGGCTACGGGCTCACGGTGATCCTCGCGGGGATGGTCGGCCAGCTGCGCGGTGATGAGACCGTCCAGATCGACCACCACGCGGCCGCCAAGATCACCCATCCCGAGCACGCGTCCGAGACTTTTCGCTTCTGCACCAACTTCGCCGCCAGCGGCACCGGACTGGACAGTCGCTACTTCATCCGGCAGCTGGAGCAGATCGGCGACTCGATCCTGGTTGTGGGCGACACCACCACGCTGAAGGTGCACGTCCATACCGACGATCCCGACGCCGCGACCTCGCTGTTCGAAGCGCAAGCCGCCACCGTCTCGCACATCGACATTGCCGACATGAACGAGCAGGTCAAGCAGCGCGACGCGCGCCTGACTCAGGCCGCCGACACCTCCTCCGTCCGTACGGGCCGCGCCGGAGTGGTCGCGGTCGTAACCGGCGACGGGTTCAAACGGCTGTTCGCGGGCCTTGGCGTCGCCGTGCTCGACGGTGGCCCGACGCTCAATCCCTCGACCCGCGATCTGCTCGCAGCGATCCACGCGGTCCCTGCCGAGGAGGTCGTGGTGCTGCCCAACAGCTCGAACGTATTCATGGCAGCTGAGCGCGCCGCCGAGCTCTCCGACAAGGTGGTTCGGGTCGTGCGCTCACGCGCGCTGCAGTCCGGGCTCGCGGCGGCGGTGGCATTCGTCACCGATCGCGGAGCCGCTGAGAACGCCGCGGCGATGGAAACCGTGCTTGCCGAGATCGCGACCGGTGGCGTTGCCCGCGCCGCCCGCGACGACCCTCAGGGCCGGTTCGTGGTCGGTGACGCGATCGGATTCGTGAACGACGAGCTGGTCGCCTGGGGTGGCCCGCCGGAGACCCTAGGCACGGTGCTTGCGCAGCTCGCCGAGAAGGCCGAGCTGATCACCTGTCTCGCCGGCGCAGACGCTCCCTTGGCTGACGACGAAGTGCTGGAGCTGCTCGACGCCGAGGACGTCGAGCTCGAGCTCGAAGCCGGCGGGCAGCAGTCGTACTGGTGGCTGCTCTCAGCCGAGTAGTCTCTCGGCCTTTCATATTCCTTGACAGGAATATGAACATCACTTAGGCTGACGGCATGCAAGCAGCGACATTCAGCGCGCTG
Source organism: uncultured Actinomycetota bacterium (assembly GCA_963737115.1). GTDB lineage: Bacteria > Actinomycetota > Thermoleophilia > Solirubrobacterales > Solirubrobacteraceae > Palsa-465. Next base: position 198,274 of record CAVTRM010000007.1, read on the forward strand.
GGCGAGCCGAACCGGCTCAAGATCGTTGAGCTCTTGAGGACGGGCTCGTTGCCGGTCGGTGAGATCGTCGAGATCATGGGCATCCGCCAGCCACAGGTGTCCAAACACCTGAAGGTGCTGGCGGAGTCTGGGATCGTTCGCGTCGAGCCTCGCGCTCGGCAGCGCATCTATGGACTGAGAGCCGAGCCGTTTGAAGGCATCGGCCAGTGGGTGGAGTCGTTCGAGTTGGTCTGGGAAACGCGCCTGGACTCGCTCGGCGGCTATCTGGAAACGAACAGAATCAAGGAGGACCGGCAATGATCGGCGCACTTTTGGGCAAGAAGGAGCTGCATTTTGAGCGCTCCTATGACGTGCCGGTGGACACCGTCTGGCGGGCCTGGACCGAGGCGGACCGGCTGCGCTCATGGTGGGGGCCGGACAAGACGACCGTGGCCGAGTGCGAGGTCGACCTGGAAATCGGCGGGCGCCTGTATATCGTCACCCAGGCCACCGAGGCGATGGGCAAATACGCGGGCACGCGTTGGCCGATGGAGGCCACCTTCACGGACATCGACGAGCGTCAGCGATTGAGTTACGACGCGCGTTCGTGGACCGAAGGCGACGCGGCACAGTCGATCCAGCACACCAACGAACTCAACTTGACCGACAACGGCGGCTCCACCTCGCTGACGCTGGACATCGAGATCACCGAGATCGGCTCCGGCGTGAAGGCCAAGCTCGCGGTGTTCGGCATGAACATGGGCTACAAGTCCCAGTTCGCGGCCCTGGAGAAGTATCTGGCCGGCTGACTACTGGTCCTCGTCGAACACGTCGGAGTCGGTGATGACCGTGACGTTCTGGAGTCGCTCGATCGCGGCGGTCAGCTCGTGGACCGGTTCGATGATGTCGTCGCGATCGGCCTTCTGCTCGAGCATGTAGCGGATCTCGGCGAGCTCTCGCGCAAGGAACTCGGTCTCTGCCAGCGAGCGCGCGTTGGTCTCGCGGTCACGCTCCACCTCTTCCTTATCGCGGTCCGCCTGGCGGTTCTGGGCGAGCAGGATCAGTGGAGCCGCGTACGCCGCCTGGGTCGAGAACGCAAGGTTCAGCAGGATGAATGGGTAGGGATCCCAGGCTTGGGCGCTCGCGACCACGTTCAAGGCGACCCACAGGATCACGAAGAGCGTCTGCCCAGCCAGGTAGCGGCCGGTACCCAGAAAGCGCGCGATCGACTCGGCCCAGCGTGCGAACGCGTCCGCATCGTAGCCGGAGCTGCCAGCTGAACCCTTTGGTTTTGTGAGATCGGTGCGTGCCATTGAGCTACTGGGAGAGTGGGGCTAACGGGTTGGCTTCAGACGGAATGGTGGGGCAGTGAAACGCGTATTTCTCAGACGGGGGAGTGGGTCAAACGCCAGCCGCTGGGGAGCACGTGATCCAGCACGTCGTCGACGGTGACGGCGCCAACCAGTCGTCCCTGATCGTCGGTGACCGCGACGGCCACTACGTCATATGCTGCCAGCCTTCCGGCCACTTCGCGGTCGGATGCGTCCACGTTCACCGGATCCCAATCTTCATCGATACAACGGCCGAGCTGTTTGGAGGGTGCTTCGCGCAGCAGACGTTGAGTCCCGACGACGCCGAGGAAGCGGCCGGTGGGGGTCTCAAGCGGCGCGTGGCAAACAAAAACCTGGGCGGCGAGCGGTGCCGCAAGGTTCGGGTCCCGCACCCGCGCGAGCGCCTGCGCGACGGTTGCGCTGGCGCCGAGGATGATCGGCTCCGGGGTCATCAGACCGCCGGCGGTGTTGGGGTTGTAGGTGAGCAGGCGGCGAACGGGCTCGGCCTCCTCGGGATCCATCGCTTCGAGCAGCTCGTCGCGTTCGGCCGCTGACATCTCGCCGAGCAGATCTGCGGCGTCGTCGGCCTCCATTTCGTCCAGCACGCGCCCGACGCGTTCCGGGTCAAGGCCGTCGATCAGACGAACCTGCTCATCCTCAGGAAGCTCCTCGAGCAGGTCGGCGAGACGCTCGTCCTCAAGTGCCTCGGCGAGCAGCCGACGGCGGCTGAGCGGCAGACTGCGGATCTGGTCCGCCATCTCGGCGGGGTGCAGGCCTCCGAGCGTCGCAGCCTGGCGGTCGACCGTACGGCCGCTCGCGAAGAGGTCGTGGGCCTCGCTCCAATCGATCACCTCGGGTTGACGACTGAGGCCGGGCACCCGCCGGGTCGACGCGAGTGCCACGGTGGCGACTTCCCAGCCCGCCAGGCCCGGGGCCTGCGTGAGCCCGATGTCGACGACTCGACGGCGATTCACACGCATCCCGATCAGCTCGCCCACAGCCAGCTTCTCGCCTTCGCGCAGCTGGAACTGGCGGAGGTTCACGAGCCCGCGTCGCAGGCGCACGCCGCGCGGCTGAATCTCAGCGATGCGTCCGACTCCGACGAACACACGGCGCCGCTGCAGCCCGCCGATGACAAAGCCGTTGACGCGCGGGGGGCGACCCCCGAGGTCGAGTACGACGTCGGCGACATGACCCACGTCCGAGCCATCCCCGCTGACCAGCGGCAGGCGGGTGATGCGCGAAACGTAGATCACGTGATCGGAGGACATGGCCATCAAGTTTAAGCTAGACGACCGCCATGCTGGTCAAGCTGTGCACGTGTTTCACGGTTTCTCCACATCTGCTGAGCTGACCGAGGAGGATCTCGAATCGGCACCGGTCCGGTATCCGTCGCCGAAGGCATTGGCAAGACCGCTGAAGCTGGAGGGCGCGAAGGCCAAGAAGGGCGCCGAGATGCTGGGCCTGCGCACGGTCGGCGATCTCCTGGAGCACCTTCCCCGTGACAGCCGCGAAGCGCGCCGCGTCGCCGACCTGATCACGGGCGAGACCGCGACGATCGTGGTCGAGGTTCGCAGCATCGTCGGTCGCCCGGTACGACGGCGCGGGATGCGGCCGCTGGTCGAGGCGGTGGTCAGCGATGGGACCGGCACGCTGAAGGTGACGTTCTTCAACCAGCCGTGGCTGGTCGGACGCTATCCGACCGGCACCCGGCTGATGCTGCACGGCAAGTCCTCTGGCAGCGGCAAGTTCACAGTGCAGGACCATGCTCCCACCAGCATTCCGCTGGGCATCGGGATCGCGACCGAACAAGCCGGCACTCAGGACTCCGAGGAAACGGCGGAGGCACGTCCAGCGACCGTCGCGCTGTATCCGGCGACCGACGGCCTCACCTCGACCCAGATCCTCGCGCTTGTGCACGAACACGAGGACGCCTTTGATGCGGTTGTCGATCCGCTGCCGGTGGGTGTGCGGCTGCGCGAGAGGCTGCCCGACCGCAGTTCCGCGCTGCGGGCCGCGCATTTTCCGCAGGGACCGCTCGATCAGGATGACGGGCGCCGCCGGCTTGCGTTCGACGAGCTGCTGCTCGGCCAGCTCACGCTGCAGCAGCGGCGCCGCAGCCGCGGGCTGCAACACACCGCGCCGCGCCTGGACCAGCCGGGCACATTGACGGAGCGTTGGCTGCGCACCGGCCTGCCGTTTGTGCCGACAGCCGATCAGGCCCGCGCTTGTGCCGAGATCGATGCCGACCTGGCACGCAGCGAGCCGATGCAGCGGCTGCTGATGGGGGAGGTCGGATCGGGTAAGACCGTGGTCGCGTTGTACACAATGCTGCGGGCGGTCGAGCACGGCATGCAGGCCGCGATGATGGCTCCGACCGAGACGCTCGCCGAGCAGCACTTCGCGACGATCCAGAAGCTGCTCGGAAATGAGCCGATCCGCGCCGGGCTGCTGACCGGCTCCACGCCGGCCGCGCGCCGCCGCGATCTGCTCGCGAAGCTCAGCAGCGGTGAGCTCAGCATGATCGTCGGTACCCACGCGCTGATTGAGGACCCCGTGATCTTTGACCACCTCGCCGTGGTCGTGGTCGATGAGCAGCACCGCTTCGGCGTGAGCCAGCGCGCCCGCCTGGACGCGAAGGGTCGCGGACAGCAGTCGCCACATGTGCTGCATATGACCGCCACTCCGATTCCGCGCACGCTCGCGCTCTCGCACTACGGCGACCTCGACTTCACGATGTTGCGTGAGCTACCGCGGGGCCGGCAGCCGATCGTGACCCACGTGTGCGCATCAGAGGCCGAGCGCGCCCGCGCCTACGCCCGCATTTGCGAGGAACTCGACCAGGGACGCCAGGCCTTCGTCGTATGTCCGCTGGTGGCCGAATCGGAGTCGCTCGAGGCCAAGGCCGCGACCGCCGAGTACGAGCGGCTCCGGGCGGGCCCGCTGCAGGACTACGAACTGGTGTTGATGCACGGCCAGATGAAACCGACCGAGAAACAGCAGGCGATGACGCGGTTCGCCGATGGACAGGCCGATGTACTGGTGGCGACGACCGTGATCGAGGTCGGAATCGACGTTCCCAACGCAACCGTGATGCTGGTCGAGGATGCCGACCGCTACGGGATCTCGCAGCTGCACCAGCTGCGCGGGCGCATCGGACGCGGCGAGCACGCCTCACTTTGTCTGCTGTTCGGCCGTAAGGAGTCGTTGCGGCTGAAGGCGCTGGCACGCGAGTCAGACGGGTTCGCGCTGGCCGAGGTAGACCTCGAACTGCGAGGTGAGGGAGAGCTCGCCGGCACGCGTCAGTCAGGAGCACAGGAATATAAATTCGCGGAGCTCCCGCGCGATGCCGAGCTGCTTGAGCGGGCGCGACTCTACGGGCGGTCGGTGATCGACGCCGACCCCGGCCTGGAAGACCCAGATCACCAACTGCTGCGGGACGCACTCGCTGAGCTGCACGGTAGCGAGGCACAGGCGCCGATCCGCGCCTAGGTGACTGCCGTCCAGCCATGCGCACCCAATTCGGCGCCTAAGCTGAGCGGATGCGCGTGATCGCCGGAACACATCGCGGTCGCCCCCTGCAGGCGCCGAAGGGCACTGAGACGCGGCCGACCTCCGACCGCGTGCGGGAGGCGATCTTCTCGATCCTGCAGGATGTTGCGGGTGCGCGCGTGCTCGATCTGTTCGCCGGTTCGGGTGCGCTCGGAATCGAGGCGCTCTCACGCGGAGCCGCTGAAGCAAGCTTCGTCGACAGCTCCGCAACAGCCATAAAAACGGTCAAACACAACCTCGAGAGCCTGCAAATCGCAGCGACGGCCGTGCAACTTCCCGCCCTACGGGCGCTCAGTTGCACGCAAATTGCCATAAATAAATACGATCTGGTGTTCATCGACCCCCCATACCGACTGGCGAGCGGCCTCGGCCCTGAGCTGTCGAACGCACTCCCGCCGCTGCTCAACGATGAGTATCGAGTGGTGACGGAGAGCGATCGTCGCAGCCCGCTAGAGCTGAAGCTGCCGCTGCTGCGGGAGCGACAGTACGGAGACACCCTCATCAGAATCCATGGAACTCAGTAACCGCATCGCCGTCTGTGCCGGCTCTTATGACCCGGTCACCAACGGGCACCTTGATGTCATCACCCGCGCATCGGCGATGTTCGACAAGCTGATCGTGGCTGTCGTGAACCACCCGGTGCGCAAGGGCAGAACGTTGTTCACCGCGGAGGAGCGGGTTGCCTTCATCGAGGACACCACCGCCTCACTCGGCAACGTTGAAGTGCGCACCTTCAGCACGCTGCTGGTGGAGTTTGCGCGGGAGAACGGGGCCAAGACGATCGTCAAGGGCATCCGCGCGATTTCGGACTTCGAGTACGAGCTTGAGCTTGACCAGCTCAACCGCGTGCAGGATCCCGACATCGAGAATATTTACCTGATGGCATCGGCAAAGTACAGTTTTATTCGGTCCTCTGGCGTCAAAGAGTTGGCGACGTTCGGCGGACGTATCGAGGAGCTTGTTCCCCCAGAGGTCGCAGCGGCCTTGAAGGAACGAATCTCTCGCTGACGAAACAGAGGATCGGTTATGGACGTTCTGGTACTCATCGACAAATTGGACGATCTCGTCCACAACGCAAAGCCGATGCCGCTTACGGATCAGGTGCGCGTCGACAAAGAGGAGATCTACGACATCCTCGACCAGATGCGCGCGACGATCCCTGAAGAGATCAAGCAGGCCCGCTGGATCGTGAAGGAGCGCCAGGAGATGCTGGCCGAGGCCAAGCGCGAGGCCGAGCGGATCGTCAAGGAGGCGCACGATCGCCAGGATCGCCTGGTCTCCGACGAAGAAGTGATGAAGCGCGCCGACCGCGAGGCGGAAGAGATCATCGAGGACGCGCACCAGCGTGAGCGCGAGATCAGGCTCGGTGCCGAGGACTACGCCGACGAGATCCTGAACACGCTCGAGGTCAACCTCTCGAAGTTCATCTCAGCAGTTCAGCGTGGCCGCGATCGCCTCGCCGGCAAGGACGAGCACGCCGAGATTTCCTGAGGACGCGAGTCCTTGGGCTAGCGCCGCGCCGGGATGCGCGGCGCTTCTTTAGCGGGCTCGTGTCCGTGACGGATCCGTAACACTGCAAGCAAGCTTGCATGACGTCCGGCCGCCCTTGGAGGCTGGACCAATGAATGCGATCTGTCTGCTGATTGGGGTGTTGGTCGGGGCCGGACTCGTGTATACACTGATGCATACACGGGCGGTGCATACCGATGATGTCGCCCAGCTCGTGGCGCCGTTGGACGAGCAGCTGCGAAGGGTGGACGCGCAACTGTCGGCGCTGGACCGCGAGCGAGCCGCAGCCGACGGGCGGCTGGAGCAGCACCTGCGCATGCTGGCCGGCGCGAGCGAGCGTCTGCGTGGTGAAACCGGGGCATTGGTTTCCGCGCTGCGGCGTCCCAACGTCCGTGGGCAGTGGGGCCAGATGCAGCTGCGCAAGGTCGTCGAGCTTGCCGGCATGCTCAACCACTGCGACTTCAGCGAGCAGACCCAGCTCGGGGACGGGCCCGCGGCCGGGGTGGCGGGGCATCTGCGGCCGGACATGGTCGTGCGGCTCCCCGGCGGCAAACAGGTCCCGGTCGACGCCAAGGCGCCGCTGCAGGCGTTGCTCGACGCCTACGAGGCGCCGGACGAGGCCTCCCGCGCGCGGCTCATGCATGACCAGGCAAGACTGCTCCGCCGCCACGTCAAGGGATTGGCTGATAAGGCATATTGGTCGCAGCTGGGCAGCGCCCCCGACTTCGTTGTGATGTTCCTGCCTGGCGAGCACCTGTATGCGTCGGCCTATGAGGCCGACCCGGAGCTGATTGAGGATGCGATGGCCCAGCGGGTACTGATCGCGACTCCCACCACGCTGCTGGCGCTGCTGCATTCGGTGGCCTACGGCTGGCAGCAGGAACGGGTCGCCGACTCGGCGCGCGAGATTTCCGAACTCGGGCGCGAGCTGCACAGCCGGCTTGCGCGGCTCTCGGCTCTGATGGGAACGCTCGGCAAGCGGCTCGGTTCTACGGTCACCGCCTTCAACGACGCGGTCGGTTCATACGAGGCGCGAGTGATGCCCGCAGCCCGGCGCTTTGAGGACCTCGGTGTGGTCCCCGCCTCGGAGTCCGAGCCGCAGATCCCGCAACTGACCGTGGTCCCGCGATCGGCCGCGGATGACGACCTCGTGTGCTGAGCCTGTAATGCGATGACTCACCACACGGCTGCCGCTGCGATTCAGTCCGACGCGGGCGCCTGACGGGCCACCCACCATTCGCGCAGGTCCGCACGCTGATGCGGCAGCGGATAGGCCGTCGGCTTGCGGCGGCCGATGATCGCCAGCGCCGTCTCGGGATCGACTTCGTGACGCCGCGCAACCACCGCGGCGGCGACTGTCGCCGAGCGCTGCCACCCGGCCCGACAGTGCAAGTAGACGAGCTGATCTTGGTTCAGCCACACCAGTACTTGGTCCGAAGCGCGTTCCAGCAGCCGGCCCGACAGTCCGCCGAAATCGACCGTCGAGAACCGAACCTCCTGGATCTCGGCGACTTCGTAGCCGAGCTCCACGTCGGCGCGCTGACCGGGACGGTATTCGCCGTCCTCGACGAGGTTCAACACGCGCGTGACTCCGATGTCGGCCAGCTGGCCGACATCCGAATGGTCGGCCGGCACGGCTCCGACCACCAGGTTCCGATCGACCTCGGCGAAGCCATAGCTGTCGAACCATTCGGTCACCGCCCCATCATCGCAGCAACGGTCCTCAGGGCCGCGTGTCAGCTCCAGTGAGCATTCGTGATTCAAGTCCTAAGCTAGACGGATGTCCGCCATCACCGACACCTTTGACCTCGCCGGGCTGCGTCTCGCGTCCGGTGAGGGGCGCCGGCTTGAGCTGCTGGTCACGATCGATGACTTCACGCTCAGCGGCACTACCTATGAAGTCGCGCCAAAGCCAGTACCGGTGATGCTCGACATGTCGAGGACGACCGGCGGCGGCTACGCGCTACGGCTGCGTTTCGAGGCGCAGCTCGACGGCGCCTGCATGCGCTGCCTAGAACCGGCTGGGCAGCACTTCGCGATCGATGCGCGCGAGGTTTACCAGCCCGGACACGACGTCGACGACGAGGATCTCGAATCGGACTACCTCGGAGTCGAAGGCGAGCTTGATCTCAAGGCATGGGCGAACGACGCGCTGGCGCTGGCGCTGCCGGCCGCGATCCTCTGCCGTCCCGACTGCGCCGGGCTTTGCTCGGTCTGCGGTGAGAACCTGAACACCGCGGAGCCCGGACACCATCACGACAGCGGTCCCGATCTGCGCTGGGCCAAACTGTCCGAGCTGAAGTTCGACTGAGCGCCCGACGCTCGTAGGGGCAGGTCATGAGGCCCGGTCTGCTTTGCGACCCGGAGACGTTGCTGCTCGCACCGGCCTCGCCGAACGGAACCGGCGTGGTCCTGGTGGCGGGGTCGAGCGGCCGCGTCGACAGCGCCCGTGCCGAGCTGCTTCGCGCGCACGGCGCGACCGTACTGGCGGTCCGATGGTTCGGTGGCCCGGGCCAACAACCGGGGCCGTTCGAGGTGCCGCTGGAGCTGTTCTCAGAGGCGCTCGATGTACTCGCGCCCGACTGCGACCGGCTCGCACTGGTGGGGTTGTCGTTCGGTGCCGAAGCGGCGCTGCTCACCGCCGCCCGCGAGCACCGCGTGGTGGCGACCGTGGCGTTCGCGCCCACGCCGGTGGTGTGGGGCGGTTGGACTGGCACGAGCTGGACCTCGCACTGGACCGCTGACCAGGAGCCGCTTGCGTACGTGCCGTTTGTGCGCGACTGGCAGCCTGACAGCGAGCCGCCCGCCTACCGCGAGCTCTACCGCCGCAGTCTCGAGCGCGACCCCGATGCGGTGGAGAGCGCGAGGATTCCGGTCGAGCGGATCAGCGGCGAGCTGATCCTGGTCGCCGGCGGCGATGATCAGGTCTGGCCGTCGGTGCAGTTCGCAGCGCAGATCGCCGCGCGCCGTGATCAGCACAGACTCGACACCACGGTCGTCAGCGTTCCGGATGCCGGCCACCGTGCCGTATTGCCCGGAGAACCGGTGCCCACCGGCGGGGCGAACATGCTTCGCGGCGGGACACCGGAAGCCGACCGAGCGCTGGGGCGAGCGGCCTGGCCAGCCCTCGCCGCGGCGCTGAGACTCACCGACCCCGTGCTACCCTGAAGCGACTTATGGCCGTTCCTAAACAGAAGCAGTCTCACTCGCGCACCACCAAGCGCCGCTCGACCCACAAGGTCCAGGCCGCTGCCACCAATTCTTGCCCGCAGTGCCATAGCCCACGTCTCCCGCACCGCGTTTGCCCGGTGTGCGGTTACTACAAGGGCCGCGCTGTGATCGACACGGATTCGCAGCTCTCCTGAGCAGCCCGGCGACCATGGTCACGGTTGCCGTCGACGGTAACGGGGCCGACCTGGGCCCCTCCGAAGTCGCCGCAGGCGCGTCGCTAGCAGCGGCGCGCGGCGTGCGCGTGCTGTTATTCGCCGACGCCGCCAAGACCGGCGATGTCGCCGACGGCGTCGAGGTGATTGACGCGCCGGTGTCGATCGCGAAGGCGCCCGAGCCCGCCCACGCGGTGCGCTCAACCCCAGAGGCATCGATCGTCCAGGCCGCGCTGGCCGTGAAGGAGGGGCGCGCGCAAGCACTGGTCTCCGGCGGTTCGACCGGATCGGCGCTGGCCGCGGCCCTGTTCAACCTCAAGCGCGACCGCGGCATCTTCCGCCCGGCGCTGGCGCTGCCGGTGCCGCGCCCCGGCAAAGATCCGGTGATGCTGCTTGACGTCGGAGCCAACGTCAGCTGCCGCCCCGAGCACCTGGTCCAGTTCGCGCACATGGGAGCTGCGTTCGCGCAGACCGTTATGGGTGTCAACGATCCACGCGTGGGCCTGCTGTCCAACGGGGCCGAAGCGGTCAAGGGGACCCCGGAGCTGAAGGAAGTTCACGACCGCCTCAGCGGCCACGAGGGCGCGGGGCTGAACTTCATCGGTAACGTCGAAGGAACGGACGTGATGGGCGATGTCGTCGATGTCGTCGTGACCGACGGCTTTACCGGCAACGTCGCCCTGAAGCTGATCGAAGGTGTCTCCGCACTCACGCTCAACGTGATGCGGCAAGCGGCGATGGGATCGCCGCGATCGAAGCTCGGCGGCCTGTTGCTGCGACCCGCGATCGACGCGGTCCGCGCTCAGGCCGACCCCGAATCCACCGGCGGCGCATACATGCTGGGGCTGCGCAAGGTCGGAATCGTCGCGCACGGTCGCTTCACCCGCAACGGCTTCGCCAACGCGATCAGCGTCGCTGCGCGTGCGGTCGATGAGGATGTGATCGGCCGTACTCACATCGCCTTGGAAGAGGCCGGCGCGCTGCGCAAGCCGTCAGCCGCGGAATCGACGTCCGGCGCCTCGGATACGGTGACCACCGTATGACGCGCGATCAGATCCTTGACGTTATCCGCACCCACCTTGCGGATGAGCTCGAGATCGATTCCTCGGAGATCGACGAGCCCACCCGCTTTCGCGAGGACCTCGAGGCCGACTCACTCGATCTCTACACGCTCGTGCAGGAGCTTGAGGACAATTACGGGGTCAAGATCTCTGATGAGCAGGCCGCCGGCATCTTGACGGTCGGCCAGGCTGTCGACTTCGTGATCGCGAGCGGTGCGGCCACCGGCTCAGCGGACACAAGTGAAAGCTGAGGCCGACACTTCCGTCGCTCGCCTGCGTGAGCTGTTGGACGCGCTGCCGCCGGATTTGGCCCGTAACGTCTTCACACACGCCTCGTGGACGCCGCGCCGCTCGGACTCCTACGAACGGCTCGCCTTCCTGGGCGATAGCGTGCTGTCGCTCGCCATCACCTCGCACCTGTTCCCGAACCTCGAAGCCGAGTGCTTCGGCGCCGGGGAGCTCACCAAGGTGCGCGCGCAGACGGTCTCCGGACGCTCCTGCAAGGCGGTTGCCGAACGGCTCGACGTGCCGGCGCGGTTACTCGCCGCGGCGCCCGCCGGCGCGGCCGCGACCGTGCCCAACCTGGTGTCCACCGAACGTGTCCTGGCCTCGATCACCGAGGCGATCATCGGCGCGTGTTACCTGACGTTCGGGTATGAGCCCGTTGCCGCGGCCGTCGTCGCGGCCTTTGAGAAGGAGCTCGCGGACGCGCTTGCTCACCCGGTCGACTTCAAGTCCGCGCTTCAGGAGCGCCTCGCGCGGCGCGGCGCGCTTGTGACCTACACCGTGGTGGGCGAAGAGGGCCCCCCACACGATCGCCGTTTCACGATCGCGGCCTCGGTCGCCGACAAGGAGATCGGTCGCGGCATCGGACGATCGAAGAAGGACGCGGAACAGGCGGCTGCCGAAAAAGCCCTGGAAACGCTGCAACCGCCGCCGGGCAAGTCAAACTAGTTCGTTCCAGGCCGGCGTCCGCCGGCAGCCGGTGTCCAGGCACCGGGGACCCCGACAGTGACCGTCCCGAGTACATGTATCTGAAAAGCATCACGATGAAGGGCTTCAAGTCCTTCGTGGATCGCACCAAGCTCGAGTTCGGGCCCGGCACCAGCGTGATCGTCGGACCGAACGGCTCGGGTAAGTCGAACGTCACCGACGCGGTGCTGTGGGCGCTCGGCGAGCAGTCGCCGGTGGCGGTGCGCGGGCATTCGATGCAGGATGTGATCTTCGGCGGCGCCCCGGGACGCCAGGCCGCGCAGTCGGCGTCGGTCGAGCTGGTGCTCGACGACTCCGAGAACTCGCTGGGGATGGGCCCGGAGGTCTCGATCTACCGCCGGCTCGATCGCAGCGGCGAGGGTGAGTACCGCCTCGGCGGCGCCAAGTGCCGCCTGATTGACGTGCTCGAGGTGCTGTCTGACACCGGCCTCGGCAAGGAGATGCACTCGGTCATCTCGCAGGGCCGGGTCGAGGCGATCGTCACCTCCAAGCCAAAGGACCGACGGCTGCTGATCGAGGAGGCCGCGGGTCTCGGCAAGCACCGCAAGCGCCGGCGTCGCGCCCAGCTGAAGCTGGGCCACACCCAGGACAACCTCGACCGTGCGCTCGATGTTGAACGCGAGGCGCGCTCGCGCCTGCGGCCGTTGAAGCGCCAGGCCGAGGCAGCGGAGCTGCACGAGCGGCTCTACCGTCAGACGCTGGAAGCACGTTGGGAGCTGTCCCGCGACGACGTTCGCGCGCGGCGCGCCGAGGTTGCTGCCGCCGGCCACGCCGCTGCATCGGCACGGGCTGCGCGAGTCGGCCTTGAAAGGCAGCTGGAGGATGTCGGCGGCCGTCGCCGCGGCGCTGAGGAGGCGTTGGCGGCACGGTCCTCGCTGCGCGAGGAGCTCTCACGCCGTTCCTTCACCGCTCAGTCCGCGTCGGATCGCGTCGGCTACCGCGCCGAAGCCGTCCGTGCCTCGGGTGTTTCCGTCGCTGAGCGGCTCGAGCGCTCACGGGAACGGCTCGAACAGTTGGGCGCAGCCGCGGCTGCCGATCAACCCGACCCGGACGCGGCGGCGCGCGTCGCCGAACTCGAGCGCGAGCTGGAGGCACTCGAGCGCGATCACGAGGCCGAGCTCGCTCGACAGCTGTCCGAGCTCGAACGACAGCTCGCCGAGGCGATCGCGGTCGAGCAGCAGCGCGCGGCCGCGGTGACCGAGGCCAAGCTGCTGCGCGAGCAAGCTGAGAAGAGCTATGAAGCTGCGCGACAGGCCGTGCGCGAGGCCGAGCGCGGAGTCGATTCCGCTCGCCGCGAGGCCGCGCGGGTCGGTGGCGAGCTCGCCGCGGTGAACCAGTTCCTGCGGGCACACCAGGGGGCGCCCGGCGGCGCTGCGTCGCTGTCCGATTCGCTGACGGTTACGACCGGTTTTGAGCTGGCTGTGGCCGCGGCGCTCGATGGAAGGCTCAGCGCGGCTGTTCTGGACGATCGCGGCGCCGCTGAGTCGTTGCTGGATAAGGCCGGGCGGGACGGAGGACGGGTGCTCGTGGTTCGCGACTCCTCATCAGCTACCGCCTCAAACGCCTCAGCGCCTGCCGCACGTGAGGTGGCACCCGATGGCGGTCTGGGGCCCGGTGCTGCCCCGCTGGCCGCGCACGTCATGGGGGATAGCCCCGCGGCTTCGATCGCGCGGGCGTTGCTGCACAGCGTCTGGGTCGTCGACAAGCTCGAGGATGTCCCTGACGCGTTTGCCGGCGTCGCCGTGACGGCTTCGGGGCGCGTTTACTCCGGGTGGACCGGGGAGCTGCGGCAGACAGCGAAGGTTGGTGAGGAGCGGGTGCTGGCCGAACGCAATCGGCGCGATCGGCTGATCGCGGACAGCGAGGCCGCGGTCCAGGTCGAAGAGGGCATGAAGGCCGGCGTCCAGGCGGCGGCCGGGGAGGCCGCGAAACTCGACGCCGAGCGCGAGCAAGCGATCTCGGCGCACCGGACCTCGCTAAACGCACGCGACGAGGCCTCCGAAGATGTGCGCCGGCTGAACGCCGCGATCGCACGGCGCCGCAACGCTCCCGACGAAGGACCGAACGCCGGCCGCCGCGCTCAGCTGAAGGCGGAGCTGCGAGCCGAGGCCGCGCGCAGCGAACGCGCCGACCGCGAGCGTGCAGAGCGGCTTGCGCAGATTGCGCGGCTGCAGGCCTCGGTCGTACGCGACGAATCGCTGGGGCCGAAGATCGCCGGGATCCTTGGCGAGCTCGAGCAGCTCGCGGCGCTGATCTCGGCACGCAAGCGCGGCTTCGACGCCGAGCTGGCGGCTGACCGCGAAGCCGGTGAGACGGTCGCCGCGGAGTTGCGGGCCTGCGCTCAGCAAGAGGCGAGCTTGCAGACTGAGCTCAACGCCGCCAACGAAGCGCTCACGGCCGCCGAGGTTCGCTCTCAGCGCGCCCAGGACCAGGCTGCCGACGCCGATCAGGCGCTGCAGCAGCTGGCTGCCGAGCTCGAGCTCGAGCCACGGCCCGCGGACGAGCCGCTGCCCGACGATCAGCGTGCGGAGCTGCAGACACGACTGCAGCGGCTGGCCAAGCGGCGCGAGCAGCTGGGACCTGTCAACCCGCTGGCACAGGACGAATACGCCGAGGCGCTCGCCCACGTCGAGGAGCTCGAGACCCAGCGCAACGATCTCGAGACCGCGCTGAAGGAACTCGAGACGCTGATCAAGGACACCGACCGCCAGATCCGCGAAACCTTCGAACAGACGTTTGAAGCAGCTGCCGTGAACTTCGAAGAACTCGCAAAACGAGTGTTCCCTGGCGGATCCGGGCGACTGAGGCTCGTGTCCGAACACGAGGGCCAGGCCAAGGTGATCGGCGCTCAGAAGCTCGATGCCACGGATCCCGAAGACGCGGCGGCGGTCGCCGACGAAGCGGACGTCGGCGACGCTGACGAGGAGTCCGAGGACCTGCTCGGTGTCGAGATTGAGATCACGCCGGCGGGTAAGGCGATGAAGCGCCTGACGCTGCTTTCCGGTGGCGAGAAATCAATGACGGCGCTGGCCTTTCTGTTCGCGGTGTTCCTCGCCCGTCCGTGCCCGTTCTACATCATGGACGAAGTCGAAGCGGCGCTGGACGATCTCAACATCTCCCGCTTCTTGGACCTGCTCGACACCTACAACGACCGTGCACAGTTCATCGTCGTCACCCACCAGAAGCGCACCATGGAAGCCGCCGACTCGCTCTACGGCGTCTCAATGGGCGGTGACGGCATCTCCAAGGTCATCTCGCGCCGGCTCCCGGTCCGTGAAGCCGCCTAACCGGCCCCGGCCAACGCCACAATCGAGGCGGCGGGGGCGCAGCAGTGGCCGGGCGTGCTCGTTAGCCCCGGCCCGCTAAGCTCGCGCAGCGATGGCACGCGACTGGACCGACCTCTTTATCACCGACGGCGAAACCGCACTCTCGGTGGCCGCGAAACCGGAGCCGGAGGCCAAGCGCAGGGGGCGCTTCGCACGGCTGCGAGAGAACCTGCGCAAGACCCGTCAGGCACTGGGCGCCGAGATTCAGGCGACGCTGTTTGAAGAGGTCAACGAGGAGACCTGGGAGCGGCTGGAGGAGGCGCTGATCTACGCCGACGTCGGCGCCCGGACCACGGCCGAGGTGGTCGGCAAGCTCGAACACGAGGCCACCGCCGGAGACATCGTCGGCGGGGAGGCACTGACGAACCGACTCACGGAACTGCTCGCCGGGATCGCCCGCACCGGCGACGACCACATCGACCTGCGCGCCAAACCGACCGTGATCCTGATGGCCGGCGTGAACGGGACCGGCAAGACCACGACCACCGGCAAGCTTGCCCACCATCTCTCGCAGGAGCTTGGACACAAGGTCGTGCTCGCTGCCGCCGACACCTTCCGTGCAGCGGCGGTCGAGCAACTGCAACGCTGGGCCGAACGCGCTGGCGCCGAATTCGTGCGCGGACCGGACAACGGTGACCCCGGCTCGGTCGCTTACGAGGGCGTGCGTGTCGCGCTGGAAACCGGTGCGGACGTGGTCATCGTTGATACCGCCGGCCGCCTGCACACACAGGACAATCTGATGGAGGAGCTGGCCAAGATCCGGCGCGTGATCGGCAAGCAGATCCCGGATGCGCCGCACGAGGTGCTGCTCACCGTCGATGCGACCACGGGCCAGAACGGCTTGCGCCAGGCGCAGCTGTTCTCCGCCGCGATCGAGGTGGACGGGCTGGTGCTGACCAAGCTCGATGGCACTGCCAAGGGCGGAATCGCGCTTGCGATCGCACACGATCTGGGCATTCCGGTCAAGCTCATCGGGGTCGGCGAGAAGCTCGAGGATCTGCGCCCGTTCGACGCCGACGAGTTCGCTCGCGCGCTGATCAGCTGAGCGCGGGCTCGCCGACCTCTTGCGAGAGTAATGTCCCTGGTTGATGGCAACTTGGCTCGTTTGGTTGATAGTCGCAGGGCTGTTCGGCGCCGGTGAGGTTCTCAGCGGTAGCGCGTTCTACCTTGCGCCGTTTGCGATAGGCGCCGCAATCGCGGCGCTGGTCGATGTCGCCATCGGAGACGTGGCGTCGGTGATCGTGTTCGTAGTCGCTTCGATCGCCTCGCTGATGCTGATCAAGCCGCTGGTCACCAGCCGTCTGATCAACGGGCCGGTAACCCGCACCAACGTGCACGCGCTGATCGGCCAGACCGCGATCGTGCTGGAGCCGATCTCCGCCTCGCACTCGAATGGAAGGGTGAAGATCGGCGGCGAGGTCTGGAGCGCTCGTGGTTTTGACAGTGACCGCGAGATCCCGGCAGGGACCGAGGTGCAGGTCGTAACAATCGAGGGCGCGACCGCCGTCGTGATGGACTAAGCAATGGAAGCGAGGTAGTGATGAGCGTAGTTCTGATCGTCGCCATAGTCGTGGTGATCTTGCTCTTGATCCTGTTCTGGCAGATGATCAAGATCGTCCCTCAGGCACGTGCCGGAATAGTCGAGCGCGTGGGGCGCTATCACCGCACGCTGAATCCGGGGATGACGCTATTGGTGCCGTTCGTCGACCGCCTCAAGCCGCTCATCGACCTGCGTGAACAGGTCGTCTCGTTCCCGCCGCAGCCGGTGATCACCGAGGACAACCTGCTGGTTCAGATCGATACCGTGCTCTACTTCACGATCAACGACGCCCGTTCCGCGACCTACGAGGTCGCCAACCCATTGCAGGCGATCGAGCAGATCACGGTCACCACGCTGCGCAACGTGATCGGCTCACTGACGCTCGAGTCGGCGCTGACCAGCCGGGATCACATCAACGGGCAGCTGCGCGGAGTGCTCGACGAGGCCACCGGTAAATGGGGGATACGCATCAACCGCGTGGAGGTCAAGTCGATCGAGCCGCCCTCATCGATCCAGGACTCGATGGAAAAGCAGATGCGTGCCGAACGTGACCGCCGTGCCGCGATCCTCAATGCCGAAGGGGTCAAGCAGGCGGCGATCCTGACCGCCGAGGGAGCCAAGCAGGCGGCGGTTCTGAACGCCGAGGGCGAGAAACAGGCAGCAATCCTGAAGGCGGAGGGCGAGTCCCAGGCGATCGCGACCGTGTTTGAGGCGATCCACAAAGGCGCACCCGATGAGAAGCTGCTGAGCTACCGCTATCTGCAGATGCTGCCGGAGCTGGCGAAGGGCGACGCCAACAAGGTGTTCGTGATTCCGTCGGAGTTCACGCAGGCCGTCGGTGGCATCGGGCGTGCACTCGGGCAGGCAACGAGCCAGGACTCGGCCGGACCGGCCGACGCCGACGAGCCCGAAGGCCACACCCGCGGCTAACAGCAACAGCGTGGCTGATGCACCAATTCGGATAGCACCGTTCGCGCTTGTTGGACATTCCGCTGAACACGTTGGCGTGTTCGACCGTGACAATACGATCCGTTGCGCTGCAGGCTAGCTCGTTTGCGCTTGCCTGGGGGAGAGTTGATGGGCTTACGCAAGGAGTGGTATGGCAGTTGTAGATGAACCGAGCGGCTCGGGAGAGGGCCCTGTCGGTACTGACGCGTCGGGTGGGCAGGAACTCGACCACGGCGCGCTGCATTTCTTCGATTCGATCGTGATGGCAGTGGCCGGCACCGCGCCGGCCTACTCGATCTCGGTATCGATTCCGGTGCTGGTCGGCTCGGTCGGCCTCGCGGGGCCGGCCGCGTTGCTGTGGTGCGGACTTCCGATGCTCGGTGTCGCGATTGCCTACTGGCAGCTGAACAAGATGGGCGCCAGCGCCGGCGCCGCCTACGAATGGGTTGGGCGCATCATGCACCCGTATCTGGGCTTCATAGCCGGCTGGTGCCTGGTGGTATCCGCGATCGTGTTCATGGTCGAGGGGTCGCTTCCCGCGGGCCAGGCCACGATCTCGTTGTTCAGCCAGAGCGCCGCCGGTGAGGCGGGCTGGTACACGCTCGCGGGCGTCGCATGGTTCCTGGTGATGTCGTACTTCGTTGCCCGAGGGGCGCGGATCACGGCCAACGCGCAGTGGATCATGTCGAGCATCGAGCTCTTGTTGCTGGTCGTGTTTGGCGTGTGGGCCTACTTCCACCACCCGCACATCGAAAACTTCTCATTGAGCTGGCTCACCTTCAGCCACTTCGGCAGCGCCGGCACGTTCGCGACCGGGGCGCTGACCGCCGCGTTCTTCTACTGGGGTTGGGACGTATCGTCGAACCTCAGTGAGGAGACGACCAACAGCGAGTCCGCCTCGGGGGCCAGCGGCATCATCAGTGTGATCGTCTGCTTCCTGCTGTTCGAGCTGTTCACGATCGCGCTGAACATGAACGTTTCGCACGCCAAGCTCGCGGGTTCCACCGAGTCGCTGCAGATACTGGGTCGGTTGCTTGGTAACAACGTCGGTGCGAAGCTGATGATCATCGCGCTGATGCTTTCGACGATCGCGACGCTCGAGACCACACTGATCCAGGTCACGCGGTCGCTGTTCGCGATGGCGCGTGCGGACACGCTGCCCGCCCCCTTGGCAAGGATCAAGCCGGAATGGAACACCCCGGTGTTCGCCACGGTCGTGGTCGTGGCGATCGCGATGGTGCTGTTCGTGATCTCCAACTTCGCGGGCGGCATCTACCAGATACTTGCCGACGGTGAGTACGCGATCGACCTCCAGATCACCATGTACTACGCGCTGGCGGGCTTCGCGGCCGTGATCGGATTCCACCGCTACGCGTTCAAGTCGCCCAAGAACGTGTTTTTGATGTTCCTGTTCCCGTTACTCGGTGCAGGATTCATGCTGTACATCTTCATCGAGGCACTGGTGACCGGTTTCGGCGGCTACTCCGATTCGACGGTGGCGATGTTGCTGGGACTCGGAGGCATCGTGATCGCGATCGTCCCGATTTGGTGGTACCACCGTAAGGGTTCCACTTACCTGCATCAGAAGCCGACCTGGGGACGGGTCGAGATCGCCCACGAGTTCGACGGCCAGGAGAAGCTCTAGAGCCGCGCTCACCAGACCGACATCACCGGGGCGGCCATGCGCGGCCGCCCCGGTTGCTTGACGACGGCGCAGCGCCGCGGTGACGAGACCGCGCTGCTCGCCTGACTAACCTAAGGAGCAGATGTTCGACTCACTTTCTGATCGCCTCCAGGCGACACTCTCCGACGTCCGTGGTCGTGGCACGCTGACCGAGGCTGACATCAACTCGGCGATGCGCGAGATCCGCCTTGCGCTGCTTGAGGCCGACGTCAACTTCAAAGTCGTCAAATCCTTCACCGCCGCGGTCAAGGAGCGGGCGCTCGGAGCGGATGTGATCGGCCAGCTGAACCCGGGCCAGCAGGTCGTCAAGATCGTCAACGACGAGCTCACCGAGCTGATGGGCGGCGAGTCCGAGGAGATCAAGTTCTCGCCACGACCTCCGACGGTCATTCTGATGGCCGGCCTCAACGGCGCCGGCAAGACGACCGCGACCGCCAAGCTCGCGAAATACCTGAAGGACCAGCACAACTCCTCGGTGGCGGTCGCCGCCTGCGACGTCTACCGGCCCGCCGCGGTCGAGCAGCTCGTGAAGGTCGGCACTCAGGTCGGTGCCGCCGTCTACGAGCAGGGGACCGACAAAGATCCCGTGAAGATCGCCGCCTGGGCACGCGACCGCGCGATCTCAGAGGGCAAGGACGTGCTGATCGTCGATACCGCCGGTCGCCTACATGTCGACGCCGACCTGATGCAGGAACTCGTCAACATCAAGAAGGCGATCGTTCCCGACCATATTTGGCTGGTGGTCGACGCGATGACCGGTCAGGATGCGGTGACCGTGGCCGAGCAGTTCGGCGAGGCCGTCGACTTCGACGGCGTGATCATGAGCAAGCTCGACGGCGACGCCCGTGGTGGCGCGGCGCTGTCGGTGAAGGCGATCACCGGCCAACCGATCATGTTCGCGACGACCGGCGAGAAGCTCGACCAGTTCGAGCGTTTCTATCCCGACCGGATGGCGAACCGGATCCTCGGGATGGGCGACGTGCTGTCCCTGATCGAGCGCGCCAGCGACCAATACGACGAGCAGCAGGCCAAGGAGCTTGAGCGCAAGTTCCGCAAGCAGGAGTTCGATCTCGACGACTTCCTCACGCAGATGCGCCAGATCCGCAAGATGGGGCCGTTGCAGAACATTCTCGGCATGATCCCCGGCATGGGCAACCAGCTGAAGGGGATGAAGCTCGACGAGAAGGAGTTCGACCGCGTGCAGGCGATCATCCTTGCGATGACCCCGCAGGAGCGTCGTAACCCGCAGATCATCAACGGCAAGCGCCGGATCAGGATCGCCAAGGGCTCGGGCACGAACGTCCAGGCGGTGAAGGCCCTGATCAAGCAGTTCGAGCAGATGCGCAAGATGATGAAGGCCATCGCCAGCGGCAAGAAGCCGGACATGGCGCAGCTGATGCGCCAGGCTCGCTGATCGGCGAGCAGACTATCAACTGGTTTCCGGATAGTGCCTCGGGACCCGCTACTCTAGGACTCCATATGGCAGTAAGACTTCGACTGACGCGCGTAGGTAGCCGCAAGAACCCGATTTGGCGGGTTGTTGTCGCTGATCAGCGCTCCAAGCGTGACGGCCGCGTAATTGAGACCGTCGGGCATTACAACGCACAGACCAACCCGTCGACGATTGTGATCGACGAGGCGAAGGTCAACGACTGGCTCGCTCGCGGTGCCCAGCCGACCGACACGGTCAAGAAGCTCCTGCGCACGCAGGGCATCGCCGGTTGACCGATACCCCTTCAGTTGCTGCCGAGCTGCTTGAGTATCTCGCTCAAGGGCTGGTCAGCGACCCTGACCAGGTATCGGTCAATGAAGTGCGCGAGGGCGACGACAGCGTCGTCCTCGAATTGTCCGTGGGCGATGACGACTACGGCAATGTGATCGGACGCGGCGGCCGCACTGCCTCTGCGTTGCGGACCGTGATCAAGGCCGCCGCCGGCCGGCACGGCGACCGCGTGTTCATCGACATCGTCGATGACTGACGCGGACGACTCGCGGCAACTGCACGCGGGCCGAATCGGCTCCGCTCACGGTCTTGACGGCAGCTTCCACGTGACGCAGCCGAGTCCGTCGCTGCTGACACAGGGCGCGACCGTGACCGTTGCCGGTGACGATCGCAAGATCGAGCGGCGCGCCGGCCACGACGGGGCCGTGATCATCCGCATCGCCGGCTGCTCAGACCGCGAGTCAGCCGAGGCGCTGCGTGGCCAGGATCTGTTCGTCCCACGATCGGCAGCGCCCAAGCTCGGCAGCGACGAGTGGTGGGCCGCCGACCTTGAGGGCTGCGCCGTCTCCGACGGCGGGCGTCCGGTCGGGACGGTCAAGCGACTGCTTGCACTGCCGTCATGTGAAGTGCTCGAGGTCCAGCGCGGCTCGGGCCTCGCAGACCTGCTGGTGCCGTTGGTATCCGACGCGGTCCGCAACGTTGATATCGAGTCCAAGCAGATTGACATCGATCTTGAGTTCCTGGGGGAAAGCGGTGGAGATTGACGTCTTCACGCTGTTCCCGGAGGCGTTCGGTTGGTTCGAATCCCAGCGTCATGTACAGAACGCACTGGCCGCGGGACTGCAGCTCGGCTACGTCAACTATCGCGATACCACCCCGCTGAGCGGCGGCCAGGTGGACGACACACCGTTCGGCGGTGGCGCCGGAATGGTGCTGCGCGTCGACGTGGTCGAGCAGGCGCTGCGCTCGCGCTACGGCCGCGATCCGGCTGATATGGGCCAGCGGCGGCGGGTGCTGGCGCTCACCCCCGGCGGGCGCATGCTCGACGACCAGCTGGTCAACGAACTCGCACAGGAGCCGGCGCTGACGCTGCTCTGCGGACGTTATGAAGGATTCGACGAGCGCATCCTTGAGCACTTCGCCACCGACCGCATCTCAATCGGCGAGTACGTGATCGCCGGTGGTGAACTGGCGGCGATGGTCGTCTGCGACGCCGTGATCCGCAAGCTGCCAGGCGCGCTGGGGCACGAAGACTCGGCACACGAGGAATCGTTCAGCGAGGCGCTCGAGGGCGCTCCCGAATATCCGCACTACACGCGGCCAGCCGATTACCGCGGCTGGGCCGTCCCCGAAATACTGCTCTCCGGCCACCACGCGCGCATTCGCGAGTGGCGCATGCAGCAATCGCGAGCACGGGCGGCAGAGCGGGTCGCGCCTTAGGAAAGGCGCCGCAGCACAGTGCACAGGGTGCGGCCGCACAGGTCCAGAAGTCCGCATTTGCGGGTCCGCTACTATGAAGCACCGCGCGCTTTTCAGCAGCGCATTCTTTTCTGTCCGTTTTGAACCCGAGCCGGTGCCCCCGGCAGTGAGAACGACCATGAGCACCGTTATCGAAACTTTGGAGCGTTCACAGCTCCGCCGTGTACCTGCCTTTGACGCCGGCGATCGCCTGCGCGTCCACTTCCAGGTGATCGAAGGTAACCGCCGCCGTACCCAGGTCTTTGAGGGCGTCGTGATCAAGCGCCAGGGTCACGGATCACGCGAGACCTTCACTGTCCGCAAGAACTCCTTCGGCGTCGGTGTCGAGCGTACGTTCCCGCTCCACTCACCGAAGATCGAGAAGATCGAGGTCGCCGCCCGTGGCGACGTGCGTCGCGCCAAGCTCTACTACCTGCGCGACCGAGTCGGCAAGCGCGCCCGCGTTCCTGAGCGCCGCAATACCGGTCCCGAGGTTGCGGTCGAGCGCGAGCTGCTCTACCCGGGCGACCCGTTCGCTCCGGTCGAGGCCCCGGAGGCTGAGGTTGTCGAGACCGAGACCGCGGTCTCTGAGGCTCCGGTCGAGACCGAGGTCGCTGAGGCCCCGGTCGAGACCGAGGCCACCGCTGACGCCACGGCCGAGGTTGAGGCCCCGGCTGAGGCCGAGGCAGCTTCCGACGAAGCCTAAGCCGGGCCTGTGGGCCTCTTCCGCCGTAAGAAGAGGCCTCGTCAGCCGAAGAGCCTGACGCGCAACATCATTGAGCTGGTCGCGACCGTCGCGGTTGCGATCGGCTTGGCACTGCTGGTTGAGGCGTTCCTGGTAAAGCCCTACCAGATTCCCTCGCTATCGATGTACCCGACGATCACCAAGGACCAGCACGTGCTGGTGAATCGGCTCGATACGCATCCGGGGATCGGCGACATCGTCGTCTTCCACCCGCCCAGCGGAGCGGCTCAGCAACGATGCGGCAACGTTGATCAGGGGCCTGGCCACGCTGCGCCGTGCGACCGGTCAGTACCGGGGGAGTCGTCCGACACCTACATCAAACGTGTTGTCGGACTCCCCGGTGACCATCTGCTGATCAAAGACGGCTACGTCTATCGCAACGGGACCCGGGAGCAGGGAACGTATCCGAACACCTCAATGTGCTCGGATACCAACGAGTGCTCATTCACGCAGTCGATCACCGTTCCGGCCGGGGAGTACTACATGATGGGTGACAACCGTGGATTCTCTGACGACAGTAGATACTGGGGACCGCTCCCACAGCGCTACATCATCGGCGTCGCGTTCTTCACCTACTGGCCGATCGACCGCATTGGCTTCTTCTAGGAACACAACCGGGTCCGCCGCCCGCGAGAAGGGCGGACAGAGCGTAAGACGCTCCGCGTTGCGCAAGCCTGGCCGCAAGCTGCTGAAGCACGATCGCTCGCTCGGGTTCCGTTATGTCGCCGGCGCGGACGAAGCCGGGCGCGGTTGTCTGGCCGGCCCGCTGGTAGCGGCCGGAGTGCTGCTCGACCTCGAATCGCTGAGTCCCCAGGATGAGCGAGCGCTGCTGACGCTGAACGACTCAAAGCAGCAGACCCACGCGGCCAGAGCTGAGCTCTATCCCGTGATCATGCGGGTCGCGGTGAAGGTCCACATCGTTTCGCGCTCGGCGCCGAGCATCGACGCGCGCGGGCTGCATCGAACCAACCTGGCCGCGCTGCACGAGGCACTCGCGGCGGTAGCCCGGCCCGGCTGCGTGTGTCTCAGCGACGGCTTCCCGGTAGCGCAGCTCCCTCACGAGCAACGAGCGGTGATCAAGGGCGACGCCACCAGCGCAGCGATCGCTGCCGCCTCGGTGATCGCCAAAGAGACCCGAGATCGCTACATGCGCCGTGTAGACGAGCGCATCCCAGGCTGGGGCTTCGCCAGCCATGTCGGCTACGCCTCACCCGAGCACCGCAACGCAATTGAACGCTTCGGTCCGACTCCGCTTCACCGGATGTCGTTCCAGTCGATCGCCTACCAGCAGCTCACGTTGGGCTGAGGCCTCAGGAGCGCTTGAGCGGACCGCTCAGAAGGCCCCTTCGATGTGCTCGAGCGTGAGCAACCGTCCATCGTCGGCCGCGACCACGATGCCAATCGCGTCGCAGCGCAGCTCGCTCGCGTAGGGGCGATCTCGCCGCTCGGACAGCCAGCGGCGCGCCATGCGACGCACCTGCAGTCGTTTCCGCGGGCCGATCGACAGCAGTGGGTTGATCTCGACGCCGGACTTGACCTTGGTCTTGACCTCCACGAATACGATCCGGGCGCCATCGAAGGCGACGATGTCGAGCTCGCCGCGGGCGGTGCGGAAGTTGCGCTCCAAGATCCGATAGCCGTGGTGGACAAGGTAGTCGGTGGCGAGCTGTTCTCCTCTAGCTCCGGTCTGAAGACGTGCCTGGGTCACGTGGGTCAGCGAACCACGAAAGCTGTGTCAGAACAAGACCAGATTGCGACAACTTTGTGACAAAGTAATGACAAAAGTCTGACAGTCGCAAGTCCTGCTGCATAACTTGCGGATTTGTTACAACTGCACCCTTGAATCGCCGCCGTTCTATGGCAACGTCAGCTCGGTGCTCGCTCGGGTGATCACATACGCGATAGCGGGCGTCGACCCGCGACAGGTCTCGGTCGAGGTCGACGTGCGCCCGGGGCTGCCCACATTCACGCTGGTGGGGCTCGGAGACACCGCTGTGCGCGAGTCCCGCGAGCGCATCCACTCTGCGGTGGACAACTCGGGTTTCAGGTTTCCGGACCGGCGGATCACCGCCAACCTTGCGCCGGCCTCGTTGCGCAAGGCCGGGCCCGGGTTCGATGCCGCCGTGGCGCTCGCGCTGCTCGTGGCGAGTGAGCAGTTGCCGGCCGACGCGCTGCGCGGCGTTGCCGTGTTCGGAGAGCTCTCACTGGGCGGCGAGCTGCGGGGATCTGCCGGTGTCCTGTCGGTGGCCGAGGGAGCGCGGCGCGACGGGCTCGCGAGGCTCGTCGTCCCCGACACACGCGGCGCCGAGGCGGCGCTGGTCGCCGGTGTCGAGGTTATCCCCGCGGCGAGTCTCGCCGACGCCGCGGCCGTGCTCACCGGCCGCCGCGCGGCGCGCTCGGCGCCGAGTATCAGTCGCCGCGCCGAAGGGTCCCTGCCGGATCTCAGCGATGTGCGCGGACATAGCATCGCGATCCAGGCGCTGACGGTCGCCGCGGCCGGTGGTCACAACCTGCTATTTGAAGGCCCGCCCGGCACTGGGAAGACGATGCTCGCAAGGCGCCTGCCGTCGATCATGCCGCCGCTGACACGTCAGGAGGCGCTCGAAGTCACGCGGATCCACAGCGTAGCCGGGCAAGCCACCGACGGGCTCCTGACGCAACGTCCGTTCCGGGCCCCACACCACACGATCTCCTCCGCCGGGCTGATCGGTGGCGGCTCGCAGCCACGGCCGGGCGAGGCCTCTTTGGCGCACCTCGGTGTCCTGTTCCTGGATGAGCTGGCGGAGTTTCAGCGGTCGACGCTGGAAGCGCTCAGACAGCCTCTCGAGGACGGGCGCGTCAGCATCGTTCGCGGGCAGCACGCGCTGATCTTCCCGACGCGTTTCGTGCTCGTGGCCGCCACGAACCCGTGTCCCTGCGGCTTTGCAGGGGTGGGCGACCGCTGCAGCTGCAGCGATGCAGACCTGCGGCGTTACGATCGCAGACTCAGCGGACCGCTAATGGACCGCATGGACATGCTCGTCCACGTCGGAAGGCCCAGCGCCGCCGAGCTGTCTGCCGCGGCGCAGGTCAGCTCTGCCGAGCTGCGAGCCAGGGTCATCGACGCTCGCCAGCGGCAGTTACGACGGTTCTCCGGTGCAGGACTCGTACAGCTGCGCTGCAACGGCGACATGGATGTACGGGCCACGCGCGCGACCGTCGCGATCGCAGCTGACGCGAAACTGCTGCTGGCCGACGCCTATCGCGGCGGTGCGCTGTCCGCTCGCGGTCGAGACCGCGTACTGAGAGTGGCTCGCACGGTCGCCGATCTCGGCGCCCACGAACGTCTGGAGGCCGAGGATCTGCTGGTCGCACTGCAGTTCCGCCAGCGCAAGGGGGAGACCCTCGAGGACGCTGTGGGATGACCGCGCCGAGCTGTGAGAAGTGTCTCCGCCGGGCATGGCTGACCGCGCGTCTCAGCGGTCATATCGACATCGCGCGCAAGCACCTGGTCGAGATCATGGAACTCAGTGACACGGAGCTGATCGCGGCGATCGGTGGGAGAGCGACAGAACGGGTTGAAGCCGAGTACCGACAATGGGGAGCGGACGCAGCGGAGCAGTACCGGCGGAGCGCCTCCGCCGCGGCGATCGAGCTTATCTGCAGCTGCGACGAGCGCTATCCGACGTCATTGCGTGACCTTGCCGCTGCCGCTCCCCGGGTCCTGCACGTGAGCGGCGGAATGGACCGCTTTCTCCGCCTCTGTGAAGCTCCGTGCCTGGCCATCGTCGGCGCCCGCCGATGCACTGCCTACGGCCGCACTACCGCGCGTGAGCTGGCCGCGGACGTCGCCAGCGGCGGAGTCACCGTCGTCAGCGGGATGGCAGCCGGGATCGACAGCGCCGCGCACGACGGCGCGCTTTCGAGCAGCGGCAACACGATCGCGGTGATGCCCTGTGCTGCGAACCTCAGCTACCCGAGCTCCGCCGGAAATCTGCATCGGCGCGTGATCACGGCTGGAGTGGCCGTCAGCGAACTGCCGCCGGGAACCAGGGCTCGGGCTTGGACGTTCAGGGCACGCAACAGGATCGTGGTGGGGCTCGCTGCCGCGGTTGTCGTCGTCCAGGCGCTGCCCGACTCGGGAACCCTGCTGACAGCCGGCCTCGCGCGCAAGCTGCAACGCCGGCTTGGCGCTGTTCCCGGCCACGTCGATGCCCGGGCTTCGGACGGCCCCCATCAACTTATCCGCGCGGGTCATGCAGAACTGATCACTCGCGCCGAAGATCTGTTCGATCTGCTCCATCTTCCGCCGATCGGCGTCGGCGGTCCCGAAGCGCGCCGCGCTGGCGCCTCGAGCCTAAGTGAAACCCAACAGTTGATCTTGAGTGCGCTGGAATCGGGCAAAGATTCCGCTGAAAGCTTGATAAGTACTGGGGTAGAGCCCGCAGAGCTGCTGAAGGCTCTAGCTCAACTGGAGCTTATGGGCCGGGTTCGGACAGAAAACGGCGGACGGCTGCGACTCGCGCGCTGAAAGCCCTCGCGCGATGGCGAGCATCGCCTGAAGTGTTTGAGTGCTCAATTCTTTCGCTTTGCAGGACTTGGGCAAAGATCCCGCGGGAGTTGGGTACGAGCGCCTGAGGGTGCGCGGGAAGGTCTCAAGTTTCAACGTCACTCAAGCTCAACTTGACAGTCAGACGAAGTGCTGGAAACCCAATGAGCGTTTGACATAATCGAGTTATGCGGCTGTTGAGGATGAAAGCCGGTCACGGAGATGACCTGATTGCGGAGGGTGACGTCAACCTTCCCGAGGACGAGTGCCGGCTGATCGCCGAATTCCGGCGTCAGCTCGATGCAGGCCTGTGGGCAGCGGTGCCCACGGCCAACGGCAGCGGCAGGAGCAGTGCCGAGATGGTGAAGACCTTTGCCGAGGTTCCGCGCGACGCCGAGCGCGTGATCTTCTTCCCGAGGCCGGCAGGGGGCTGAGCGGAGATGGTGCTCGCATTCGTAGTCGTCGGGCTTGTGGCCGCGTGCTTGGCCGCCGACATGCTGGCTCCGCTTGTACGAGACCTGTGGCGCGGCTGGCGCGAGCGCCGCAGCCGGCGACAGGTGACGCTGGAGATCCCGGATCTGCCGGTCGACCCAGGGCGCGAACGCCGCGCCGAGCAAACAGCGCGCGAACTGCTGCGCACCTGCGTCGGTGAAGACGAGTGGGCGATGTACCGCGAGCTCGGCTTCATTCGCGTGTGGTCCGGGGCGCCGCGGTCACGCCGCGGCGCTGAGCACGCTTACCTGATCTACCCGCACCGACCGGTCGTCGCCTACGAGCCGCTCACCGGCCGCTTGATCGGCGAGTACTGCATCACCTTCCCCGATGACACCCGCCCGTACGGAAGCTCGCGGCTGCCGGACTCGGACGACGTGCTCGCCAAATGGATGCTGCTCACGAGCGACGAGAAGCGCCTGCTTCGCGGCGCGAACATGCACCTGCCAGGGCGCCAGGTGCCCGAGCAGCACGTCACCAGAGATCTCTGGCGACTCTCACGCTGGGAGCAGGCGCGGATGCGCAAGCTCGCGGCTGAACTGCGCTCCTAAACCGGGCCACCGAAGCGCGTCGCTCGCAGAGCCTGCCGGCTGCGCTCCGAGAGCGTGCCCGCGCGCGCCGCTTGACAAGGGCAGTTTCTCGATATAGTCACTCGACTTTATTTACTTACTCGACTGGAGCGTGTGTTCGTGCAGTCGGATCAGACCTTGGAGGTTGGCGTGCTCAATCGGAAGCGATCGCTTTGGAGCGCGAAGCAAAATCGGTCCCGGCGCGCGAGGCGCGCAGGGCTCGCATGCACACTGATTGCGATGGCAGCGGCACTGCTGGTGGCGTTCGCTCCTGCCGCCGGTGCCGCAACGACCGGACCGGTGGGGCTCAGCGGTCCGCCGGACCCCGACACCGTGTGCAGCGGCGGCATCGTCAAGGACGCCGCAGGTACCAATCAGCTCGACTACACGTTCACCTGCCAACCGCTGAGCACCGCAAACGGGCAGACAGGAAACGTGCTGTCCTTCACGGTCGAGGCGATCCGCCCGCAGGATGACCTCAACAACGTCCAGAACTTCGACGTCCCGACCGCGTTCTATGCGCTGGACAATCCGCTCGCCGCGGGCTACAGCGCCACCGCGACGGGGCCGTCGACCACGGTTGACACGTTGGCCTCCGACATCTCCTGCCAGGGCGGAGCGGGCTCGGGCATCGACGGGATTGACTGCTACGAGCCTGAGCCGTCGGCCACAGCCGACGGTTACGTGCCGAGCGGCGACTACGTGGAGGGATCGGTCAACCTCGACGAGCCCTATTGCAGTTACTTGCCGGAGGGCGCCAAGCCCGGGACGGCCGCCGTTCCCCAGGCTGAGATCGAGTTGGTGGTCACCGACAGCACCGGCGCCGAGGACGGGCCGTTCGAGCTCGACCTGCCCAAGGGCTGCCCGAAGGTGCCGGCGGTCGTTCCGCCGTTCACGCTCTCCAGCGTCAAGACTGCCCGTAACGCGGTCACGCTCACCTCGCACCTACCGTTTGCAGGCAAGCTCGCGGCGAAGCTCACAGCTGGCAACACCGTCGTCGGCACGGCCGCCAAGACCGTCACCAAGGCCGGCGTCGCCACGCTGAGCGTGAGCCTCGACGCAACCGGCAAGCGCCTGCTGACGCAGGCGCTTAAAGCCGGACGGCACGGTCTCAGCGTCGCGCTTCAGGCGAGCTACGACCCCAAGGGTGGAAGGGCGCAAACCGCTTCCCGAACCGGTCTGTTGTTGAAGTAGGCCCGGCGTGGTGGGGTCGCGACGGATCGCGGCTCCACCACCCGGGGGAACTGGTCTCCGCATCGGGCCGCGCGGCGACCAGATCAGGTCGGCGTCAGCAAACCCAACAAAACCGATTAAGTTAATGCTGTTAGTGGTAATCTTGCCAGCGAAGTGGATAGAAATTGTGAAGATTGGATTCGAAGGGATTCTCAGTTGACCTTGAACGACCGCACACAAAACAGCGACGGGCAGCTCGACAAGCGGCGCGGGCTGCGCGGTGCCAAGGCACGCCTGGCCGCCGCCAGCGTTGGCGTGGCTGTGGTGGCGGGCGGCGTCGCCGCCGGCACGGCTGCCCCGGCAGCGGCATCTGCCACATCCGGCACCACCTATCTGATCGGCTCCGGATCGAGCGCGGCTCAGCCGTATATGGAGGCGCTGTTCAACGGTTACAGCAGGCTCCATCACAACATCAAGTTCCGTTACAACCCTGACGGCGGCAACGCCGGCGTCAAGGACGTTCAGGACGGCACATCGGAGTTCGCGATCCAGACGGCTCCGCCGGTTCCGGCCAACGCCGGCACAACCTTCTACAAGATGTTCCGTGACGCGCTCTGCATCGATGTGAACAGCCACAACCGGCTGAGCGGACTGACCACCGGCAAGGTCGCCAACATCTTCGAGGGCCTCGATACCAGCTGGAACCAGGTCGGTTCAACGGGCCTGGGATCACAGACGATCTCACCGCAGGGCCGCAACCCGGCCGCCGGCCAGTACACGTTCTTCGTCTCGGCGGTACTGAAGGGTGGCAAGGAAGCCGGCGATGTCAGCCAGCTCACCTCTGACGGCCTGGTCAAGAATGCGGTCGTCAGGAACAAGGACGCGATCGGCTACGTCGGACTCGCCAACTCCAAGGGCTCGGGCGAAAAGGCCCTGAAGATCAACGGCCAGAGCTGCGACGCCACCAACGTCCGCAACGAGCACTACCCGCTGTGGCGTTACGACTGGGCGGTTCTGCCAAAGACTCACCAGAACTCGCAGGCAGTGGCGTTCTTCAACTGGGTGATCTACAGCAAGGCTGCAGGACAGATCATCAACCGTGCCGGCGCCGTAGCCGTCTTCAACAAGTAAGCCGGCCGCGTGAGCGCAGGACAACCGAGACAGTGTGAGCGAGCAGTCGATCTATGGCAGTGGAAGAAGGCCTCCTGGGCGTCGCCCAGGAGGAGCCGAGGCTGAGTCAGGATACGCGCGCCGAGCTTTGGCTCGGCGCGCTCGTGTGCGGCGTGATCGTGATGCTGCTGGCGATGGTGGTGTTCATCCTCGCGCAGGCCTGGCCGTCATTCGCGCACAACGGGCTCTCCTGGTTCGGGGCCGGCGGGGATGTCGACCATCAGATCCAGGCGATGATCACCGCCGGTCAGAACAACGCCAAACCGGTCTACACGTTCCACGCCTGGGACCTGATCTGGAGCACGTTGCTGACGACCGTGGGGTCCGTGCTGATCGCGTTCTTCTGCTCGCTGTTCATCTCGATCTTCATGGTCGAGTTCGCGCCTGCTCCGCTCAAGCGCGTCTTGGAGCCGGTCATCAGGCTGCTCGCGTCGGTCCCGTCGGTGCTCTACGGACTGCTCGGGGTGCTGGTGATCACCCCGTTCATCGGCAACCATCTGATCAGCCAGCACGAGGCCGCGTCTGTTGCTCCGGTGATCCAACTCAGTGGTCCGAGCCTTTTGGCGGCGGTCCTGATCCTCACGGTGATGATCAGCCCGATCATGATCTCGCTCTTCTGCGAGGGTCTGCGCGCCGTCCCCGGCGGATGGCTCGAGGGGTCGCTGGCGCTCGGCGTGAACCGCTGGCGGACGTTCTGGAACATCGCCGTGCGGACGGCGCGACCCGCACTGATCGCCGGCACCGTGCTGGCGACGGCGCGCGCACTCGGGGAGGCGGTGATGCTGAGCATGGTCGCCGGAACGGCGGCGTTCGCTCCGAACCCGTTCGACGGATTGATCGTGCTGTTCGAGCCCTCGCGCGGGCTGGCAGCCACGATTCTCGCCAACAACGACGTCTTCACCTTTCCGGAAATGCGGCACACGCTGTTCGCGATCGCCGCCGTGCTGCTGTTCTCGGCGCTGATGCTGTCACTCATCGGCTGGGGAGCCAAACAGCCGCTCAAGCGCTACTTCAACGTCGGCGGGGTACGCACATGAGCGGCACACCGTCGACCCCGTCCGGGCGCCGCGATGCGACCGAGTCGAGCGCCTCATGGAGGCTCAGCGACCGCATCGGCCTCGGCCTGGCGTGGACTCTCGGCGTGCTGTTCTGCGTCATCTGCGCGGCCGTCGTCGTGTACTTCGCGGTGGAGGGGATCCGCTTCCTGCAACCGCAGATGCTGTGGACCAACCCGCGCGTCAGCGCTACCGGCCAGGAGGCTGGCGGCTTCCTTGCACCGATTCTCGGGACGCTGATGGTGACCGCGATCGCGATGGCGATTGCGCTCCCGGTCGGGGTCTGGGTCGCGGTCTGGCTGAGTGAGTACGCGCGCCCGCGCTGGCTCGCACGCATCGTCGAGTCGACGATCGAGATGTTCGCGGCGATCCCGTCTGTGGTTCTCGCGCTGTTCGGGCTGGTGTTGTTCGCGGCGCCGATCCTGGGTTTCCTCAGTGAGGTCAACAACGGCCACGTCTACGGCAAGTCATTCTTCGCGGCCGGCGGAATGCTGTCGCTGCTCGCGCTGCCGATCGTGGTCACGACCGTACGCGAAGGGCTGCAGGCGATCCCGAACCACGTACGCGAAGCCTCATATGCGGTCGGCAAATCAAAGATCACGACGATCCGCCGCGTGCTGCTGCCGGCGTTGCGCCCGAATACGATCACCGGTGCGATGGTCGGCGCAGGTCACGTGATCGGCGATACCGCGATCATCGTGCTGCTGCTGGGCGGCACCTACACGCTCGAGGCCGCGGGCAACGTCCCAGTGCTCAAGTACTTCCAGGGCACCGGCTCGACGCTCACAAGCTACATCTTCGACAACGCCCCGACCGGAGACCTCAATCAGCCGCACAAGGCATACGCCGCCGCCGTGGTGCTGTTGCTGATGGTCCTCTTCCTCAACCTCATCGTTGACGTCTTCGGACGCAGATCCAGGGAGCTGAAATGGAGCTGAACAGGCCGCTGGCCGCACGTCGTCTCGACCCCGGCACCAGCGTCACCGTGCATCCGCCGCGGATCGGCATCACTCCTGACGGGGTGCTGCTCGAGGAGGCGCCGACACTGGTCGAGATGCCGGCCGTCACACCGGCGCCGGCTGCGGCAGACTCCAAGGGGCGCCGGCCGGTCGCAACGATCGACCGCATGCAGATTGACAACGTGTCGATCAACTACGGCACCAAACAGGCGGTCAAGGGCGTTTCCCTGCCCGTCCGCCAGGGCGAGGTACTGGCACTGATCGGCCCGTCCGGATGCGGCAAGACGACACTGCTGCGGTCGCTCAACCGTCTCACCGAGCTGACCAAGACGGCGTCGCTGACCGGGCGCATCACCCTCGACGGGTCCGACATCCGCGAGCTGGAGCCGACCGCGCTACGCCGACGCGTGACGATGGTCTTCCAGCAGCCAAACCCGTTCCCGATGAGCGTCTTCGACAACGTCGCGTACGTGCTGCGCGAGCAGGCCAAGCGACGACCGCGTAAGGCCGACCTGCGGCCCAAGGTCGAGGAGGCGCTCCACCGCGCCGGCCTGCTGGACGAGGTCAAGGACAACCTTGGGCATCCAGCGCTGCGCCTCTCCGGCGGCCAGCAGCAACGGCTCTGCATCGCCCGAGCCCTGGCTGCGGGGCCAGACGTGCTGTTGCTCGATGAGCCATGCTCGGCACTCGATCCGCTGTCAACTCGCGTGATCGAGGAGCTCATTACCCGGCTGCGCGAGGAGGTCGCGATCGTGATCGTCACCCACAACCTCCAGCAGGCCAGCCGCGTCGGAGATCACGTCGGGTTCATGTACCTCGGCGACCTGGTGGAGTACGGCCCCGCCGGCGCGCTCTTCAACAACCCTCGACAGGAGCGGACCCGTGACTACGTCAGCGGAGCCTTCGGCTAGTCGGCCCCGGTCGCTGACGGCGGCCCGGGTGGCCGCCGTCGCGGTTGCAGCCACAGCGGGCGCGGCCACGCTCAGCGCCTGCGCCACGACTCAGCAGACCGCGTCCTGGATCCGCCTCAACAACGACCGCACGATCCTCAGCCAGACACCTCCACGGGTGCTGCTGACCAGCAGCGTGGTCCGTCCGCTCGACGTGTCGCTCGTGCGCTCGCGCCACGCAACCGCGTTCGTGGTGAGGGTCCACAACCTCAGCGCACGCACGGTCAGTGACCTCCCGATCAGCGTCGGCTACACAGCTGCGACGGGCCGTCGCATCTACGCGAACCACAGAGGCTCGCTGAGATACTTCAACGCGCACCTTCCGGGGGTTCGCCCACATCAGAGCTTGACCTGGGTGTTCACCACCACCGCGCGTATACCCGCGGGCGTGCGCGCGTTCGCGCGCGTGGGCACCCGTGCAGCACCCGCGGCGCCGGCCGGTTCGCAGCCGGTGCCGGTCAGCGTCACCACCAAACACATCTCCGGCCACGAGCTGAGCCTGGTCGTTACCAACAACAGCACGCTGCCGCAATACCAGCTTCAGGTCTACAGCTACGCGCGCCGCGGCGGACGCTACGTGGCGGCCGCCGACGTGACCCTGCAGGGCGTCAACCCCGGGGTCAGCGAGCGTGTGCGGCTGCCGTTGGTCGGCCGGCTGGCAGGAGAACGTCCGATCACAACCGTCGTCCCCACGATCCTCCAATGAGCGCTACAACCCCACATCCCACCGAGCCGATAACAACCTGCGATGAGTGCGGCGCCGCCGTCGCGCCCGACCAGCGCTATTGCGTGCAGTGCGGGGCTCACCGCCGTACGGCTTCGGACCCCGCCGGACGCTACTTCAGCGAGGCCAGTGCAGCGCGCACGCGCGTCGCCGCGGCAACCGCCGCGGGCGCCAGCGCCCCGCGCCGCAAACGACGCGCGCAACCAGGGCTGCTGGCGGCTCTGCTGATCGCACTTGTGCCGGTAGCGGCCGCGATCGGCGTGGCGATCGGCCGCTCCTCCAACAGCGGTGACCAGGCACTCATCACCGCGCTCGCCAAGCAGCGCGCGCAATACGTCACCGGCGCGCCCAGCTCGGGGTCAACCGCGAACACCGGCCACGCCTCGAACAAGACGCTGCAGGGTGGCGTCTCCGCGACATCAAGCAAACACCACCACGCCGCCTCC
Source organism: uncultured Actinomycetota bacterium (assembly GCA_963737115.1). Lineage (GTDB taxonomy): Bacteria > Actinomycetota > Thermoleophilia > Solirubrobacterales > Solirubrobacteraceae > Palsa-465. The sequence goes on from CAVTRM010000007.1 coordinate 233,572, forward strand.
AAGAGCTCGAACAACAGCTCAGCGCCGAAGCCCAGCTCCGCAAACAACTCCTCCAACCAGACCGGCAGCGGACACGGCGCCAAGGTCGGCGCCTCGGTCAGCGCCAGCCAGGCAAAGCAGGGGCAGCAGGAGGCGACCACCGTCTCCAAGAAGAAGGGCGCCGGCTACGTGAACGAACAGAACCAGCTTCCGAACGCGGTGAGTCCATGAAGATCGGCGTTTTGAGCAGAGACGGAAAGCCTGCAGCCGCGACTTCCGGGAGCGGGAAACCCGATCCCGAGCTGGTAACGCAACGCGACCGCCTGACCGAGCGCTTTGCGCTGATGCAGGCGCAGATCGGCGGGCTGTTCTACGAGATGGCGATCCGCGACCACGTCCAGCTCGACGTGCTGGTACAGCGCGCCGCGGAGCTGCAGAAGGTCGACATGGAGCTCGCCCAGGTCGAGCACCTGCTCAACGACAGCGGCGCCAGCATCGGGGGCAACTGCCCGTCCTGCCATGCGGTCTATGCGAAGGGCGCGGCGTTCTGCTCACATTGCGCGAGCCCGTTGCCGCAGTCCTGAACGAGTAGTCCGTGGAGTCACTGAAGAACATCCGACTGAGCTGGCCGGCCTTCGCCGGATTGGCGATCGTCTCTGCCGCGGCCACGTTGTTCATCCTCGCCGGCGGCGGCGGGCGCAGCGCCGCGCAGGCTGCGGCACTGGCCGCGCTCAAGAACCCGCCGAAGGTCGTGACTCCGGCAGCGTCGCCCGCCAGCAGCGGTTCGGGTAACACCTCCGGTTCGCAGGGACTGGGCGGTGGGCAGGGCAGCGGCGGCTCAGGCGGCAACTCGAGCTCGCCTCAAACCGCCACCAGCACGCCCACGAGCACCAGCCAGCAAACGGCAACCACGACTCCGCAAACGACCACCTCCAGCACGCCCCCCAAGCACCACCATCACAAACCGGCTGCGCCGCCAGACGCAGGCCTGCCGCACGTCGGCCACGTATTCGAGATCGCGCTGAGCACCAACAGCTTCAACGCCGCCTTCGGTCCGCACTCACAGGCGACCTACCTGCACACGTTGATCGGGAGGGGTGCGCTGCTCACCAACTACGAATCGTTCGGGCACAGTTCGGAGCTCACCGATTACCTGGCGACGATCAGCGGCCAGGGGCCAAACACCGATACCGCGCAGGGGTGCCCGAAGTACAAGTCATTCCCGACCAGCGCCTCCGCAAACGCAAAGGGCATCGTCTCCGGCACGGGCTGCATCTACCCGGACACGGCGCTGACGATCGCCGATCAGACCGGAATCGCGGGCCAGACCTGGGGCGCATACATCCAGAGCATGGGCGCCAAGACGTCGTGCCAATACCCGGAACCGGGGGAGAGCCAGAGCAAGGGGATCCTCGGGACCGAACCCGGCTACAGCCTCAACCACAACCCGTTTGTGTACTTCGAATCGCTGCTGGAGGAGGGCGCTTGCGACTCCAGCGACGTTGACCTGAGCTTCCTCAGCAAAGCGCTGAAATCGCCATCAAAGACGCCTAACTTCAGTTACATAGCGCCGAATGAGTGCGCCGACAGCGACCCGGTCATCGCTCCCGCCGGCGGCAGCGGCACCACCACCGGGACGACAACCGCACCGACGACGACCACGGCTCCGGCTGTCGGATGCCCAGCGGGGCAGCCCAACGGGATCAAAGCGGAGGACACGTTCCTGCAGACGGTGGTTCCCGAGATCCTCAAATCCGGCGCTTACAAACAGAACGGGGTACTGGTGATCGAGTTCGCCGCCGCTGGCGACAAGTCCTCGGCGAAAATGGTCCGTACCGGCGCGTTGGTGCTCTCACGGCACACCAAGCACGGGCTCAAGGTCGGTGGGGACTACGGGCCTTATGCGCTGCTGCGATCGGTCGAGGACATGCTCAACTACCAGCCGCTGGCACACGCGGCGACCGCCGGAGCATTCGCCAAGCGCGTGCTGCGGTGAGCGCCACGCGCGTTGGTCGCGTCAAACACTTTGCTTGGTCCACTAACTGGACAAAGATGATGAACCTACTTGATAATCAAATGGCCCGGCGAGACCGGCCGCGTATGAAGGGACTAGAGCTGATGAAGAACTCGTTCAGGGGGCGGCGCCCACGATCGCTGGCCGCACTTGCCGGCCTCGCAGTAGGCGTAGCGCTGCTACTGCCGGCAACGGCGATGGCCGCGACCACCGATCCGATAACGATCGCGGTGTCATATACCTCACCGGCCGTTAATCCGGGAGCACCGAACACGATTGTCTACACCGTCTCCAACTCGGGGGCCGCTACGTCCTACGTGAACTTCACCGACGAGCTGCCCGGTGGTGTCACGATCGACGGGCTGCCCTCCGAGACCTGGGGCTCTGGATGCGGCACCAATAACGACACCAACGCCGGTGGCGCGAGCTCGGTGACCGTTGCGAACCTCGAAGTCGCGGCCGGCGGCTCGTGCACGGTGTCACTATCGGTCGATACGGCCGCTTCAGCAGTGGGGCAGACCGAAGTCGACACTCTGACCGCACTCAGCTGGGCGGCCAGCCTGGGGGGCACCACGACCCCCGCCGCGTACCTGGACGCCGATGAAACCACTCCGGTGCCGCTGCAGGTGGTCGCAAATCCGACGATTCAAATCAGCGGGGTCAAAAGCGGCGCGACCTACCGCTACGGGCAGCTTGTACCGCTGAACTACACGGCCACCGCAGCTTCCGCAGATGCGATCGCCAGCCTGGCCGCCTTTGACGACGACGGCGACACGCTCAACCCGGGCACCGACATCGACACGCTCGAACCGGGCAAGCACAGCGTCAGCGTCGAGGTCAACACCGTCGACGGTGCCTCGATCACGGACACGGTCAAATACACGATCGCGCCACCGGTGATCGCCAAGCTGAGCGTCTCCAAGCGGGAGATCGTCTCGTTCGAGATCGCGCTGCCGTGGGCCGGCAAGCTCTCGGCCACGCTGTTCGACGGCAAGAAGTCCGTCGGCAGCGTCTCCGAGGCGATCAAGGCCAAGGAGACCGCCGCCGTCAGCGTGAAGCTGAACGCTGCGGGCCAAACGCTGCTGCGACGGGCCGGGAGCAAGGGGCTGCGGCTTGCGCTCAAGGCGGTATACGCGCCGAGCGCGACGCTGGCAACCGGCTGGCCGACCGCCTCGACGGCCAACGGCTACACGCCCGGCAAAGCCACCGCGAGTGCCAACGTGACGGTCAAGCGCTAACGAAACCCCGATTGGGCCCGGCGCTGCGACGTGCGTGAAAGCGCCGTTGCAGCAGCTGAAGGAAAACGTAAAGGACATAGAGACGGCGCGAGCGATCGCTAACATTCCTTGCGCCGGGCCCAATCGGTCCAGCTTGCTCGGCGGTGTGTTGAGCAGGGATTTTTAGCTCGCTAGCGAAGGCTCTTGGACGTGAACCAGCTGCAGTTCGAACCCCAGCGGAGATCGAAGCTCCGGTATTTGGTGCCCGGGATCATCGCGATTCCCGTGCTGGCGATCGCCGGCCTGCTGTTCGCTGCCTCGAGCTCGGAAGCCAAGATGGTGGTGAGCGAGCACTCGCTCGCCACGATCCAGATGCCCTTCGGTGGCGGCACGCTCGAACGCGTGGTTGCTGTCGCTGGTAAGGAGCAGAAGGCGATCGACGTCACCGTGAGCGGCAACGAGGTCTGGCCGGTCGGCCATCTCAAACAGGGCGAGAAGGTCACGATCATCGCCACCGTCAAGCGCCCCGGCTGGGTGTCGTGGATGAGCGGCGGAACCGAAAAGATCAAGATTTCTGAGACCACCCCGACGGTTGCGCCGAAGTCGGCGTTCGTGACCCGCAAGCAGGGTCAGCCGGTGCGCGTGGACTTCAACAACAAGGTTGTGGTGCTGGGTACCCACAACACCGGACGCGATCCCGATACCCGCAAGCTTGAAACGCCGGTGACGTCGGTGTCGCTCACCGAGCGAGCACAGGCCGGGTCGGTGATGGTCTCCGCATCGCCGCGCACCTGGGAGCTGCCGCAGACGACGATGGTCTCCTGGTTCCCGGCCGGCAGCGGCGCGACCGCCGTCGCAAGCCCGTCTCCGGGCAGCCGCATCGACCCCAACACGAAGATCACGCTGACCTTCTCCAAGCCGGTAAAGGACGTGCTCGACGGCCATCTGCCGCCGGTGACCCCTGCCGGCGCGGGCAAGTGGGTGAGCCTCACCTCGCACTCGATCGAGTTCCGCCCGTCAGGGTATGGCTACGGCCTCAACAGTTCCGTCTCGCTGCGACTCCCGTCCAGCGTGCACCTGATCGGCGGCAGCTCCCGCGACTCCGACCCGATCGGCAAGTGGACGGTGCCGGCCGGATCGACCGAGGCGCTGCAGGCGTTGCTCGCAGAACTCGGATACCTGCCCGTCAACTACAGCTCATCCACAGGCGGTAGCGGCATCACCGGCAAGACCCCGGCCGCGATTGAGCGCGAAGTCGTGAACCCGCTGAAGGGCACCTTCAACTGGCGCTGGTCCAACACGCCGGGCACGCTCAAGCAGCAGTGGTCGCCGAACAACTTCACCGAGCTCACCAAGGGCGCGGTCATGAGCTTCGAAGCTAATAACGGCATGGTCGTCGATGGCGTCCCCGGCCCAGCCGTGTGGAAGGCCATGATTCAAGCGGTCGAGAAGCAGCAGCAGACCGGCACGCGGGCATACAACTTCGGGTACACCTACGTGTACGTGCACGAGGCCAGCGCAGATGAGTGGGAGACCACCTGGCACAACGGTCGTGACGTTGTGCACGGTCCCGTGAACACCGGGGTTCCCGGGGCTGCAACACAGCTCGGCACCTTTGCGGTCTTTGAGCACGCGCCCAGCGTCACCATGAGCGGCACCAACGTCGATGGCAGCAAGTACGTCGACCCGGGTATCAAGTGGGTCAGTTACTTCAACGGTGGCGACGCGCTGCACGAATACCCGCGGGCCTCCTACGGCTTCCCGCAGAGCAACGGCTGCGTCGAGATGCCCGACAGCGAGGCGGCGTCGGTTTACCCCTACACGCCGCTCGGCACGGTCGTTCAGGTCGCCTGAGCCGACGCGGCGGCCCAGCCGGCAGGTAACGCCGTCCCGCCAGCGAAGTAACGCCGGGAAGCGATGAGCATCTCAGAGTCCTGGCAGAACGCGGTTGCAGCGCTTGGCGACGATCTCCGCCGCCGCGCGGTGTCGGCCAACACCCAGAAGGCCTACCGCAGCGACGGGGAGCTACTCGGCGGCTGGGCGACCGCCGCGGGCTATGAACCCGACACGATCAGCTTCAAGCAACTGCGGCGATACGTGGCGTCGCTGTCAGAGCAGGGGCAGGCTCCCACGACGGTGGCCCGCAAACTCGCGGCCGCCCGTGCATTGCTGCGGGTGCAGATGGAGCTCGGGCGCCGTGAAGACAATCCAGCTGACCTGATCAGCGCCCCGAAACGGCCGAAGAATTTGCCGCACGTGCTGAAACGCGACGAGGTCACGGCGCTGCTGGACCGCATCCCCGCGAGCTCACCGCTTGAGATTCGCGACCGAGCAATGTTCGAGCTGGCCTACTCCTCGGGCCTGCGAGCCGAGGAGCTGGTAACGCTCAGCGTCGACGCCGTCGAGTTCGACGGGGAAGCGGTGAGGGTCGAGGGGAAGGGCGGCAAGACCCGCATCGTGCCGGCCGGCGAGCACGCGCTCAAGGCTGTCGCGATCTACCTGGAACGGGCGCGTCCGGCCCTCAACGCCGGAGTGGTTCCTGGTCCCGCAAGACCAGGAACGACAGCAGGGGCCAGCCTGTTCCTGTCCAAGAGCGGACGGCGGCTGAGCACCTCTGACGTGCGCCGGCGATTACGGCTCTGGGCCCGCGCGGCGCAAGCGAGCGCACCGGGTCTGGCCGAAGCGCACCCGCACGCGCTGCGGCATTCGTTCGCCACGCATCTGCTTGACGGGGGCGCCGATTTGCGCTCAATCCAAGAGCTGCTCGGGCACGCGACGATCTCCACAACGCAGGTCTACACACGCGTTGAGTCCGCACGGCTGCGCTCCGCCTACGCCAACGCACATCCGCGCGCCTAGGCTTCGTCACGGGCCCATTCAGGTCCGCTCTCAGACCGGCTTGCGTTGACCGCGGCGCAGGAGTAGGGTCCCGCCAACCTAGCGCCTCTCACTCTCGGCGGGGCGCTTAACCGAGTGAGAGGAGCAGACATGCACAGGGCCGCGGATCGCATCCGTAATGTGGCGCTCGTGGGCCACCGCGGAAGCGGCAAGACCTCCTTGCATGAAGCACTGTTGTTCGAGGCCGGAGCCATCGCACGCCTCGGCAACGTCGGTGATGGCACCACCGTTTCCGACAGCGAGCCGGACGAGAAAGCCCGGCAGATGTCGATCTCGCTGACGCTCAGCGCGTTGGACTGGCGCGAGCGGCGCGTGAATCTGATCGACGCACCGGGCGATTCGAGTTTCATCGCCGACGCGCTCAGCGCGCTGCGCGTATGCGAATCGGCCGTATTTGTGGTCAACGCCGTCATGGGCGTTGAGGTGCAGACCACGCGACTGTGGGCGCGCGCCGCCGAGCTGGACCTCGCGCGTGTGGTCTTCGTGAACATGCTCGACCGCGAGCGTGCCGACTTCTTCCGCACACTCGAGCAACTGAAGACCGCGTTCGGCCCGCACGCCGTGGCAACCGAGATCCCGATCGGATCCGAGCACGACGTCAGCGGTGTGATCGACCTGATCGACATGCGGGCCTACAGCTACGCCGGCGCCGGTCGCGACAACTGCACCGAGATCCCGATTCCGGACGAGCTGGCGGACCTGGCTCAGGAATACCGCGAGAAGCTGATGGATGAGGTGGCCGAGAACTCAGACGCGTTGATGGAGCGCTACCTGGAGGGCGAGGAGATAAGTCACGATGAGATCGTTGAGGCGCTCAAGCAGGGCACCAACCATGGGCACCTGTTCCCCGTTACCTGCGGTGTCGCGACGTCGAACCTGGGTACCAATCGGCTGCTCGACGCGATCGTCGACGATCTGCCCTCGCCGGTGCTGCACGGCGGCCTCGAAGCCGGGCCGATGGTGCTCGACTCAGACCCCGACAAGGAGCTCTACGCGTACGTCTTCAAGACCCGGGCCGACCAGTTCGCCGGGCGCATCAACCTCTTCCGCGTGTATCAGGGCACGATCCGCCACGACAGCCACCTGCTGAACACGCGCGCGCACGCGAAAGAGCGGATCGGGCAGCTGATCAGCGGAATCGCGCAGAACGGGAGCATCCCGCACGTGGACGAACTCGGCCCTGGGGACATCGGCGCGGTCGCGAAGCTGAAGGAGACCCGCGCGGGCGACTGGCTCGCCGCCCGCGACGAGCCGATTCAGATGCCCACGATCGCGCTGCCGACTCCGGTGATGGCGTTCGCGCTCGAGGTGACGAACAAGGGCGACGAGGAGAAGGTCTTCACCGCACTACGGCGGCTGCAGGAGGAGGATCCCACGATCGATCTGCACCGTGATGCGGAGACCGGCGAGCAGATCGTCGCCGGCCTCACCCAGATCCAGGTCGAGGTCGTGATCGGTCGCCTCAAGGACCGCTTCGGGGTCGAGGTCGAGCTCAAGCCTCCGCGGGTTCCGTACCGCGAGACGATCCGCAAAGCCGCGCAGGCTCACGGCCGCCACAAGAAGCAGACCGGCGGACGCGGACAGTTTGGTGACTGCCACCTGCGGATCGAGCCGCTGCCGGCCGGAACCGGATTCGAATTTCACGACGCGATCAAGGGCGGCGTGATCCCGAACGGCTTCATTCCGGCAGTCGAGAAGGGCGTGATTGAAGCGCTGCAGCAGGGCGCCGTCGCCGGATACCCGGTGAGAGACGTCTCGGTGACCGTTTATGACGGCAGCTATCACAGCGTCGACAGCTCTGAGATGGCATTCAAGCTCGCCGCCGGAATGGCTATGCGCGAGGCCCTGGAGGAGGCCGGGTCGGTGCTGCTGGAACCGATCATGATGGTCACTATCAGCGTTCCCGACGACTCCGTGGGCGACGTCATCGGTGACCTCAACTCACGCCGCGGTCACCCGCACGGCATGGACGCGGTAGGCGGCGGCATGACCGAGATCAAGGCCGAGGTGCCGATGGCTGAGCTGCTCAGCTACGCACCCGATCTGCGGGCGCTTACAGGCGGTCAGGGCGAGTTCACAATGGAGCCGCTGCGGCACGACGAGGTACCTGCACACCTGGCTTCGAAGGTTGTTCAGAAGGCGCGGGAAGCGGCTGTCACAACCTGAACCGGCGGCCCGCTACGCTCAACAGAAGGGAGCTATCTGCAGCGATTTCTTAAGCTTTTATGAAGACCCGTTCGATCGACACCACCCAACACGATTCCGTCTGCGACGTCTGCGGTCGCACGCTGCTGCGGGGCGAGCACACCGAACCATTTCTCGCGAGCGGAAGGCGTTTCGAGGTCTGCGAGCTGTGTAAGCCGCGGGCCTTGCACGAGGGCTGGATGCGCGAGGGGACGATCCCCGATTACCAGAGCACGGACGTCGAGCCGCCCAAACGCGGGGGCCTGTTCAGGCGTCGGCGCACGGGCGCGGACGCGGATCCGCCGGCCAAGAAGAAGCGGGGCCGCGGCTCGCTCGACGACGAGCTCGCCGGGGACGGCTGGAACCCGCACCGGCCGATGACCGACGCCGACTTTCATGACCCCGGCTATCAGCCTCGCGAGGTGACCGGGGAACCGGCCGCTGAGCAGCCGCCGAGAGAACGGCAGCGGTCGCCCGCAAGCTCCTACCGTGATCGCGCTGCCTACGAGGATGCGGGCTCGGCCGCGCCGCCTCCGCGGCGCCCGTCGCGCCGTGGAATCCCTGCCCGCCAGTATCCAGACCCGACTGCAGCGCCGCCGGCCGAACGAGCGGACCGCGCTCAGCCCGAGCGGTCACCCGGTGAACCCGACCGAATTCGATTCACGCCGTCGCAGGGGGCACTCTCCGACGGCTGGCCCGAGGCCGAGCAGCAGGACAGCGTCCGCGACGACGAGCGCGGGCGCAGTAGTGCGCAGAGCTCGCGCGCTCGCGGGACCGGTGCGATCGAAGCCTGGGAGGCCGAGCAGGCCCACACTGGGGGCTGGCTCGACCAGCCGGTGGCCGGCGAGTCGGAGATCTTTGACGCGCCCTCCGAGCAGTCATGGTCGAGCGACCGCGAGATTTGGGATGACGAGCCCGCCGCATGGGATGAGAACCTCGCAGCCGAGCAGGGCTGGGATGAAGGCTCCGGGTCTGCTGCAGACGACCGTTACGAGGCCGCCGAGACCGAGCACGAAGCCGTACCCGCCGAGCAGCCGCGGCCCGCAGCAGGGCGCCGTCCCCGGCAATCGGGCGCGCGTCCAGAACGCGATCCGGAGCCTGAATCGCGCAGCCTGCGTTCGGTGTTTCGCCGTCCGCGCGCCGATCGCGGTCGCCAGAACGAACGGGAGATGGATCCCGCGCTGCGCCAGCCACAGGAGCCACGCCAAGTCCATGCGATCCCGACCGAGGGAATGCACAAAGCCGCAGCCGCCGTCAACGCCTTCAACGACAGCGAGCACTGCCGCACAATCGCGGGCGTAGCGCGCTCGCTCGGTGCCCCGGTCGTGAACGTCACTCCGGACCCGTCACACGCCGGATCGGTCTGGATCGTCGCCTCGTGGGAGCTGTGCTGGTACCGCTACGAGGTTGACATCTCCTCGGCACGCGCATCGGTCAGGCAGGACACCCAGGGGTACGAGCTCTCGGACCTCAGCGCTGAACAGCAGGCTGCGAACGCCTCGGCAAACGCCGCCGGCCAGATTACGCTCGTCTGAACCTTCGGCAAGCCCCTCCCCGAGCGATTTCCATGGCATCCTCCGCAAAGCTTGTATTGCATGTGGACGGCGGCTCTCGCGGCAACCCCGGTCCAGCCGCGATCGGTGTGGTGATATCCAACGCTGACGGCGAGCTGGTCGACGAAATCGCGGAGACGATCGGCGTCGAGACCAACAACGTGGCCGAATACAAAGCGCTTTTGCGCGGGCTGCAGCGCGCCGCCGAACTCGGCGCCTCCGATATCAGCGTGATCAACGACTCAGAGCTCGTGGCCAAGCAGGTCAACGGCAGCTACAAGGTCAAGCACCCGGCGATGCGGCCTCTGCACGCTCAGGCAACCGCCGCACTGAACGGCTTCGCAAGCTGGTCGCTCAAGTCAGTCCCGCGCGCGTCAAACGCAGCCGCGGACGCGCTTGTGAACCAGGCTCTTGACGCGGCGAGCTAGTCTTATACACCGTGACTGACACGCTAGACGAGCTCCGCACAAGGCTACGTGAGGCCGCTTCAGGCCTCCGTACGGGGGATGATGACCCCGACCGCACGCTCGCGTTGATCGAGGAGTGTTCCCGGCTCGCATCCGAGGCTGCCTCCCAGGTCGACCACTTCGTGCGTGCCGCGGTCGAGCCGCTGCCTGACCTGCCCGGTCAGCTGCCGCTCCCCGCCGCACGGTAAGCGCTGAATGCCAGCCTATCCCGATCACCTGCGCACGCAGGTGGAAGCCTACCTGGAAGGGCTGCGATTCTCGCAGGAGCCGGGCACCGCCGGGCTTGAGCAGGCGATGCGCTACAGCCTGCTTGCAGGCGGCAAGCGGATCCGGCCGGTGCTGGCACTCGCCACCGCCGAGGCGATCGGGTCGGAACCGGCACAGATGCTCCCGCTCGCCGCCGCGCTTGAGTTGATCCACACCTACAGCCTGATCCACGATGATCTGCCCGCGATGGACGATGACGATCTGCGGCGCGGGCGTCCCACCTGCCATGTTGCCTACGGTGAAGACGTCGCGATCCTCGCCGGTGACGGGCTCTACGCCGAGGCTTTCAGCCACCTGCTGACAAACCAGCAGGGCGAACCGGCGAACGTCATGCGCGCCGCCGCCGAGCTCGCATCGGCCACCGGTGTGACCGGAATGGTCGGCGGCCAGTACCTCGATGTCGCGCAGACCGCGCCCGAGGGCGCGGACGCGCTGCGCCACGTGCACGAGCTGAAAACCGGGCGGCTGATCCGTGCGAGCATCGAGTGTGTGCTGCTTATAGAGGGCGTACACGAACCTGCGACAATTGGACACTTCCATAACTACGCCAATGAGCTTGGCGTGCTGTTTCAGATCGTCGACGACATCCTCGACGTGACCGGAACCGAAGCCGAGCTCGGCAAGCCAAGCGGCAGCGACGAGCGCCACGGCAAGCGCACCTACGTGACCGAGTTCGGCTTGGACGGAGCGCGTGAGCTGGCCGAACGGGCACACACTGGGGCCCTACACGAGCTCACCGCAGCCGCCCCGCCGAACCCCGACCGGCTCCAACAGATCACCGATTTCATCGCATACCGCAGTAACTAGATGTCACAGCTGCTTACCCGCATCCAACAGCCTCAGGACCTTCACGGCCTCTCCGACGCCGAGCTGCAGCAGGTGGCGCAGGAGGTACGCGAATGCATCATCGACACGGTCGGTGAGATCGGCGGCCACTTCGGGGCGAACCTCGGGGTCGCGGAGATCACGGTTGCCCTGCATTCGCTGCTGGACTCGCCCACCGACAAGATTCTCTGGGACGTGGGCCACCAGGCCTACCCGCACAAGATCCTTACCGGCCGCCGCGAGCAGCTGCACACAATCCGCAAGTACGGCGGGCTGGCACCGTTTTGCGCGACCTTCGAGTCGGATCACGACATCATGGGCGCCGGACACGCCTCAACCTCGATCGGCTACGCCGTCGGGATCAAAGAGGCGATGCGCCGCGGGCACGGACCCGACGGTCACGTGGTTGCGGTGATCGGCGACGGCGCGATGACCGGCGGCGTCGCATTCGAGGCGGTCGCTCAAGCCGGAGGCGCCGGGACCCCGATCGTGGTTGTGTTGAACGACAACGGCATGTCGATCTCCCCGAATGTTGGGGCGCTCAGCCGTTATTTCAACCGCGTGCGGCTGAACCCGAAGCTTTGGCATGCCCGTGAGGACGTCGAAACCGGTCTCACGCGGTTGCCCGCGGTCGGTCAGAAATTCGAGCGCTTCGGTCCCAGTTTCAAGGAGTCGATCAAGGCTTTTTGGGCTCCGGGACTCTGGTGGGAGGAACTTGGCTGGGCCTACATCGGAGTCGTCGACGGCCACGACGTCCGCGCGGTCCGGATCGCGCTGAAAAACGCACTCGAAGCGGGACGGCCAGTGGTCGTGCACTGCGCCACCGTGAAGGGCAAGGGCTTTGCCCCGGCCGAGGACGGCGGTCTCGCCGGGATGGAGAAATGGCACGCCGCAAAGGCGGGCTCGATCGTGAACGGCGCGCCGGCAAAGAAGACCGAGACGGCATCCGGAAAAGTCGCTACGCAGCCGACGCCGCCGACCTACACGCAGGTGTTTGGCGACGCGCTCGTGCGCGAGGCCGAGAACGACGGCCGGGTGCTCGGGATCACCGCCGCGATGAACTCGGGAACCGGCCTCAGCATCCTCCAAGAAGCGATGCCCGACCGCTACTTCGACGTCGGGATCGCCGAGCAGGAGGGCGTGCTGTTCGCGTCGGGTCTGGCGCTCCAGGGGTGCAAACCGGTGGTGGCGGTCTACTCGACTTTCCTGCAGCGCGGGTTTGATCAGATAGTCCATGACGTGGCGTTGCAGAAGCTGAACGTGGTGTTCGCAATGGACCGCGCCGGCCTCGTTGGTGACGACGGACCGACCCACCACGGCGTATTTGACATCGCCTACCTGCGGCCGCTGCCGAACATGGTGCTGATGGCCCCGCGCGACGAGTCGATGCTGGTGCATATGTTGCACACCGCGCTGAAGTACGACGACGGACCGATCGCGCTGCGCTACCCGCGCGGCAACGGCGTCGGCGTTGAGCTGCCGGCAGAGCCGTCGACGATCCCGATCGGCACCGGGGAGATACTGCTGGAGGCCGGTGCTGCCGGCACCGGCCGGCAAGCCGGAGCCGGCGACCAACCGCGCGTTGCACTGCTGGGTTACGGCACCGGCGTCGGAGTCGCGCTCGGCGCGGCGGAATTGCTTGCCGAGCAGGGGTTGTCGGTGACGGTCGCCGACGCTCGCTTCGCGAAGCCGATCGATCTCGGTCTGGCTGCGCAGCTGGTCGCCGAACACGACCTGCTGGTCACGCTCGAGGAGGGCGTGCTGGCCGGGGGCTTCGGTACCGCGGTGTGGGAGACCCTCTCCGAGGCCGGAATGCCGGCACGGATGCTGCGCATCGGCCTTCCCGACGAGTACGTTACCCACGGTTCCCCGAAACTGCTTCACGAGCAGGTCGGGTTCACGCCCGAGCATGTCGCACAGCGCGTGCTCGCCACCGTCGCAGAACGCCCCAAGGTCGCCTAGCTCCGCCGGTCGGCACGCGCGCCAGTCCGCGGTGGAGGAGTGGTCATCGCACTAGGACCGGCCGCTTAAGCCGCTCGGCCCGCCAGAGGCGGGCCAAACGAGAGGAGAGGAGAGGTGTCTAAATGACAAGACGTATATTGAGGCATCCTCCGCTACTTGACTGTGAGGTGAGTCACCGTGCCTAGGCAACACGTTATTTTTGATCGCGTGATGCGCACCAAACAGCCACAGGATCGCGCACTGTTCGCGCGCTGCGATCAGCGCCAGGCGCGTTGACGATGGCCAAGATGCGGATCGACGTGCTCCTGGTCGAGCGCGGCCTGTATGAGTCACGGGCGCGCGCAGCCGCATCGATCCTGGCTGGCGAGGTGATGATCCTTCCTGGGCGCGAACGCGCCTCCAAACCGGGTCAGATGGTGCCGGCTGACGTGGAGCTCGAGGTAGCTCAGGCCCAGCAGTATGTGTCTCGTGGCGGGATCAAGCTCGCCAATGCGCTCGATCATTTCGGGCTCGACGTCGATGGTCGTCACGCACTCGATGTCGGTGCTTCGACCGGCGGGTTCACGGACTGTCTACTGCAGCGTGGCGCGGCGCACGTCGTGGCGCTCGACGTCGCCTACGGTGAGCTCAGCTGGAAACTGCGGGAAGACCCGCGTGTGACCGTCTTGGAAAGGCGCAACGCCCGTGCCGTCGTCGCCGACGACTTACCGTACCCTCCCGATTTGATCGTCATGGACATCTCGTTCATCTCACTCACGAAGGTGCTCCCAGCGGTGCTGGGCTGTACGGCTCCGCGATACGACTGCCTGGCAATGGTGAAACCGCAATTTGAAGTCGGCCGTGACAAGGTCGGCAAGGGCGGAGTCGTGCGTTCGGCCGCGTTCAGGCGCGACGCGCTAGTGAGCGTCGCCGCGAGCGCGCTGGAGCTGGATGCGGGTGTCTATGGCTATGCATCCTCCGGGTTGCCCGGCCCTAAGGGCAACCGCGAGACCTTTCTCTGGCTCGGGGAGCGCGGCAGAAGCGGAGCGATGGTCGACATTGAGGCCTTGCGGGCCGCGGCGCTCGACGTTGAACCTGAGGTCGAGCGAGCGTGACCGTCGCCACCGTTTTCACCCACCGCAGCGCCGAGAAGACAGGTCCAGCGCTTGAGATGCTGGTTGAGATCGCCCGCGCGGAAGGCGCGAGCCTGCGTTTTGACAAGGGCGAAGCCGAGAAACACGGCATCACCGAGGGACCTGGGATCGAGTTGGCCAGCGCCCACGACGGCCCGGTCGACCTCTGCTTCGCGCTCGGCGGCGACGGCACCATCCTGCGCGCCCTGAGAACCTATGTCGGCACCGGCGTGCCGGTTTTCGGTATCAACTTCGGTGAGATCGGGTTCCTCGCGACCGTTGACCGCGAACACGTGCAGCAGGGCTTTCTGCGGGCGTTCTCGGGCGACTTCGAGGTCATGCAACTGCCGGGCATCAAAGCCTTCGCCGGAGGCGAATCTTGGACCGCGATCAACGACGTGTCGGTCCAGCGCCAGACCGGCGGCCGCGTGGCGGCGCTGGCCTACTCGATCGGCACCGCCGAAGTCGGACGGGTGCGCTGCGATGGGCTTGTGGTGGCGACGCCTGCCGGATCGACGGGCTACAACCTCGCCAACGGCGGCCCCGTCATGGCCTGGGGTGTGGAGGGAATGTGCGTCTCGTTCATCGCGCCGCATTCGCTCACCGCGCGGGCGCTGGTGGTTGCCCCCGGGGACACGCTCACGATCCGCAACCGCAGTGACGATGAGACCGTCGACGTCGAGATCGACGGGCGTCCGGTCACGGCACTGGCTCCCGGGGAAGCCCTGGACGCGCAGTTCGTCGACAACCAGTCGTTGCTCGCGCAGATTGAGGACACGAACTTCTATCGGCGCCTGCGCGAGAAGTTCGGACGCCTGGCGTCGCATCCGTAGGTCGAACGCCTGTTCGTGTCTTCCGTCCGAGGCTGGGCGTAGAACTTGAAGCCGTGCTTTACGAGCTTCGCGTTGAGAACCTGTTGTTGATGGAACGGGCCGAGCTTCGGCTTGGGCCGGGCCTGAACACGCTCACCGGGGAGACCGGAGCGGGGAAGACGTTGCTCGCGCACGCCCTCGACCTCTTGCTGGGAGGCAAGGCCCGTAGCGGAATCGTCCGCCAGGGCGCGGCAGAGGCCTATGTCGAGGGCGTGTTCGAGCTTCCGCCCGAGCTGGTCGACGGGGGTGACGAGCGTATTCCCGACGGTGCTGAGGAGCTGGTCCTGGCCAGACGCGTGTGGCCCGACGGACGCACGCGGGCGTATGTGTGCGGGCGTTCGGCGACGGTCGCGGATCTACGCGAGTTCGGCAGCCGCCTGATCTCGTTCTACGGCCAGCATGAGCACCGCAAACTGATGCTGTCGGCGGCCCAGCTGGACGCGCTGGACGCATACTGCGGCGCCGAACAGGGGCTCCTGCGGCTCCAGATGAAGGCGGCGCACGAGCGCGTGAAGTCACTTGAGACGCGGATCGCCGAGCTCGATGGGCTCGTGGGGGCGCGGGATCGCGAGCTCGACCTGCTGGGTTTCGAGCTGCGTGAGATCGAGGACGCAAGCCCCAGCGAGGACGAGGAATGCGAGCTGGTCGCTGAGCGCGACCGGCTGCGCAACCAGGAGGCCCTGAGGTTGGGTGCGTCGGTCACCGTTGAGGCGGTCTCGCCCGAAGAGGGTGAGGGCGTGGGCGCGATGCTGGCCCGCGCCGTCTCCGAGCTCGAGAACGCGGCGCAGTACGACGCGGAGCTGGCACCGATGGCGGAACGGCTCAGCGCCGTCAGATTCGAGGCCGAGGACATCGCCGGCGACCTGCGCGGCTACCTCGAAGGCATCGATGCTGCACCAGGCCGGCTCCAATGGGTCGAGGAGCGCCTCGCGGTGTTCGCGCGGCTTGCCCGCAAGCATGGCGGCTCAATCGCTGAGGTCATGGCTCATGCCGAGCGCTGCCGGGAACGCAAGGCCGAACTCGAAGCCGCAGACGTTCAGGTCGCGGATCTGAGCGGTGAGCTCGAAGCCGCGCTGGCCGAGCGCGAGAGGCTCGCCGACGAGCTATCGGGTGCCAGAGCGAAGGCGGCCCCGCAGCTCGCATCGGCCGTGCTGGAGCGGCTCGCGGAGCTGTCGATGCCGGACGCTTCGTTCGAGGTGGTGCTCGGTGACCGCGACGATGGCTACGGCGTTCGCGGGCGTGACACGGTGGAATTCCGGATCGCGCCCAACGCCGGGCTGCCGGCCGGCCCGCTGAAGGAGGTTGCGTCGGGAGGCGAGCTCTCACGCGTAATGTTGTCGCTGCTGTCCGTGGCTCACGGCGGCACCGGAGAAGGTGGCGATGGCAGCGGTGGAGACGGCTCGCTGCTGGTGTTCGACGAGATCGACGCCGGTATCGGCGGCCACACCGCACGTGCGGTCGGCAAGCACCTGCGCGCACTCTCACGCGGCCGCCAGGTGTTGTGCATCACCCACCTGCCGCAGGTGGCTGCGATGGCGGAGCGCCACTTCACGATCGTGAAGGACGGCTCGCAGACCCCGGCCAGGACCACCGTGACAGCGCTCAGCGGCAATCAGGTCGTGGCTGAGCTGGTGCGGATGCTTGGTGCTGACGACGGCGACCGCGCGGCTCGTGGTCACGCCCGTGAACTGCTCAAGGCGGCGTGAGCGGTGTACGGACGGTTACCTGACTTTGATGCTGCCGCGGCGCCGCAGAAATTTCCGGTGCCGAGTTTCCGGGAAAACTGTGCCGTCCCGCATCCAGCATCGCGGATCAGCGCAGTAATGTGGAACGCGGAGTTTGGCATCCGCACCCAGCGTTATCGTGAGCGTCTGGTGCAGACTGGACAGAGGACCGACATATGAGCCAAGGCGATACCCGTTTCATCTTCATAACAGGCGGGGTTGTCTCCTCGCTGGGTAAGGGGATCGCGGCTGCGTCGATCGGTCGTTTGCTGCGCGCGCGCGGATACAGCGTGCAGATCCAGAAGTTCGACCCGTACCTGAACGTCGATCCTGGAACCATGTCGCCGTATCAGCACGGCGAGGTTTTCGTCACCGAGGATGGCGCCGAGACCGATCTCGATCTCGGCCACTACGAGCGCTTCACCGACTCGAACTCCAGTCGCGCGTCGAACGTGACCGCCGGCGGGATCTACAACACCGTGATCAGACGCGAGCGCCGCGGCGACTACCTCGGTGGCACGGTGCAGGTGGTACCGCACATCACCGATGAGATCAAACAGCGGGTCCGGCTCGTGGCCGATTCAACCGATGTCGATTTCGTGATTACCGAGATCGGTGGAACCGTGGGCGACATCGAGTCGCTGCCGTTTTTGGAGGCGATCCGTCAGTTCCCAGTTGAAATCGGGCGCCGCCGCTGCATGTTCGTGCATCTGACGCTTGTGCCGTACATCGGCCATGCCGGGGAGCTGAAGACCAAGCCGACGCAGCACTCTGTGAACGAATTGCGGCGTATCGGTATCAACGCCGACATGGTGCTGTGCCGCTCCGAGCAGCCGCTCTCGATCGATCTGCGTAAGAAGATCGCGCTGTTCGCGAACCTGCCGCACGAGGCGATCGGATCCGCCTACGACGTCAAGGACATCTACAGCGTTCCGCTGGCCTACAGCGAACAGGGGATCGACGAGTTCATCCTCAAGGAGCACTTTGGAATCGAAGACGCGCCCGCACCGGACCTTTCCGGCTGGCGCGAGATCGTCGCCCGCTCCCGGGATCTGACCGACGAGATCCGGATCGCACTGGTCGGCAAGTACGTGCAGCTGGAGGACGCGTATCTGTCCGTTGCCGAGGCGCTGCGACACAGCGGCGTCTACCACGGCACCCGGGTGAAGATCGAATGGATCGACTCCGAGACGGTTGGCGAGCCAGCGGTCGACGAGCTGCTTCGCAGCGTCGACGGGATCATCGTGCCGGGCGGCTTCGGAGGACGCGGCTTTGAAGGCAAGATCGCCGCCGCCAAGACTGCGCGTGAGCACCAGATCCCTTACCTCGGGGTATGCCTTGGCATGCACGTGCTGGTGAGCGAGTTCGCCCGCCACGTGGCAGGAATGCCGGGTGCCAACTCCACCGAGATGGACCCCGAGACTCCGTATCCGGTCATCGATCTGCTGCCCGAGCAGCGTGAGATTGCCGACATGGGGGGGACCATGCGGCTGGGAGCCGACCCGGTCAAGGTCAACCCGGGAAGCCAGGCCTACAACGCTTACGACGAAGGCGTCGTTTACGAGCGCCACCGTCACCGCTATGAGGTCAACAACCACCTCAAGAAGCAGCTCTCCGACGCCGGGCTCGTGTTCTCCGGAACAACACCCGACGGACGCCTGGTGGAGATCAGCGAGCTGCCGCGCGAGCAGCATCCGTTCTACGTGGCCTCGCAGTTTCACCCCGAGTTCAAGAGCCGCCCGGATCGACCGGCACCGTTGTTCAGGGAGTTCGTCGGCGCCGCCTACGCGCATAGCGGCGGCGTCCCCAACACCGCCGCCACCGACGCCCCGTCCTCTGCCGCTGGAGCGTCGACGCAAGCCTCTGAGTCGGAGGCGGAGACGGTACCCGCTGGCGCGCCTGACCGCCACAGGACACCGGTAAACGGCAGCACCCCATGACGCTCGCCGCTCGAGACGGCCTCAGCGAGCGGGAACGCCAGAACCTTCACCGTACTTTCGAGGCGCTCTGCAGGATCGAGAGCCCGACTCTCAACGAGCGTGCCTGCGCCGATTGGCTGATAGCGGAGCTGCGCGGGATGGGGCTTGAAGTGGAGGAGGACGACGCCGGCGCAGCCGTGGGCTCCAACGCCGGCAACCTGCTGCTGCGAATCCCGCCCAACGAGCTCGCGCCCGCCGCCGGCAGGCCCGACGCGCTCACGCCCAGCGCGGAGCGAGCCGACACGATCCTGCTCTGCGCGCACATGGACACGGTGCCGTTGACGGCACCCGCGGACCCGGTGCATCGCGACGGTGGCTGGGTCAACGCCAACGCTGCGATCCTCGGTGCCGACAACAAGGCCGCGGTGGCGGCGATCGTAGAGGTCGCGAGGATCCTGACGTCTGGTCGCAAGCACCGAACCGGCGTCGAGATTCTGTTCACTATCGCGGAAGAGACCGGCCTGCACGGCGCCGCCGAGTTTGACCTCGCGAGGCTCCAGAGCCAGTACGGGTACGTGTTCGACCACGCCTCCCCGCTTGGAGAGATCATCACCGCGACCCCGACTCACGTCAGTATCCGCGCGGAAGTCACCGGCAAGGCCGCGCACGCGGGCATCGAGCCGGAGCTCGGCGTGAACGCGATCGTCGCCATGGCCCACGCGATCGTGAGGCTGCCGCAGGGACGGCTGGATGACGAAACGACCGCGAACATCGGCACGATCAGCGGCGGTACCTCCGACAACGTGGTCGCCGACCGCTGCCGTGTCGAAGCCGAGATTCGCTCGCTATCGCCGACGCGTGTCGACGCGCTGCTGGCCGACGCGGTAGACACGATCCAGGACGCCGCCGACACCGCCGGCTGTGACGCTGACATCACCGTGCAGCGGATGTTCACCGGCTACCGCGTGGGCAAGACCGAACGCTCGCTGCAGGTGGGCGAACGCGCCCTGCGAGCGATCGGCTACAAGCCGAGCCACCGCGCCAGCGGTGGGGGCTCCGACGCGAATGTGTTCCGGGCTGCAGGATTTCGCTGCACGAACCTCGCCAACGGCACCGAGGACGCCCACCAGCGGACCGAGCGCGTCGCCGACGCTGCGCTTGAGGGAAACCTCGAGTTGATGCTGGCGCTGATAGACGAGGCCGCCAAGTGAGCGACACTCCGCAGATTCACGCGGTCGCAGGTGGTCCGCTGCACCCGTTTGAGGTCGTCTCCGAGGAGCTAGGGTGGACCGGGCAGATCAGCCGCGCCGGAACAGTCCAGTATCGCTTCAGCGACGGCAGCGAGGTTCGCTGGGACAAGATCTGGCATCTCGGTGCCGTGGCGATGGTGCCGGTCGATGGAACACATGTCTGGCTTGTGCGTCAACCGCGGACCGCGGCCGGGCTCGCATCGTCGCTTGAGATCCCGGCCGGCAAACGTGACGTTCCCGGTGAGCCCGAGCTCGAGACCGCCAAGCGTGAGCTGGTCGAGGAAATCGGTCAGAACGCGTCGGACTGGAGCTTCATCCGGACCTTCTACCCAGCGCCGGGATGGGCCGACGAGAAGCTCTGGGTGTTTCTCGCCAGCGGTCTCACCGAGGCCGAGGAGGGCGCCACCCACCTCGAGGCCGAGCGGCTGCAGATTGTGCGTTGGCCGCTGGACGAGCTCGACGCGGCACTGCGCGAGACCGAGGACGCAAAGACGATCATCGCGTTGCAGTGGCTACAGCTGAACCTCGACACCGTGCAGACTCAACGCGACCGCCTGAGCGGCGTCTGAGGCCGTCCGATGCGGGTCCTGCATACCGCCGACTGGCACATTGGCCGCACCTTCCACGGCCACACCACGCTCGATGCGATCGCCCAGGTGCTGGCCGGAATCCCGCAGGCCGTGCGCGAGCACCAGGTCGACGTCGTAATCGCCGCCGGCGACATCTTTGACTCCGCCGCTCCGTCCGGCGCCGCGTTCGAGCTGTTGCAGCAGACGCTGCTGCAGATCCGCGATGCCGGCGCCGAGATCATTCTCATCAGCGGCAACCACGACTCCGCCGCTCGACTGGGGTTCGCGGGGCCGTTCGCGAAGCTCGCCGGGATCCACATCGTGACCGACCCGGGCCAGATCGCGACGCCGCTGACGCTCAGCGACGATTACGGCGCCGTCGACTTCTTCTGCATTCCCTATTTGGAGCCGGCGCTGATCCGCCACCGCTGGCCCGACCAGCGGCTGCGCAACCAAGCGGACGCGCTGAGCTTCGCGATGGCCCGGATCAAACTTGCGAGGCGGCCGGAGGCGCGAACTGTCGTCGTCGCGCACACGTTCGTGGCCGGGGCCGAGCGCGAGTCGACCGATTCTGAGCGCCCGATCGCGACCGTCGGCAGCGTCGACGTGGTACCGACTGCGACCTTTGAAGGAGCCGACTACGTCGCACTCGGGCACATTCACCGGCCAGCGCAGCCGGCCGCGAATGTCCGCTACTCGGGGGCGCTGCTGCACTACTCCTTCAGCGAAGCCAGCAGCCCGCGCGGCGGCTGGCTGGTAGAGCTCGACGCCAACGGAGTCGCCGGCACCGAATGGGTCGACCTGCCGGTTCCGCGGCCGCTGGTCACGCTCACCGGCGAGCTTGAGCAGTTGCTCACCAGCGACGAGTACGCCGGCTACCGCGAGTACTGGGTGAGCGCGATCCTCACCGACACGATCCGACCTTCGGACGCGATGCGGCGCCTGCAGCAGCGTTTCCCTTGGTGCGCGCATCTCGAGCACCGCCCCGGCGTCGCGGGCCCCGTGAGCGACGAGACCTATGCGGACCGCGTCCAGGGGAGAAGCGACCCGGAGATCGTCGAAGCGTTCCTCACCCACGTCCGCGACGGCCATGGAGCGAGCGAGCAGGAACGCGAGCTGCTTGACGAGGTGATCTCCGAGCACGCCGCCGCGGAGATCGTCAGATGAGCGGTGGGCAGCTAGCGCCAACTGGCCTCGGGGGTCAGGCATGAGGCTCCAATCGATCGAGATCGAGGGTTTCGGCCCGTTCAAGCAGGTCCAGAGCGTCGATTTCACTCAGTTCGACGACTACGGCATCTTCCTGATCGCGGGACGCACCGGCGCGGGAAAGTCGACGATCCTCGACGCGATCTGCTTCGCGCTCTATGGCAGCGTTCCGCGTTACGACGACTACTCCGGAACGGTGCGGCTGCGCAGCGATCACTGCACACCCGACGACGTCACCAGCGTGACGCTGACGTTCGAGGCCCAGGGCCGCAACTACCGGATCACCCGCAGCCCCGAATACGAGCGACCCAAGCTGCGCGGCGAAGGCCTGGCCAAGCAGACCGCCGCCGTGTTGCTCGAACAACAGACCGCGGACGGATGGGAGGGACTCGAGACCAAGGCCCGCGAGGTCGCTGAGCTGATCGCCGAGGTGGTCAAGCTCGACAAGAAGGAGTTCCTGCAGGTCGCGCTGCTGGCCCAGAACCGCTTTCAGCGGTTCCTCGAGGCCGAAAGTAAGGACCGCCAGACGCTGCTACGCAGGCTGTTCGGCACGCGGCGCTTTGACGAGTACACCGACGCCCTGGCGGCGCGGGCGCAGGCGCTCAGCGACCAGGTGCGCTCCAGCTCCGCCAACAGCGAACGGATCGTCGCCGACCTGAGCGCCGAATTCGACGCCTCACCGCCGCAGCCGGCTATCGACGAACGGGACTGGGCGAAGGATCTCACCGCCGCCGCGGCGGCCGCTGCCGCCCAGGCACAGCGCGCAGAGCTGGACGCGGAGAAACACTCGCGCACCGCCGGCGAGGCGCTGGCGCAGGCGCAGGATCTGGAACAGCGTCAGCGTCGCAGAGCAGACGCAGCCGCGAGCCTCGAAACGCTGAAGCAGACCAGCGCCGGCATCGAACAGAAACGCGCGCAGCTGAAGGTCGCGCGCGTCGTCGCCGAGCTGCATCCCTACGCCGCGGCAGTGAAGGCCTCCCGCCAGAACCTAGAAGCCGCCGAGCGTGAGCACGACGCCGCGACAGCGCTGTTACCGAACGCCCCGGCCGGGGATCTGCGCGAGCACGCCGCGGGGCTCGCTGAGACGATCGGTTCGCTCACGACCGCGACCCAAACCGAATCTCGCCTTCCGCAACTAATGCAGTCTGAGCGCCGCGCTCGCGCCGCGCTCGCCGACGCCCAGCGGCAGGCGGCGGCGGAGGCCGAGCGCCGCCGACGCGAGGTTGAGCGGCTCACGCAGGAACAGATCAAGGCGCTCGACGCACTCACAGCCGCCACCAAGCTCGAGAAGCAACTCCGCGAGGCGCATCTGCACGGCCGCGCTGCGCTGCTGGCCAAACAACTCACCCCAGGGGACGCGTGTCCGGTATGCGGTTCGACCGAGCATCCGGCCCCAGCGCTGTTGATCGGCGATCCGGTCACTGATGACGACCTCGAGACCGCCGAGCAGCAACGTCAGCGAGCACAGCGGCTGGCCGACGAGGCCAGCGCGGCGCGGGCGCAGGCCGAGACACGAGCGGCCGAGACCACCGGCGCCGATCAGCAGATTCAAGCCCGGGGAATGGAGCTGGCCGTCGCCGAACGGCAGTTGCAGGACGCGCAGAGCTCACTGCAGCAGGACCTCGAGGGCCATGCGACGATCGCGGAGCGCGTCACCGCGCTGACACGGCAACGCGATGCGCTAGGACGTCTCGCTGAAGCCCGCGACCAGCTCGTCCACGCCGCCAACGATCACAGTGCCAGACGTCGCGAACTCCAGACCCAGCTGGAGCGCCGCGGGTACGCGGAGCTGAAGCACGCGGCGGCGGTAGCGCTGCCCAAAGCCGAGCGCGACGCGCTCGAGGCCGAGATTGCCGACTATGACGCTCGGCGCAACCAGCTCGTAGGCGTGCTTGAGCTACCGGAACTGCAGCAGCTGCCCGAGCAGCGCCCCGATGTCGAGGCGCTGACCACCGCCGCGACCGCGGCCGCGAACGCCTACCGGCAGGCAACCGAGGAGCGCGTCAGGGCTCAGGGGCGCGCGGTCCGCTCCAAGGAGCTCACCACCAAGCTTGAGCATGAGCTGAGCAGCTCGGCCCAAACCCGCAGGCAGCTCGAGATCGTTGACGGACTTGCGCGCGCGGCCAAGGGAGACGCCGCCTTCAACCAACTCGGAATCCCGCTGGAACGCTTCGTGCTGGCCGCCGAGCTCGAAGAGATCGTGAAAGCCGCCAACGTTCGCCTGCGCGTGATGAGCCAGGGGCGCTACACGATCGAGCACTCCGACGACCGCACCCGCGGGGGCAAGAGTGCCGGGCTCGAGCTGGTCATCTACGACGCCCACACCGGCCTCGCGCGCGTCCCGCAGTCGCTGTCCGGCGGCGAGAAGTTCCTTGCGTCGCTGGCGCTGGCGCTGGGGATGGCGGAGGTGGTTACCGCACGCGCCGGAGGGATCACGCTCGACACGCTGTTTATCGACGAGGGCTTCGGCTCACTCGATGCCGAGACGCTCGAGAGCGCGATGCAGACGCTTGATCAGCTTCGCCAGGGCGGCCGCACCGTGGGGCTGATCAGTCATGTGGAAACGATGCAGGAACAAATCCCTGCAAAGCTCGAGGTGTCGGTCAACGACGACGGCTCCTCACGGATCACCGCCAGCGTCTAGGCAGGACCGCGGCCGCGATGCGGCGCTGAGCAGGAGCACCGCGGCGCAGGGGCAGGAGAAGCAGTTTGCGAACCGAACCCCTTTGACATGGCCACCGTCCAAGTAGCCCCGTCGCGGCATCTCAGCGAGCTGATGCTCGACTTCCTCGCCTACCTCGAGCTTGAGCGCGGGCTCTCGCGCAACACGCTCGATGCCTACCGTTCGGACCTGTTGCAGCTGGGCGAGTACCTGGATCGCGTGCACACCGATCCGCTGGCCGCGAGCGGACCGGTACTTTCGGAGTTCGTCACTGAACTGGCCGACGGCCACGACGGTCGCAAACCCGCGGCGCCGGCGACGCTGCAGCGCAAGATCGCCTGCATGCGCTCGTTCTACCGCTACCTGCGGCGCGAAGGCGTGCTGGAGACCGATCCCACCACTGAGCTGCACCCGCCGCGCTCCCGCGCGAAACTGCCACGTGTGCTCAGTCGCGACCAGGTCCTGAGCCTGCTCGCGCAGCCCCAAGGGAACTCGCCCGCAGCGCTGCGTGACCGCGCGTTGCTGGAGACCATGTATGCCTGTGGGCTGCGGGCGTCGGAGGCGATCTCGCTGAAGCTCGGCGACATCGATTTTGAGGGTGGTGTGCTGATCGCACGCGGTAAGGGCTCCAAGGAACGGATCGTGCCCGTCGGTTCCACCGCTCGCGACACGCTGCGGCTGTACCTTGAGCACGGGCGCCCCAAGTTCGTTGGGATCAAAGAGGAGTTGCACGTATTCGTGAACCAGCGCGGCCACGCGCTGTCACGCCAGGGGCTCTACAAGATCGTTCAGACTCACGCGCGCTCGGCGGGACTCGACTCGAGCATGAGTCCGCACACGCTGCGGCACACGTTCGCGACCCATCTGCTGGCCGGTGGCTGTGACCTGCGGTCGCTGCAGGAGATGCTCGGTCATGCCGACATCGGCACCACGCAGGTCTATACCCATCTTTCGGCCGAGCGCCTGCGTGAGGTCTACTTCGACGCGCACCCGCGGGCGAAGATCGCGTCCTGAGGGCTCAGTTTCCCCGGACAGCGAGGCCACCGACGTCTTCCAGGGGTGGGCGTTCGTATGATCCGGATGCGTGCCTGAACTCCCCGAAGTAGAGACCATCCGCGGCCAGCTCGCCCCACATCTCGAGGGCCGCACGCTGGAGCATGTCGAGATCCGCGATTACCGTTGGACGCTGCCCGTCGACCCCGCGCTGGTGGCGGTCGAACTCACCGGCGCGCGTGTCGAAAAACTCTCGCGTCTGGGCAAGTACATGGTCTGGGAGCTCGACCAGGACCGCTACCTGATCGTGCACCTGCGCATGACCGGGGCGCTGCTGTTCAACCCTGACCCGGACACCAAGCACGTCAGCGTCGTGTTCGACCTCGACAACGGCGACCGTCTGGTCTACACCGATCCGCGTCGTTTCGGCACCGGACATCTGATCTTTGGACGCGAGGCCAAGGACGCCTATCTTGCGAAGCGGCTGGGGGTCGAACCGTTCACGGAGCAGTTCACGGCCGAATATCTGCGCGACCAGGCCCGCGGCCGCACCGCGCCGGTGAAGGCTTTCATACTCGACCAGCGCCGGATCGCCGGGATCGGAAACATCTACGCGGACGAGGCGCTGCACCGCGCCGGAGTCCATCCACTGCGCCCGGCTGGTCAGCTGACGCTCGCGCAATGGCGCCGGATGAAGGACGCGATCGAGGCCGCGCTGCAGGCCGGAATCGACTCCAAAGGCGCCTCGATCGACGACTTCAAGCATGTTGACGGCGCCCGCGGAACCTTCCAGGACAGCTTCCTGGTGCACACCCGCGCAGGTGAGCCCTGCCCCGACTGCGGCCACGAGATCCGCAAGCTGGTCGTCGGCGGCCGCGGCACCTACGTCTGCGAGCACTGCCAGCCACGCCCACGGGCGCGGCGCCGCAAGGACTCCTAGCGGGCGCGCGCTCGCGGCTCTGGCGGACCGCGTCCGCGGAGTTGGCGGTGCTACGCCGCGAGTAGCTCTGAGAGCGTGCCCGAGCGGTCGGCCTCGCGCAGCTCCTGGAACCCACCGACCGCATGATCGCCGATCACGATCTGGGGGAAGGTGAAGCCACCGGTGACCTCCTGCAGCTTGCCGCGAGCGTCTGGGTCGCGTGCGAGGTTGACCTCGTCGTAGGCGACGCCGCGCTTGTCAAGGAGCGCCTTCGCGCTACGGCAGAACGGGCACATCTCGGTGGTGTAAACGGTGACGGGCTTCATAGCTTCATAAAGTATAGCGGTGCTCTGGGGTCGGTCACGCGGTGCCCAGGCCCTACGCTTAGACGATGGCCGGAACGCTGAAGACTGAGGCGATCGTGCTGCGGTCGATGCGCTACGGCGAGGCCGACAAGATCCTGCATGTATACACCCGCGAGAACGGACGCCAGTCCGCGATCGCCAAGGGCGCGCGGCGCGCCAAGAGCCGCTTCGGCGGCCGCCTGGAACCGTTCATGCAGGTGAACCTGGTACTGCATCAGGGCCGCGGCGATCTGCACACCGTGACCGGCGCCGACACGGTCGCGGCACGCCCGCGGTTGCGTGACAGCGCCCCGCGACTCGACGCGGCCGCCCGCGCCTGCGACGCGGTCTCGCGGCTGTTCGAGACCGACGAGCCGCACCCCGAGGTGTTCGCGCTGCTCGCCAACGAGCTCACCCTTTTGGCCGGTGTTGGAGCCGACGAAGCCCTTCAGGCCGGGGCTGGTCCGGCTAGACCCGCCCCGGCGCAAGCGCTGTATGCCAACGGCCTCGCGTTTCGGCTGAAGCTGCTGTTGGCGGCAGGGATCGTCCCACAGCTGGCGGCCTGCGCGGTGTGCGGTGAGCGCGAGCACCTGAGCGGCTTCTCCGCGGACGCCGGCGGTGTTGTATGCGCCTCCTGCGAGGCCTCCTCGTTCCCGCTCGGCGAGGACGCCTACAACTTCTTGGTCGCGGCGCTGGGGCAGCCGTTGGCGAACGCCCCTTCGGCACCAGAGCGCGCGCTGCAGACCGCGGAACGGGCAATCACCGAGACCGCCGAGCACCATGCGAACGTGCGGCTGCGACCGCTGCGACAATTCGGGTCGTGAGCTCTGAGCCATACACGCATCCGCACGGACCGGTCGCCGACAGCTTCGCGCAGCTGACCGAGCAACGCGAGGCACGCGATTTCTCAGCGCAGGCGACGCGCTCCTACCCCGAGCTTCGCAACCGCCAGGAACCGGTCTGCGGGATCCGCACGCCGTTTCAGCGCGACCGTGACCGGATCGTGCACACCAAGGCCTTCCGCCGCCTGACGCATAAGACGCAGGTGTTCGTGCTGCCCGAGGGTGACCACTACCGCACGCGGCTCACGCACACGCTCGAGGTGACCCAGATCTCGCGGACGGTCGCGCGGGCGCTGCGTCTGAATGAGGATCTCACCGAGGCGATCGGGCTCGGGCATGACCTCGGTCATACACCGTTCGGCCACATCGGCGAAGAGGCGCTCGATGAATGCCTGCGCGAGCGCTACAACGAGCGTTTCTGGCACAACGAGCACTCGCTGCGAATCGTCGACGTGCTCGAGCGTGACGGAATCGGGTTGAACCTCACCGAGCAGGTGCGGGACGGGATCGTGAGCCACTCCTGGCGCCACGATCCGCCGGCGACGCTCGAGGGTTGGATCGTGCGTGTGGTCGATCGCATCGCGTATCTGAATCACGACATCGATGACGCGCTGCGCGCGGGGGTGATCTCGTCCGTGGATCTGCCGGCGCAGCAGATCGCGGCGCTGGGCAGCAGCGGCTCGCAGCGGATCGACACGCTGGTGCATGATCTGATCGAGAACTCCGCGGTCGCTGGCAGGATCGTGCAGAGTGAGCAGATCGGCGGTGCGATGCAGGAGCTGCGGGATTTTATGTTCGAGCGCGTATACCT
This sequence comes from uncultured Actinomycetota bacterium, assembly GCA_963737115.1. Classification (GTDB taxonomy): domain Bacteria; phylum Actinomycetota; class Thermoleophilia; order Solirubrobacterales; family Solirubrobacteraceae; genus Palsa-465. Next base: position 262,161 of record CAVTRM010000007.1, read on the forward strand.
GGGGCCCGAGGTGACGCAGGAGCGGGCAAAGATCCAGCGTGCCGTGAGGACGCTGTTTGAGCACTTCTGCATCTATCCGGACCAGATCCCTGATTCAACCCCGGATGGACCGGTGTGGCGTCGCGTGACGGATTACATCGCCGGCATGACCGACCGTTTCTGCGTGGCACAGTACGAGGCGTTGACGGTGCCGAACGCGTTCGCGCTCTAGAACGGACCGCCGATGCCGCGTTACACCGACGACTCCAGGGACCGCGTGCGCGACGCAGTGGACATGATCGCGCTGGTCGAGACCAAGGTCGAGCTCAGTCGCAAGGGGCACAACAGCTACTTCGGGCTCTGCCCGTTCCACAACGAGAGCTCGCCGTCGTTCCACGTGCGGCCCCAGGAAAAGCACTACCACTGCTTCGGCTGCGGGGTCTCCGGAGACCCGTTCACGTTCCTGATGGAGCTCGAAGGGCTCGACTTCGTGGGCGCGATGGAGTCGTTGGCGGGCCGCTTCGGAGTGCAGCTGGAGACCGTCGAAGAGTCGCCCCAGGCGGCCGCCGAGCGCGCCCGGCGCGAGCGCCTGTACTCGCTGGTGAACCGCGCTACCGCGTATTACGAGCGCTACCTGTGGGAGTCCGCCGAAGCGGCAGCAGCACGCGCCTATCTGCTGGACCGAGGGCTCGACGAAGCGACACTGCGCGAATTTCAGGTCGGCTACGCGCCGAACTCGTGGGACCGGATCTCCGCAGGATCGATCAAGGCCGGGTACACCAATGAGGAGATCGTTGCGGCCGGGCTCGCGCAGCCCAAGCGCAAGCAGCCGGATCAGATCCTCGACCGCTTCCGCGGCCGGATCATGTTCCCGACCGCTGACTTCCGCGGGCGCATCCGTGGGTTCGGGGCGCGCATCATGGTGCCGACCGACCGCGAGGCGAAGTACCTGAACACCGCTGAGGGAGAGCTCTACCACAAGCGTGAGGTGCTCTACGGGATCGACAAGGCGCGGGCCCACGCGGCGAAGCTCGGGCGGATGGTGCTCTGCGAGGGGTACACCGACGTGATTGCGATGCACCAGGCAGGGATTCCCTGGGCGGTCGGGATCATGGGCACGTCGCTTACCCGCGAGCAGGTCAGTGAGCTGGTGCGATCGGTGCAGACGCTGCTGTTGTGCCTTGACGCCGACGCCGCCGGGCAGGCAGCCGCGGTCCGGGCCGCGGGGCTCGCCGCCGAGCAGCACTTGGAGCTGCGCGTGGTGCCGCTGCCGGCCGGCGCGGACCCGGCCGACCTGCTGCGTTCCGACGGACCAGAGGCACTGCGCGCGCTGGTGGAGCAGTCGGTTCCCTACGTCGTCTTCGACGTCGAGCGCACGCTCGAGCAGGCGGACCTGTCAACCGCAGAGGGCAAGGATCGCGCGATCGCGGCGCTACGCCCGGCGCTGTCGCGGCTTCCGGCCTCGGTGCTGCGTGATGATCTCGTGCGCCGTGCCGCGGGGCGGCTGCAGATCACCGAGGCGCGGCTCGACAATCTGATCGGGGCCAGCCAAGCGACATCCGCGTCCGGCCGCGACACTGCCGAATCCGGCGACCGCGTCGCCGTGACTCGCGTCACGAGGCCGGCGACCCTGGCCCCCAAGCACGAGCGCTCATTCCTGGCGGTGTCGGTCGCGGCTCCTGCCGCGGGCGCGGACGCGCTGGCACGGATTGACGTCCAGGCGTTGTTCACCGACCCGTTGATGCGTGCTGCGGCCCGGCACATCGCTGAATGTCTGCCGTCGGAGATAACGATCCCCGACGACCCGGAGCTGGCGGCGGTTGTTGCGGACCTGGTCGATCGCGCGGCGCGTGGACGAGCCGTGGATGCCGATGATGTCGAGCACGCGCGGCTGGTGCTCGAACGCGAACGGCTCTGGCAGGAGCTGCGCTACGCGCGCGAACACGGCGGCGTCGGCATCGTCCAGTTGAAGGCCCGCGAGCAGCAGGTTCAGAACCAGATCAAGGCCGTGGTGGCGCGGCAGGAGAAGCCGCACTGAGCTGCTGCGTGCTCTCGGCCTCGCGGCAGTGAGCGCAGTGTCACGCTGGCGGCCTAGAAGAAGCCGATGCGGTCGAGCGGCCAGTAGGTGATGATCGCGACCCCGATGATGTTCTTCTGGGGGACCGGGCCCCAATAGCGGCTGTCGTCGGAGTTGCCGCGGTTATCGCCCATCATGTAGTAGTCGCCCTTGGGGACGGTGATCACTCTGGGCAGGTTGCACTCATCGGTCTTCGAGCAATGCTTGAGGTTGATGTAGGTGCCGGTTTCCTTCACGCCGTTGCGGTAGACGTAGCCGTTGATGATCCGCAGATGGTCGCCCGGGAGGCCAACCACCCGCTTCACGAACGTCTGCGAGGAGGTTCGTGGATCGGTCACATCACAGGCCTGCGCCGAAGAGCTGCCAGGCCCCTGGCTGTGGTTCAGGCACTCGTAGGTTGGGCAGTACCCGTCGGCGTTACACGCCAGCGCGGAAGGGTGGAAGACGACTACGTCGCCGATGCTGGGAGACGTGTCGAGCCGGTTGACGATGATCCGCTGGCCGATCGCCAGCGTCGGCTCCATCGATCCGCTCGGGATCGTGTACGGCTTGAACAGAAATGCCTGGACCAGCAGCGCCAGCACGATCGCGGCCGCGACCGTGGCGACCAGCTCGATCAGGTTGCGCGCGACGCTCTTGGGTTCCTTGCCGTCGCCGTCACCGTCGGGTTCGCCGTCGGCGTTCGGATCCTCGGACGCGTCTGGGTCGGTGTTGTACTGCCCGTCCTGCGACCAGCCGGAAGCAGGGGTTTCCCCGGATGCAGGGTCGGATTCCGCAAAGCGCGGCTCGCCGAGTCTCTGGTAAAGGGGCTCGGCCCCGGACTGCTGAGCTTCAGGATCGATCTCTGTCAACGTGGCACCGGTCTATTGGGCGCCGGAGCTCATCGGGAACTCCGGTTATGCGTCTCAGCATGAAATCCATCCGGGCGCAAGCTTAGAAGCTCTGAGGATAGTTGGCTGCAGCATTCCCAAACTTCGATTGACGAGCGGGTGCGCAGGCTGCGTCCGAGACGCAGTCCGAACGCGGTTGGCCGCAGAGTTGGCGTCCGGCCACAGTGCGAACATATGTTCGTGAGTACGGCGTAGGGAGGGACAGGGTATGGATCAGGCAGACCTGCGGGCCTACGTGGAAGCGGGCTTGTCGCAGAGACAAATAGCGGAGCGGTGTGGCTGTAGCCAGGGCAGAGTTCGATATTGGCTCGGGCTTCACGGGCTCAAGACGCAGTATCGGTCGGGCCGAGAGTCGAGCTCGGAGGTGTTGGCTGGACGCGCGGTGCAAGCCGGCGAAATTCTCAAGCGGTGTAAGGCGCACGGCCAGACACGGTTCGTACTGGACGCTCAGGGGTTTTATCGATGCGCCAAGTGTCGCGCGGACGGAGTCAAGCGGCGTCGCCGCAAGATCAAAGAAATACTGGTCGCCGAATGCGGCGGTCGTTGTGCAATCTGCGGATACGACAGGAGCATCGCAGCACTGCAGTTTCACCACATCGACCCGACGCAAAAGCGATTCAGCGTGGCTGCGGCCGGCACCTCGCTGCCAATCGAGCAAATTCGGGCGGAAATCGCAAAATGCGTTCTACTCTGTTCTAACTGCCACGTCGAAGTTGAAGGCGGAATCACGCGACTGCCGATAGACTGAGGCGAGCAGTTGGACGCACCGCTGGTGCGGACCAGGCGATTGCCTAGAAATTAGGCGATCAATGCACTGGGGAGTAGCTCAATGGCAGAGCATTCGGCTGTTAACCGAAGGGTTGAGGGTTCGAGTCCCTCCTCCCCAGCTAGAGAGGGCCCGCGAAAGCGGGCCCTCGGCAGTTTCATGGTGCCGGCTTGCTGCGGTCGGTCGCTGCGGTTGGCTTCTGGGAGACGGCCAGCTGCTCGACCAGCTCGGCGGCGCGAGTGGGACCATCGTGCAGGGCACACCAGCCGGCCAGCTCGCGGGCCCTGGTCGCGAAACGGTCGTAGCCGTCGAGCAGCTGCTGGACAGCCAGGCGCACCGCAACCGGGTTGAGCAGCCGCCACGGTAGCCGCAGGCCCGCGCCGGACCAGTCCAGGCGCGCCGCGTTCTCTCCCATGTCACCGCTGTGGGGGACCGCGAGCACGGGCACTCCGTTACTGAGTGCCCGCATCAGCGTGCCGTGACCGGCGTGGCAGACCACCAGGTCCGCCTGCGGCATTGTGCGGGAGTAGGAGAGCCAGTTCACGAGCGTCGTGTTGGCGCCGAGCTTGAGGGGAGCCCCTGAGGGGCGACGGTTGGTTGTCGCCAGCACCCTCACGTCAAGGCCTCGTAGTGCGGCCACGCTCGCCCGCAGCATCGACTGACCTGGGTCTTGTGCGGTCGAAGGGGCGATCAGCACCAACGGCTCGTCACCCGGCGGGATCGGGACAGGATCGGCGCTCGGCTCCCACATCAGTGGACCAACTACGTGGACGTGCGACGGCCAACCGCGCGGGTATTCCAGCTGCGGCAGCGTTGCAACCAGCGCGAGCTGTGAACTGATGCCGCCGTGAAGGCGATCGAGCGGCGCCAGCCCCAGCCGCCGCGTGTCTCGTTGAGCTCATCCCGTCCCTGCCGGAGCCCGCTCTCCAGTGGCCGCTCGAACAAACCCCAGAAGACGCGACCCGCGGCGCTGCGGGGAAATCGGGCGCCGATCGCGTAGGGCGGAAATCCGGGACCCGCAACCGGGTAGAGGTGCGGGATCAGCGTTGCCACCGGTACTCCGCAGAGCTCACCCGCAAGTGCGGGTGCGAGCGTCAGGATGTCGTGAACGACGACGTCCGGACGCCGCTCGGCGATCCGCGCCTTGGTCCCCGGGGTCGCGTGCACCACGGCCTCGTAGGGCTTGAGGTGACGCCCAAGTGAGGGAAAAACCTGAAATTCAGGCGCGGCGACGAACTCCATGCCGGCGGCCTCGACCTCGGGCCTCCAGCGCTCCCAGGTTTCGTAGCTGACCTCGTGGCCGCGCTGAACCAGGCGCTCGCCCAGCGCGAGCATCGGGAACGCGTGACCTGGTTGTCCAAACGCGCCGAGGAAGACCTTCATCGGCACTCGGCGAACAGCTGCAGCTGCTCACGCAGACCGTCGGAGGAGGTCGCCAACGGCATCGCGATCAGCGTTCCGACTCCGGCTTCGCGGAAGGCCTCGATCCGCTCCCTTACATGCTCACGCGGCCCCGCCAGCGAAACCAGGTCGATCAGCCGGTCGGGGACGGCGGCGCAGGCGTCGGCACGATGACCCTCCAGGTAAAGATCCTGCACCCGCTGGGCTTCGGCTTCAAAGCCGTAGCTTTCCACGAGCGACTTGTAGAAGTTGCGGTCACGCGATCCCATCCCGCCGATATAGAGCGCGAGTCCGGGCCGCATCAGATCGCGCGCGGCCTGGACATCGTCGGAAATATGGACGCTCACCATCGGCGCCATCTCGACCTCGCCGAGCGAGCGCCCGACGCGCTCTGCGCCCGCAGCGAGCAGCGCGCGGAAGCGTCCGACGTGCTCTGGCGAGAAGAATGTGGGTAGCCACCCATCGGCGATCTCGCCGGCCAACCGCGTGTTGTTGGGGCCGATCGCCGCCAGATAGATCGGGATGCGATTCTGAACCGGCGCGATCGTCAGCTTCAGTGCCTTCCCGGGACCGTCCGGGAGCGGTAGCTGCAGCGTCTGGCCTTCGTAGACCAGGCGCTCACGACTCAAAGCGAGCCGTACGACGTCAAAATACTCACGCGTTCGCTGCAGCTGCTTGCCGAAGCGCTGCCCGTGCCACCCCTCGGCCACCTGCGGTCCGGAGGTGCCGAGTCCCAAGATCATGCGGCCGCCTGAAAGCTGGTCGAGCGTCGCGGCGGTCATCGCCGTCATTGCGGGGCTGCGAGCCGGCATCTGGAACACCCCCGATCCCAGCTTGATCCGCTGCGTATGGCCCGCGAGCCAGCCAAGCACCGTGGCTGCGTCGGAGCCGTAGGCCTCGGCGGTCCAGAGCGAATCGTAGTCCAGTGCCTCGGCGGCTTTGGCCGCCTGCAGTTGCTGTGCGGCGTCGCCCCAGAAGCCCCAATAGCCGACGTGAATTCCCAGTTTCATAACGGTGCGCAGACTCTAACGAGCCGCCGAGCGCGACGCCGACAACGCGATGCCGCGCAGCGCGTGCAACGTTGGCCGGAGCACCCGTGGTGGGTGACGGGTCGTCAGCACCAGCCGAACCCTGACACCATGAAGAAATGACATCTCAGAGCGCACCTGTCCGTTACGGCTACAAGGCATCAGCCGAACAGTTTCCGCCCCAGCAGCTGCTTGATTTCTCGGTCGAGGCAGAGCGTCTCGGGTTTGAGATCGTCGCGGTCTCCGATCACTTTCAGCCGTGGCGCCATCACGGCGGTCATGCGCCGATGTCGATGGTCTGGCTTGCGGCCTTGGGTCAGGCGACCCAACGGGTAACGCTCACCACCAGCGTGCTGACCCCGACGCTGCGGTACCACCCGTCTGTCGTCGCGCAGGCGTTCGCGACGCTCGGGTGCCTGAACCCCGGCCGCGTGGTGCTTGGGATCGGATCCGGTGAAGCGATGAACGAGAGTCCCGCGATCGGGATCGAGTGGCCCAAGTTCAAGGAACGGTCTGAGCGGCTGCGCGAGTCGGTGGAGCTGATCCGCAGGCTCTGGACCGAGGAACGTGTGACGTTTGAGGGCAAGTACTACCAGACCAGCAACGCGACGATCTACGACCTCCCGGAGCGGCAGATCCCGATCTATATCGCGGCCGGCGGACCCAAGGCGGCGTCGCTGGTCGGTGAGATCGGCGACGGTTTCATCGTCACCAGCGGCAAGGGGGAGGAGCTGTACCACAAGCTGCTGGCGGCGATGGCGGAGGGCGCCACCAAGGCTGGGCGCTCAGCCGAAGATCTGACCAAGTCGATTGAGATCAAGGTCTCCTACGACCATGACGCGACCTACGCCAAGGACGCGTGCGCGCCGTGGGCGGCGCTGGCGTTGACCGCGGATGAGAAGGGCGGGACCGAGGATCCGATCGAGATGGAGCGGCTCGCCGAACAGGCGGTGGACCGTGCTCACACGCGCTTCATCGTCTCCAATGATCCCGAACAGGTCGTCGAGCAGATCGGCTTCTATGTCGGGCTTGGGTTCACCGATCTGGTGTTCCATTTCCCCGCCGAAGACCAGCACCGACAGATGACACAGTTCTCCGCCGACGTGCTTCCGATCCTCCGAGCGCGGTTCAACTGACGCCGCTTAGGTCGCCAGCGTGAGCTCGCGCAAACTCCAAGACCTCGAACTGCTGCGCGAGGTCCGCGATCGCATCGACCGCGACTATGCGCAGCCACTCGATGTGGAGGAGCTCGCCCGCGGCGTGCACATGTCGGCGGGGCACCTCAGCCGCGAGTTCAAAAGCGCCTACGGAGAGTCGCCGTACGGGTACCTCATGACACGCCGGATCGAGCGTGCGATGACGCTGCTGCGACGCGGCGACCTATCCGTGACGGAGGTCTGTTTCGAGGTCGGGTACGGCTCGCTCGGAACCTTCAGCACCCGCTTCACCGAACTGGTGGGGATGTCCCCGAGCGCGTACCGCGACGCGCGGGCTCAGTCCGCCGAAGGCATTCCGCACTGCGTTGCCAAACAAGTGACCAGACCCCAGCGCAACGGCCGCGGCTGAGCGCCGTCGTCGGCTGCATTTCTTCATTCCTGATCGATTTCCGATCCGATCAGGAATGAAGAAGCGCCACCCGGGAGGCGCGCGTAGATTCGCGTCCATGAGCGAAATCACGATTCACTACACATTCCTCCCGCACACCGACGGCGAAGCGTCGCTGGAGTTCTACCGCGACAAGCTCGGCTTCGAGGTGCGTAACGACGTCGGCTACAACGGGATGCGCTGGATCACCGTCGGTCCCAAGGACCAGCCCGCAACGTCGATCGTGCTCGAGCCGCCGGCCGCCGATCCGGGGATCACCGACGAGGAGCGCGAGACGATCGCGGCCCTCATGGCAAAGGGCTGCTATGGGCGTGCGACGCTGGCCACCCGGGAGCTGGACAAGCTCTTCGAAGAGCTCGAGGCAGCAGGAGTCGACGTCGTGCAGGAGCCTGCGGATCAACCTTACGGAGTGCGTGACTGCGCGATCCGTGACCCTTCCGGGAACCTGATCCGCATCAATCAGTCCTGACCGCCGGCTCGACCAGGTCGGGCCGCGGTGCGGCGGTCCCGTGCAGCGTGCGCGTCATCACCGACGCCGACGCGTCACGGGATCGGACCGAACCGCCGCAGCACGGTAAGCCGGCGCAGCAACGACAGTCCGTAGCGGTTCCACACGCCGCTGTAGAAAACGGTTGCGGTGAGTACGGTAAGCAGCGCTCCGAGCACGTCAGTCAGGTAATGCGCGCTCACGTATAGCCGGACCGCGCCCATCACCACGACGGCAATGCACCCACCGATCGCCACCGGGCGCTCCCAGCGGGTTCCTCGGGCGAGCAGATAGCAGGCCATGGCGTAGCCCGCGGTGAATGTGGTGTGGCCGCTGGGGTAGCTGTTGTCGCCGCGTTCCGGCAGCAATGGGTGGTCCAGCAGTGCCGCATTCGGGCGCGGCTCGGCGACGATCAGCTTGAATGCGCCGGAAAGCAGCCATGCGCAGGTCGTCAGTCCCGTGAATGCCAACGCGTTCACGGGACTGTGGCGCGCCACCAACAGATAGACGAACGAGATAATCAGCAGGGCTATCGCACCGGGCGGCGAGAGTGCCATCGAGAGTCCGATACTGAATGCGTTCAGGACTCCGAACTGAATGTCGGTGAGCGCCTCGTCCCAGCTGAGCTCGGTCGGGAGGACGCCCGGGATGCTTTTGGCCGCGAACCCGAAGGCGAGCGTGATCGCCACGCCCAGCAGCGACCACAGCAGCCAGTGCTTCAGTGTCGGCAGCTGCAGCAGCCGGAGCCGCGGGTCAGCGGGCTGCGGGGCGGCTTCGGTGCTCATCTATGGCGCTCACGCGCGGCCCTTGGGCCGCCAGCCGGCTGGCGCACAATAGACGAAGTAGTACTGACCGTTGACGAATTTGGCCGGCACGTCGCTCGGGGCGATCGAGGCCGGTAGCGATTGGCCGGTGATCACGGCGAGATAGGCATTGTTTGCCGCATCGCTCCAGGCATATCCTGGGCAGTCGCGCTGTTTGAGTTCGGCGTTGATCGCATCCAGCTGTCCCTGGCGCTGCCTGACCAGTTGAACTCCGGTCTTCTCGACCCCATAGGCGCGCACGAGCGATGGGACGATCAGGATCGCGACCATCAGCGGCACGCCCCAGCGACCCAGTCGCACCAGACCGCCGGCCCGGACAGCGGTGACTCCGGCGACGATGCACCACACGATCAGCCCCGGGATCTGGTAGCGGTTGTTGCCCGAGAAGTGCAGGAATTGCGCCTCGATCCCGATGATCAACACCCAGCAGGCGGCAGCAGCGATTAGCAGGCGCTCGAAGTTGTCACGTCCCCACAGCGTTGCGAAGGCGCTGTTGCGCCCGCGCTCGGTGAGACCCCACAGCGTCGAGAGCATTCCGACGAGGCAGAACAGCGCCGCGGCCGGGCGCATCTCACTGACGGTGCCCTTGAGCACGGCGAAGAACGGGATCTTGGCGTTGATCGGCGTCCCGGCAACGCCACCGCTGGTGGCCAGCGAACCTGGGCTCTTGCCGGCGTGCACGAGCGTCGGGATCTCCCACATCACGCCGATGAACACGACCGCCAGCACGACCTCCGCCAGCGTCAGTCGTCCCATCCGCCACTCCCAGAGGCCGTAGAGAATGAGAAACGGCGTGGCCTCGGGACGCAGCAGCGAGACTCCGACCAGGCAGATGAGGGCAACCCGCCGCCAACCGTTCATATAGGCGAGGATCGCCGCCACCACAAGTGCCGCGCTGGGCGGACCGTCGCGGCCGATCATCGAATCCTCAAACCACCAGGCTGAGAGCAGCACCACCGCGCCAACGGCAAACGCGCCCCAGCGGCCCGCCAGCCGGTACCCGATCGCGGCCCCGCCAAACACCGCCAGGATCCCGCTGGTGCGGCAGATCCAGAGCCACCAGTAGACGTCGGCGAAGCCCTTGAAGAAGAACGAGAACGGCCCGATCAGAATGATCGGAAGCGGCTTCCAGGACGGGTAGGTGTTGGTGTCGAGCACCCCGTGGCCAAAGACCTCGCGCGAATACACGATCCAACCCATCGGGTCGTAGTCGATCGCGGCGGTGATGATCAGCGAGATGCCGGCAAGCACCATCGCAAGCAGGACCGCGGCAACGGTTATCTGTACGGGCCCGAAGCGACTCGGTCTGGAACCGGCGGAGGCGAGGTTGGGGGCTGACTGTGCGTTTGTGCTCAAAGAACGGCTGCCGGTCTGGGCGACTGTGCGAGTTTACTCGGGCCAAATGTCGGCTGGCTCGCGGCAGCTTCGCCAACCGCAGCAAACACGTCAGCGTGACGCGTCGTCGCCCGCAGCATGGCGACGTGCCGATCGCCAGGGCCGGTTCTAGGCGCGCCGATCGAGCAGTGCCGCGGGCGTGAGATCGGCGATCGTCGGGTAGCCATCGATCGCCATCAGCAGGTCGGCCTCAGCCAGCAACGACCGCAGCACGTGCACGATCCCGTCGCTGCCAGCCAGCGCAAGACCCCAGCAGTAGGGGCGTCCGATCGCGACCGCCGCCGCGCCCAGCGCCAGCGCCTTCACGATGTGTTCGCCGGCGCGGATCCCGGAGTCGAAGATCACCGGCGTAGCGCCGGCCGCACGCACAACCTCCGGCAGCATTTCGATCGCCGCGAGCCCGCCGTTGGCCTGCCGCCCGCCATGGGTGGAGCAGTAGATCGCGTCGACGCCGCGGTCCAGCGCCTCACGCACATCCTCGTCCTGACCGATGCCCTTGAGGATCACCGGCAGGTCGGTGAGTGAGCGGATCCAGCTGATGTCATCCCAGCTCAGAGTCGGGTTCCCGAACTCCAGCGCCCAGCGGATCGCAGCGGTCCGCAGATCGTCTTCGGGCGGCTGCTCGAGCTTGGCCTGGAATACGGGGTCGGTGAAGTAGTTGGCGAGGCAATGCCCGTGCAGCTGGGGGAAGTTCCCGATCGAAAGGTCGCGCGGGCGCCAGCCCGGCACCCAGGTATCGAGGGTGACCACGATTCCCTTGAACCCCGAGGCCTCCGCCCGCCGCACGAACGATTCACACAGCTCACGGTCGGCGGGTGGATAGAGCTGAAAGAAGCCCGGCGTCTCACCGAAGCGCGCGGCGACGGTTTCCATCGGGTCCTGGCTCAACGTCGAGGCGATCATCGGCACTCCCGTCCGGGCCGCTGCGTCGGCAGTCGCGAGGTCACCGTGGCCGTCCTGTCCGCAGAGCCCGATCACCCCGACCGGGGCGAGCATCACCGGCGAGGGCAGGCTGAGCCCGAACAGCTCGATGCTGAGGTCGCGTTCGGGGCTGTTACGCAACATTCGTGGTTTCAGGCCCCAGCGGTCGAACGCCTCGACATTGAGTCGCTGCGTGTGCTCGTTGCCGGCACCGCCGGCGACATACGAGACGATCTCCGCTGGCAGCGCAGCGTGCGCGCGGCGTTCCAGCGGCTCGTAGCTCATCGGCAGCGGCTTGCGTTGCCCCACGAGACCCTGAAAGTAGATCTCCAGCTGGTAGTCCCCGTAGTTCGGCATCGCGTGATCCTACCGATGCACTGTTTGCGGGAGGTGCCGATTTCGTGCATCCTCTGGGTATGGATCAAGCGGCTGATCTTCCCCAAGCCATGCTGGGAGTGGTGGCCAGTACCGCCCGAGGTGCGGGCAACACGGCGATCGCCGCGGGCAAAGGCGCTGCGCTGGTCACGGCGCCAGCCGTGGGGCTCTGGCGCTCATCGCTCGGAGGGCCGCTCCGACGTCGCGCCGACGCGGCCTACGATTCGCTCTCGAATTCTGGGGCACAGGCGGCCCGGCGCTTGCAGAAGCGCACCGATGAGACGGTCGTTGCCGTTGCCAGACAATTCCTGAGTGAGGTCGCCGACTCGGAGATAGTCGTGCAGGTACTGAACGATCCGGCGCTGACGCGTTTGCTCACGCAGATCTTTGAGAGCGACTTCGCCAGTGACCTGACCGACAAGCTGCTCGCCTCCGAGCAACTACAGGAGGTCATTCAGTACATCGCCAGTGCCCCAGAGGTCCGCGAGGTGATCGCTCAGCAGACGGCCGGGATCGCCGATGACCTGGCGGACAATCTGCGAGGGCGGACCGTAATCGCCGATGATGCCGCTGAACGACTGGCGCGAGCGCTGCTGCGCCGCCGTCGCGCGCAACAGGTCCAATGACAACCGCCGACAAGGCAGACGACGTGTCCGCAACCGGGCACGCGCATCCGGTGGTCGTCTCGCGGGCGCGAGATCACCATCAGACGATCGTCGCGCCCGAAGCTGCGGCTTCGAAGTCACCGTTTGTGGGTTACGTGGGATTCGTCACCCGCGCCGTGGCGCTGGTGATCGACGCGATCTGCGTGAATGTCGCCGCGATCCTGTTCAGCGCCGCGGTTGCTTTGCTGTTGTCGCTGGTCGGAATCTCGCGTCGACTCAGCGGTGGGGAGGTCGTAGCCGGCAGCATCATCTGGGCGTTCATCTGGTCGGGCTCGTACTTCGTGTTCTTCTGGAGCGTCACCGGTCAGACGGTCGGCGCGCGCGTGATGGGCTTCCGGGTGGTCACGGCCGACGGGTTTCAGCAACTTCGTTTCCGACAGGCGCTGCACCGGGTGGTTTGGTTCTTCATTTGCGAGCTGACGCTCGGTATCGGGTTCCTGCCGGTGCTTGTCAGCGACAAGCGTCAGGGCCTGCACGACAAGCGCGCGGATACCGTCGTTCGCTGGGGGCGGCGAGCACGGCAGCACGAGCACGACACTGCGTCGGGCCGACCGTAACCGGACGCTGGACCCGAGCACACAGCCCCCGCGAGCCGGGCGTCAGGTCCTGCTCGCGGACAGTACGTCCTCAATGAAGCGAAGGTTCTGAACTTCCAGATCGGACGGGAAATCGCAAAACGCGGCGCGTGGCGCGAGTCCGATCAGCTCGGTGCGAGCCACCTGCGCGTGATCGCTGATCGCAGCGACCAACTGCGCCGGGGTGGTCTGTGTTGGGTCGTCGATGTTGGTCGACACCTGCACCACGCCGCCTCGGGCTGCCAGCGTCAGCCCGAGCGCGCGTACCGAGGGCAGGCCCTGATGGCCGCCATCACGGATCAGGGCTGCGATTCTTCGCGCGGTTTGTAGGTCCGCCGGCGGCGCGAGCTCAACGTTGAAGGCTACGAGCGGTGAGCGCGCGGCCACCAGCACCGCTCCGGCGTTGGGGTGCAGCGTTGACGGACCGAAGTCGGGCTTGACCTCGCCAGCGGCCATCCGCCTGCTCAGGCGCTCCAGTCCTCCGCGGCGGATGTCAGCGCGCGTCACCTGGTTTCCGCTGAGCTCGCCGTAGAGGAAAACTGGGATCTGCAAATCGTCACCGAGCATGCTGGCCAGAACGAGTGCCTCCGCGGTCGCGGGTCCGCGACCGGCCGCGTCGAGGTACACGATCGGGGCAACGTCGATCACGCCCACGCGTGGGTGCACGCCCTCGTGGGCGTCGATCTCGATCAGTTCGGAAGCCCGAGCGGCAATCGCACCGACCGCAGCTGCGAGCTGCCCCTGCGGTGCCGTCAACGTGAAAACGGAGCGGTTGTGGTCGACGTCGCTGTGGACGTCCAGCAGCTCCGCGCCGGGGCTCGAGGTCAGCGCCTGCGCGAGCGCGTCGACCACCGGAAGGTGCCGTGCCTCGGAGACGTTGGGGATTGCTAGAAGAGGTTTCGCCATTAGGGACCCGCACCAAAAGTATGGCCCTCCGGCCGCCTCGACAGCTGCGTCCCCGCGATCGAGCGATCGGTGAGGTCCACGGCGGTAGCATTGCGCACGTTTCCATCAACGGGAGAGGTCATGTGTCGTTGGCTTGCTTACACCGGTGCGCCGGTGATCCTCGGCGAGGCGCTCGTCTCGCCGGCTCACTCGCTGATCGACCAGAGCCTGCACTCCAGACTGGGAGCGGAGCCGACCAACGGCGACGGCTATGGCGTCGGCTGGTATGACGATGCGCCGCAACCGGGTGTCTTCAAGGGCATCGAGCCGGCCTGGAACGATCAGAACCTGCGCGAGCTTGCCGCGCACGTCAAATCCGGCCATTTCTTCGGCCATGTCCGGGCGGCGATCGGCTCACCGGTCCAGCAGTCGAACTGCCACCCGTTTCGCTACGGCCGTTGGCTATTGATGCACAACGGCTTCGTAGCCGACTTTCGCACCGTCAAGCGCGACCTGGTGATGGCGGTCGACGAATCGCTCTACCCCGAGATCATCGGCTCTGCCGACACTGAGGTGCTGTTCTTCTTGGCGCTGACCTTTGGGCTCGAGCACGACCCGCCGGCCGCGATCGCCCAAACGATTGGTTTCGTCGAGTCTGTCGGGCACGCGCGCGGCGTCCAGTACCCGTTCCAGGGGACGATCGCGACAACCGACGGTGACACCTTCTGGGTGTTCCGCTATTCCAGCGAGGGGCAATCCCGTTCACTGTTCTACTCCAAGGATGTGCCGACGCTGCGAGCGCTCTATCCGGACAACGCATTGCTCGGTGAGTTCTCCGACGATGCGCGGATCGTCGTCTCCGAGCCGATCGGTGACCTCCCAGGTGCCTGGAACGAAGTTCCCGATGCCAGCTACAGCGTGATCGATCGCGGGCGCGACGAGATCTTCCCGTTCACGCCCGTTCCGCCTGCGCCACGACGAGAACGGTGAACGACGTTGTATCGTGCTGGTTCTCCACGCCGGAGTAGCTCAGCTGGTTAGAGCAGGGGAATCATAATCCCAAGGTCGGGGGTTCGAGTCCCTCCTCCGGCATCCAATGTGCGACCTCCGGCCGCTCGCGAGACCTTTGACCGAATTGCCGCGCCAGCACACCAGACCGGGAGCAGAGATGCCGTACACCGTTGATTTCAAGAACGTGTCCACCGTCGGCCTGGAGTCCTCGCCGGTCGCCGAGACGCTCGCGGGGCTGCGGGCCAACGAGGCGCGCTACTTCAAGAACAAGTACGACTATGAGTTCACCCTCAGCGCGGCGGACGAGGCGTCGGCGACGATCGCGCGCGTGAACGACGTGCTGTCGAGCGAACGCGACCTCGTGATCGCCTCAAAGCCGCTGGAGGCGACGACCTTCGAGGTCGGCGGGATCCGCTTCGATTACGTGTTCTACGAATCCGGTCTGTCGATCAACGTGATGTACACGCTCGCCGACGCCGGCAAGCGCGCCGTCGGCTTCAAGCTCTCCGAGGGCATGGAGATTCCCGAGGAGCTGGCCGCCGCGGGCTTCAAGTTCGCTCGTCAGAAGTCAAAGCTGGCGGGCGTCATCCGCGGCAGCTACTTCGTGATCAAGGGCGAGTACTGACACAGCGCCGAACGGCCGGCGCGTTGTTTGCGACAAGCTCGTCGGGGCCGTCGGGGTCGACCAGCCCCCAGCCGAGCAGCGACAGGGTCTAGCCGACCATCGTGCGCAGTTCCCTGAGCAGTACCGGCAGCGTGGTGGTGTCATAGGTCCCGCTGTCGCGAATGTCGGCCAACACCTGCAGATACCGGTCCAGTGCAACGCGGTTGGCTTCGGTCCAGCGCTCGATCAGTACGTCGGCATCGCCATCGGAGGCGTCGTCGAGGACCTTCAGATTGAGCTTGCGCTGCACGTTGGCCAGGTCGTCACGTAGGGCGTCGCGGGAGAGTGTCTGCCAGCGGTCGCTGCGCGGAAGATCAAGGATCCGTTGCTGCACCCAGGCCAGGTGCAGCGCGGTCGCGGACTCGCGGCTCACATCGATCACCAACGACAGGTCCCGCGCGGAGCTGATACTGAGGTCAACCAGATCGAAGACCGAGACCATCGTCGCCATCGCCGCAACCCGGCGTGCCAGTTCGACGCTCACGCCAGCCGCGGTGAGCTCGTCGCGACGTTGCTCGAAGCGGCTCAGATCGTCGGGGGCGAGGCGCTCGGTGCCGTCCTGCCAGAGCCCGTCGGCCGCCGCCTGGTAGCGCTCGACCAATTCGCCGATCGCCACCTCGGGCCCGTTGCCGCGGACGATCCGCCGCGTGCCGCGCTCGACCAGCTGTCGGCCGTCGGCCAGCATCGAGAGCTGCACGTCGGCTGAGACCTTGTTGTCGAGCGACTCGACCGCCTCCCAGAAGCTCGTCATCCGGAACACGTCGCGTGCCACCGCGTAAGCACGCGCAACCTGATCCGGAGCGGCCCCCGTGGTCTCGGTGACGCGGTAGACGAATGTGATCCCCTGACGGTCAACGAGTTCGTTGGCGATCACCGTGGAAATGATCTCCCGGCGCAGGCGGTGCCCCTGCATCTCGTACTTGAAGCGCTCAGGCAGCGGCGCCGGGAAGTAGCGCTCCAGCGACTCGGCCATGTACTCGTCCTCGGGCAGGTCCGATTCCAGCAGCTGGTTGTCCAGGTGCACCTTGCTGTAGGCCATCAGCACCGCGAGCTCGGGGGAGAGCAGCCCGCGACCTCTGGCCTCGCGGTCGGCGAATTCACCGGTGCTGGGCAGGAACTCAAGCGCCCGGTCAAGCACACCGGACTCCTCGAACGAGCGGAACATGCGTGCGTGCGCGTTTGCGAGCGACGCCGCTTGGCGCCCGGCCAGCGACATCGCCTGCGTCTGCAGATAGCTTCCGCTCAGCACTCGCTCGGCGACCGCGTCCGTCATCTCGGCAAGCAGCGCGTTGCGCTCAGCGACCGTGATCGATCCGCCGGAAACCGCGGAATCCAGGAGGATCTTGATGTTGACCTCGTGGTCGGAGGTGTTGACACCGGCGACGTTGTCAATCGCGTCGGTGTTGATACGCCCGCCGCCAGCGGCGTATTCGATGCGGCCACGCTGAGTGAGCCCGAGGTTTCCTCCCTCACCGACAACTCGCGCGCGGAGCTCGGAGCCGTTCACACGCACGGCGTCGTTGGCGCGGTCTCCGACCGCCGCCTGGGTTTCGGCGGTGGCCTTCACATAGGTGCCGATGCCGCCGTTCCACAGCAGGTCAACAGGCGCCTTCAGAATCGCTGAGATCAGTTCGGCCGGCGTCATCACGGTCGCTTCGATCCCGAGTCGCTCGCGGACCTCGTCGGAGAGGTGGATCTGCTTCAGGCTGCGGTCGAACACGCCCCCGCCGGAGCTGATCAACTCGGCCGAGTAGTCGCTCCAGGCGGACCGCGGGAGGTCGAACAGGCGCCGCCGCTCCGCGTATGAAACCGCCGGGTCCGGGTTCGGGTCAAGGAAGATGTGGCGGTGGTTGAAGGCCGCCACCAGACGCGTGTGCTCAGACAGCAACATCCCGTTCCCGAATACGTCACCGGCCATGTCGCCGATTCCTACAGTCGTGAAGTCGGTGGTCTGAATGTCGGTTCCGAGCTCACGGAAATGGCGTTTCACGGACTCCCAGGCGCCGCGGGCGGTGATCCCCATCGCTTTGTGGTCGTACCCGACCGAGCCGCCGGACGCGAACGCGTCACCAAGCCAGAAGCCGTACTCGGCCGAGATCCCGTTGGCGATATCCGAGAACGTCGCTGTGCCCTTGTCGGCAGCTACCACCAGGTAGGTGTCATCGCCGTCATAGCGGACCACGTTCGGTGGCGGCACGATCTGCCCCGCAAGAATGTTGTCGGTGAGGTCGAGCAGCCCGCAGAGGAATGTCTTGTAACAGGCGATGCCCTCGGCCTGGATCTCCTCGCGCGAGCCGCCGGCCGACGGTTGCTTGACCACGAACCCGCCCTTCGAGCCGCCGGGCACGATCAGCGCGTTCTTCACCATCTGTGCCTTCATCAGGCCCAGCACCTCGGTTCGGAAGTCCTCGCGACGGTCGGACCAGCGCAGCCCGCCACGCGCGACCATGCCGCCGCGCAGGTGAACGCCTTCGACCTTTGGTGAGTAGACGAAGATCTCGTACTTGGGGCGCGGCTGAGGCAACAGCGGAATCTGCGAGGGGTCAACCTTGAAGCTGAGGTACTCCTTGGATTGGCCATCAGGCCCCAGCTGGTAGTAGTTGGTGCGGACGATCGCATCGATCACCGAACGGAACGCGCGCAGAATGCGGTCTTGGTCCAGAGATGTCACCGCGTCGACACGGTCCGAGAGCTCGGCCGCGACCTCCACAGCCCGCTCCGGGTTTCCGGCGCTGGGGTCGTGACGCGCTTCGAACAGCGTTACCAATTGGGCAGAGATTTCCGGGTTCGCGACCAGTGAGCGCTCTACGTAACGTTCTGAGAACGGGATCCCGGCCTGACGCAAATACCTGGACACCGCACGCAGCAACATGATCTGGCGGGCATCGAGCCCCGCCACCAGTACCAGCTCGCCAAGGCCGTCATCCTCGTACTGACCGCTCCAGATCCCGCGGAACAGGTCGGCGAAGCGGTCTCCCACGACATCCGGGTCGGCATCGGCCTCGATCCCGAAGTCGTAGATCCAGATCGAGTCCTGGCCGGCGGGACGGATCTCGTAGGGAAGCTCGTCGTGGACCTCGGCACCGATGTGCTGGAAGATCTCGAGCGCCGATGACAGCGGCACCTGTTTGTCGCTGAGCAGCTTTGCCCGCAGCGGCGTGTCGCCGTAGGTCGCCCGCGCCAGCTGCAGCCACGGCGCACGGCTCGGATCCTGGCGGATCAGCTCGACCTTGTCGATCACATCAGCACCGCGCAGCGGCGTGGCCTGCTCCTGGTAGGCCGGCGGGAAGGCGTCGATGTAGCGGTCGAGCAGCTCGCGCGCCTTTTGGTCGTCGTAGCGCTCGTAGATGAGATCGCTCAGGTCCTGCGTCCAGGCCCGAATCGCGTCCGATACCTTCTGCGCGACCGCGTCTGAATCGAGCTCGCCCTCAATACCGTCGGGCGTGTGCACCAGCATGTGGATGATCGCGATCCGCGACTCCTCGCTGAGCTGCAGGTTCCAGTCGTAGTGCGAGCCGCCGAAATGCGCGAGCAGCACGTCGCCCGCGCCGATGCGTGTGCTGCGGTTGTAGCGGTCGCGTGGCATGCAGACGGTGCAGTCAACGAAGCGTCCAAGTGGATCGGGGCGGAAGAACACGCGCACCTGCTGGCGCTCGCCGAGCCGCAGGATCCCGAGCGCGGTCTCCAGCAGCTCTGAAGTGCGGATCTGGAACAGCGCGTCGCGTGGGTAGGCCTCGCAGATCTCCGCGAGCACGCTGGCGTCGTGGCTGTCGGGTGGGAACTCTGCACGCTTGAGCACGGCCGCGACCTTCTCCCGGATCAGCGGGATCTCGGTGGCGCTCTCGCGGTACGCGGAGGGGTTGTAGAGCCCGATGAAACGGCGCTCGCCGGTCACCGTGCCGTGATCGTCGAAGCTCTTGACGCCGACGTAGTCCAGATACGCGGGACGGTGGACGGTGGAGCGGCGGTTGGCCTTGGTGATCACCAAGGGTCGCGATGAGAACGCCAGCTTCGCGGCCTGCTCGCCGAGGTCTGTGACCGCAGATTGTGGTTTGCCGCTGAGGACCCCGAGTCCACTGTCGTTCACCGCTACCAGTCTTGCCGGACTGGTAGCGGTTGCAGCGTGCAGCTCGTACTCGCGGTAACCGAGGAAGGTGAAGTGGCCCTCGGTGAGCCATTTCAGGAACTGACTCGGTTCCGCGAGCTTGGGATCGTTATCGAAGTCGGTCGCCAACTCGAGCGCGAGTTCGTCGGCGCGGTCGCGCATCGCCTGCGTGTCGCGCACCGCGCAGCGCACGTCGCGCAGTACCCGGGTGATCGCGTCGGTCAGCGACGCCAGGCGCTGTCGGTCATCCTCGCGATCGAGCTCCAGGTGCATGACCGATTCGCGCTTGGCCGCGCCCGGGGCCGGGTCGTCGCTGCTCGTGACGTGCTCGATGCGTCCGTCCGCGTCGCGGGCGATCCGGATCATCGGGTGGATGATGAGGTGAGGGTCGTACCCGAGGCGGCTGAGTTCCATCGTCACCGAGTCGACGAGGTAGGGCATGTCGTCGGTCACGATCTCAAGCGTCGTGTGCGGGGAGGACCAGCCGTCGCGTTCGAGGCTGGGGTTGTAGATGCGCAGTTCGACCGCTTCAGGGTCGCGCTGTTCGGCCATCTCCCAATGCGAGAGCGCAGCTCCGGCTAGGTCGCCCGGGTCGCGGGCCTCGAGGTCAGCCGGGTCGACCCAGCGGAAGTACTCCCGCACGAAGGTCTCGACCAGTGTCCCCGGTCCCTCTGGAAGTCGCGCGCGTACCTTCTCGATGACCGCGTCAATGACGGCGTTCTCGTTAGCGTCCGACACCAGGCCCATTTGCTGTCTCCTTCGTACTTCCTGAACTCTTGCGTTTGGCGCGACCCTACTCCGTTATGAGGTCGAAGGGGGTTTAGAGGCTGTTATTGCAAGCCCTCCGGCACAAATCACCGCACCGAATCCCCCGACAGGCTCTACATTGAGAGGACCGATGGCACAGACCAAGCGCAAGCGTCAAACCAAGCACCGCGGCAACGCAGCCGGCGTCGTCGAGAGTCGCGGCCGTACGAGCCGCCCGATCTCGCCGAACGACCGCAAGAAGGCGGACAAGGCCGCCGTGCGTGAGGCCCGGATGAGCAAAGAGCCGACCTGGAAGAGTTCGTGGATGAAGGCCGGTTTCGCCGGCCTGTTCATGTTCCTGTTCATCATGATCCTCGGGCACCCCAAGCACGGCAGCGCGCTCGCGGCGGCGATCTTCCCCGCGGTGATCGCGGTGGCGCTGTTCGGGCCCGCGAACTATTACCTCGAGCGCTATCTCTGGAAGAAGCGCATGAGTCAACGCTCGGCAGCCGTCGCAGCAGCGGCGCCGCGGCCGAGCCTGTTCGGCGGTTTCAAGCGGAAGCAGAAGTAGCGCCCGATGTTGGACGTGCGGATGCTGCCCGTCGGGCCGCTTCAGGAAAACTGCTTTGTGGTCCGCGCCGCCGGCGCGTCCGAAGCCGTAGTCGTCGATCCGGGGGAAGAGGCGGAGCGAATTGTCGCGGCCCTTCAGGCGGACGCAATCACCCACGTGGCGGCGATTTTGATCACCCACACGCACTTTGACCACATCGGTGCCGTGGCGGCGCTGCACCGCGCCACCGGTGCTCCGGTCTACGTGCCCGTGGACGAGCGCGACGTGCTCGCCCACATCAACGACTATCAGAGCTTCCCCGGCTTCGGTCCATTCGAGGAATATGAGGCCGACTTCACGGTTGCGGGTGGCGATGTGCTCGAACTCGCGGGCCTCACGATCGACGTGCGCTTCACCCCGGGACATAGCCCGGGACACGTGACCTACGCGATCCGCGAGGAGGCGGCACTGTTCTCCGGGGACGTGCTCTTCCAGGGGTCGGTCGGCCGTGTCGACCTGCCGGGCGGCGACTGGCCGACGCTGGAGGCGTCGATCGCGGCGTTGATCGACGAGTACGACGACGAGACACGGGTCTATCCGGGGCACATGGGGATCACAACGCTTGGAACCGAACGCCGCACCAACCCGTTTCTACGGGGGCTTGCCGGGGCATGAGCGGCATCCAGGCGCCCAAGGGCACATTCGACATCCTCCCGGCCGACGCCGAGCGTCGGCAGCTCTTTGAACAGACCGCCCAGAAGATCCTCGGCCGCGCCGGTTACCGGCGGATCGAGACGCCGATCTTCGAGTCGACAGAGCTGTTCGCGCGCGGTGTCGGCGCGGCTACAGACATCGTTCAGAAGGAGATGTACTCGTTCGACGATGGCGGTGGCCGTTCGCTGACGCTGCGACCCGAGGGCACGGCGCCGGTCGTGCGCGCCTACGTCGAGCACGGCATGCACAAGCTCCCGCAGCCGGTGAAGCTCTGGTACCTCGGCCCGTTCTTTCGCGCCGAGCAGCCGCAGAAGGGCCGCTACCGCCAGTTCTGGCAGGTTGGCGCGGAGGCGATCGGTACCGCCTCGCCGGAAACCGACGCTGAGCTGATCGTGCTGCAGGCGGAGCTGCTCGAAGCGATGGGGGTTGCGCAGCGGCAGCTGCGGCTCGCGTCATTGGGCACGCCCGAGACTCGTGCTGAATACCGCGACGAATTGGTCGCCTACCTGCGCGCCAACGAAGCCTCGTTGTCCGAAGAGGTGCGCGGCCGCATCGACCTGAACCCGATGCGCGCGTTCGACGCCTCGGACCCGGGCACCCGCAGGGTGATGGAGGCGGCCCCGAAACTGCTGGACCGGCTCGCACCCGAAGACGCCGAACACTTTGAAACGGTGAAGGAGCTGCTGAGCACCGCGGGCATCGTCTACGAGCTGGACCCGACGCTGGTGCGCGGCCTCGACTACTACACGCGCACGCTGTGGGAATTCACCAGCGGCGCACTTGGGGCGCAGTCCGCGGTCGGCGGTGGCGGACGCTACGACCGGCTGATCGAGCAGATCGGCGGGCGCGCTACGCCGGGAGTGGGCTGGGCGGCCGGGGTAGAGCGGATCCTGCTATCGGCGGCGGAGCAGCCGATCACACCGCAGATCGTCGATTTGCTGGTGGTGGTCGCCGACCGTGAAAACCGCCGCGACTATGCGGCTGCGTTTGACCTCGCGCGCGATGCTCGCGTCGCCGGGCTTGCTGCGCAGCTGGAACTGACCGGCCGCTCGCTGAAGGCGGCGATGAAGCACGCCGACCGACTCAAGGCCCGGTATGTTGCGATCGTGAACGACATGGAGCAAAGCAGCTTGAAGGACATGGACAGCGGCGAGCAGTACGAACTTGCCAACGACAGAGTGATCCCGACGATCCTGCGTGGGAACCCGCTGTGATGAGCCAGACATCCGCAGTCGGTGACCCGGCCACGACCCTGAACCGCACACCGCGTGCCAACGCCTACCGCGACGCCTGGGCCACGGAACTGACCGCTGATCGCGTCGGAACCAACGCGCGAGTTGCCGGCTGGGTGCACCGTCGTCGTGACCATGGCGGCCTGATCTTCATCGACCTGCGCGACCGCTCTGGGATCGTGCAGCTCGTGTTCCACCCGGAGAGCGCGCCCGCGGCGCACAGGACCGCGCACGATCTGCGCTCCGAGGACGTGATCACCGTCGCCGGCCCAGTCACCGCACGGGAGCCGGAGAATGTGAACCCCGCACTGCTCACCGGTGCGGTTGAGATCTCGGTGAGCGAGATCGAGATCCTGTCCGACGCCGAGACGCCACCGTTCCCGGTTGATGAGGACGTCAACGTGAACGAGGAGCTGCGGCTCAAGCACCGTGCCGTGGACCTGCGCCGCGCACCGATGCAAGCCGCGATGATGCTGCGCCACCGCGTTGTCCAGACCATCCGCCGCGTGCTGAACGAGCGCGAATACCTCGAGATCGAGACCCCGTTCCTGACCCGTTCGACGCCCGAGGGCGCACGCGATTTCCTGGTGCCGTCGCGGACCGCGCCGGGCAGCTTCTACGCGCTGCCGCAGTCGCCGCAGCTGTTCAAGCAGTTACTGATGGTCGGCGGGCTCGAGCGCTATTACCAGGTTGTGCGCTGCTTCCGCGACGAGGACTCACGCGCCGATCGTCTGCCTGAGTTCACGCAGATCGACATCGAGCTCGCGTTTGCCGACGAGGAGGACGTGATCGAGATGATGGAGGCCGTGTATGACGCGGTCTTCAGCTCCGAGGGCTACGACGTGCCGCGGCCGGCGTGGCCGCGCGTCAGCTGGGAAGAGGCGATGCGTCGCTGGGGCTCGGACCGCCCCGACCGCCGCTTTGGGCTGGAGCTCGTCGAGCTCTCAGAGGTGGTGGCGGGTTCCGAGTTCATGGTCTTCAAGGGCGCGCTGTCAGCCGGTGGTGCCGTGATCGGGATCAACGCCGGAGCCCGTGAGCTACCGCGCTCAGAGCTTGACGCGCTCACCGAGTTCGCCAAGAAGTACGGGGCCAAGGGACTTGTGTGGGCGTTCGTCCAGGAGGACGGGACGCTGCGCTCGCCGATCGCAAAGTTCCTCTCCGAGGACGAGATCACGGGTATCAAGTCGGCGCTGAACGCAGCTCCGGGTGACGTGCTGTTCATCGTCGCCGACGAGCTGCGCACCGCGCAGACCGTGCTCGGCGCGCTGCGGCTCGAACTCGCCGACCGCTTCAAGCTCGTGCCTGAAGGTAGTCACGACATCGTCTGGGTGGTCGAGTTCCCGATGTTCAAGCCGGACGGCGAGGGCGGCTGGGCCGCCGAGCATCACCCGTTCACCGCGCCCAGCGGAGAGCTTGACGACCCCGGCGCGTTGCTCTCACGCTCCTACGACCTGGTGTTGGATGGCTGGGAGATGGGTGGCGGCTCGGTCCGTATCCACGACCGCGCGGTGCAGCAGCGGGTGTTCGAGATCATCGGCCTCGACGCCGATGACGCCCAGGAACGCTTCGGGTTCCTGCTTGACGCGATGAAGTACGGAACACCGCCGCACGCCGGCATCGCGATGGGCATCGACCGTCTGATTGCGCGGCTCGCCGGCCACGACAGCATCCGCGAGGTGATCGCGTTCCCGAAGGCGACCAGCGGTGCGGACCCGCTGACCGACGCCCCGGCGCCGGTCGATGACCTGCAGCTGCGCGAACTGGGTTTGAAGCTCCGCTAGCGGCGGCGGGAGCCTCCGGCCGCGGAGACCACACGCTGACGTTCAAGCGTCCGACGGCTAGGGGCGGCCGCCCGCCTATCCTCGTTAACGCGATGGATACCGAGGCGTTCGAACATCATCTGAACTCACCGCAGGGATTTGGGAACGTGCCGGAGGGCGCGTTCACGGTCACGTTCGGCGGCGGCTCCTGCTGCGATCAGATCACCTTCAGCGTGCAGACCGACGGTCAGCATGTGACCGACGCCGGCTTTACCGCGGACGGTTGCGGCGCATCGCACGCCGCCGCCAGCGCCGCCGTCTCGCTGATCCGCGGCAAGACATTGCTTGACGCGGCGCGAGTCGGTCAGTCGGAGATCTCAGCGGAGCTCGGAGGGCTCAGTGCGGGCAAGATCCATGCCGCCGCGGTGGCCGTCGACGCGATGGCGCGCGCACTCGGCAACGCGGTGCGTCAGGACGGCGCCCTTGCGCCGGATCCGGGGCGAGGGCGGACGCTGGTCGCAATGTCCGGTGGCGTTGACAGCTCTGTGGTCGCGCTGCTCTGCGCACAAGATGCCGAGGCGGTGGCGGTGACGCTCGAGCTCTGGGCCGACCCCGATAACGACACGGAGAAGAGCTGCTGCTCATCATCGGCCGTCTCGCAGGCACGCGCACTGGCACACGAGCTCGGGCTTCCGCATTTCACGCTCGATCTGCGCCACGAATTCCGCCATGGCGTCGTGGAGCCGTTCATCGCGTCCTACGCGGCGGGAGAAACACCAAACCCGTGCGTGGGATGTAACGGTCACGTGCGCCTGGACGCGATGCTCGCGTTCGCCGACCGGCTCGGCTGCGCGACGCTCGCTACCGGCCATTACGCGCGCGTCGATTACCAGGGCGACACACCGCTGCTGAAGCTCGCGGTCGACGCCACCAAGGATCAGACCTACATGCTGGCCGCGCTGAAACCTGAATCACTGGCGCGCATGCGCTTCCCCCTTGGCCAGTATGAGAAGCCGCAGGTGCGCCAGATCGCGGCCGCAGCCGGGATGCCGGTCGCCTCCAAGAGTGATTCACAGGACCTCTGCTTTTTGGCCGGGACCGACCGCGGCCGGTTCCTCGCACGCCACGGCGAGATCACGCCGCGCGTCGGCGAGATCGTCGACGTGACCGGCACCGTGCTCGGCACACATCAGGGCCATGAGCTGTTCACGATCGGCCAGCGCAAGGGCATCGGCGTCGGAGCGGCCGGCGAGCCGCTCTACGTGATCGACAAGGACGCCACCGACAACCGCGTCGTCGTCGGCCGCAAGAGTCATCTGCTCACCGACCGCGTGCGCGTACGCGGGGCGCGGCTGCACCGCGACGGCGCGTGCGTTGACCGCGTAAAGCTGCGCTACCAGTCAAAGCCGCTACCAGCGCGGATCGACGGCGATGCCACGCCCGGCCACCACCGCGAGTTGACGCTCGAGCTGGATGAGCCCGTCGCCGGCGCCGCGCCGGGCCAGCTTGCCTGCCTGATGGACGGTGAGCTGATCGTCGGCTGGGCGACGATCACGCGCTGACGCTCGGTCCGTCCGGCGGTCCGTTACTCGAACGCGGCCGCTGCCGCCGCGCGTTCAGAACGTGACGGTTTGGCCGCGCTCGGCAATCGTCAGCCGGTCGCTCACCGCGAGACCGCGGAAGCTCAGCTCCAGTTGATCGAGGCCCTGGGTGAAGTGCGTCCAGCCCTCGAAATGCACAGGCACCACGACCCGCGCGCCAAGCGTCCGCGCCGCCAGCGCGGCAAGGTCACCAGTGAGCGTGAGATAGCCGCCGTCAAGGAACTCCATGATCTGAACCGCGCCGGCAAACAGCACCGCAACGTCCACCTGCCCGATCCGGTGCTTCACCTCACGCACGACGTCGAGCGACGCATTGTCGCCTGACACGTAGACCGTGTCGTAGCCCTCAGCGGTAAGCACGAAGCCGACCACCGGACCGCTGATCTGCGCTGTGTCGGGAGTCGGTGGCCCATGCCACGCGGGCACGATCGTGACGGTCACACTGACGCCGTCGGGCGACTCCACGGTCGTCGTCTCCCACTCCGAGAAGCCCTCGGCGTTCGCGCCCAGCCGCTCAGCTCCCGCGACCGTCGTCAGCACCCGCCCCCAGGACGGCAACATCTCACGGCCCTGCGGGTCGAGGTTGTCGGCATGCTGGTCATGAGAGAGCAGAACCACATCGACCGGACCGAGCCGATCCAGCGTGACCGCCGGGCCGGTGAGCTTCACGAGCTCGTCGTACTCGCCTGGCGGGGAGAAGGTCGGGTCTGTGAGCCAGCGCAGACCTGCGTATTCGATCAGGGCGGTCGGCCCGCCAACCAGTGTCAGCGATGTCATGCCGCGCACTCTACCGCCGTCCCGAACACCGCCATACACCAACCTCCGCGGGCTCATACACTCCGTGCCATGGCGATGAGTTCGGACGAGATCCGCGATACCTATAGAACATTCTTCGAGCAGCACGGTCACAAGGCCCAGCGCGGAGCATCGCTGATCCCGCCGGCCAACGACACCTCCGCACTGTTCATCGTCGCCGGGATGCATCCGCTGAAGGCCTACTTCGCCGGAACCGAGCAGCCACCGGGCAAACGCCTGACGACCTGCCAGCCCGTGTTCCGTACCGTCGACATCGAGAACGTCGGCATGACCGCGCGCCATCTGACGATGTTCGAGATGCTCGGCAACTTCAGCTTCGGCGACTACTTCAAGCGCGAAGCCATCGCGTTTGCCTGGGATCTCGTGCGCAACGGCTTCGAGCTCAATGAGGACGACATCTGGGTGACCGTCTTCGGCGGAGACGAGAAGCTCGGGCTCGGACCAGACCAGGAGGCGATCGACTTCTGGCTGGAGGTCGGGATGCCGCGTGAGCGGATCGTCGAATGCGACCGCGAAGAGAACTTCTGGGAGTCCGGCGCAACCGGTCCCTGCGGCCCAGACTCTGAGCTCTACCTAGACCGTGGTCTTGCCTACGGCAAACCCGACGACCTGCCGGGCGGCGAGAACGAGCGCTTCCTCGAGTTCTGGAACCTGGTGTTCATGCAGATGAACCAAGATCCGCCTAACACGGTCTCGCCGCTGCCGGCACTGAACATCGACACGGGCCTGGGCCTGAACCGCATGGCGATGATCAAGCAGGGCAAGGAGACGGTCTTTGAGACCGACCAGTTCGCGCCGCTGATCGAGCTCGGCGAGGACCTCTCCGCGATCAAATACGGCGCCGCGTTCGAGACCGATCGCGCGCTGCGGATCCTCGCCGACCACGCACGCGCATCGACGTTTCTGATCGCCGACGGCGTCGTTCCGTCCAACGAGGGCCGCGGCTACGTGCTGCGGCGGATCATGCGACGGGCGATCCTGCAAGCACGCCAGACACTCGGGATGAGGCCAGGCTTCCTGCCCCGCTACCAGGAGCTCGTGACCGAGCTCATGCACAGCGAGTACGGCCAGCTCGACTCCCACCGGGATTCGATCCGCAAGTGGCTGAGTTCAGAGGAAGAAAGCTTCGGGCGCACGCTCGAAGACGGAACCAAACTGCTCGACGAGCTCATGCGACAGGCCCGGGACACCGGCCAGGAGGGGATCTCCGCAGCCGACGCGTTCCTGCTCCACGA
Organism: uncultured Actinomycetota bacterium; assembly: GCA_963737115.1. Taxonomy (GTDB): domain Bacteria; phylum Actinomycetota; class Thermoleophilia; order Solirubrobacterales; family Solirubrobacteraceae; genus Palsa-465. The sequence continues at coordinate 290,469 of CAVTRM010000007.1, forward strand.
CACGCACGGGTTCCCGATCGACCTCTCGCTGGAAATCGTCACCGAGCACGGGCTCGGCATCGACCAAGCCGGATTCGAGGCACTGATGGCCGAGCAGCGCCAGCAGAGTCGCGACGCCGGACACCGCGGCACCGGCGGCGCTGAACTGCGTGAACAGGCGCAGACGTTCGCGGGCAGTGCCCCGTTCAAGACCGACTTCAAGGGCTACGTCACGACCGAGCTCGATACCAGCGTCGGCGCGATCACGGTCTCCGGGGACGGTCGCACGCTCGTGAAACTGCTCGAGTCGCCGTTCTACGCGACAGGGGGCGGACAGGTCGCGGACAGCGGCTACATCAGCTGCGAGGACGGTGACTGCCTGGTCAAGGTCGACGACGTTCTGCGGCTTGGCGACGATCAGGTGCTTGCGGTCACGCCCGAGGAAGGGATGCTGAAGGACGGCGAGCGCGTCCACGCGCGGGTCGATCGTTCCGCCCGCCACGCGACCGAGTGCAACCACACCGCGACGCATCTGCTGCACGCGGCGCTACGTCAGACGCTCGGCCCGCACGTCCGTCAGGCCGGCTCCTACGTCGGCCCGGACAAGCTGCGTTTTGACTTCACCCACGGCGCTCCGATGAGCAGCGACGAGCTGCGCGAGGTGGAAAACCAGATCAACGCATGGATCCTCGAGGCTTATCCGGTGAGGGCGCTGACCACAACCCTGGCCGAGGCCAGGGAGCTCGGGGCGATGGCGCTGTTCGGTGAGAAATACGGTGAGATCGTGCGCATGGTCGAGGTCGGCTCCGGCAGCTTCTCGCGCGAGCTCTGCGGCGGCACACATGTGCGCAACACCGCTGAGATCGGTCTGCTGAAGATCACGCACGAGACCTCAAGCGCGGCCAACGTGCGCCGTGTCGAAGCCCTGACCGGGCCGGTCGCGGTCGAGCTCCTGCGGGAGCACGACCGCGCTCTGACGGAGACCGCGCACGCGTTGCGCACGCTCCCGCTCGACGTTCCGGGCATCGTCGCGCGCTTGCAGGCGCAGGTCAAAGAGCTTGAAAAGCGCCTCAAGCAGGGCGCCAGCGCCGGGATTGACGAGGCCGCGCTGATTCGCGACGCCGAGGCCGTGGGCGGAGCGACTGTGATCGCGACAGCCGTGAGCGGCGTACAGGGCCAGGAGCTGCTCGACCTCGCCGACCGGCTCAAGGCCAAGGTCGGCGAGAGCGTGATCGTGCTCGGCGCCGCCGGCGAGGAGAAGGTCGATCTTGTGGCCACCGTCTCACCGGGGTTGATCGAGCAGGGCCTGAAGGCCGGTACGCTGGTCAAGCTTGCCGCGGCGGAGGTTGGCGGCGGTGGCGGCGGACGTGACAATGCCGCGCGTGCGGGGGGCAAGGACATAAACAAGCTGCCCGAAGCGATCAGCGCCGCACGAGCCGCCATCGAAGCGACCCTGACGAGTTGAGCAGGATCTGAGGACGTTGGTTTGCGAGTGATCGCGCTTGATTACGGCAGCGCCAAATGCGGCGTTGCAATCAGTGACCCGACCGGAGTGCTGGCGACCCCGCTGGACGAGGTACGCGAGCCCGCAACGCGCAAAGGTATGGGCAAACTGCTGGCCGTGATCAGAGACTCCGAGGCAGAGCTTGTTGTCGTGGGATTGCCGCTGTCGCTGAACGGCGGCGACTCCGCCCAGACCACGGAAGCGCGCGAGTTCGCGGACGTGATCCAGAAACGATTGAAGGACGTGCCGGTCGAGATGTATGACGAGCGCTTCACCACGCGCATGGCAGAACGCGACGCCGGAACCCGCAGCAGCGAAGACTCGCGCGCTGCCGCACACCTGCTGACAAGCTGGCTGGAGCACCATGGCAACGCGTGAACGCCCAGGATACGTTTCCGACGGACGCCGACCGCGCCCGCCCGAACGCCGCCGCCAGAAGACATACCTGCGCCGCCGGATCGCGGCCGTCAGCGCACTGGTACTCGCGGTCGTGCTGGTGTGGTTCCTGTACTCGCTGTTCCAGCCGTTTCACGGCGCCGGCAGCGGGCGCGTGGTAGTCACGATCCCGCGCGGCGCCAGCACCGATGAGATCGCCAGCACGCTGTCCAAGGACGACGTAATCTCATCCGGATTCTTCTTCAAGCTGCGGGTGAAGATCTCCGGCGACGCGAGCAAGTTCCACGCGGGCAAGTTCATCATGCAGCACGGCATGAGCTACGGCTCGGCGCTGGGTGTGCTCACAAGCCCGCCGGCGCAGCCCGCCGGGACCGATGTGACGCTGACACCAGGCCTGTCACGCGTGCAGGCCCAGCAGAAGCTCCACGACTCCGGTATCAGCGGCGACTACGTGAAGCTCACGCGGTCTTCGCCGCTGCTGAACCCGAGCAGCTACGGTGCGCCGAAGAACACGCCGTCGCTTGAAGGGTTCATGTGGCCGGACAGCTACTTCATGCGCGACCCGGTTGACATCAAACTCTTGATCGATAAGCAGCTGACGCGGTTCAAGCAGGAGTTCGACACCGTGAACTTCTCCTGGGCGCGCTCGCACGGACTGACGCGCTACGACGTGCTGATCGTCGCTTCGCTGATCAGCGAGGAGGCCTACAAGCCGGCCGATTACCCACGCGTCGCGGCCGTCATCTACAACCGCCTGCGGCTGGGCATGGATCTCGGACTCGACTCGACCGTCAGCTACGCAACCGGAAACTACGGGACACTCACCGAGAAGGACCTGCATTCCTCGTCGCGCTGGAACACCACCAACCACAGGGGGCTTCCGCCGACGCCGATCAACTCGCCGGGCATGACCGACATCCGCGCCGCCGCGCATCCCGCGCAGACGGACGCGCTGTACTTCATCAACCGGGTTTGCGGCAACGGAGCGCTGAACTTCACCAATACGTACTCGGTGTTCCTGAACTGGTCCGCGCAATGGACCGCCGCCGTGGACAAGGCGGCGAAGAATCACGGCAACGCGGAGTTCTGTGGCAAGAGCGGCAAGCCGTGATCCGGCTCGGCGTCGCAGGCTGGCCGGTGGCTCACAGCCTCTCGCCGGCGATGCAGAACGCCGCTCTGCGAACTGTCGGACTTGGCGCTGGCTGGCGCTATCAGCTGCTGCCGCTCAGACCTGAGCTCTTCACCGAGACCGTTCCGGCGCTGGCGGTGAGCGGCTTCAGGGGGATCAACGTCACGATCCCGCACAAACACGCCGCCCTGCAGCTGGCTGACACGGCCTCTGACCGCGCGGCCGCGATGGGCTCGGCCAACACCCTGATCTTCGAAGCGGACGGCAGCGTACGTGCCGACAACACCGACGGGCCCGGGATGATCGCCGCGATGAGCGCAGTTCTGGGCCGCGCTCCCGCCGGGCTTCGTGTGGCCGTGCTGGGCGCCGGCGGCACCGCCCGCTCGGCGATCTGGGCCCTGCTCGCCGCCGGCGCGTCGTCAGTGGCGGTATGGAACCGAACCGCGACCCGCGCCGTGGAGCTCTGCGCCGCGGTCGGGGGAGAGGCGGTCGTCCCGACCGCCCGTGCAGCTGAGTTCACGGCCGCCGATCTGGCCGAACGGCTCGCCGGTCCGGACGTGATCGTCAACTGCACGTCCGTGGGACTGCGTGAGAGCGATACGCTCGCGCAGCTGCCGGTGCACGACGAGCTGCTCGGCGGCGCGAGGCTGATCGTCGACTTCGTCTACCGGCGCGGCGGAACGCCGCTGCAAGCCGCGGCTGAGCGCCTCGGCGTCGCCTATATCGACGGCCTTGAGCTGCTCGTGCGGCAGGGAGTCGAGGCGTTCACGCTGTTCACCGGCATGCCGGCGCCGGTCGACGTGATGCGCGCCGCGGTCCGCGGCTAAGTAACTCCCGGGATTAGCACGCTAGGTGCGGCCATGTGGCCGGCACGTGCCATGCAGTCGTTGCGGGCCATCTAGCCTGCACGGCTGATTCGAGTGCACGCCGCTGCCAGTCGGGTGGCAGCGGCCGTTAGACGATTTGGAGCGTCGCGGCCGCGCGGATTGCCTGAATGTCTATAGCGTTGTCAACGCTGTTGACATCAGCGTAGACAGAGCGTTAGTCTGCACCGTCATGTTGGAGGGGAGTGACGGGACGCACACGTCCCGCGAAACTGTTGATCCCGTTTTCGAGCACCAGACGCCTGAGCGCCTGGACCGGACGCGGATCCTGACCGTGGCCGCGCAGATCGTCGGCCAGGACGGGCTCAAGGCGCTGACGATGCGGCGCATCGGCACCGAACTGGGCGTCGACCCGACGGCGGTCTACCGCCATTTCCGTAATAAGGACGAGATCCTCACGCGCCTGGCGGAGTGGATCTTCGAATCGCAACCCGAACTCGATCCCAGGGCGAGCTGGCAGGACCAGATGCGTGAGTTGATCGATTACACGTTTGTGCGCTACTACGCGCACGCCGACCTCTGCGTGTTGCTGGCCAGTCAGGAGGACGACCTCAAGCCGCTGATCGACCTGCGCGAGACGATGCTCGAGCTGCTGATCAGCGAGGCCGGCCTGAGCTTGGAGGATGCAGCGCTGGTCGACCACATGATCGAAAACCATGTGGTCGGCAGCGGGCTGTTCTTCGGCGTCTCCGGCTTCCCGGCCAGAGCGCAGGATTACGGTGACCGCATGCGCCGCGCCTTCGCGCTGCTTTCCAGCGATGAGTATCCGCGAGTGACCGCGGCAACCCCGTGGCTGTTTCCCGACCCCAAGATGGTGGTCGACCGTATTACCGAGATGATGATCGAGTTGATCGAGCAGCTCGCTTCCGTAACGACCGAGGAGGTACGGCCGTGAGCCGTCGACGTATCACCCTTGCCGGCGTGCTGCTGTTATGCGCCGGCCTACTGCTGAGCGCATGCGGCAAGTCGCTGCCGACAGCCCAACAGATCGCGGCGGCGTCCTCCGCCGGAAACGCCGGATCTGTGAATCAGCTGTCACCGACCACCGACCCGCCGACCAAAGAGGTCACCACGCCGGTCGTGTGGGCCACCTACCGGATGGTTCAGACGATCGATCCGGTGCAGGCCTTTGATTACCCGGAGGACACCGTAGATACGACGCTCTACGACTCGCTGCTGCGCCAGAACCCGGACGGCACGATCAGCCCGGGGGTCGCGGTCGCCACCTACCCGAGTCCCACCGAGCTGATCCTGACGATCCGTCCCGGGGTCAAGTTCTGGAACGGCGACCCGGTCACCTCCGCCGACGTCGTTTACGACCTCAAGCGCGCGGCGTACTCGCCGGCCAGCTTCTACGCGCAGGTCTTCATACGTGTGAAGTCGATCTCGGCGGACGGCACCAACCAGGTCGTCATCAAGCTGAAGAAACCCGACTTCTGGCTGGAGGGCGAGCTTTCACAGATGTCGGGAATCGTCTACCAGAAGTCCTACGCCGAGCGGCAAGGCAAGAACTTTGGAACCCCACAGGGGCTGACCATGGGCACGGGGCCGTATGAGCCTTCGAAGTGGATCGCCGGACAGTCGTTCACGGTCACCGCCAACCCGCACTACTGGGATTCGACGACCCGCCCATTGGTCAAGACGATCGTGTTCAAGGGCATCGGCGACGACGCCTCGATCACTGCCGGGCTGGAGACCGGAGCGATCGGTGGCACCTACCCGTCCGGGCTCTCGACCCAGGGTGTGTTGCAGGCCGACAAGAACCTATCGGTGAATTTTGGCCCGTCGTTCGATGTTGACGCGATGGTGATCTGCAACCTCAAGGGCGCGCTCGGCAACGTGAAGGTCCGCCAGGCGCTGTCACTCGCGGTTAACCGTGAGGCTTACATCCAGGCGATCTACCACGGTCACGCGCTGATCCCGCACACGCTGGAAAACCCGGGCGAATGGGGCTACGGCCAACAGGTGTTCGCGAAGAACTGGAAGCAGCTGCCGGCCGAGACTCAGAACATCGCTGAAGCCAAGAAGTTGATCAAGGAGGCACACGCCACCGGCAAGACGATCACGATCGGCACGACCCAGCAGGTGAACTCGCTGGCGACGTCGGCCAACGTGATGCGCCAGGCGGGTGCCCAGATTGGTCTCAACGTGAAGATCGTCTCGGTCTCGCAGAACGTGTTCATCAACTACTTCACGTCGGCGGCCGCGCGCAAGGGAATCGATATGTTCCCGACCTCGAATTACCCCGACTACGCGGACCCGGCCGGCCTCTACAACACGGTCGTGATGCCGGGCGGAAGCCAGAACTTCGACGACTTCCATAACCAGCAGATCATCGACTACATGAATCAAGCCCGGTCGACCGCAAACCCGGACCTGAGAGCGCAGTACGTTACGAAGGCCGGCAATCTGATCGCCAAGCAGTTGCCGTGGATTCCGATGGCCGCCCCCTACTCGGTGGTCATCACCCAGCACTCGCTGACCGGCATGCCGAGCTCGTTCACCTACATGGGCGGCCCCTGGGCCAACCTGATGGGCGGCCGCTGATGGCCAAGTTCATCGGGCGGCGCCTGATCATGATGGTGGTGGCGTTGATCGTCGCCAGCTTCGTGATCTTCGTCGCCGTGCACGTCGCGCCGGGCAGCGTGATTGCCACGCTCTCCGGCGGTAAGGCGTTGTCGCCGTCGGCGGTGCATCATCTGACCGTCGAATACCACCTCAACGAGCCGCTGCTGACGCAGTACTGGGATTGGGTCAAGGGCGTCTTCCACGGCAGCCTCGGCACCTCGATCCAGTACAAGGAGCCGGTCACCACGCTGATCTCCCAGCGGATCGGCCTGAGCGCTGAGCTGGTGCTGTACGCGGCGCTGTTGATCGTCGTGTTCGGGATCGGGCTCGGGATCTTCGCTGGGCTCAAGCCGGGCGCTGCCGACAAGCTGATCGGCGCGACCTCCACCGTGCTGACCTCGACCCCCTCATTCGTGGCCGCGATCGTGTTGATCTACATCTTCGCGGTTGATCTGCACTGGTTCCCGGCGCTCGGCAGCGGTACGGGATTCATCAACAACATCCAATACCTCACGCTGCCGGCGATCTCGCTGGCGGTTGCACAGCTCGCGATCGTGGTTCGCGTCACGAAAGTTTCGGTGCGGTCCGAGCTCGGTCGTGAACACGTGCAGACCGCGGTCGCTCGCGGGATTCCGTGGGGGCTGACGATCCGTCGTCACGTGCTCCGCAACGCGGCGATCCCGATCGCGACCGTCACCGGCATCACGATTGCCTCGTTGTTTGCGATCTCGTCGATCGTCGAGCAGGCGTTCAACCTGAACGGGATCGGTTCCGCTCTGGTGGAGGCGGCGAGCGTGAAGGACTTTGCGGTGGTCCAAGGGATCTCGCTGCTGCTCGTGACCTGTTTCGTTGTCGCCAACACCTGTGTCGACCTTCTATATGCGGTGCTTGATCCGCGCGTCACGATGGGGAGCCGAGCCCAATGAGTGCTATCAGCCTGCGTCCGTCACTGTTCAGGAGGACGCGCAGCAAGTTCGCGGCGAACTCGATCGTCTACGGGATCTGCTGGTTCATAGTCGGCCTCGCCGTGTTCATGGCGATCTTCGGTCCGGCGCTGGCACCGCACAACCCGAACTTCTCGCAGTTGCAGTTCCAGTACGTCGGACCGTTCCAGGCCAAGGGCTATCCGCTCGGCTTCGACAGCCAGGGCCGCGATCTGCTCTCACGCTTGATGGCCGGCGCGCGGACCTCGATGTTGGGGCCGGCGATGGTGGTCGTGATGACGATGTGCCTCGGCGTGATCGTGGCGGTCGTGTCGGCCTGGCGCGGCGGTTGGGTCGACTCGACGCTCAGCACCGCGATGGACATCCTGTTCGCGTTCCCGGGGATCCTGCTGGCGGTGCTCACCGCAGCGGTGTTCGGGGCCGGCCTGACCGCTCCGACGATCGCGCTCGCGATTGCCTACAGCCCCTACATCGCGCGGATACTGAGATCCGCGGCCGTGCGTGAACGCGCACGCGACTACATAGCCGCCGCCGACGTTCAGGGCCAGTCGGCGTGGAAGATCTGTGCCAGGCATCTGGTGCCCAACGTGGCGGAGCTGATCATTGCCCAGGGCACGCTCGTGTTCGCCTGGGCGATGGTCGACCTGGCCTCGATCTCGTTCATCGGTCTCGGGGTTCAGCCGCCGACCGCCGACTGGGGCGTGATGGTCCAGACGGGCGAGACCGGGGTGCTGCAGGGATACCCGCTGGAGTCGCTGTCCGCCGGTCTCTGCATCGTAACCGTGGTGGTCGCCGTGAACCTGCTTGGTGAGCGCGCCGCCGACCGCAGCGAAAGGAACAAGGGATGACCCAGGACTTGCACTACATCTCCGCGACCGAGGCGCTGTCGAAGTTCCGCAGCCGCGAGCTTTCGCCGGTCGAGCTGATGGAAGCCGTGATCGCGCGCGCAGAAGCGGTTGAGCCGCTTGTCAACGCGTTCACCGACACCTACTTCGAGCAGGCTCTGGACGCCGCCAAACAGGCCGAAGAGCGCTACGGCGGCCAGGGCGGGGCACCGCGTCCGCTCGAGGGACTCGCAGTGTCGGTCAAGGCCGAGGAGGAAATCGCCGGGCAGCCCTGCACACAGGGATCGCTCCTGCTGAAGGATGTGGTGGCACAGGACACGTCGGTGTTCGCGCAGCGGCACATCGACGCGGGCGCGATCATCCACGCGCGCACCACGCTGCCGGAGTTCGCCTGCGCGGGCTTCACCCACACCAAGCTTTACGGAATCACCCGTAACGCCTACAACCTCGATCTCGCGGTCGGAGGCTCATCCGGTGGCTCGGGGGCGACGCTGGCCGCGGGGACCTCGACGCTGTCCTCGGGCTCGGACATCGGCGGCTCGATCCGGATCCCGGCGGCCGCCAACGGTGTGGTCGGCTTCAAGCCGCCGTACGGCCGCGTGGCGAGCGAGCTTCCCTACAACCTCGATACCTACTGCCACTGCGGGCCGATGGCACGGACCGTCGCAGACGCGGCGCTCTACGAGAACGTGGTCGCCGGTCACGATCACAACGACGTGGCCAGCCTGCGCGACACGGTTGTGCTGCCGACCGAGTTCGAATCGGTCAAGGGCATGCGCATCGCGCTCAGCGTCGACCTCGGAGACTGGCCGGTGCAGGATGACGTGCGCGCCAACACGCTGGCCGCCGCCGACGCTCTGCGGGACGCGGGCGCGATCGTCGAAGAGGTCGACCTCAGCCTTCCTCGTGAGAAGGTGATGCGGGCTGCCGCGATCCACTTCTGGAACGGGTTCGCCTCCGACATCTACTCGCACACCCAGAACGATGAGCGCATCAACGACTACGTCGTGAACTTCATCGAATGCATGCGCTACGGCGCTCAGGGCTACACCGTGGCTCAGGGTCTCGCGATCGAGGCCGAGCTTTACGTGCCCGTCGGGGCGTTGCTCGAACGCTACGACGCGCTGCTGCTCCCGACCTCCTGCGTGTCTTCGCTCGAAGCCGGAAACAGCTACCTCAGCGATCCCACACTGATGGTCGACAGCCCCGGAGACACCTCACTCGGCGACTTCATGACCGTGCCGTTCAACATCATGAGCCGCTGCCCGGTGCTCGCGGTCCCGTCCGGCGTCGGCGACAAGAACGCTCCGACCGGGATCCAGATCGTCGGACGTACCTATGACGACCAGACCCCATTCCGGGTCGGCGCCGCGCTGGAAACGGTGCGCCCGTGGGACCGCTGGCCGCAGACGATCGGAGCGACCCAGTGAGTGATAACACCGAAACTGGTGGCGCAACGCTGGCGCCCGAACGGCCCGCTGGCGCGCTGCTTGAGGTGGACAATCTGGTGGTCGACCTGCCGGTCGAGGGCGAGCCGCGCACAGTCCTGCGCGGAGTCTCGCTGCAGATCGCGGCCGGCGAGGCAGTGAGCCTCGTGGGTGAGTCCGGCTCCGGTAAGTCAATGACCGCAAAGGCCGTCGCGCACCTGCTTCCGAAGGGCGCAGCGTTGAGCGGAACGGTGCTCTATGGCGGCAACGACGCGACCAAGCTGAAGGGCCAGCAGCTGCGCCAGTTCCACAACGAGGTCGCGATGATCTTCCAGGATCCGCGGGCACACATCAATCCGGTACGCACGATCGGCGATTTCATGACGGAGGCGCTGGTCACCAACCTCGGTGTGGCCAAGGCGGAGGCGATGAACCGCTCGGCCGAGGCTCTGAAGGACGTCGGCATCCACGACGGTGAACGCCGGCTCAAGCAGTACCCGCATGAGCTATCCGGGGGCTTGCTCCAGCGGGTGATGATCGCCTCGACGCTGCTGACCAACCCGAAGCTGCTGCTGGCGGACGAGCCAACCACCGCGCTGGATGTGACCACCCAGTCGGAGGTTGTCGCGATCCTCGACGAGCTGCGTCGCGAGCGCGGTATGGCGATGCTGTTCATCACCCATGATCTGGATCTCGCCGACGCGATCTGTGACCGCACCTGCGTGATGTACGCCGGTCAGATCGTGGAGTCGCGGTCCGCGGAGTCACTTGAGCGCGAGGCGTTGCATCCGTACACGCGTGCGCTCGGCTCCGCGCGACCGGAGATGGTCGGCCCGGTCAAGCGTCCGATGCTGGCGATCCCCGGCCGCCCGGTTTCGGCCTACGAGGCGCCGAGCGGCTGTGCGTTCGCACCGCGCTGCGAGTTCGCGCTGGAGTCCTGTTCGCAGATGGACCCGATCCCAGAGGTCATCGACGGGGATACGGTCCGCTGCCTGAGAGCGAGGGAATTGAATGCCACCCGAATCGGCTGACACCGCAACCGCAGCGCGCGAAGATCCCGGAGCGATCCTCTACGCCCGCGGCCTGCGCAAGGAATTCGGCGAGAACGTCGCCGTCAACGATGTCGACCTCGAGGTCAAGCCCGGCGGATCGCTGGCCGTGGTGGGGGAGTCCGGGTCGGGCAAGACCACGGTTGCCCGCATGATCGTGGGCCTGATCAAGCCGACCTCCGGCGAGATCGTGGCCTGTGGACATGATCGCTCGCACCCGACCCGCAAGCCGTCGGAACGGCGCCGGCGTGGCGCGGAGGTGCAGATCGTCTTCCAGGATCCGTACTCCAGCCTTGACCCGCGCCACAACGCGAGCGAGGCGATCGACGAGGTCCTGAAGCTGCACGACAAGGGCGGCGACAGAGCCGGGCGCAAGGCCCGGGTCGATGAGCTCGGGGAGATGGTCGGACTCGACAGCCGCATGATGCGGGCGATGCCAAAGGCCCTGTCCGGAGGTCAGCGCCAGCGGATCGCAATTGCCCGCGCGCTCGCCGCCGAACCGCAGGTTCTGGTGCTGGACGAGGCGGTAGCCGCGCTCGACGTATCGATCCAGGCGCAGGTGCTGAACCTGCTCACGGACATCCGCGGAGAGACCGGCATCTCCTACATCTTCATCAGTCATGATCTGGCGGTCGTTCGCCAGATCACCGAGGACGTGATCGTGATGCAACGCGGCAACGTCGTTGAGCGCGGCAAGACGCTCGAGGTCCTCGACAATCCGCAGAACCCATACACCAAACTGCTGCGTGCCTCGGTGCCGCGTCCCGGCTGGAAGCCGGTCCGTCGCGGAAACCAGGTTGCGCCGCCCGAAGGGGAAGAGGCTCCCGCATGACTACCGCTGACCTACTGCTTACCGGCGCAAAGGTACGGACACTGGACCCGGACAACCCGACCGGGGAGGCCGTCGCCGTCAAGGACGGGTTGATCCTCGCGGTCGGTTCGGCCGCCGAGATCGACGCCTACCGCGGAGCCGACACCGAGGTGATCGAGCTCGGGGGCGCAGCCGTCGTTCCGGGGCTGATCGATTCCCACATGCACCCACTGATGGGCGCACTGGGAACCCGCGGCGCGGACCTGCTCGACGCGCACACGCTCGACGACGTCAAGCGGCTGTTGCGCGAGGAGGCAGAGAAGACTCCGCAGGACGGTTGGGTCACCGGCTGGGGGATGCTCTATGACGCGTTTGAGGGCGCCGAGATCCACTACGACGTGATTGAGGAGGCCGTGGGCGGTCGCAAGACCGCGATCGTGTTCATGGACTTTCACACGATGCTCGCCTCCAAGGCCGCGCTCGAAGCTGCGGGGATCGATGGGCCGCGTGAGTTCGAGGAGCACGCGGAGGTCGTCTGCGAGGATGGCGTGCCCACCGGCGAGCTGCTCGAGAACGCCGCCATGGACCTGGTGCGCTCAGTCATGCCGAGGCTCAGCGAGGAGCAGGAGCTCGACATCTACGCCCAGCATTTCCGCAACCTCGCCGCGGCCGGAATCACCGGCACGCACGCGATGGACGGAACCCTGGAGGCCGTCGAGCTCTACCGCAAGCTCGAGGCGCGTGGGGACCTGATCACGCGCGTCACGGTGCCGTTCACGATCGAGCCCGACACCACTGAAGAACAGTGGGCGATCTACGGCGAGAACGGGAACCTCAGCGGCAAGTACTGGCGCACCGGGGTCGCGAAGTTCTTCATCGACGGCGTAATCGACTCCGGCACCGGCTGGCTGGTAACGCCCGACGAGATGGGCGACGGTCGCGAGCCGTTCTGGCCCGATCCGGCGCGCTATCGCCGTGCGGTCAAGTTCTTCGCCGAACGCGGCTTCCAATGCGCCACCCACGCCACCGGCGACCGCGGCGTGCGCGAAGCGCTGAACGCCTATCAGGAGGCCGGCGTACACGGCCCCAAGATCCGCCACCGCATCGAGCACATCGAGACGATCCAGGCCGAGGATCTGCCGCGCTTTGCCGAGCAGGGGGTGGTCGCCTCGATGCAGACCCAGCACATGATGTGGCTCGACGCCGACCGCAAGTGCAACTGGTCCTCGCGCCTCGGGGACGACCGCTGTGACCGCGCGTTCATGACGCGGTCGCTGCGCGAGAGCGGGGCCACCGTCACGCTCGGGTCAGACTGGCCGGTGGCTCGTTACGACCCGCGTGAGGGGATCGCGTCGGCTCAGCTGCGGCGCCCGCCGCTGCACCCCGACCACCGCCCCTACGACGACCAGGAGATCGATGGCCTGGCCGCACTCGAGGGCTACACCGTGAATGCGGCCTACACGGTCGGCGACGAGGACCGCCTCGGCCGCCTGAAGCCGGGCTTCTGCGCCGACATCACGGTGATGGCAAGCGATCCCGCGAGCACCGATCCCGATGAGTTCGCCAAGACGCCGGTGCTGCTCACCGTCGTCGACGGCACGGTCGTGTATCGCAACCTCTAAGCCTGTTTCCGGGGCGCTGCACGGCAATAGCAGCGCCCCGGCTCAGCGCAGTAGCGCGGCGGGCGCACGAGTTCAGAGCAGTCGGGCGAGTTCAACGCAGTGCACGAGTTCAACGCGGGCCCGCAAGTTCAACGCGAGGGCGCAAGTTCAACACGGTCGCACGAGTTCAACGCGGAGGTGGTGTCAGAAACTCGTCTGTGGGACGAGTTTCTGACACCACCTAGCGGCCGGTCCGCGCCCGAGCCTCTATCCTCGCCCTCGATGCCAGCCGAGAACCAGACAGACGACCGCACTACCTGTACGCCCTGCCGGGGGACCGGCAAGCTGATCTCCGGCAAAGGCGGGACGCCTCACGAGGTCAGCTGCCCGTGGTGCGGCGGTAACGGCAAATTCCAGCGCGGACGCGACGCGCAGGACTCGGCGCCCGCGGCGGAATAGACGCCCCTCCGCTGCACTCCGGCTGCGCGCGACTACGCGGCCGGGCAGCCGCACAACTCGGCTGCCACGTAACCTAGGCCGTAATGACCTTGAAGCTGATCACCGCCGGTGAGTCCCATGGCCCCGGCCTCACCTGTGTCGTCGAGGGGCTCCCCGCCGGGCTCGAACTGAGTCGCGAGGCTATCGACCGAGACCTGGCCCGCCGGCAGCTCGGCCACGGCCGCGGCGGCCGCATGAAGATTGAGAGCGACAAGGCCGACGTGACCGCCGGTGTCCGTCACGGCCGCACGCTCGGAGGCCCGATCGCGTTGCAGGTACGCAACCGCGATTACGCCAACTGGGAAGAACGCATGAACCCCTGGCCGGTCGAGGCCGAGGTTCCCGAAGTGCACCTGCCGCGCCCCGGGCACGCCGACCTCGTCGGCACCCAGAAGTACGGCGTCGGCGACGTTCGCAACATCCTCGAGCGGGCCAGCGCGCGCGAAACCGCCGCGCGTGTGGCCGGCGGCGCCGTAGCCAAGGAGTTCCTGCGCTCGCTCGGCGTCGAGGTCTACTCCCACGTGCTGCAGATCACCTCGGTTAAGGCGCCCTCACGCGACGATCTGACGCCCGCCGATTTCGCGCAGGTGGACGAGTCGCCGGTGCGCTGCCTGGATCCCAACGCCACCAAGGCGATGGTCAACGAGATCAACGTGCTGCGTAAGCAGAACGAGTCGCTCGGTGGCGTGTTCGAGGTCCGCGGGTTCGGTTTGCTGCCTGGGCTCGGCTCGCACGTCTCCTGGGAGGAGCGGCTCGACGGCCGCCTGGCGATGGCGCTCTGCTCGATCCAGGCGATCAAGGGTGTTTCGCTCGGCGACGGATACGAGGTTGCGGGTCTGCCCGGGTCTCAGGCCCACGACGAGATCTTCTACGACGACCAGCGCGGCTACTACCGCGAGACCAATCGCGCCGGCGGGCTCGAGGGCGGCATGACCACCGGCGAGCCGCTGATCGTGCGCGGCTACATGAAGCCGATCCCGACGCTTACCAAGCCGCTGCGTTCGGTCGACATCTCGACGCATGAGCCCGCCCAGGCACTGCGCGAGCGTACCGACTCGTGCACGGTCCCGGCCGCGGGCGTGGTTGCCGAGGCGATGGTCGCATTCGTGCTCGCGCAGGCATACCGTCAGAAGTTCGGCGGTGACCACATCGATGACGTTCGCGCAGCGGTCGCCGCATACAAGCAGCGCATCGGGTGGCGGCGCGGATGACCGATCCGACGGCAGCACCATTGCCGGGTGCTGCCGGAGCAGGGAAGTTGGCGCTGATCGGGTTCATGGGTGCCGGCAAGAGCACCGCGGCTCGGCATCTCGGTCCGCGTTCGGTCGACGTCGATCGTCTGATCGAGCAGCGCACCGGCCGCAAGGTACAGGAGATTTTCAGCGCTGAGGGCGAGGCCTACTTCCGCGAGCTCGAAGAACGCACCACGGTCGAGTTGCTCGAGCAGCCCGACGTACGGGTGGTCTCGCTCGGCGGCGGGGCACTCGGCAGCCCCGGGATCCGCGCGGCGCTGAAACGCAACGCGCGCACCGTGTGGCTCGACATCGAGGCCGATCGTGCATGGGAGCGCGTCGGTGCAGGCCACGCGAGCCACCGCCCGCTGGCACAGGACCGTGAGCATTTCCGGCGGCTACACGCCGAACGGCGAGCTGGCTACGAGGCCGCTGCCGACGTGGTGGTTCCGGCCACGCGCGTGAACCAGATCCGCAAGATCGTCGCCGCGTTCGCGGGAATGCCCGCCGGCACAAAGATGTTGTGGGCCGCCACACCCTCCGGTGACTACCCGGTTTACATCGGTTCCGGACTGGTGACCGAGCACCGATTCTGGCCTGCTGGCATCGACGGGCGGCGGGTCGTGATCAGCGACTACAACGCGGGCCGCCACTACGGCGAGGCGCTTGATCCTTCGCTTGCCCAGATCAGGATCATGCCCGGGGAACAGTCCAAGACGCTCGCGCACGCGGAGATCGTCTGGACCGAGATGGTTCGCCACGGCGTCACCCGCACCGACGTCGCTGTTGCGCTCGGTGGGGGAGTTGTGGGGGACCTGGCGGGCTTCTGTGCCGCCGCCTACCAGCGCGGGATGCGGTTTGTGCAGGTTCCGACGACGCTGGTCGCGCAGGTCGACTCGGCCTATGGTGGAAAGACCGGCGTCGACCTCGCCGAAGCCAAGAACTATGTCGGTGCGTTCCACCAGCCGGTGGCGGTGATCACCGACACCGCGACGCTCGACACGCTGCCTGCCGAAGAACTCGCAGCCGGCTACGCCGAGGTCGTGAAGACGGCGCTGATCGCCGGTGGTCGGCTGTGGGACCGCGTTCGCGGCGGCGCGCCACCGAACGATCCGCAGGTGATCGCCGGATGCGCGTTGACCAAGCTGCGGGTCGTCGCCCAGGACGAGCATGACACCGGACTGCGGCAGTTGCTGAATCTCGGTCACACGGTCGGGCACGCGATCGAGACCGTCACCGGCTACGCCCGCTACCGTCACGGCGAGGCGGTTGCGCTGGGCTTGCTTGTGGCGCTGCGGCTGTCCGACGCCGAACAGCTGCGCGACGAGGTTCACGAGCTGCTGCTGGCCGCCGGACTCCCAGATCAACTCGACCCCGAGATATCGGTGGGGGATGTGCTGGTGGCGACCAAGCGAGACAAGAAGCGAGTGGGCGAGGGACCGGTGCCGTTCGTGCTGTGTCCGCAACCGGGCGCCTGCGTCTACGGCCAGGCGGTCGACCCGACGGCGCTGCACGCGGCGGTCGCGGAGCTGCAGCGATGAGCGCACCCAGCGAGCAGACCGCGCGGCCGTTCATCGCGGTCCTGCACGGCGTCAACCTGAACCAACTCGGTAAGCGCGACCCCGACCACTACGGGGCGATGACATTGCCCGAACTCGAGACGACGATCGCGGAGTGGGGCGACGGTCTTGGATTTGACGTGGGCTGCTTTCAAACCAACCATGAAGGCGAGTTCGTCGAGAAACTGCACGCGCTGCGCGGTGACGCTGAGGGGCTGATCCTGAACCCCGGTGCGTGGACGCACTACGCGTACGCGATCCACGATGCGCTGGAGATCGCCGGACTCCCGGCGGTGGAGGTGCACCTCTCCGACGTGGGCACGCGCGAAGCCTGGCGTCATGTCTCTGTGATCCGGCCGTTGTGCTTCGCGACCGTCTCAGGGAAGGGTGTCGAGGGATATCGTGAGGCGCTGGAACTGTTGACAAAGGAGCTTGGGTGATGAGTGGACGTGCTGACCGGCTGGTAGGCGGCCTCGACGATGCCGGCGTCGATCTGTTGCTGGTCACGAACCTGATCAACGTGCGTTATCTCACCGGCTTCACCGGCTCTAACGGGGCGGCGTTGATTGGTACCGGTGTGAGGACGTTCGCGACCGACTTCCGCTACGTCGAACAGGCCGCGGACCAGGTGGATCCCGGGTTCGAGCGGGTGATCGGCAGCAACGAGCTGATCAGCGAGCTGATCGAAGCACTTCCCGACGGCGACTTGAAGGTTGGCTACGAGGAGGCGCATACCTCCGTCGCCGATTACGGAAAACTGCGTGAGCTGATGCCCGAGCGGGTCGAGCTGGTCGGCGTCTCCGGGCTCGTCGAAGACCTCCGCCGGGTAAAGGACGACGGCGAGATCGAGACCATCGCGGCAGCCGCCAAGCTGGCGGACGAAGCGCTTGAAGCGCTGCTCGCGGGCGGGATCGTCGGCCGCACCGAGCGCGAGCTGGCGCTCGAGCTCGAACACGACATGCGCCTGCGCGGTGCATCGGGCCCTAGCTTTGACACGATCGTCGCTTCCGGTGCTCACGGCGCGCTCCCGCACGCGGTTCCTCGGGACGTGAAGATTCAAGAAGGTCAGCTTGTGACCTTCGACTGGGGCGCCGTGGTGGACGGCTACTGCTCGGACTGCACGCGCACCGTGGCAACCGGCGAAATCGGGCCGGCGGAGCGTGAAGCCTATGAGCTCGTGCTCGGAGCGCAGATGATCGGCGTGGCCGAAATCTGCGCTGGCGGCGACGGCAAGGCGATTGACCGCGCGGTGCGCGACGTGATCGACGGCGCCGGTCACAAGGAACACTACGGGCATGGGCTCGGCCACGGGGTGGGTCTCGAGGTCCATGAGGCGCCGAACCTGTCGCCGCGTTCCACGTACACGCTGCGCGCGGGAGACGTGGTGACGGTCGAGCCCGGGGTCTACATCCCCGGTCAGTTCGGGATCCGCATCGAGGACCTGATCGTGGTGCAGGAGACCGGCATCCGAATCCTCACCTCGATCCCGAAGGCGCTGCGGATCGTCGACTGAGCGCCGCGCGCGGCCCCGGCTGCTGTCAGCCGTAAAGCCGCGATCGACGCGCCAGTGGCGGTCGATCGCGGCTTACGCTCATTGGTGGCGGTGCGGCCCGTGGGCTAGCCGGTGACCTGGAAGGTGATGTTCTGCGTGAGCAGCATCCCCTTCAGCGTGAGCGTGTGCTTGCCCTGCCCGAGCTTCAGCGACGACAGCTTCAGGTCGAGCGCAACGTCGCCGTGGCTGTTTGCACGCACGGTCTTGAACTGGTGGCCGTCAACCAGGATCGAGACCGGCATTGCCGGTACGTAGCCCGAGCCCTTCACCTCACGCCTGGTTGCGGCAGTCCCGGTGTCGGGCGCGACGCTGCCGGCATCCTGCAGCTGCGCAAGCTGCGCCGCGGCCTGCTTCTGCATCGTCGAGGACGGGTTCTGACTGTCGGTCGCCTTCACCAGCGCGGGCACGAACTTGGCTGCGTCGATGGTTCCCCAACCGGTCGCGATGTCGTAGCCAGGCCCAGCGGTATAGCCCTTCACCTTGCCGAGCGTGTCGTTGCCCTTGGTGACGTCGGTGATCCCGTCGGCACTTCCGGCCGGACCGAGATTCTCGTACAGCACCTTGTTGATCGGTCCGAGGTCTGCCTTGTTCAGCTGCGTCGCCAGTGCGAGCACGCCCCCGAATTCAGGCGCTGCCTCGGAGGTGCCGTCCTGGGCGTCCATCGTGATGTCCGGCACGGCCCGCATCTTGCCGCCCGTGATCGACGCGACTCCGGACTGGTAGGAGGGCATCCGGTAGATCTTTGATAGTCCGGCGTTCTCCGCGCCGCCGTCCTGGTTCCACACGGTGAACTGGTCGAGCCCACCGGGGCCGGTGTAGGTGTAGCCGGGCGTAACACCGCCGAGCGCGAGCGCGTAGGGCGAGTCATCCCACGTGGAGGTCGACCGGAACGGGGTGACGTGAGCGCAGAAGTTACCGCCGGTCGCGAGCTCCTGGGCCGCGCCACAGTCGCCGGTGGCGACCGCGACCGGAACCCCGTGCGCGGCCGCGGTCAGCAGCCCCGGGTTCTGGGCGAGGATTTCGGGGCGTCCATACTGATAGGTGCTCTCGCCGGTACCGTCGCTGATCGAGATCGCGTTGGCGATGTGCTTGGTGCTGAGGTATTCCAGCGCTTTCATCATCTCGGGCGGTGCAACCTGATCGGCCTGATCCTCTCCCGGCTGGCTGTCAGCCGGGGTCGCCGAGATCACGATTCTGGCGTAGGGAGCGAACAGGTGCACGGCGTCGACATCGAGTTCGAGCTCGCCCTGCCAAGCAGCGCAGCTGCCGTAGTCACCGAGCGCGACCATCCGCGCCGGGCACTTCTTCGGCAGCGCGCCCGCGGGATAGACGGTTTTGATGTTCAGCTTCGGAAGTCCGTACTGCTTAGACCAGTTGTTGACGTTGGTCAGAACTGAGGGGTATGCGCGCCAGCCCTCGATCACAGCGACCGTGGTCCCGGCGCCGTCGATGCCGCGGTTCCAGAGCGGTTCGATACCGAACGAGCGCAGGTCACCGAGGTCGACGTCGTCGAAGTACGCCTTGGTCACGCCCTGGCTGGTGATCGCCGCTGCAATCTTCTTCTCGGCCGCCTTCAGCACCGCGATCTGCTGGGCCTTGGTCGGGAGCGTGGTGGCCGCGGAGGCGCCAGCAGGACCGACTGACATCGACAGCCCTGCTGCACACAGGGCTCCTATACCAGCGATCATCAGGCGCCTACTGAAGCGCCTCCCCAGTGGAACTGCGTGACCATCTTGTGTCGGCATCTCTGATCCCTGTCCGTGGAGTGTGAGCGAGACGCAGGGTGTCTATCCGGGAAACCGGGCGTCTCCAACAGGCGCCAGTCCGCCCGCCGCAGAGCAGCATGCCACACAACTCCGGCGCCTTGGGGTTTTTGTGAGACCCCGTGCTTCTACACTTGTGCACGCGCGAACGCGGCCAGACCGTTTGAGCGCGCGTAGATATCCAGCCGCTCTCACGCCGCGGCCTGCAAACCTCCCAACAGTCCGCTTGTGCGGGGTGATTCAGCTGATCAGTACGAACGAGTTCAGGAACGGAAGTCATATCGATGTTGAAGGCACGATCTTCAAGATCGTGGACTTCCAGCATGTGAAGCCGGGCAAGGGCGGCGCCTTTGTCCGTACCAAGCTGCGGCGAGCCTCCGACGGCAATGTGATCGACAAGACCTTCCGCGCCGGTGAGAAGTTCCGTCCGGTCCGGACCGAGGTCCGCAACATGCAGTTCCTCTACAAGGACGGCACCGACGCGCACTTCATGGACACCGAGACCTACGAGCAGCTGACGATCTCCGAGGAGAGCCTCGCTGGCCCGCTGCGTTGGATGAAGGACTCGGATCAGGTTGACGTGCTTTACATCGACGACCAGCCGTCCGACGTTCAGCTTCCGAGCGCCGTGGACCTCGCGGTCACGTACACCGAGCCCGGACTCGCGGGGAACACCGCGTCCGGCGGCGGCAGTAAGCCTGCGACGCTGGAGACAGGTGCAGATGTGCTGGTCCCGCTGTTCATCGAGATCGGTGAGAAGATCCGCGTGGACACCCGCTCGGGCGAGTACGTCTCGCGTGCGTAGATCCCAGCAGCGGCGCGCCGCGATCTGGGCGCTCTACCAGGCCGACCTGCTGAACAAGTCGCTCGACGAGACGTTCCCGCGCGACACGTTCAAGTTCACGAAGGTGCTGGCCACCGAGGTACGCGATCACCAGCCCGAGCTGGACGAGGTCATAAGCAAATACGCGACCGGCTGGACGCTCGGCCGAATCGCCCCGCTGGAGCGTTCGATCCTGCGGGTTGCGCTGCTGGAGATGCTGCATCCGGAACTGCTTCCCGGGGAGCACACGATTCCGCCGGCGGGCGCAATTGACGAGGCCGTCGAAACCGCCAAGGAATTCTGCGGGGCGGACGCTCCGGGATTTGTGAACGGACTGCTGGGTGCTGTATTGAAGGACCTGCAGCAGCAGCGCGCAGCAGCAGGGTAAGACGGCGGCCGACGTCGCCGAGCACGGATCAGACCCACTACACATCAAAGGCCACGGGCATGAGCTATACGTCAGAGTCAGGGCGAATGCAGATCCTCGACGACACCGCAGCAGCGGTGACCGAGCTCGATATCGCGATCGAGCAGCTGGGGGAGGCCTACGATCACCTCGACGAGCACCTCGCCGACGTGCTCGAGGCAGATGTCTTCCGCCCACTGCAGGCGGCCTACGGACAGCTGCGGCGCACACAGACCGAATTTGCCGCCCGCTATGAGCTCACAGCCCGCGACCCTGCAGCCACCACGCTGCCGCCGCCTTCGGACCCACGCGTCGCGCTTGAAGCCGCCGCCGACGCGATTGAAAACGCCGACGGCATCCTCAGCGACCTGCAGGACACGATGCTCCCGGTCGAGGTCGGCGACCGCGAACTGCGTACCGGCCTGTCCTCAGTACGCCAGCTGCTGGACCCGCTGCCCGGCGCCTGCGACCACCTGATCGGCACCGTCGGGCGCTGAGCGACGGCGGCAGTCGTTCAGGAGGGTTATCGCGGGCCGGCGAGGACCCGATTGCACTCATTCGCCGCGGTAGCCGGCGGCCGCGCCTTCGACCGTCGCTTCCTCGAGCCCACGCGGGCCGAGTACGTCACCGACGCGGACCGCGCCCGGGTGATTCTCGAGCGTCGGCCAGAGCTCGTCCAGCGGCGCCCGACCTTGGGCTAGCACCAGCGTCGCACAGGGCGGGAATTCACTGAGCGCGCCGGAGAACACGTTGCGCAGCCGCGGTGAGCCGTCGGCCAGCGCCAGCTCGCAGTGGTGGATCACGTTCACGCCGGCGCTGTAGACCCGCCGCAGATAGAGGTTTCGCTGGTACTGGTGCAGGCTCTCTCCCGGATGGATCGCTGCGCACACGAGCGTCACCTCGAACCCTTCGGCGCGCAACAACTCGGCGGCGTCTAGCCCGGCCCAGTCACCGCCCCAATCGAGCACCACCGCCGGACCGGCCACAGCGGTCGGCTCGGCGATCGCCTCCCAAGCGGTGATCGTGCGCAGTGTCCTGGGTGGATCGATATCCGCCGCGAACGGCTGCGCGCCGGTCGCGAGTATCACCTGATCGAACTCGCTGAGGTCGTCGGCGGCGGTCACGGGGCAGTCGAGCTGGAGTTCGACGCTGGAGGCACCGAGCTGATTCTGAAGCGTGCGCTCAAAGCGTTCCCACATCTCTACGTGCGCGGGCGCGCGGCGCGAGAGCCAGAGCTGACCGCCGAGCTGGCCGGAGCGCTCGCGCAGCTGCACTGTGTCGCCCCAGCGAGCCGCCTCCAACGCCGCTGCGGTTCCGGCCGGCCCGCCGCCGATGACCAGTACGCGTTTGCTCGAGCTACCCGTCACAGGACGCTGGACATGCAGTTCACGGCCGGTGCGGGCGTTGACCGCACATCCGATCGGTACCCCGGCGTGGTAGTGGCCGATGCAGGCCTGGTTACAGCTGACGCACTCGATCAACGGCTCGCTGATCTCACCGCGCGCCTTGGCGACCAGTTCGGGGTCGGCGACCAACGCTCGGGTCATGCCGACCAGATCCGCCTGACCGCTCGCGATGATCCGCTCCGCGTCGGCGACGTCAACCACGCGTGTGGTGGCAATCAGCGGCAGCCCGTTGGTCGCGGCGCGCATCGGCTCGAGCTCGAACACGATCTCGTTCTTTGGTGCGGGGGCCGGTGGCGCGATCCCGACCGACGGCATGTATTGCGAGGAGTTGCCGAGCGCCAACGAAACGAAGTCGAGCTGGCCGTCGGCGATCAGCGCCGCTGCGATCTCGGCGCACTCGCCGGGACCCAGCAGGCCGGAGCCCTGCTCGTTGGCCGCGAGCCGTACGCCAACCGCCAGCTTGTCGCCGACGGCGGCCCTCACGGCCGCCAGCGCTTCGCGCGCGAAGCGCAGCCGCGCATCGAGGTCACCGTTGTAGGCATCGCTGCCGGTGGTTGCTCAGCTTTGAGAAGAACTGGGCTGCCAGGTAGCCGTGTGAAAACGACAGCTCGACCCCGTCCAGGTCTCCCTCCAGCGCGAGCGCGGCGGCACTCCCGTAGCCGCTGAGCAGCTCGTTGATCTCGGCCACGCTGAGCGCCCGCGGTTCGCATTTGTAGCGTGCGGACGGAACCGCGGAGGGGGCGATCGCCGGCGGCCGGGGCGGGCTCGCGATCTGTTCACGCCCGCCGTGGAAAAGCTGTACGAACAGCTTGGCGCCGTGGGGGTGCACGGCATCAGCGATGCGCCGATAGCCGTCGCTGATCTCGGGAAGGTAGCCGCCGAGCGTGTGCGGCGTCAGTAGGCCGGTGAAGTGAACCGCCGTAGCCTCCATGAAGATCGCGGCGGTGCCGCCCGCGGCGCGAACGCGGTGATACTCGACTAGATCATCGGTCGGCAGGTGATCGTGAACGAGACTCGTCTGGTGCGACGTCGACACGATCCGGTTCTTCAGCCGCGCAGGACCGAGCGCTATCGGGGAGAAGACGGGCGAGGCTGTCGGCATTTTCACTCGGTGTTCTCTCCCACGGGATATTTGACGGTTTTCAAGAGTACGGCCACTGCCTGACTCAGAACGATGCCAGCGACGGCATCGGCGCGGCCGGGGGTGCGGCCATAACGTGCACCTCAGCGGCGACGATCGTGGTGCCACCGGTGCCGACCTGGATCGGGTCGCAGGTCAGCTCGATGATCTCACGATGGTGCTCGACGATCGCTGAGATTCGCACGATCAGCCGCTCCAACGACTTCAGGTCCGCGGGCGCGGCGCCACGGTATCCATCGAGCAGCGGAAACGTCTTCAGCGAGCGGATCATCTCGGCCGCCCCGGCGGGCGAGACCGGGGTCAGTCGCACCGCGACATCGCGCAGCAGCTCACCGGCGGCGCCGCCGGCCGCGCACGCCATCACCGGCCCGAAGCTGGGATCGGTCTCGACCCCGACCCGCATCGTCACCTCGCCGTCGGCAGCTGCTGCCTCGGTTTCAGCTGCGGCATCTGCCACCCGCAGCCCGTAGCAGCCAAGCAGCTCGTTCACACGCTCCGGGACCATCCACTGCTCGCCGCTCGCGATCTGCGCCGACAGCAGGGCCGCCGCCCGATCGGGGTCGATGTCGGGCAGGACCGCCGGCGCCGGGCGCGGCCGCGTGCGCCAGCGTCCATACTTCGCGGCCAGCGCGACCGCCCGGGCCGCGTCCTCGGGGAACTCGTAGCCCGGGACCTGGAGCTCGACCGAGCGCAACGCAAGTGGGGGCGGGTCCTCGGTCATGAACACCGCTGCGATCGGGATCTGCGGGAATCGCTCAGCGGCGCCGTGGATCGCCTGCGCGACATCGTGCGCGGTGGTCCGCAGCGAAGGTACGAAGATCGTCAGAACCGCGTCGCAGGCACCGGATTCGGCCAGCACCTCGACCGCGTGCGCATAGTCGGCGGCGTCGCTCGCGGCGAGCATGTCGACCGGGTTGCGGACGTGAGCGCCGGCGTTCAGAAATTCGCGCAGCCGTTCCTGGACCGACGGCTCCAGTTCCGGGACCACGACGCCGTCGGCCTCGCACGCGTCGGCGCACATGATCGCCGGGCCGCCCGCGTTGGAGACGATCGCGACGCGGTCGCCGGCCGGGAGCGGCTGCGATGTCAGCAGCTGCGCTACCGCAAACAGCTCGTGCAGCGTGTCGGTGCGGATCACGCCGGCCTGCTCGAACAGCGCATCGACGGTCACGTCAGAGCTGCCGAGCAGCGCACCGGTGTGTGAGCGGGTGCTACGTGACCCGGCCGCGGAGCGTCCGCTCTTGACCGCCAGTAGGGGCTTGTTGCGCGCGAAACGCGGGGCCACCCGCGCGAACTTGCGGGGATTGCCGAACGACTCCAGGTACAGCAGCGCGACCACGGTCGAAGGATCCTGTTCCCAGTAGCTCAACATGTCGTTTCCGGAGAGGTCGGACTTGTTCCCGACCGCCACAAACGACGAGAGCCCGAGTCCTCGCGTGAACGCGGCCTCCATGATTGCGACCCCGACCCCACCGCTCTGCGACATGAAGCCGACCTTCCCGGGCAGCGCCGGCCGCGGCGCGAAGGTGGCGTTGAGGCGCACATCCGGGTCGGTGTTGATCACTCCGAGGCAGTTGGGGCCGACGATCCGGATGCCGGCCGTACGGCAGATGTGGACGAGCTCCTGTTGTCGCGCCACGCCCTCGGGCCCGGTCTCAGCGAATCCGGCGCTGATTACGACCAACGTGCGAACGCCCGCGCGTCCGCAGTCGCGTGCAACATCGAGCACCTCGGCGGCGGGTACGACTACGACCGCCAGGTCGACGTCGCCAGGGATCGCCGAGACGGATGGGAACGACTTCAACCCCTGAACGCTTTCGGCGCGCGGATTGACGGCGTAGACGGGGCCGTTGAAGCCGGCGCTGATCACGTTGTGGATCAGCTCTCCGCTGATCGAACCGCGGCGACGGCCCGCTCCGACGACCGCCACCGAGCGCGGTTCGAGCAGGCTCCTGACGGCCGCGACCGCCGCCTCGCGCGAGCGTTCATTGAAGCGGTCGAGCGCCTCCGGGGTCAACGATGTGGGCAACTCGATATGGATCGCGTCGGCGCTTGAGCGCACATCGACCGGAAACCCGCTGAGCCGGAAGGTTTCGATCATGCGGTGATTGGACGGCATCACCTCAGCCGTGAACGTCGAGATCCCGTTGCGTTCGGCCACGGCGGCGAGGTGTCCGAGCAGCGCCGAAGAGATGCCATACCCCTGGAACTCGTCGGTGACCAGGAAGGCGATCTCCGCCCGGTCAGGCGCGGAGCGTACGTAGGCGGCATGCGCGATGATCGCCGCCGGGGTGCCGGTTTCCGCGACCAGCGCGAAGCGGTCGCTGTAGTCGACGTCCACGGACCACTCGGTGACCCAAGTCAGGTTGGGGACACCGAAGAACCGGAACACGATCGACTCGGACGAGATCCCCTCCAGGAACTGACGGACCCGCTCCGCGTCGTCGCTGCGCACGGGACGCACGTGCGCGGTGGAGCCGTCCTTTAGAACTATGTCGGCTTCCCGCTCGTGCGGGTATAAGCGCTCTTCGCTCAGGGCTGAGTCTCCTTCAGCGGCTTCATCCCACGCGCACGCATCGCCTTCTCGAGCTCCTTGATCACCTTCTTGAGCACCGCCACCCTCGCGTAGGGCTTGTTTTCGGCCGGGACCACGGTCCAGCGCGCGTGGCTGTGATCGGTGTACTTCAGCATGTCACCCACAGCAATCTCGTAGGCCGGCCGCTTTTCGCGGTTGCGCCAATCTTCGTCGGTCAGCTTCCATTCCCGCAGTGGGTTACCCTCGCGCGCCTGAAAACGGCGCAGCTGCTCCTCGGGCGAGATCTGCATCCAGAACTTCACCAACACCGCGCCTTCGGTGACCAGCCCGCGCTCGAACTGCACGATCTGCTTGTAGGCGCGCTGCCATTCGCGGTCGGCTGCGAAGCCTTCGACGCGTTCGACCAGCACGCGCCCGTAGTAGGTGCGGTCGAATACGACCATGCCGCCATCACCCGGGATATAAGGCCAGAAACGCCAGAGAAAGTGGTGGCGCTTCTCCCGTGGTGTCGGTGCCGCGAACTCGGCCACCGTGTAATGCCGCGGGTCGAGCGGGGCGGTCAGGCGACGGATCGCGCCACCCTTTCCGCCAGCGTCCCAACCCTCGAACAGAGCCAGCAACGGCGGACCGAGAGTGCCGTCACCGATGAGGCCGCCGCACTGTAGCCGCAGCGCCAGTAGCCGTTCCTGCGCTTTCTTCAGCTGCCTCTTGCCCTCATGTCGTGGGAGCTTCAGGGTCAGGTCAACGTCGTCCATCGAAGCCATGGCCGTACTCTGACAGGTGCGCGGCTGCGGGGCTGCGCCGCGACCACAGCCCCTATCGTTATCTGGACAGCCGATGACCGACGCCACGCGACACGATCACCACCGCCGCCCGCGCTTGCGGCGCCAGCGGCAGGAGCCAACCTTTGACCAGCAGCTGCTGAGCTGGCTCGGCAACGAAAGCCCCGAGCAGCAGAAGCACGATGCGGCGCTGGTGAAGGCGATCGCCAGCGAGTTCGCGATGGGCTTCGGCGCGCTCGGCCAGATCGGCCCTGCCGTGACCTTCTTCGGCTCGGCGCGGACGCCCCCGGATCACCCCAATTACGCGATGGTCAGAGCGGCCGCGGCGGCTGTGGGCGAGGCCGGATACGGAATCATCACCGGTGGTGGATACGGGCTCATGGAGGCGGCGAATCGTGGCGCAAAGGACGTCGGAGCGGTCTCCGTGGGGTGCAACATCGAACTGCCGCACGAACAGCACTCCAACGACTACCTGGACGTCTCGATCCGCTTCCGGCACTTCTTCGCGCGCAAGGTGATGTTCGTGCGTTACGGCTGTGCGTTTGTGATCGCGCCGGGCGGGTTCGGAACCTACGACGAGCTGTTCGAGACGCTGACCCTGCGACAGACAGGGATCATCGGCCAGTTCCCCGCGGTGCTGCTCGGCGACGGCGAGTGGGATGGGCTGATCGACTGGCTGCGAACTCACGCGCACGCCGACGGGCGCCTGGACGCGGCCGACATCGACGGCCTACATATCACTTCCGACCCCCAGCGGGTCGTCGAGGTGATCGGCGCGGCCCGCGCGCTGCCGATGGCAGCGGATCCGAACGAGGACTGAGCGGCAAACTTTCCGAGAGTGTTCAGACGCCGGCTTTGCGGTGACACCCAATGACTGCGCTCAGGAGTGCTGCACCCCGGGGTTGCTGGAGGTTCCCTCAAAGCGGCTGACGGTCTCGACAAACGGCGTCACGTTCTGCTTGGTGATCAGCTGCAGGCCGGTATCGGTATCGGCGATCCCCACCAGCCGCTGGCTGACGCGGTAGAGATAGAGCTGCACGATCAGCAGAAACCCCTGCAGGTACGGTTGCTGATCGACGATGAAGTCGACCTGACCGGACTGCACCAGCTTCAGCGTGCTCTGGCTGCCGTCGACCCCGCCGACGACGGCGCTGAGATTGGCTGAGTTCGCAGCCTGCCCCAGCGCGTCGCTCGAACCCGCGTCGACGCCCACGTACCCGGCGAGCTTGGGATTGGACTGCACGTAGTTCTGGACGGCAAGTGTCTGCGCGCTGTCGGTGCTGCCGGTGGCCACGCGCGTGAGCTGGATGTCCGGGCGGTCGCGCAACGCGATCCGGATGCCGCGAACTCGCGCCTGCACGTTCTCGGTGCCAGGCGTGGAGACGAAGATCGCGACCTGCCCGCCGCCCGGCAGCAGCTTCTCGAGCTGCTTGCCGATCAGCTCTCCGGTGCGCTGCAGGTTCGGGCCGATGAAGGCCATCCGCGGGTTGCCGGGCACGTCCGTGCTGTAGGCGATCACCGGGATCCCGGCCGCGAGCGCGTCGGCCACTGGCGTGTCGAACGCGCCGGCCTCGATCAAGGTGGTAGCGATTCCATCGACCTTTGCCGCGACCGCCTGGTTGATGTCCTGGACCATCGTCTGAACGTCGCTGGTCCGCGACCCTGTCCAGTCGTAGCGACAGCCGAGCAGCGTGCATGCGTCCTGCAGCCCGTACTGAAGCGGAACGAACGCTGGCCCGTCGGTGTCGTGGCAGACGACGGTGAATTTGAACACCTCAGTGCTTGCGAAGATCGTCTGAGCGGACTGCTCATGACTCTTGCCGGTGGTAGTGGCTTGGTGGCCACTACCACCGCCGCAGGCTGCGAGCAGCGCGGCGGTGAGACCGGCTCCGCCACCGGCCAGCGCGACACGTCGCGTGATCGCGGAGCGCTCGTCTGGCTCCATTCAGACCAGCCTCGCTCCGTCCGCAGGTGTGACTACGCGCGCCCCTTCCGGGAGTTCCGTGCCCGCGGGCATCAGCCCGATCACGCTGCCGCCGAAACCGCCGCCGACCATTCTCGCGCCCAGCGCGCCGGCGTCGATCAACGTCTGCTGGGCGCGGTCCAGTGCCGGAGTTGACACCTCGAACTCGTCGCGCAGGCTCTGATGTGATTGGTTGAGCAGCAATCCCAGTTTTTGCAGATCGCCGCTCTGCAACGCCTCGACCGCCGTCAAAACCCGTCCGTTCTCGCTGATCACGTGCCGCGCGCGACCCACGAGCTCGTCGGGCAGCATGTGCAGGTCGGTGATCGTCGCGTCGCGCAGAGTCTGCAGACGCATGCGATAGGCGGCCTCATGTGCCTCCGCGCGACGGGTGTTGTAGCCGCCGTCAGCGTGGGAATGGCGCTCGCCGCTGTCCAGCAGCACCAGCCGGTGATCGCCCAATTCGAGCGGAACGGGCCGCGTCGTGAGCTCCTCGAAGTCGATCAGCACGGCGTGGTCGCGTTCGCCGCTGAGCGACGCCAGATGGTCCAGCAGTCCGGTGTTGGCGCCGGCCCAGTCGTTTTCGACGCGCTGCGCCAGGCGTGCGAGCTCCAGGTCCGGCAGTGGCTCGTGGCCGGACGCGTCAGTAAGCGCCATTGCCAGCGCCACGGTCAGCGCGGCGGAGGATGACAGGCCCGATCCGGTCGGCAGGTCGGAATCGATCGTCAGCTCGGTTCCGCGCACGTCGACGCCTTCTGACGCAAGTTCGTAGACGGTGCCGCGAACATATGCGCGCCAGCCCAGGGCGCGGTCCACCTGGACCGGATCGAACTCGTCGTGCGCGTCGGTGAGCTGCGAGTAGACCCGCACGGTTCGCTCGTCCAGCGGTTTGGCGGTGACGGTCACGCCTTCCGCGATCGCGAACGGAAGCGCCCAGCCGGCGTTGTAGTCGGTGTGCTCGCCGATCAGGTTGACCCTGCCGGGCGCGAATGCGCGGCTCGATTTCGTGATCACGTTGTAAGGGCTCGTTTTGTGAAGTTAGTTGGACGGTTTGGTGAACGGCTGGGCGTGATTATTTCGCAATGGCCGGTAGCTATCCGCGCTCAGGCGTTCGCGACGGCAGGTGCCTCGAGTCGCACGGCGGTGCGCCTTGCGGTTCGCGCCGCCCAGGCGCTGGTCATCAGCAGCCCGATGCCGACGATCACCAATCCGAGCACGGCCATGGCCCACCAGGCGGTATGGGTCGCGGTGACGAACTGCGGACCCAGTTGAGCGGTGCCGGTACCGGCGATCGCGCCGAAGACCGCGACGCCAAGTGATGCGCCGAGCTGGCGGCTGGTCGAGGCCAGCGCGGCCGCGACACCGCTCTGCGAAGGCGGCATTCCGGAGACGGCAGTGTTGGTGATCGGCGCGTTGACCATCGAGAACCCGATCCCGAAGATCACGTACGCCACCAGCAGCTGCCAGGTGGTGGTCGTGATCGTCAGGCCGGTGAGCAGCCCGGCCCCGAGCGTCAGTCCGACCCCAGCGATCAGCAGCGAGATGCGAGTGCCGTGGCGGCCGCGGCCCACGAGCCGCCCGGACCACGGGGCCAGCAGCAGCGTCATCAACGCGATCGGCAGCGTGAGCAGCCCGGCGTGCAGCGCCGAGTAGCCACGCGCATCCTGCAGGTAAAGGGTGTTGAGGAAGATGAACCCGCCGAACACCGCGAACGCGCACACCGCGGTCAAGGTCGCACACGAGAACGGCGCACTGCGGAAGAAGCGCATCTCAATCAGCGGCTGGCGGCGGCGCAGCTCGTAGAAGATCAACACCGCGACCGACACCGCCGCGACGCAGAACAGGCCAACGATCAGCGGCGATTCCCAGCCATGCTCCGGTCCCTCGATGATCGCGGAGATCAGCGACACCAGTGCGACGATCACCAGCACCTGCCCGACGACGTCCAGCCGACGCGGGCGCTCAGCCCTGGACTCGGGCACGAACAAGGTCGTCAGCAGCAGCGCGACGATCCCGACCGGCAGGTTGACGAGGAACACGTAACGCCAGCCGACGCTGTCGACCAAAGCACCACCGATCACCGGCCCGAGACCCATGCTGATGCCGACGGTCGCCGCCCACAATCCGATCGCCTGAGCGCGCTCCTTGGGATCCTCGAACACGTTGCGGATGATTGACAGCGCCACCGGGTTCATCATCGAGCCACCGACCGCCTGGATCACGCGGCCGGTGATCAGCAGCCCCAGCGTGGGGGCCGCGGCGCAGGCTGTGGAGCCGAGCGTGAACAGCACCAGTCCGAGCCGGAAGATGAGCTTGCGCCCGACGCGGTCAGCGGTCGAGCCCGACAGCACCAGCAGGCTGCAGAGGACCAACGTGTATGCGTCGACAACCCATTGCAGGCCGCTGAACGAGGCGCCGAGCTCGCGCCGGATCGACGGCAGCGCGACGTTGACGATCGTCGAGTCGAGGCTAACGATCAGCAGGCTGGTGGCGCAGATGCCGAGCACGAACAGCCGCCGACCGCGCGACATCGCTGCCGGCGTTTGCACATAGGATCGAAGTTTCAAGAGGAGACCCGGGGGATTGGGGGATAGGCGAAGCTTGTGTGCGGCGGAACCCGCGGCCCGATCTCGATCACGATCTCGGCGTGCGGGGTGATCCGCAGTCGGCGTGGATCACCGTTGAAGCGCTTGCCGTTGACGTACGTGCGGACCGCGTGGCCGCCGGTGAACGAGGCGATGCGATGCTCGGAGAGCGGCTTACCCCAGGCCTCGAACAGCGTCTGGAGCGTGACTTCAGCGCCGGGGCGCAGGTAGAGGATGCCGGTGTCGTTGAGTGTGACCACGCTTCCGAAACAGGCGGCTCCGGTGAGCTCGCCGTCGATCAGTTTCCGCGGGCCTCGGGTGCCGATCCCGGCCGGCAGCAACACGACCTTGTTTGCTCCGAACAGCTCGATGTGCGCCTCGTCGCGGGGATTGAAGTCCCTCAGGCAGCCGCCGGTGGGTTGCCCTGTCAGCGGTGGATGGAAGCGGACGCCGTTGCCGATCGGGCGCATGCGCTCGCGCAGGTAGCGGGGAATGGTGCTGGTGGTCTTCACGGCGACCGTCGTCGGCGACGATGCGGAGGCGTGATGATCGGAAGTTCCGCATCCCGCCGCCAGCAGCGCGAGCAGTACAGGTGTCAGCAGCCGCGCTCTCATCGCTCCAACGGGATCCTGCCGAGGAAGCGGACCGCCACCAAAAACAGTGCCAGCGATCCGCCGAGCAGTGCGGCGACAACGCATCGCACCAGGAAGGCGGGGAATGCGACCAGTACGTACCCGTGGGTGAGTACCGGAATCAGCGTCACGCCGGCCCACAGCGAGAGCACCGCGGTGGCCAGCATCACCACGATTCCGGGAGCCGGACGGCGCCACTCGCGCGCCGCTGCGTATCCGACGACCGCCGCGATCAGCAGCAGTGCGATCACCTGCCCGGCGTCGACATCGGGGCGTCCGTGCAGCTGGCGGCTGGCCATCGCCGCCAGGAATAGTCCCATCATCGCGAGCGTCAGCAGCTTGGCCATCCGCCGGTCAAGCCGTGGATCCCGTACCCGCCAGACCGCCACCGCACAAAGCAGCATCACGACGACCGGCCAGAACCAGATCGCGGACGGGGGCGGCCGGTACCAGATACCACCATTGATCGCGCCGCGGACGCCGTTCACGCGGACCGGGATCGCCCAGTGGCCCACGTAAGTCTGGCCGGGAGCGAGCGCGATCGTTGTGAGTGCGTGCAGTCGGCCCTCGCGCCAGGTGTAGTGCGAGCTGGAGCTGACCTGGACCCAGTGCGGCGGGGTTGAGGCGGTGAGTCCCCGCGGCGGTACCTCAGGGATCGGGACCTGGTTGAGGTAGAACTCCTGCGAGTTGTGGTTGATGTACACGCCGCTGCGTGTGAACCGCAGAAACGGCGCACCGCGAAAGTCCTCGACCACAACCGTGTGACCGGGGTCGGCCTGCGCCCACAGCTGCAGATAGCCATCGACCACCTTCGCCTGCATCCCGGCGGGCGTGTGGGTGACCTTCGCCAGGTAGTTGGTCGCTGATGGCTGAATCGGGCCGTCCGCGAACGCCGACTGCGGTGTCAGGCACAACATCACCAGAACCAGCGAACAGAGCACCATCGCCGCCCGCAGCGATGCAATTGACGGGCGGATTCTAGACTTGGTGACCGTGAGCCTCCGCCCATCAGTTCGTATGCGTATGGGCCTCGTGGCAGGCGTGATCACAGCAGCTCTCACACTAGTGGGCGGAACGTCGGTCGCGTTGGCAGACGGGGACCCCGCCAGCGACGTGCTCTCCAGTTATACGTTGTTCAACCCCAGCGACACGGCAGTACCGGTCGCCGAGGCGGCCCGCCTTGAGGCGCTGTTGCAGGCCAGTGCCAGAGCCGGCTTCCCGATCCGCGTGGCGCTGATCAACTCCGCCACCGACCTCGGCACTGTCACGCAGTTCTGGTCGCAGCGCCCGGGGGTGCGGGCAACCAACTACGCCGGCTATCTCCGCGCCGAACTGAAGGATCTCTACCCGGGACAGGTGCTGGTTGTGATGCCCGGCGGCTTCGGCCTCGCCGGACCGAGCGGGGGCCCCGACAAGGTCCGCAGTTCGGAGAGCATCTCCGTCAGCGCACCGGCCGGCGGTCCGGGGCTCGCGGCGGCGGCACTGAACCTGGTTCCGCAACTGGCAAAGGCCGACGGGCACCCGCTCTCGGCCGCCGACATCCACGTCGCTCCGATCCGCGACGTACAGAGCGGCAAGAGCTGGACGGTATGGGCAGCGCTGGGCGCTGGCTTGCTGCTTCTTGCCGGAGTCTGGCGCTGGAGCCTGCGCGCGCGGCCGCTGCGAGCGGCCCATGACCACGACGCCGAAGCGGCCAGGGCATGAAACTGCGCGTACTGCTGATCTCGCTTGTCGCGGCGCTGCTGCTGGCCGTCCCGACCGCAGCCTTGGCTGACGGCGATCCCGGCAGCGACGTGCTTCTGGTCCAGAGCTCATACCTACCCGCGGCAACGAACCTCACAGTGCCGCAGGAGCTTCAGATCGGCCGTCTGCTCAGCGCGACCGAGCGCGCCGGCGCACCGATCCGAATCGCGGTCATACCGCAGCGCGCGTATCTCGGGACAGTCACGCAGTTCTGGGGCAGCCCACAGACCTACGCCAACTACCTTGGAACCGAGCTGCGTGACAATTACTCCGGGCGTCTGCTGGTGATCATGCCCGGTGGTTTCGGTTACTACTGGGGTGCCAGGGAGCGCCGGGCTGTGGGGCCTGACGCGATGGCCACGGCGCTCGCGAACGGCCACGTGCGCGTGCAGGGCGTCAGCGGCGGGAAGCTGGAGGCGACCGTCAAGGACGTGGTCGCCGGGCTCGAGGCAGCCGCCGGAGTCTCCAGTGCGAAGCTCGCCAGCGAGCTCAAAGCCGTCGGAGACAACGTCGGCACCGGCCCGCTCGCCGCGTCCTCAAGCAGCGGCGCAGGCGGCCAACAACAGGCCGCCAACGCCAGCGCGGCCCAATCGGGCTCAGGCGCGCACGCGAACCGCAATCCGCACAAGTTCCCGACCGGCGTTTACGGCTTGGTCGTGATCCTCCTGGGGTTGCTGTACATAACCTGGCGCACAGGGAAGCTGAAGGTCCTGATCAAGTCGATCAGGACGC
Source organism: uncultured Actinomycetota bacterium (assembly GCA_963737115.1). Taxonomy (GTDB): domain Bacteria; phylum Actinomycetota; class Thermoleophilia; order Solirubrobacterales; family Solirubrobacteraceae; genus Palsa-465. The sequence continues at coordinate 324,959 of CAVTRM010000007.1, forward strand.
CAACCACCTACGTCAAGCGCCGCGACTCCGAGGACTGCGAAGGCAAACGCAAGGGGCTGTTCGGGCTCGGGATCAGCCCGTTCGCGCTGGTCCCGAGCATCTTCCTGGTGATCGTGGTGATCATCGTCGCGGTCGGGGCCGGCGGCTCCGGCTCGGGATCCTCGCAGTCGCAGCGAGACCTCGCCGAGGCCAACAACGGGCTGCCCGTGGCTCAGAACCTCGGAGACGTCAGGACTGCCCCCAACTTCACGCTCTACGACCAGACCGGGCGCAAGGTCAGCCTCTCCGACTACCGCGGCAAGGTGGTGATCCTCAGCTTCGTGGACGACGAGTGCCAGACGATCTGTCCGTTGACGACCCAGGCGATGCTCGACGCCAAGCGCTCGCTCGGGGCGGCCGGCAAAGATGTCGTCCTGCTCGGGGTGAACGTGAACTGGCGCTCCAACCAGGTGCAGGACGTGCTCACCTACAGCCAGCTGCATGGGATGCTCGGCCACTGGAACTTCCTCACCGGCAGCCTGCCGCAGCTGGAGCGGGTCTGGAACAACTACAAGGTCGACGAGTACAAGTACTACCGGGAAGAGAAGAGCAGCAACATCGATCACGTTGCGCAGACCTACGTGATCAGTCCGCAGGGCAAAGAGCGCTGGACCTTCGTCAGCTCAAACAACTACTCCGACATCCCGGCCTTCGGGCAGGAGATGGCCACCGCGGCCGCGTCGCTTTTGCCCTCACACCCGGTCGTCAGCACGCACTACTCCTACAAGGCAGTCCCGGGGATCGGCCCGGGGCAAACCGCCACACTGCCTGAATATGGCGGTGGCAGCGCCCAGCTGGGTCCGGGCCACGCGCATCTCTACGTGTTCTTCGACACCTGGGACGTCACCTACGGACTCACCAGGAACCTCGAAGCGCTGAACCAATACGCGGATGCGGCAAAGGCAGACGGGCTCCCGCCACTGACCGCGATCGACGAGGGCAGCGTCGAGCCGAACAGCGGCGCGCTGCCGGCGTTCATGCGGACCCTCCCGGCAAAGCTGCGGTATCCGGTCGCGATCGACAGCTCCGGACGTGTCGCCGACGGCTACAACGTCGAGGGCGAACCCTGGTTTGTGCTGACCTCGCCATCCGGCAAGATCGTCTGGTACCAGGAGGTCTACACGGCCGGCTGGCCGAGCCTCAAGGTGCTAGCCCCCGAACTGAAGTCCGCGCTCAAGCGCACGACCACCGCGGTGCCGTCGCCGAGCTCGGCCAAGTCCCAGCTGCAGGGATCGCCGCCCGCGCTAGCCAAGCTGCACCAGCAGGCCAGCCAGATCCTGCCGGGCAACCAGACCGCGCTGGCCGCGCGGATCAAGGCGCTGCACGGCTACCCGGTGGTCGTAAACATCTGGGGCTCATGGTGCCCGCCGTGCCAGAAGGAGTTCAAGTACTTCCAACAGGCCTCGGCCCAATACGGCAAGAACGTCGCGTTCCTCGGCGCCGACTACAACGATGTCGCCGGTAACGCGCGGCTGTTCCTGAAGCAGCACCCGGTCTGGTATCCGAGCTACACCGCGCCCCAAGGCAGCCTCACAAACCTGCTGCCCGGCGGCGTCGAAGGCACGCCGACCACGATCTTCTACAACGCCGCGGGCAGACAGACCAAGGTCTACGTGGACAAGTTCTCGAGTGCGGGCGCGCTCGACTTCTACATCCAGCACTACGCGCTCGGCCTCAGCGGCTGACCACCGCCGCGGAACGCTAGACCAGGCGTACGATCGCGATCACGCCGACGATCACGATCAGCGCCCGCAGGGCCGCCGGCGGCAATCTGCGCCCGTAGCGCGCGCCAAGTACCCCGCCGAGGACCGATCCGGCTGCGATCAGGCATGCCGGTCCCCAGGCGACATGGGCGGCGAACACGAACACGAGCCCGGACACCAGATTCACGGCGCCGGCGGCAACGATCTTGATCGCGTTCAGGCGCTGTAGGTCATCGTCGATCGTGAGCGAATAGATCGCCATCAGCAGAATCCCCTGCGCAGCCCCGAAGTAGCCGCCGTAGATGCCGGCGAAGAACGAACCCACCGCGGTTACCGGGTTCACGCCACTGCCGTCGCTGCTGCGGTGGTGCTCGGGCAGCCACTTGTTGATGCGCTTCTGGAAGACGATCAGCACCAGCGCAATCGCGATGAAGAACGGCACGATCTCCTTGAACGCCGAGGCCGGCAGCGTCAATAGCAGCACTGCGCCGATCACACCGCCGAGGATCGAGCAGCACACCAGCGGGATCGCGCGCTGGCGCTGCCCGGCCAGCTCGCGGCGGTAACCGACCGCGCCCGACACCGAGCCGGGCACTAACCCGATGGTGTTGGAGACGTTCGCGGTGACCGGCGCGTAATGGAACGCCAGCAGCGTCGGGAAAGTGATCAGCGTGCCGCTGCCGACGACAGTGTTGATCGTGCCCGCGGCAATCCCCGCCGCGAAGATCGCGACTATCTCAAATGCGCTCAAGCGACAGACGGTAGCCGCAGGGGGCGGAGGCCGGCCCTGGTTGGGCTAGACCAGGACCAGCCACGTTACTCCTGAGGAGCGGGTCTCAGCACCAGGATCTCGCCCGGGGCGTGGGCCAGCAGCCAGGCCACGTCCGCGGCCCCGAAGCCGGCTTCATCGCCGGCCGCGGCGGGTACCACGATGCGGTCGTAGCTCTCATGATCGATCATCTGCTGCATCGCATGGCGGTAGGTGCGGCCACGCTCGATCCGCGAATCGACCGGAACTCCGGCCTGGCGTGCCTGCTGTTCGATCGTCTCCTGCATCATCGCGGCCAGCTGCGACTGGCGCGGAAGCACGCAGTCGAGCGGCAGGTCCATAGGTACTCGCGCGAGGAAGACTGGGACCAGCGTCCCGGACTCGGCGCGAGCGACGCGCAGGGTGGTTGAGAGCGCGCGCTCGACGAGTCCCTGCGCATCGAACGGGAACAGGATACGCGGACCTTCGCCCTCCTTCTTATTCGCTCTCGGCGGAATCTCACTCTTCACCGGGCGGCCCGTTGCAGCGGCGGCCACACCGTTGGCTGCGTCCACCGCCGGATGCGGCAGTTCCGCGGTCTCCGCCAGGACGCGTTCGTCACGCGGCCCGGTACGACGCGCCTCGGGATGCTCGGTGCGGTCGGCCACGATCCGCACGTCAGTTCCCGGAAGCAGCTCCAGCAGCTTTGACGGAAGGCTTGCGGAAAAGGCGCGTGAGAACATACCGCGCTGGTGGGGGGTACCGATCAAGATGTAGGTTGTGCCGCGCTCGCGCGCAACCCGCTGCGTGACCAGCGCGACGTCGTCCCCGTACTCGACGATCATGTGCGCGCCGAGGACACTGGTCAGGCGGCGCAAGGCGTCGAGCTGCGTCCCCTCGTCAGCGCTCGGCTGCGAGCGGCTGACCCAGAGCACGTCAAGCTCGGCGCCGAGCCGCTGGGCCGAACGCCAGGCGCGCCTGACGATCCGCTGTGAACGCGGTTCGGGCGTGATCAGCGCCAGCAGCCGTTCACCGATCGCCTGCTGTGCCTGCGCGGCCAGCAGCCGTTCACGTCCCGCGCGGGCGGCGCCAGAGAGCGGGGTGCTGGAGGGCGGCAGCCGTTTGGCCTCGACCTCCTCAGCGACCTGACGTAGTGCAACCTCACGCAGCGCCGCCAGGTTTTCGACCTTGAAGAAACCCTGCAGCGCCGCTTGCACGGCGGCCGGCTTATAGACCTTGCCCGCGCGCAGACGCTCAAGCAGCGACTGGGGGGTGATATCGACCAGCACGACCTCGTCGGCATCGGCAAGGATCGCGTCCGGGAGCGTCTCGCGGACGCGCACGCCGGTCAGTTCGGTGACCTGGTCGTTCAGCGACTCCAGATGTTGGACATTGACGGTTGAGTAAACGTCGATCCCCGCCGCGAGCACATCCTCGACGTCCTGGTAACGCTTCTCGTGGCGTCCGCCGGGCGCGTTTGTGTGTGCAAGCTCGTCGATCAGGCACAGCTCCGGCGCACGCCCGATGATCGCCTCGACGTCCATGTCCTCCATGCGCGTGCCGCGATAGGTGTAGCCACGCCGGGGGATCACTTCGAGCCCTGCCGCCTGCGCGGCGGTCGCCGGGCGATCGTGCGGTTCCAGGTAGCCGATCACCACATCGCGACCGTCCTCGGCCTCCGCCTGCCCCTCCTGCAGCATGCGATAGGTCTTGCCGACCCCCGCGGCCATCCCAAGGAAGATCTTGTGATGGCCGCGGCCCTCCGCGGTCGACATCATCACGGCTCACCTGCACGCATCGGCATGCCCCTCATCATCGCGCGTGCTGACCCTTCAGTCGACGATGTCCAGCAGCTCGTCCGCGGCCTGCAGTGAGCCTGACAGCGTGCGTTGTTCGCACTGGATGTAGAGCGGGCTCGTCCCCGAGGTCAACAACGTGCGGATGCTGGCCATGCCCCGCGCGCTGACCGGACTGCCTGCTCGCAGCCGCGCGGCCAGCAGCAGCAACTGCGGACGCGACTCCTCGACAGCGGCCTGTTGCGGCAACACCGCCGCGGTCATCAGCATGCGTTCGCTGCGTTTTGCGTTGGCGGTCACTACGCCGTCCAAAGCGTCCGCGAGCTTGCGACGCATAGTTGCGCTGGTCAGCTGCCGAGCGCGTGCCGCGTACACCGGTGATTCCCATGCGGGCACGCCGGCGGCGAGCTTGGCGTCGATGCTGCTGGCGCTCAGTCGGGCACGGAGCGGTGTGAACCGCCCCTCCCGCCCGAGGCTTGGGACCATGACTCCCCTGCGAATTGCGGATGAGGTCGCCATGACTACTTCACTTCCTTTCTTGGGACTAGGGAGCCCTCTCCAAGGCGTGTTATGTGCCTGAGCGATGCCATGACCGGTCCTCAGGCTCCGAAGATCCCGTGAACGACGAGGTCGATCAGCTTGATCCCGATGAACGGCGCGATCAGCCCGCCGAGCCCGTAGATCAGCAGGTTGCGGCGTAGCAGCGCGCTCGCACCGACCGGCTTGTACCTCACGCCGCGCAGCGAGATCGGGATCAGCAGCGGGATCACCAGCGCGTTGAAGATGATCGCGCTGATCACCGCTGACCGCGGATTGCCGAGATTCATGATGTTCAGGACGTGCAGCGGGCCCTGGCCGTGACTTCCGACATAGGCCCAGGTGGTCAGGAAGATCGCGGGCAGGATCGCGAAGTACTTGGCCACGTCGTTGGCGATGCTGAACGTCGTCAGCGCGCCACGGGTGATCAGCAGCTGCTTGCCGACCTCGACGATCTCAATGAGCTTCGTCGGATTGGAATCGAGGTCGACCATGTTGCCGGCCTCGCGCGCGGCCTGAGTACCCGTGTTCATCGCCACACCAACGTCCGCCTGCGCGAGCGCCGGCGCGTCATTGGTGCCGTCACCGGTCATCGCCACCATCCGGCCGCCCTCCTGCTGATCCTTGATCAGCTCCAGCTTGGCCTCAGGGGTGGCCTCCGCGAGGAAGTCGTCGACTCCGGCTTCCTCGGCGATCTTGGCCGCGGTGAGCTTGTTGTCACCGGTGATCATGATCGTGCGGATGCCCATCGCGCGGAGCTGGTCGAAGCGCTCGCGCATCCCGTCCTTGATCGTGTCCTTCAGGTAGATCACGCCCATCACCTGGGTGTCGCGGGCGACCGCCAGCGGCGTTCCGCCCTCGCGTGCGATCTTGTCGAGCGTGGTCTGCAGCTCCGCCGGCGGCTTGCCGCCCTGCGTCGTGACCCACTTGATGATCGCGTCGCCGGCGCCCTTGCGCAGCTGGTGGCCGTCCACGTCGACGCCGCTCATGCGGGTCTGCGCGGTGAACTCCACGAAGTGAGCGTTCATCTCGGCCATGTCGTGTTCGCGGATCCCGTACTGCTTAGCGAGAACCACGATCGACCGTCCTTCCGGAGTCTCGTCCGCCAATGACGACAGCTGTGCGACCTCAGCCAGCTCGGCTTCGGAGACACCCGGCATCGGCAGGAACTCCGCCGCCAGGCGGTTCCCGATCGTGATCGTGCCGGTCTTGTCCAGCAGCAGCACGTCAACGTCACCGGACGCCTCAACCGCGCGCCCCGACAAGGCGAGCACGTTGCGGCGCACCAGCCGGTCCATGCCGGCAATGCCGATCGCGCTGAGCAGCGCGCCGATTGTGGTCGGGATCAGTGCCACCAACAGACTGATGAGCGTCGTGTCGGAGATATCGGTGTGGGCGAACAGACCAAACGGCCGCAGCGTGACGACCACGATCATGAAGATCAGCGTCAGTCCTGAGAGCAGGATGTTCAATGCGATCTCGTTTGGCGTCTTGCGCCGTTCGGCGCCCTCGACGAGGCCGATCATGCGGTCCAGGAACGACTCGCCCGGCTCCTGCGTGATCTCGACCACGATGCGGTCCGACAGCACGCGCGTGCCGCCCGTCACTGCCGAGCGGTCACCGCCCGACTCGCGGATCACCGGGGCGGACTCGCCCGTGATCGCGGACTCGTCGACCGATGCGATGCCTTCGATGACGGTGCCGTCACCGGGGATCAGTTCCCCGGCCACCACGACGACGCGGTCGCCGCGGGTGAGCTCGTCGGCGCGCTTGCTGGAGCCGTCGAGCATGACTGCGGTGGTTTCCTGCCGCAGCGCCTTGAGCGTGTCCGCCTGCGCACGACCACGGCCCTCGGCGAAGGCCTCGGCCATGTTGGCGAAGATCACAGTCAGCCACAGCCAGATGCTGATCGTGAGCGTGTACCAGCCGGGGTCGTTGCCGCCGAAGTGGCCGCCGAAGATCTGGATGATCCAGGTGACGGTGGTGATCAGCGCGCCGATCTCGACCACGAACATCACCGGGTTGCGGATCTGTACGCGCGGGTCGAGCTTGATTAGGGAGTCCTTCAGCGTGCGCAGCAGGATGTCCTTCTGGAAGAGGGAGATCGCCTGCTTCTCCTGCGGCGAGGCAGGAGACGGGGAACCGGGGTTTGTGGAGATTGCGCTCATGTTTTGCTCCTTAGCGCAGCTTGTTGAGGGCGATGTTCAGTTCCAGCACGTTGACTCCCCGCTCTCCGGAGAATCCGAGGCCGCGGCCGCTGGTGTACTGCGAGATGAGGTGGTCGACGCTGGCGCGGCTGATGTGCCGCACCGCCGCCACCCGATATGCCTGGATATCGGCGTTGTCGACCGAGATCTGAGGGTCAACTCCAGACGCCGAGGTCTGGATCGCGTCGACCGGGACCCTCGCGGCGGTGAGACCACCGGGGTAGTACTTGCCGTTCAAAGCGATGTACTGAGCGATCCGGCTGGTGTAGGTGCGCCGCGTGATCTTCGAGTTCGGCCCGAGGTTCGCGAAGCTCGTGGCACCGTCGTTATAGGCTGGGGTAGTGCCGGACGGCCGCGACTGGAAGTACTGCGGCAGCGGCACTCCCTTGGCGGTCGTGAACGCCTGTCCGATCAGCGAGGAGCCGACCAGGCGGCCGTCAACATAGATCTTCGAGCCGTTGGCCTTGCCCGAGAACGCCACCTGGCTGATCCCAGTGATCACGAGCGGATAGATGATGCCGAGCATCAGTGTCAGCGCCAGCATCCCGACCACCGCGCGTTTGATCTCTTTACGCATGTCCGTGATCTCCTAGTAGAGGTGGCCGGTCAGGCCCTGGACGATGGGACCGATGAGCAATGCGGGGAAGAACGTCAGTGCGCCGACGAGGATGATCACGCCGATCAGCAGCACCACGAAGGTGGCGTTGTCGGTGCGCATCGTTCCCAGGCCTGCGGGGCTGACCTTCTTGCCGGCGAGTGCGCCCGCAATCGCGAGCGCGAACAGGATCGGCGCGAAGCGCGAGACCAGCATGTCGATCCCGCCGAGGATGTCGGCGAAGGTGATCCCGTGGCTACCGAGGTTGCCCGCATTGGGCTGAACGAAGCCGGTGTATCCGGCGAACGCTGAGCCGTTGTTGTTGGCCTGGCTCAGATAGGCGTAGAAGCTCTCGCTGAAGCCCTGGGGGCCGGCACCGGTTACGGCGGTGTCGATCGACGCCCTGCCCGCGCTGGATGCTGTTGCCAGCGCGGTGGTTATCAGTGCCATTAATGGCGTCACCAAGATCCCCAGCGCCACGAGTTTGATCTCGCGTGGCCCGATCTTCTTACCCATGTACTCCGGCGTGCGGCCGACCATCAGTCCACCGATGAAGACCGCCAGCACCACGTACATCAACATCGAGTAGAGGCCGGTGCCGACGCCGCCGAAGATCACCTCGGAGAACGAGAGGTTGCCGAAGATCACCGCCCCGCCGATGCCCGTATAGGACTCGACCGCGGAGTTCACCGCGCCACATGACGTGACCGTGGTGACGACGTCGAACAGTGCCGAGCCGGCAATGCCGAAGCGCTGTTCCTTGCCCTCCATGTTGCCACCGTGCAGTCCGACCGCATGCTGGGCTGGGGTTCCGTGAGCCTCTGCGATGTAGCAGACGATCACTGCGCCCAGGAACATCACCATCATCGTTCCGTAGATCGTGTAGCCCTGGCGCTTGGCGCCGGCCATCTTGCCGTAGGCGAACACGATCGCTGCGGGAATCACCAGCACCGTCAACATCTCGACGAAGTTCGTGAAGCCGTTGGGGTTCTCGAACGGATGCGCGGAGTTGGTGTTGAAGAATCCACCGCCGTTCGTGCCCAGCAGCTTGATCGCTTCCTGCGAGGCGACCGGCCCCATCGCGATTTGCTGGCCGAGGTGCTGGACTCCGGTGAGGCTCAGGTAGTGGCTGAAGTTCTGGATCGAGCCCTGTGAGACCAGCACCAGCGCGACGATCACGCTGATTGGCAACAGCACGTAGAAGATCGTGCGGATGACGTCCTGGTAGAAGTTTCCGATCGAGTCGCCGCTACGGCCGATGATTCCGCGGATCAGGGCAACCGCGACGACGATGCCGACGGCCGCCGATGCGTAGTTCTGGACGGCGAGCCCAGCCATCTGGCTGAAATAGCTCATCGTCGTCTCGCCGCCGTAGTACTGCCAGTTGGTGTTCGTCACGAACGACGAGACCGTGTTGAACGTGACGTTCGCAGGCGCCGAGTGGTAGTGCATCGGGTTCAGCCCGGTGAAGTTCCACAGCGTCTGCGTGCGCAGAATGAAATACAGCAGCAACCAACCCGCAAGGCTGAACAGCACAACGGATTTCGCGTAGCCCTTCCAGTTCTGCTGGTGGTTGGGGTCCACCCCCATGATCCGATACAGGAAGTTCTCCGGGTATTTCATCACCGGAGTTAGGAAGGTCTTTTCGCCGTTGTACACGGCGGCCATATAGCTGCCGAGCGGCAGCGCCAGCGCCGTCAGAAGGACGACGAAGAGGATGATGGTGAGCCAGCCGGAGAAGGTCATTTAGAACTTCTCCCCCCTGAGCAGCGAGTACAGCAGGTACGCGCACACCACCAGGGAGATGATCAGGCCGATGAGGTCCGAGGCGTTCATATCCGGTCGATTCCCTCGATCAGAACCCAGAACACCACGAACAACAAGACGCCTAGAAGGATTGCGACGATGTCCATGCAGATGATCTTCGGACCGGCCGCGTGAAGGGCCCGTGCAGAACGGGACCGTCGCCATAAAGATCTTGTGAAGGTTCAGCTACCGGCCGATGACACCGCCCGTATCAGCGGTCGGCCCGCATCCCTCACAGAGCACGACGCGTCTGTGACGATTGCGGATCCACCGCCGGCCACATCTGTCAGCGCGTATCGATCGGGGTGTATGAGCGGCGCTCAGAACCAATGTAGATCTGGCGCGGGCGCACTGTCGTTTGCTCACTGTCGGAGACCAGCTCGTTCCACTGGGCGATCCAGCCGGCAGAGCGCGCCAGAGCGAACATGACGCCGAACATCGACTCCGGGATGCCGATCGCCTGGTAGGTGAGGCCCGAATAGAGATCCACGTTGGGATAGATCCCGCGAGACACGAAGTATTCGTCATCTGTGACCTGTCGGGCCAATTCGTCGGCCACCGCCAACAGCGGCGACCCCAGCCCGACCTCCGCCAGCTCGCGTAGGCGTCCGCGCAGGATCGCGGCACGTGGGTCGGGTGCCCGGTAGATCCAGTGGCCGAGGCCCATGATGCGATCGCCACTGGCCTTCATGGCATCAAGGTATGGCTGCACGCGATCGACGGACCCGATCTGCGCAAGCATCTGCAGAGCATCGGCGTCGGCGCGCCCGCGCGGAGGGCCTGACAGCGAATAGACCCCGGACGCCACTGCTGCATACGGATCGACGTATGAGGAGCCGACCGCGCGTACCGCCGTGGTGGCGGCACTCTGCTCGTGATCGGCGTGGACGATCAGCAGCGTGTCGAGCGCTCGCGCGACCGCGGGGTCGGCGTGATACTCCAGTTCGCTCATCTTGAACAGCATCGAGAGGAGGTTGTCGGCGTATGAGAGACCGTCGGTCGGGTAGACGAACGGGCGCCCCGTCCCATGCCGGAACGCGTAGGCCGCCAGCGTGGGCATCTTCGCCATCAGACGCAGGATCTGATAGTGGCGGGCTTCAGCGTGGCGAATGTCGCCGGCATCCGGATAGAAGGCACCGAGAGCGCCGACTGCCGCGGCGAGCATCGCCATCGGCGACGCGTCATAGCGGAAGCCGGTAATGAAGGTCTTCACGTTCTCGTGCACGAATTTGCGAGACGACAATTCGTTGGTCCAGGTGTCGAACTCGGCTGCGGTTGGAAGCTCGCCGTGGATCAGCAGGTACGCAACCTCCAGGAACGAGGACTGCTCCGCAAGCTCGGCGATCGGATAGCCGCGATGCTCGAGCAGACCCGGCACCACCTCAATATTGGTGATCGCGCTGCGGTATGCCGCGGTGTGCGCAAACCCGGGGTCGTAGATCGCCAGCCCTGGCCCAGCGTTGGTGTCGAAGGGAGCCATGAGATCGGCGGCGTTCAGCGCGCCATCGGTAATCGCAATCTCGAAGCTGTGCCCGTTGCGGTTGTCGAGAATTGTCAGGGTCTCACGGTTCATGGCGAGCGTCTCCCAGGGCCGGTTGGGCGTATTGGTCCATCAGCGACAGACCTGTGACCCTCATGGTGGCATCCCTCGCAGTAACACGCGCTGCGCACGGGCTGCGAGCACGCCGAAAGCGCGTCGCGCACGCACGCATATAACGCGCGTACGCCGCCCGCGCGTCAGAACGTCGTCCGACCACCTAATCTACTCGTGACCTATGGAGAGTCCGGGGCTGTGAATGGGCAGGCATGAGGCGAGTACCAGTTTGTTGTCGGTTGTCATCTTCGCGATCGGGATCGCGATCGTGATCCGTACCTTCGCGGCCGGAGGGGGAGCGGTCGCGACCGGCGTGATACTGGGCGTGCTGTTCATGGCTGCGGGCGCCGGCCGCCTCTATATCGGACACAAGCGGCGATGAGCCAGGAGTCCAGCAAGACCGGTACCGAACAAGCCCCCGCGCGTCCCATGATCAACGCCCGGGTGCTGTTCGCGATCATCTACGCGACCTCGATCAGCTCGATCTACTTCGCGCTCGGGGTCGTCGCCGGACACGCCCAGGGGCTGACCCCGGAGATCTTCATCGTCGCCGGTCTGTTCTTCCAGATCACCGCGATGACCTACGCGGAAGGGGCCTCGCTGCATCCGCAGAGGGGCGGCTCGCCGACCTTTGCCCGGTTCGCCTTCAACGAGCTCGTCGGGTTCATATCGGGCTGGTCGATCGTGCTCGATTACATCTTGCTGATCGCGGTCGCGGCGCTGACGGTTCCCGCCTACCTAGCCGTGTTCTGGCCAACCCTCGGCCACGGGGATGCGCGCGTGATCACCGCGATCGCGGTGATCGCCGTGATCACCTTCGACGTCGTGCGCGGCTCGGGTGCCCGCGGCATGCGGCGCCAGCTGCTGTTCAGCGGCTTTGACCTGCTGGTTCAGGTACTGCTGATCGTATTTGGACTGATCCTGGTGTTCGATCCCTCGCACCTGACCGAGTCGGTGCATTTGGGCACGGCGCCGACGTTCAAGGATCTCGGGTTCGCGATCCCGCTGACAGTGGTGGCGTTCACCGGCATCGAAGCGGCAACGAGCCTGGCCGTCGACACCAAGCTCACGCCGACGCGGCTGAAGCGCACGATCGCCTCCGCCTCTGCGGCCGTGGTCGTGGTCTATGTCGGGATCGCGGTGGTCGGGATCGGTGCGCTGCCGGTCCACAACGGACTCACCGAGCTCGGTACCCGCCACGTGAACGCCCCGATGCTGGGGATCGCTGAATCGCTGAAGCCGCAGGGGTTCGCGGACGTGTTCAAGTACCTGATCGGCATCACCGGGGCGGTCGGGCTGGTCGCGGCCTCGGGCGCAGGCATGCTCGGAGTCTCGCGGGCCGGCTACTCGATGGCGACCCATCGTCAGATCCCGAGCGCGATCGGGAGGCTCTCGACGCGCTGGAACACGCCGTTCATCGTGATCATCGTCGCCGCGCTCGCGGCCGTAGGGCTGGTGATCCCGGCGAACCTCGGAGTGCTGGTCGACATCTACGCGTTCGGTGCGCTGGTGACATTCACGATCGCGCACCTGTCGGTGATCGTGATGCGCTTCCGTGAGCCCAGCCTCGAGCGCGACTACCAGGTCCCGTTCTCGATCCGCGTCGGTGATGCGCGCGTGCCGCTGCCGGCGGTGCTCGGCGCGATCATGTCCGCGGCCGGGTTGCTGATCCTGGTGATCTTCCATTCCGGTGCCCGCTATGTGGGACTCGGCTGGCTGCTCGTTGGCGTGCTGCTGTACGTGATCTATCGCAAGGCGTCGGGTCGCCCGATCTTGAAGCGGGTGGTGATTCCGGACCGGGCATTGCGCCAGGCGGCGAGGGAGGTTTCGTTCGGTTCGATCTTGGTGCCGGTCTTCGGCAACGCGCTCGACGACGACATCGTTCAGACCGCGGGGCGCCTGGCCGGCGAGAGCCAAGATGACGTCGACGTCGAGGGCGCGACGATCGAGGCGATCTACGTGATTCCGGTGCCGATGGCGCTGGCGCTAGACGCGCCACTGCCTCCCGGACAAGTGGACAGCGGGCGCGCCGCACTAAAGCGAGCCAAGGCGATCGGCGAGGAGTACAAGGGCGTCGAAGTCGCAACCGCGGTGGTGCGGGCACGCAGGGTCGGCGCCGGGATCGTTCAGGAAGCACGACGTCGCGGGGTTGAGGCGATCGTATTGTCGGCCGACCCCGATCCTGAAAGCCGCCGCACCAGCAAGCCCGTGAGCGAGGTCACGAGCTACGTTGTCGATAAGGCGCCGTGCCGGGTGATATTGACCGCTCCAGCCAGAAGCTCGGCGACGCAGGCAGCCGCGCCCGCTGAAAAGCAGCAGCATGGCGCAACGCAGAGCGGCGATAGCGATGACTGATCAAGCTCCGGCATCCAGGCGACAGCGGCGATGACTGATCGACGCACAGACAGCGGCGCGCATCACGGCGCGACCGGGGTCGCGCACGATGTCGAGAAGGAATATGAGTCGATCCTGGTGGCGTTCGACTACCGCGACTACGTGCCCGAAGTAATGGCTACCGCCGCGCGACTGGCCGCCCGCCATCGCGGATCGCTGCGGTTGATGATCACGATCCCAGTGCCGGCGAGCGTACCGCTGAACACACGCATGCCCGAGGAGGAACACCTCGCAGAATCAGTGATCGAGGAGGCTCGCGTCCAGATCGGGCGCAGGGTGACCGGCCATTGGGAGAAGGTGCGCGTCGGACAGGGCGGGCGCCAGATCATCCATGAGGCGCAGGCCAGCAGTGTGGGCACGATCGTGATGCCCAACGCAAGCTCCAGTCGCGGTGATTGGAACCAGACGCTCGACATGGTGCTGCGTGAGCGCCCGTGTCGCGTGATCGTAGAGTCGATACCGGCCGCGGTGCGCGGGCAGGAGGAGCCGCGGGTCACGGCGCTCGCTCGCAGCACGATCGCCGAGCCGATCGTGCCCGCCAAGAAGGCGGCGCGGCGCCACGCCGCAGCCACTGCGACAGACGCGTCCGGGGCGACGCTGCGGCCGTGGCAGAACGTTCCCAAGGCACAGCCGTCCTCCGGGGAGGAGGACACCAGCGTCGAAGATCCCGACGTGGTGCTGCACGCCGCCAAAGCGGTGTTGGCGCTCGGGGCGCTCGGCGTCGTCTTCGGTGACCTCGGTACGAGCCCGCTCTACACCGAGCAGACGATCTTCGGGCTCCACGCCGCACACACCATCAACACCGCCAACGTCTACGGGATCACCTCACTGATCTTCTGGTCACTCACGCTGATCGTCTCGTTCAAATACGCGACCCTGATCATGCGCGCTCACAACCGTGGTGACGGCGGAGGAATGGCGTTGGCGATGCTGATCCGCCGGCACAAGGTGCCGCACATGGTCGCACTGGTGACGCTCGGAATCGTCGGCGCCTCGCTGTTCCTCGGAGACGGCGTGATCACACCGGCGATCTCGGTCCTGTCCGCGGTCTCCGGGCTCTCGGTCGTGTCGCCAAGCTTCACGCACCTGGTCGTTCCGATATCGCTGGTGATCCTCGTGATCCTGTTTGTGATCCAGAAGCAGGGGAGCGCGCTGGTCGGCAGGCTGTTCGGGCCCGTGATGTTGATCTGGTTCGCGGTGATCTCGATCGTCGGGCTCACGGGAGTTGTGTCAGACCCGGCGGTGATCCAGGCGCTCGCACCGAATTGGGCTGTCGAGTTCTTCGTGAACCACGGAATTGATGCGTTCCTGACGTTCGGTGGCGTCGTACTGTGCGTGACCGGCGCGGAGGCGCTGTACGCCGACCGCGGTCATTTTGGACCCGCCGCCATCAGGCTTTCATGGTTCGCGGTCGTGATGCCCGCGGTGGTGCTGAACTACCTTGGCCAGAGCGCGCACGTCCTACAACATCCCGCCGACCGCAAGAACCCGTTCTTCTTGTCGGTGCCCTCCTGGGGGCAACTGCCGATGACGATCCTCGCCACGATCGCCACAGTAATCGCGTCGCAGGCCGTGATCTCGGGCTCGTATTCGGTCGCGCGCCAGGCGATGCGACTGGGATATCTGCCGCGTCTGAAGATCATCCACACCTCCGATTTCGAGGGCCAGATCTACATCCCGGTGATCAACTGGATCCTGGCCGGGGGAGTGATCGTGCTGGTACTGCTGTTCCAGAGCTCCGAGAAGCTGGCCAACGCCTACGGTCTGGCGGTGACCGGCACGTTCGTGGTCGACACGACCCTGTTCCTGGCAGTCGCCCACTTCATCTGGCGATGGCCCAGGTGGAAGCTGATCAGCACCGGCGCGCTGCTCTTGACGGTCGAATTCATGTTCCTGTTCTCGAACCTCGCGAAGGTCCTGCGCGGCGCCTGGGTGCCGCTGCTGATCGCCGCAACGCTCACATCGATCATGCTGACCTGGAACCGCGGGCGCAAGATCGTTACCCGCAACCGTAGGCAGAAGGAAGGCCTGCTGGCCGAGTTCATCGACGGTCTTGAGGGTTCCGACAAGCAGGTCGTGCGCGTTCCCGGCGTCGGCATCTTCATGAGTCCGGGCCGCGACACAACCCCGCTCGCGCTGCGCGCCGCGATCGACTACACGCAGTCGCTGCAGGCCAAGGCCCTGATCGTCACGATCGTGGATGCGAGCGTCCCGCGGGTGGACGACGCCGACCGCTACCTGGTCGAACAGCTCGGTCCCAAGGAGCTGGACATGCGGCACGTGTGGATCCGCATCGGATACCAGGAGCAGACCGACGTTCCGGCATCGCTGAAAGCAGCGCGCCGCGAGCTGCTGCTGGAGCGCGAGCTCGACCTCGAACACGCAACCTACTTCGTCTCGCGGATCGGGATCGTTCCGGCCGATCCGTCGGAGATGCCGGGCTTCCAGGAGAAGGTATTCCTGACGATGGCGCGCAACGCCGCCGGGGCAGCGGATCAGTTCGGACTGCCGCCGGACAGAACCATCTCGATCGGGTCGCAGATCCCGGCCTGACCGACGCCGGCTGCGGATCGATATACAGATTTCATACAGGTTTGGAGTCTGACCAACGCGGACGCCGCAGCGAACTCGTCTGCGTCCTCGCTTGGCGCTAAAGTGGCGCGGCCTTGCCAATCACCAGCCGCCCCGAGAGCTGCCATGCCACGCCCAAATTCTGAGCCCGAAAACGACGCAGCTGCTGTGCTCGTCGCGTTTGAGCCGCGTCGCTACGTTCCGGAAATCGTGGCGACCGCGGCGCGTTTGGCAGCGCGGCGGCGGCGAGGCATCCATGTGCTGGTGACGATTCCCGTCCCGGCCAGTCTGCCCCTGGACACGCCCATGCCTGCAGACGAGCTGCTGGCCGAATCGGCGATTGAGGAGGCCCGCGTTCAGCTCGGGCGGCGTGTGAGCGGACACTGGGAGAAGGTACGCTCCGCGCAGGCCGGGCTGAACATCGTGAACGCGGCGCGAACGCTGCAGGCCCGGGCGATCGTAATGCCCACGGCCGAGAGCCCGCGCAGCAGCTGGACGCAGACGATCAACACGGTGATGCGCGAGCGCCCATGCCGGATCGTGCTCGAGTCGATCCCCGCATCCGCGCAGGCGACCAACGGTACGGCCCCGGAACGGGCCACGATGAGACCGGTGGCAGCCGTCGCGGGCGCGGGCCAGCCGCAGACCACCGAGCCGAGCGCGGATCCCTACGAGCCGGTCACGCCCGATGAGATCACCGAGGCCCTGTCCGGGCCGGCGCCGCGCCCCTGGGAGCGCGTTCGCGCCGCCTCCGACGCCCCCGCGGAGGACCCCAGCGCAATCGAGAACCGCGACGTGGTCCTGCACGGTTCGAAGTTGTTGCTGGCGCTGGGTGCACTCGGGGTTGTCTACGGAGACCTCGGTACCAGTCCGCTCTACACCGAGCAGACGATCTTCAGCGAGCATGCGGCCTCGCACATCAGCGCCGCCACCGTCTACGGGATCACGTCACTGATCTTCTGGTCGCTGACGCTTGTCGTCTCGATCAAATACGCGGGCGTGATCATGCGTGCGCACAACCACGGCGACGGCGGGATCATGGCGCTGGCGACGCTGATCCGGCGCTACAAGCTGCCGCGAAACGTGTTGATGGTGACACTCGGGATCTTCGGCGCGTCGCTGTTCTTCGGTGACGGGGTGATCACGCCCGCGATCTCGGTCCTGTCAGCGGTCGCCGGTCTCGACGTCGTGTCACCGAGCTTGAGCCACCTCGTTGTACCGATCTCGATCGCGATCCTGCTCGCGCTATTCGTGATTCAGCGGCGCGGAACATCTACTGTCGGCGCGCTGTTCGGCCCGATCATGCTGTTCTACTTCACGGTCATCGGCGTGATGGGCGTGATCGAGGTCGCACAGCATCCGGGTGTGGTCCAAGCCCTGCTACCGATTTGGGGAATACGTTTCTTCGTCGATCACGGGTTCGACGCGTTTCTGACGCTCGGTGGTGTGGTGTTGTGTGTCACCGGCGCCGAAGCGCTCTACGCCGACCGCGGCCACTTTGGCCCGGGCCCGATCCGCCTGTCCTGGTACCTGGTGGTGTTCCCGAGCGTGATGCTCAGCTACATGGGGCAGAGTGCGGCGGTGATGGCCCACCACGCCAACAAGGCGAACCCGTTCTTCATGATGTTCCCGTCATGGGCTTACGTGCCGATTACGATCCTCGCCACGGTCGCCACGGTGATCGCCTCACAGGCGGTCATCTCCGGCTCGTATTCGGTCGCCCGGCTGGCCATGCAGCTTGGCTACCTTCCGCGTTTGCGGATCCGCCACACATCGAATCTCGAGGGCCAGATCTACGTCCCGGTGATCAACTGGGCGCTGGCGGTGGGCGTGATCGCGGTCGTGCTCATCTTCCAGAACTCGAACGCGCTGTCAAACGCCTACGGCGTTGCGGTGACGGGGACGTTCGTGCTCAACACGATCCTCTTCCTTGTCGTCTATAAGGCGCTGTGGACGCCCGCCAGGTGGAAGGTATGGTTGATGGGCACCGTCTTCCTGACCGTCGAGATCTCATTCCTGCTCGCAAACCTGGCGAAGATCCTGCACGGCGCCTGGCTACCGCTCGTAGCCGCGGCCGGTGTCTCAACGTTGATGCTGATCTGGAATCGCGGACGTAAGATCGTGACCGCCAACCGCACCGCCAAGGAGGGGCCGCTGACCGAGCTGCTCGCAGAGCTGCAGCACGGAGAGTTCAAGGTCGCACGCGCTCCAGGAGTCGGGATCTTCCTGACCCCAGGTGGCAACACCACTCCACTGGCACTGCGGGCCTCGATCGAGCACACCAACGCGTTGCACCAAAAGGTGCTGCTCGTGTCGGTGGTCGGGGCGAGCGTCCCTGTCGTCGACGACGAGAAGCGCTTCATGGTCGAAACCGTCGGCGCCAAATCGTTGAACATCCGCCAGATCCGTGTACGCGTCGGATATCAGGAGCGCACGGACCTGCCCGGCGCGCTGGCCACCGCGCGACGTGAACTGCTGCTGGAGCGTGACCTCGACCTCGAAAACGCCTCGTACTTCGTCTCACGGATCACGATCGTCCCCGATGACCACTCCGAGCTGCCGAAGTGGGAGCAGAAGGTGTTCATCGGCATGGCTCGCAACGCGGCCAGCGCGATCGAGCAGTTCGGCCTGCCGTCGGACAGAACCGTCAGCATCGGCGCCGAGATCGCCGCCTGAGCCACCAGACCGTGTCGTCGGCTGTCGTGGCGCGGCCGCGAGCGGCCCGCGCGTTACGGAACGAA
The DNA here is from genome assembly GCA_963737115.1 of uncultured Actinomycetota bacterium. Lineage (GTDB taxonomy): Bacteria > Actinomycetota > Thermoleophilia > Solirubrobacterales > Solirubrobacteraceae > Palsa-465. The sequence continues at coordinate 343,690 of CAVTRM010000007.1, forward strand.
GCGGTAGCCGACCCCTGATTCCGTCTTGATCAGACGCGGTCCGTCGGCGGACTCGATCTTGCGGCGCAGATTCGCCATATGCGCACGTAGCACCTGCGTGTCGTCTGCGTAGCCCGGGCCCCAGACGGCCGTCAGCAGTTCACGATGAGTCAGCAGGCGCCCGCTGTTACGCGCGAGCTCGCGCAACAACCCGAACTCGGTGGGGGTGAGGTGCACTTCCTTGCCAGCGACCTTGACGACGTGGCTGGCGAGGTCGATCTCCAGTGACTGCGCGGTGATCACCGAATCCTCACTGCTGCTGCCGGTCCGGCGCATGTTCGCCTGCAGCCGCGCGACAAGTTCACGCGGCCCGAACGGCTTGGTTACGTAATCATCGGCGCCGGCCGCGAGCGCCTTGACCTTGGCGTCCTCGTCACCCATCGCCGACAGCAGGATGATTGGCATGCTGCTCCACTCACGCAACTTCGCGCAGAGCTCAATGCCGTTCCCGTCGGGCAGCATCAGGTCGATGATCGCACCGTCCGGGCGCTGAACCGCGGCGACGTCCAGCGCCTCCTCGACCGTTGAGGCGGGCAGCGCCTCGAAACCGGCGTCGCGCAGGATCACGCGCAGTGCACGGAGGATCTGTTGCTCGTCGTCACAGACGAGGATACGGGGACGGTCTCCGTTCATGCGCTCTGCAACACCGTACCGGCTGGCGGCTTTTCGGGCTCGATCGGAAGCGCCACCGTGAAGGTCGTGCCCTGCCCGGGTAGCGAGGAGGCGGTGAGCTCGCCGCCGCCGGCGTCAACGAAGCCGCGGGCGATCGCCAGTCCTAGCCCTGAGCCGCCGTGCCCGCCGCCTTCGCTGCCGCGGTAGAACGGTTCGAAGATACGCTCCAGTTCCGCGCTGGGAATCCCCGGACCACGGTCGACGACGTGTACGATCACGCGCGGCCCCGACTGAATCGCGTTCACCACCAGCGGTTCGGGCTTGCCATAGCGCCAGCCGTTCTGAAGCAGGTTCGCGAACACGCGCTCGAGCAGCGCCGCATCGGCCTGCACCTCAGGCAGGTCGTCCGGGAGTGAGATTCGAACAGCGCCGGCCGGCAAGCCGGCACTGTCGGCGGCGGTCATGATCGTGTCCGCGAGCGACACCCAGCCTGGTCGCGGCGTGATCCCGCCGCCCTGCAACCGCGAGAGGTCAAGCAGCTTTTCCACCAGGTCACCGAGCCGCTCACCCTCGGTCCGCACCGCCTCAGCCAACTCTTCACGGTCCTCGTCGGTCAACGACGGCGAACCCAGCGCGTGCCCGGCGGCGACGATCGCGGTGATCGGCGTGCGCAGGTCGTGCGAGACCGCGCGCAACAACGCCGTTTTGACCTCGTCGGAGCGACGCAGCGCCGCGGTCGTCACGGCCTCGGCTTGGAGCTCGTCGCGGCGCAGCGCGACCGCGATCAGCGCCTCGAGCGTGGGTACCACGCGGGTGCGAAGGCGTGTCTCGGCGTCGTCCGGCAGCGTCGCCGGCACCAGCAACGTGGCCAGAACCGATCCGTCCTGGGCGTGCAGCGGTATCGCCTGACGACGGGCGTCGGAGGGCACCCGCCTGAGCTCGATCGCAGCGGAGGGCAGGTCCAGTGCGATCGCCACGCGGTGGGCGGTCAGCCCCAGCGCCGAGCGTGTGTCGGTTCCGCCCAGCAGCTCGCGTGCAAGCGTGGCTGCAAGATCCGCTTCAGCGCGGCGGCGTTCGGCCTCGGCTGAGCGGTTGCGTGCGAGTTCCGCGATCCCGCTCGCGACCAGCGAAACGGTGATGAACGCGATCAGCGCCACCCAGTTGCGTGAGTCGGCGATCGTGAACTGACCGGTGGGGGGAATGTGGAAGAAGTTGAACGCAGCCGCGCTGAACACCGAGGTGACAAGCCCGGGGATGACGCCCCAGAGCGAAGCGATCAACAGCACCGCCGGCAGATAGACGACGCTGAGCGAGACCACGGGCGCGATCTGCTTGAGCGCGTACACGGCCACAGTGGCCGCGGCGATCGCCACAGCCGCGGTAACCACCGCTCCCCAGAGCGGCGGACGAAAATCCCCGTGAAGGACTTGCGGCAACCGCCACGAACGTGTCTTCATGCTCTTACGCAACCGTGCCATCACTATCGACAATGCTCCTGCCGTCGCAACGAAAGGCTACGAGCATCTTCCCGCCAGTGCCATCGCGGTCGTCCGCTGGCTGAACGCAAACGGGGTCGACTACGTGCTGGTCGGTGCTGTCGCGCGCGCGGTTCGTGGTGAGATGAGCGCCGAAGGCCCGGCGGCGATCGTCCCGGCGCCATACGGCCGTAACCTCGATCGCCTTGCCCGCGCACTGACAGCCGTGAAGGCGCGTCAGCGCAGCCACGCGGAGATGCTGGGGATCGGCGGGATGGCCGCGCAAGGGGACCCGTTGAAGCTGAACGCCGACCAGCTGCTCACCGCGAGCGGCTGGACTCTGATCTGCGGCGAGCACATGATCGATATCGAGGGACGCCCGGCGAAGTCACCGAGCTACCAGGACCTGCTGTACGAAGCCGTGCGCATCGAGCTCGCTCAGGGCGTCAGCGCCGAGGTCGCCTCACCCGAGGACATCGAGTATTACGCGCACGTGCGCCGCACCGGGCAAGCACCGGAGATCGTCGTTTCTCGCGCCCAAACCGCGTAATCGGCGTGGTTGTGGTCACCCAAGACCACAACCATCAGCGGTCGATCATCTGAACTCGCCCGGCTGCCAGAGCGGCTCTTTGCTGCCTGCGTTGGCGCCGCGGCTGAGGATGAACAGCAGGTCCGAGAGCCGGTTCAGGTAGCGCACCGTCTCCGCGTTTACGTCCGGCCCGCAGGCCACCGCCAGACGCTCGGCGCGTCGGCAGACGGTGCGTGCGACGTGCAGCTGCGCGGCAGCGGGCGTACCGCCGGGGAGCACGAACGACTTCAACGGCGGGAGCGTGTCGTTGACCTCGTCACAGCGCGCCTCCAGCCATGCGGTCTGTTCGGGCGCGACACGCAGTCGCTCGCGCTCGGGGTCTTCGGGGGCGGCCAGGTCGGCGCCGACGTCAAACAGATCGTTCTGAATCCGCTGCAGCCACGGGCGATAGGGCTCTGGCAGCGAGTCGACCGTAAGCGTCACGCCGATCTGCGCGTTGAGCTCGTCGACGGTCCCGTAGGCCTCAATTCGCGGGTGCGTCTTGGCGACCCGGCTCATGTCGCCGAGGTGCGTCTCGCCGCTGTCGCCAAGGCGGGTATAGATGCGCGTGAGATTGACCATGATCGAACACGAGTCTACGGATAGGATCCGGGGCAGACACCACGCCCAAAGGATCGTGCCATGCATCTTGATATGCCAACGCGCCGTGACATCGCACGGCTCGCCGCCGCTCGCAACCCGCATAGTGTCAGCGTTTACATGCCCACCAGCCTCGAGACGCAGGAGACGGACAAGAACCGGCTCACGGCCCGTGCGCTGTTCGAGGCGGCGACCGAGCGGGTCGCGCAAACGGCAGACAAGCGCGAGCTCGGGGCGCTGCGTGAGCACCTCGATGACTTCCTCGACGACACCGAGTTCTGGCACGAGACCGGTCGCAGCCTCGCGGTGTTCGCGACTCCGAACGCCGCGATTGAGTTCCGGTTGCCGAATCTGCTGGGTGAGCACTGGAGCGTCTCCGACCGCTTCGCGATCACGCCACTACTGCGCGCGGTGACGTTCCCGCAGGCGGCGTTTGTGCTGGCGCTGTCGCAGAACGCGGTGCGCCTGGTGGAGATCAACGCCGACCTGCCACCGCATCTGATCCACGGGACCGGGATGCCCCCGGGTGCAGCGGAGGTTCCGGGATTGCGCGGATTCGGCAGTCGTGCCCCGTACGGGCGGATTCAGGGCGACGAGGGCCGCAAGGTTCGCCTGACGCAGTACGCGCGCGCCGTCGACCACGCGATCCGGCCGGTGGTGAACGGGGCCGGGCTGCCACTGATCCTGGCGGCGACCGAACCGATCGCGAGCATCTACCGCCACCTCTGCGGCTACTCGGGGCTGGCGGACGAAACGATCGCGGGCAACCCCGACGAACTCACCGAGGGGCAGCTGGCGGAGGCCGCACGCGGCGTGCTCGACGGGATCTACCGCGACGAGCTGAAGCAGCTGACCGAGCGCTATGACCAGTTCTCCAACGCCGGTCGCGCGACTTCGGACCTCGGTGAACTCGCGCGAGCTGCGACCCAAGGGGCGATCGACACGCTCGCGGTGGACATGGATGCCCAGGTTCCCGGCAGCATCGATGACGCGGGCACGCTGCATTTGAACGATGGCGACCCCGATGTGATCGAAGAGATCGCACGGCGAGCACTGGCAACGGACGCGCGCGTGCTGTCGATTCGCCGCGGAGACCTGCCGCTTGACGTCGAGGCCGCAGCGATCCTGCGCTACGCCGTCTGAGCCCGCGAAGCTGCCGCTGAGCAGGCCGCGCCGGGCGCGGATCTTCTACGATTCCTGACGTTCCAGGTCGGTAGTGATGGGAATCCGGTGCGATGCCGGAGCGGACCCGCCACTGTGATCGGGGATGCCGCAGTCATGACCACTGGTGCCGGCCGGCACCGGGAAGGGACTGCGTGTAGCCCGTAAGCCAGGAGACCAGCTCCGACCGCAAGCCAACGAGCCCTCGTGGAAAGGGGTGGCTTCTGATGAAGCACAAACATGTACTCACGCTCGCAGCCGCAGTCGCCGGCTCTATAGCCGTCACTGTTCCGGTCGCGGCCGCCGCGGCCAAACCGCACGCGACCACCGCCGCCAAACCGCCCGCCGCAGTCGCGGCCAGCACACCAACGGCCTCACTGCGGGTCGAAGGGCTGAAGAAGACGTTGATCATGCCCGAGACGGTGACCACCAAGACCGGCAGCTTCACACGCTCCGGTCACAAGACCGCAAACAGCACCGCGCTCGGGCTGCTGAACACAGCCAGCGGCGGAAACTGGGGTGGCAGCTGGTCGAAAACCTACAACGAGTGGGAGATCACGCGGATCCTGTCGGAGACGCATACGTTCAGCTCCAAGGACTACTGGGCGTTCTACGTGAATGGCGTGCAGGCCAGCGAGGGTGCCTCCGAATATGCGCTCAAAAACGGCCAGCATGTGGTGTTCGCGGCGCTCCCGGACGCGCACTACAACGAGCAGCTGCTGAACGTCACGGTCAGCGGCACGCGCACCGTCGGCCACACCCTGACCGCCAACGTCTCGGCCTACAACGCGAAGGGCAAAGCGGTTCCGCTAAAGGGCGCAAGCTTCTCCTACTCGACCAAGAATGCTGCGAGCGGCGTAAAGCTTTCAGGATCCTCGGCGAAGTTCAAGCCGACGACGGCCGGGGAATACACGGTGAAGGTCTCCAAGAGCGGCTACGTTCGTGACGAGCTGATTATCAAAGTCCAGCAGTAAAGGTTCCAGATGCGCCATCCCTCAGCCAGCGGCCGCACAGTCAGCCGCATCGTCGCGCTTGCCACCGCCGTTGTGGTGGCTGTCGCTGTCGCCGGCTGCGGGGGCGCCGATCCCGGAACCAAGCACGCGCTGCTGAACGTGACCACCGACTTCGGCGCCCATACCGTCGGTACCGCCGTGGAGAAGCAGATCGACGGTTCGCAGACGGAGCTGCAGCTGCTCGGCCGTCACTTCACCGTCACCACCGGACCACGCCAGGACCAGATCCTCTCGATCAACGGCGTCCGCAGCAACAACGCGCACGTGAAATGGATGCTGTACATCAACGGTTTGCTCGACGGCAAGCTCCCCAAGAACACCAGCGTGCATCAGGGCGATCACGTTTGGTGGGACCTGCAGAACTGGCTGATAGCGCAGCCCAAGGCGATAGTCGGCTCCTACCCGGAGCCGTTCACCAACGGCAACGGCGGTCGTGAGGCGCCGACGCTGCTCGAGTGCGGACCGGTCGACCAGAACGCCTGTGACCTCGTCGGCGAGACGTTGCACAAGGCTGGGGTGAAGGCTGGGGACTCCGAGATCGGGGGCGAGAACGGCCCCAACTCGAACACCGTGATCGTCGGCAACTGGAAGGAACTGAAACCCCTGATCGTCTCCGAGCTGATCCAGGCCGGACCGTTCCATAGCGGCGTCTTTGCGCAGTTCACGGGTGACAACGGACTGGCGTTGCTGAACCCGATCGGAGGCGTTGCGAAGACGCTACATGGCTCGATCGGTCTGATCGCAGCCGTCCAGAATGGCACTCAGACGGCCCCCGCGTGGCTGGTCACCGGAACCGACTCAGCCGCCGTGATGGCGGCCGCCCGGCATCTGAATTCGGCCAGCCTGCACGACAAGTTCGCGGTCGCCATCCAGAACGGGAAGGTGATCTCGCTCCCGGTCGTGACGCAATGAGACCGCGAGACCCTCAGCGCAGATCCTGTCGTGGCGTGCCCCGTCGCGGCGGGCGCGGGTCCGCGCGCCGACAGATGTTCGCGGTCAAGGCGCTGTTGACCGCCACAGCCGTCTGCCTCACCGCGTTGTGGATCACCTCGGCGTCTGCGACCACCAGCGCCAACGGCTCCGCCAACCGGGTACTCGAGTACCTGCTGCGTACCGAGCGTGGCGACGGCGGCTTCCCGCTCACGCCGGGCCAATCATCATCGACGATGGCGTCGGGCTGGACCGCACTTGCGATCGGGGCGGCACACAAAGCCGGCTTGATCAGTGGTAACAGCGACGCGGGAAGCGCCGTGATCACCTACCTGGAGCGCGTCGCATCCCACCAGAGCGACCCTGGATCGGTGCAGCGCACCGTGCTCGCGCTGCGCGCATTGGGTCAACCGGTCTCCGCGGTAGACGGCGTTCCGCTGCTACGCCGGCTCGAACATCTCGTCGGCTCCAACGGCTCGGTCCACAACCAGACCAACCTCACCAGCTGGGAGATCCTGGCACTGCGCGCTGCCGGCGCGCCAGTGCCCGCAGACACGGTTCGCTGGCTCCAGCGCCAACAGGACGGCGACGGCGGCTTCAACTTTCAAACCGGCGGGCGCAGCACACCAAGCGACCCGGACGACACCGGTGCCGCCCTGGAGGCGCTGGTCGCCGCCGGCGCAGCACACGCAGCATCCGGCGCGAACACGGCCAGCGTCAACCGCGCGATCCGTTATCTGCGCCGCGACCAGAACCGGGATGGCGGCTTCGGGTCGCCGCGCGGCGCGAACTCGAACGCGCAATCAACCGCCTGGGCCGAACAGGGCCTGATCGCAGTCGGGGTGAGCCCCGCCGGGTTCCATCGCAACGGCGGGCGCACGCCGATTCACTACCTGCAGGCGATGGTCAATAGCAGCGGTCTCGTCGACTACGCGAAGGGCACCGTGCAGACCCCGATCTGGACCGGTGCCGAGGTCCTACCGGCACTGCTACAGCAGAGCTTCCCGGTTTACGTGTCCGCATCCACGCGTCGCTCCGGCGCCAGCGGCCATGGCTCGCAGACGGGCGGCCCGCAGGTCGGAACCCCGCTGGCCGGCAGCGGCGGCGGCACGTCGCAGGCACAACCGAACGTGGCGCGGTCCGTCGGGCGTCTGATCGTTGCGCTTCACTTACAGCTGTGAGTAGCTCTCCGCCACGCCCAACGCGATGATCGCTCCCGAGCGGACGCTGAACACCGCGCGCGGGCAGCTGCAGTTGGGCGGCCGCGTATGGTTGATGGGAATCGTCAACGCGACCCCGGATTCGTTTTCGGACAACGGCCAATGGCAGTCGCTGGCCGAGCGCGTGGCGCTGGCCGAGGAGCTGCTGGCAGCAGGCGCGGACGTGATCGACATCGGCGGCGAGTCGGGCGTCACCAACCGGCCAGCGGTCGCAATCGAGGAGGAGATCGAGCGCGTCGTGCCGCTGATCCGCGAGGTCGCCGGCACGCTCGGGGCAACCGTCTCGATCGACACCTATAAGCCGCAGGTGGCGCGCGCCGCGATCGACGCCGGGGCCGCGATCGTCAACGACGTCAGCGCGCTGTACCACCCCGAGCTGGCCGACGTCTGTGCGCAGACGGGCGCCGGTCTGGTGCTGATGCACACCCGCGCCAAACCCAAACAGAAACTGCGTGACGCGAGCCTCGACGGACGCGTCACCGAAGACGTGAAGGCGCTGCTCGAGCAGCGGATCGAGCTCGCGCTGAGTCACGGTGTCGCGCACGAGCAGCTGATGCTCGACCCGGGACCGGACTTCTCCAAGACCCCGGCGCAAACGATCGAGATCATGCGCAGAGTCGGTGAGCTGCACGCCTACGAGCGTCCGATCCTGCTCGCCATCTCGCGCAAGGACTTCGTCGGCGCGATCACGCAGCGCCGTCCGCGTGAACGTCTGGCGGGGACGTTGGCCGCGCTCGGACACGGAGCCGACCAGGGCGCCCACATGGTCAGGATCCATGATGTCGCCGCCGCACATGACTTCCTCGCCGTGCGCGAAGTGCTGAACAGCAGTGCCGACGTCGACCCTGAGCTGGCGGTCGCCGATCAGTTGCGGTGGGAGAAGCAGCTACCCTCCTAGGGGTCCTCACGGACCACAACTAGCGACTGCCGAGCGACGCTCGCAGTCCGGGAATCGCCGACCGCTGCCTTCAACGCGGCCGGAGCCCACCGATCCACCAGAAAAGAAGGAAGTAAATGTCAGTACTAGACCGCGACAAGCTCGAGGCCAGCAGCCTCGCAGACCTCCACGCAATTGCTTCGGAGCTCGGCCTCGACGGCTACCGGCGCCTGCGCAAGGGCGACCTCATCGACGCGCTGCTAGGGCGCCAGAACGGCAAGGGTGCGGGCAACGGCAGCGAGCCGACCGAAACGCCCGAGCCAACGGACACGCGCGAGCCGTCGGCCACACGCGATCAGACCGAAACCCGCGAGCCAGCCGGCACGCGCGAACAGACCGACGAGGATGAGAACGGCGCCGGCACCCGCCGGCGACGCGGCCGCCGCGGCGGCCGTACCCGCACCGTCGGCGGGGGAGCGCGCTCAGACGTCGATCCCTTCGCGGACGACGTCGAGACCGAAGAAGAGGCCGCGGAGCGGGCCAAGCGCCAGAGCAGCAGCAAGGGCCGCTCCAGCCGCAGCCCGCGCGACTCCAAGGCCGGCAAGGACAGCAGCCAGGCGAAGTCGAGCAAGCCCAGCCGCGAGACCAGCGAGAGCAGGGACAGCGAACCGATCATCGTCGAGGGTGTCGTGGAACTGCTGCCCGGCGGCTCCGGATTCGTGCGCGTGAACGGCCCCGAGGCCTCCGACGACGATGTCTACATCTCCGCCGCTCAGGTCAAGCGCTGCGAGCTGGTCGCGGGCGACAAGGTCACCGGACCGCGCCGTCCTCCGCATCGCTCCGAGCGCTTCCCGTCGCTGGTCCGGATCGACACGGTCAACGGCAAGCCCGCGGACGAGGCCGCCGAGCGCACCCGCTTCGAAGACCTGCCGGCCGAGTTCCCGAGCGAGCGTTTCAAGCTCGGAACCCGCGACCAGACGATCAAGGCGGTCGATTCGCTGACCCCGTTCGGTCGCGGATCGCGCGTGGTGATCACCGGCGGGCGCTGGGCTGGAAAGTCGCATCTGCTGAAGGCGATCGCGGGAATCCTGGCCAAGGACAAGACCGTGACGGTGTTTGCGGCGCTCGCCGGGGTACGCCCCGAAGAGCTCGACGAATGGGCACAGGGAGCTGTGAAGCCCGGCGCCAGCGCCGCGCTTGGCAGCTCCAGCGACGCCCAGGATCACGCCGTGGAACTCGTGGTCGAGCAGGCCAAGCGACTGGTCGCCCGCGGCGAGAACGCAGTGGTGCTGATCGACACGCTCGACGGCCTGCACGAGCTCACCGCGCGCAAGCTGCTGGCCGGCGCACGCAAGGTCACGGACGGCGGATCGCTGACCGTGATCGCGACCGCCAGCGCCCCGTTCGGCGGCGAGACCACCGTGATCGCGCTCGACGAGAACCTGACCCGTGCCGCCAGCTACCCGGCCGTGAAGCTCCCCGAGAGCGGCACGCTACGCGCCGATCTGCTGGTCGGGGATAAGGCCGCAAAGACGATCGCGAAGGCTGTCGCGGAAGCGACCAAGTAGTTCTTATCGCCGCCTCTCAGTAGGCGGTCGAGCGGGACCGGGGGCGGGGCACGGACTTGTAGCGCCGCAGCTGCCCCCGGTTCCACAGCAACTCGTCAAGCATCCACGGTGCTCGACCGCAGCTGCGGCTTAGGCGCTCCACCGCTTCGACAGCGCAGGCGCGCATCTCGACCTCCTCGGGTGAGCCGTGTTCGATCAGCTCCCCGGCGTCGATGCGCTGGACCAGCCGCGGTTCAAACTCGAGCACGCCATCGAGTCTGAGCACGTGCGGTACCAGATTGTCCGCGAACAGCGTCAACCGCTCGCCATCGGTCCAGCGCACGGCCTGGGCGCGTTGCAGATCGGCGGCCGCGATCTGGGCGCGCTTCAGGAACGGAATCGTGCGACCTGCGTACTCGGAGCTATCGGCGAAGCAGTCCCATCCGGCGAGGATCTGGACGAGCTGCACGGCGGAGTCGCCAGCAGCCTCGAGGACCGCGGCGAAGCTGCCGTCGTAGTCGCGCTCGATGTGCACGCCGAGGTCACGCAGCGAGGCCTTGAACAACGGCATCAGCGGATGGTGCGGCTCCTGCATCATCAGCGTCGAGATCTCGGCCATCGTGATCCGCTGCAGCTTGGCTGCGCTCCAGGGCCCGTCGTCCTTGAAGCGGCGGTCGACGCCGGCCTTGATCGTGCGATAACCGGTCATACCCGGCATTTTCAGCAGCGTCGGAAACCAGCCTGAGCCGAAGTTCACCGCGTTCAAGGTGAGCCAGTACGCCGCCGCCCGCTCCCGGTCCTCGCCGGCAAGCAGCTGGGTGGACTGATGCTCGGGGACGGACTCGGCCCGTAGCCAGGCGGCGTAGTCCGGGAGCCGGGATTCGTTGATCCGCACGTGCGTTGACTGGGCAGCCACCCAAGCGCAAGCGGTGCGGATCTGTTGCACAAGCTCCATCGGCCTCAGACGCTACCGTGAAAAGCACGATCATGGCCGCCTCCGCCGAGCAACTACAGAGCCTTCTAGAGGGTCTCAACGGTCCCCAGCGGGAAGCGGTCATGCACGCCGGTGGGCCGCTGCTGGTGCTGGCCGGTGCCGGCTCCGGGAAGACCCGCGTGCTGACCCACAGAATCGCGCATCTGGTCGGCACCGGTGAGGCTCAGGCGAGCGAGATCCTCGCGATCACATTCACCAACAAGGCCGCCACCGAGATGCGCGAGCGCGTCGAGCTGCTGGTCGGCCGCAGCGTCCGCGCGATGTGGGTCATGACCTTCCATGCAGCGTGCACGCGGATGCTGCGCGCGCACGCCGACAAGCTCGGTTACACACGCCAGTTCACGATCTACGATCAGTCCGACTCGCGACGGCTGATCAAGCGCTGCATGGATGACGCCGGGGTCGACCCCAAGCGCTTCACGCCGGGCGCGATCCACAACCAGATCTCCGACGCCAAGAACCACTTACGCGATGCCGCCGCGTACTCGCAGCTGGTTGGCGGCTTCTTTGAGCGCACCGTCGCCGACGTCTACGCGCTGTATGAGCGTGAGCTGCACCGCATGAACGCAATGGACTTTGATGATCTGCTGGTGCGTGCCGTGAACATCCTCGAGATGTTCGCGGAGGTTCGCACCCAGTATCAGGAGACCTTCCGTCACATCCTCGTCGACGAGTACCAGGACACCAACCCGGTCCAGTACCGGTGGCTGGAGCTGCTCTGCGGCGAGGAACGCAACCTCACCGTGGTCGGTGACCCGCAGCAGTCGATCTATGGGTTCCGCGGCGCCGACATCTCCAACATCCTCAACTTCGAGGCGGAGTTCCCGGATGCGGAGGTCGTGAAGCTCGAACAGAACTACCGCTCGACGCAGACGATCCTCGACGCCGCCAACGCGGTGATCACCAACAATCGCTCGAGCCAGGACCTGCACCTGTGGACGGACCTCGGACAGGGAGACCCGATCAAGATCCGCGAGCTCGACGATGAGCATGCCGAGGCGCGGTTCGTGACCGGCGAGATCGAGCGGCTGGTGGACGGCGGCGCGGCGCGCAGCGAGATCGCGGTGTTCTATCGAACCAACTCGCAGTCGCGAGTGCTCGAGGACACGCTGGTTCGCGCCGACATCGGCTATCAGGTGATCGGCGGCACCAAGTTCTATGAGCGTGCCGAGATCAAGGACGCGATCGGCTACCTCACGGCGCTGGTGAATCCGCAGGACGCCGGCGCGTTCACACGGGTCGTGAACTCGCCGCGAAGGGGGATCGGGGCGACGTCGGTCGCGAAGGTCCTGTCGCACTCGAACACGACCGGCGAACCGATCTGGGATGTGGCGTCGGACCCCGGCTCGATCCCGGGTCTCGGCGCCGCCGCGGTGAAGGCGATCGGCCGCTTCATGGACACCATGAACGCGCTGCGCGAAAAGCAGCGCGAGCAGGGTTCGGTCGCGCAGCTGCTGAACGAGGTGCTGGACCAGAGCGGATACCTCGAATGGCTGCAGGCGGAACGCACGATCGAGGCCCAGGGACGCATCGAGAACCTCGAGGAGCTCGTGAACGTCGCCGCCGAGTACGACGCCTCGGCGTCGGTCGAGGAGAAGTCACTCGCTGAGTTTCTGCAACAGGTGTCGCTGGTGGCGGACGCCGACGGGCGCTCCGATGACGCTGGCCTGGTAACGCTGATGACGTTGCACAACGCCAAGGGCCTGGAGTACCCGATCGTGTTCATGATCGGCGTTGAGGATGGTGTGTTCCCGCATTCGCGCGCGCTCGAGGAGGGCGAGCTCGAGGAGGAGCGGCGGCTCTGTTACGTGGGGATCACGCGCGCCCAGCGCGACCTCTACATCACCTACGCCCGCCAGCGGACCACGTTTGGCAGCTTCAGCTACGCGCTGCCCTCACGCTTCATCGCCGAGATCCCGCTCACGCTGACCGACGGCGAGCAGGATCAGATCCGACCGCGCGGGGTCGGAGCGTTCCGCGAGCGGATGTCCACCTGGGGTCCGGTGGGAGCCGCGGGCGGAGCTTCGGGCGTCGCGTCGCCCAACTCGTTGCGCTCGATGCTGACCACCGGTGGCGCGCTCGCGGCCGGGCGCCGTGAACCGCCGTCCGACACGCCCGAGTTCAAGCTCGGTGACGACGTCTCCCACCCGAAGTTCGGTGACGGCGTGGTGATCGCTCTGGAGCCCGGCGGGATCGTCATGATCCGCTTCAGCAAGGATCGCTCGGAGCGCAAGCTTGTTGCCGGGCTCGCTCCGATCACGCGCAAGTAGATACCTTCAACGCATGTCAGCAACGGTGATCAACGGGACCGAGGTCGGTCAGGCGGTACGCGACGAGGTCAGGGCGCGCGTCGAGGCTTGGATCGAGGCCGGCAACCGGCGGCCTGGCCTCGCCACGGTACTGGTCGGTGACGATCCCGCCTCGGCGGTGTACGTCGCCAGCAAACGCAAGGCATGCGCGGAGGTCGGCATCGCCGACCTGCACCGGCATCTGCCCGCCACGACCTCGCAGGCGGAACTGACCGCACTGCTCACTGCGCTCGGTGAGGATCCCGAGGTCAGCGGGATCCTGCTGCAGCTACCGGTACCTGAGCCCCTGGACGGACAGGCGCTGACCGCGCTGATCCCGCCGCTGAAGGACGTGGACGGGCTCACGCCGCTGAGCGTCGGGCTGCTGTCACAGGGCGCGCCCGGGCTGCGACCGTGCACGCCGGTCGGCGTTATTGAGCTGCTCGACCGCTACGACGTCACGCTCGAGGGTGCCGAAGCCGTGGTCGTCGGCCGTTCGGACCTGGTCGGCAAACCGGTCGCCCAGCTGCTCCTGCAGCGCAACGCGACGGTCACCATCTGCCACTCACGCACACGTGACCTGGCAGCCGTGTGCAGCCGCGCGGACGTGCTGATCGCAGCCGTCGGGCACCCACGCCTGATCGGCGCCGATTACGTGAAGCCAGGAGCAACTGTGATCGACGTCGGGATCACCCGCACCGATGAGGGGCTCGTCGGCGACGTCGATTTCGATCCGGTCGCGCAGAAGGCAGCGCTGATTACGCCAGTTCCGCGCGGAGTCGGCCCGATGACGATCGCGATGCTGCTCAGCAACACGCTGCGCGCCGCCGAGCTGCAGCGCGATGCAGCCCAGCCGCAACCTGACGCAGCCTGAGCGACGGCGGTTTACCGTGGCGATGAACTTCCGTGCATCCCGTCTGAAGCTCGGCGACTGGCTGCTCGGCCTGAGCTCGCTGGCGCTACTGATCGTGCTGTTCGCGTTCCCCTGGTTCGCTGTCAGCGGCAACTTCGCGAAGGTCGCGGCGGCCGGCGGTGCGATCGTCAGCGCCAACGGTTGGCAGACGTTCACGGTGATCGGCCCGCTGACGGTGTTGGTCGCGCTGCTCGGGATCGCGGCATGGACGCTGCAGGCCACGAGCGCAAGACCGGCGCCGGCCGTGCTGACAACGATCGTGCTCGCGCCATTCTCGCTGCTGCTGCTGATCTGGCTGATCCTGCGCGTGCTGATCTTCCCGCCGCAACTGCAGGTCGGGGTCGGCGCCACCGGCAACGTGCTGGTCGGCAAGCCCGCCGCCTACGTGGCGATCGTGCTCAGCCTGCTGTTGGTGGTCGGGGTCTGGCTATCGCTGCGCCGGGACGCTGTTGACCCCGCTGACGCCCCGCAGCAGATCGAGCTCGTTCCGCTGGGCTGAGCAGCCGATTCCGGGCCCGGCCGGCGGGCGCTGTTGATCACCGCGGGCGCGAGCGACCTCGCGGCCCACGAGCTATCTAGAATCGCCAAACGATGCTGGAACGTGAACAGGTAGACCACGTCGCCCGCCTCGCGAGGCTTCAGCTGAGCGACGCCGAGGCAGACAAGATGGCCGTAGAACTATCAAAGGTGCTCGAGCACATTGAGGCGATCCAATCGCTGGACCTCGCCGACGTCGAGCCGACCGCACACGTGGTCGACCTCGTCAACGCGCTGCGCGACGACGTTCCTCAGCAGTCGCTGCGACTTGAGATCGCGCTGGCCAACGCCCCGGAGCCGACTCCGGACGGATTTGGCGTCCCGAGCCCGGGAGCTTCAGCCGAATGAGCGACACAATCATTGCGCTGACCGCCGCGCAGGCCGCGGCGGAGGTCGACGCCGGGCGAATCTCCAGCGCCGAAATCTTCAACGCCTACCGCCAGCGCGCGATCGCCAATCCGCTGAACGCCTATACGTGGGTCGCTGATCCCGCGCCGGCAAGCGAGGCGGCAACCGCCCAGGCGCCACTTTTTGGACTCCCGCTCGCCGTCAAAGATCTGTTCTGCACCGAGGGGATCCCGAGCCAGTCCGGATCCAGGATCCTCGAGGGCTACCGCCCTCCATACACGGCCACGGTGGTGCAGAAGCTCACCGATGCTGGCGCGCGACTGCTTGGCAAAACCAACCAGGACGAGTTCGCGATGGGGTCATCGAACGAGAACTCGGCGTTCGGGCCGGTGCTGAACCCGTGGGACCACTCCCGCGTGCCCGGCGGCTCGTCGGGCGGCAGTGCCGCGGCCGTGGCCGGCGGCCTTGCTCCATGGGCGCTGGGCACCGACACCGGCGGCTCGATCCGCCAGCCCGCCGCGTTCAGCGGCATTGTCGGGCTGAAGCCGACGTACGGCTCCTGCTCGCGCTACGGGATGATCGCGTTCGCCTCGTCGCTGGACCAGGCCGGTCCGCTGACGCGCGACGTCACCGATTCGGCGCTGCTGTTCCGGCAGATGATCGGGCAGGATCAGAACGACTCCACCTCGGTGCAGTATCCGCACGCGATCGAGCTGCCCTCGCGCACCGACCTGAACGGCGTCAGGATCGGCGTCCCCGAGGACCTGCTCGCCACCGAAGGTGGACTCGACCCGCAGGTCCGTGCCGCCTTCGACGCGACGCTCAGGCTCGTCGAAAGCCTCGGCGCAAGCGTCGAAAGCTGCACGCTTCCGACCGCTCCCCATGCGCTGTCCGCCTACTACATCATCGCGCCGGCCGAAGCCTCATCGAACCTGTCAAGGTTCGACGGTGTCCGCTACGGGCTGCGCGTCGACGGCGACGGAAGCCTGGACAGCATGTACAGCCGCACCCGCGGCGAGGGTTTCGGTCCCGAGGTCAAGCGCCGCGTGATGCTCGGCACCTACGCGCTGTCCAGCGGCTATTACGACGCCTACTACAACACCGCACTGAAGGTGCGCACCAAGATCGCCGAGGACTTCAAGGCCGCGTTCGCGAGCTTCGACCTGATCATGACGCCGACCGCACCCAGCGTCGCATTCGAACTGGGCGCCAAATCCGCAGACCCGCTGGCGATGTACCTCAACGATCTGTTCACGATCCCGATGTCGCTGGCCGGAATCCCAGCGATCTCGATCCCCTCGGGACTCGTGGACGGACTACCGCTGGGAGTGCAGCTGGCAGCCCCGGCGTTTGCCGAGAACAGGCTGCTGGATGCGGCCTACGCGATGGAGCAGGCGATCGCCTTCGATGGTGAGCGCGGACTGCTGGGAGGTGACGCATGAGTGCCGCAATCGAGTACGAGCCCGTGATCGGGCTCGAGATCCACGTGCAGCTGAAGACGCGCACCAAGATGTTCTGCGGCTGCGAGCTGTCGTTCGGGGACCCGCCCAACACCCACACCTGCCCGCGATGCCTGGGACTGCCGGGCACGCTGCCGGTCGTGAACGCCGAGGCGGTCCACTACGGGATCATGATCGGGCTCGCGCTCGACTGCGAGATCGCGCGCCGCTCGCAGTTCCACCGCAAGCAGTACTTCTACCCGGACCTCTCCAAGGGCTACCAGATCTCGCAGTACGACGTTCCGATCTGCGGTCCCGGACATCTCGGCGACGTGCGTATCCACCGCGTGCACCTTGAGGAGGACGCCGCCAAACTCGTACATGCGGGCGCCAGCGGCCGGATCCACTCTGCCGACCGCTCCGCAGTCGACTTCAACCGCGGCGGCACGCCGCTGGCCGAGATCGTCACCGAGCCCGACATCCACTCCGCCGACCAGGCACGCGAGTGGCTGAACCTGCTGCGCAACACGCTGCGGGCTATCGGCGTCTCCGACGTGAACATGGAAGAGGGCTCGCTGCGCTGCGACGCCAACGTCTCGATTCGGCCGGCCGGCTCGCACGAGCTCGGCACCAAGACCGAGCTGAAGAACATGAATTCGTTCCGCTACCTGGCACAGGGAGTGAAGGCAGAGATCGAGCGCCAGACCGAGATCGTTCGCGGCGGCGGCAAGGTTGAGCAGGAGACGCTGCACTACGACCCGGTGAGCGGCCGCATCAGCTCGCTGCGGTCCAAGGAAGAGGCGCACGACTACCGCTACTTCCCGGACCCAGACCTGGTGCCGCTGCTGGTGACCGATGAGATGCTCGGGGCCGCGCGTGCGGCGCTGCCGGAGCTGCCCGCGGCGCGGGCCGAGCGGTTCGAGCGCGAACTAGGACTGTCGACCGACCGTGCCCGCGACATCGCCTTCCGGGCCGAACTGTCGGCGTATTACGAGGCCGCGCTGACGGCCGGCGGACCCGCGCTCGACGCGGTGGCACTCGCCAACTGGCTGGCGCAACTGGTGGAGCGGCTGCCCGAGGATCAGGTCGAAAACCCGGCCGCGTCCAAGGTCACGCCCGAGGCGTTTGCCGCGCTCGTCAAGATGGTCAGCGACAAGGCGGTCAACCAGGGCGCAGCACGTGACGTGCTCACTCAGCTGGTCGCGGAGGGGGGAGACCCCGCTGCGATCGTTGAGCGCGAGGGCCTCGGTGCGATGTCGGCCGACGACGGCGGGCTCGCCGAGATCGTCGCCGCGGCACTTGCCGCAGACCCGGACGCGGCAGAGAAGGTTCGCGGCGGCAACATGAAGGCCGTTGGCCCGCTGGTCGGCTACGTGATGCGCGAGACCAAGGGCCGGGCCGATGGCGGCGAGATCAACCGCCTGATCCGCGAACAGCTGGGTCTGTAGCCGAGCCCCCAGCAGGCCAGCGCGAGTCGGGGCCTGGCGGGCAGCGGGAACACCTCAAGCGCCGCGTGCCGGCAGCGTTGCAGCTGCGCGTATTCAGAAACTGCACAAACTCTGTCGACTTAGTTGCTATTGTGTGGTGACTGGACCTGCTGAGAGCCTCGCTGTCCCGCATGGACAGCGAGGCGAAGGCAGGTTTGTACGCCGGGCCAGTGTCCCCACCAGCCAGGAGGTCGATCATGACAGCCATGACCACTCACCCAACTTCCTCAAAGGTGCTGCTCCTCACCGATGACCGTACGGTGGGAACGAGCGCGCAAAACCTACAGATCAGACGCTTCCGTATAGCCCGCGTGAGGCCCGAGAACCGCCCAAGCATGCAGGATTCGCGGATCAGCCGGTAGGGCTCATAGGCCTACCGGCGTCGGCTCATACGCCCGACCGCCGTTGGCTCGCAAGCCCAACCTGCATCGGCTCATAACGAACTCATCAAGTTGCCGAGTGGCGCGCGCGGTACGCTGAATGTATGGCACGTCAAATCCCAGCCGGTAGCTCCACGCCAGAGGTCTCTCGATCTAAGCCGCCGCTGTTGAGGCGCGCGGCAGCTGCGGTGATCCTGATAGCGATCGCCGCGTTCGTCGTTCATTTTGTGATCGGACTAATCGCAGCGGTGTTCTGGATCATCATCGCGATTGCCGTGGTCGTCGCCGGAATCTGGGCCTTCAACACACTTTTCTGAGGTAAACGACGGTGTTCTCCGGCGGCGGGCTGCAGCTGCTAGTCGTCTTCTTTTTCTTCGGGCTCTCGGCCGCGGTGATTGCGAAGATAAAAGGCAACGGCGCGGGCGGGATCATCACCTGGTTTTTGATCGGGTTCTGCGTGCCGTTCGTAGGCGTGATCGCTGCGGTCCTGTACCGCTACGAGAACCAGGAGCTGCGTCGCGAATGCCCCAAATGCCACCGCGTGGTGATGCTCTACGACGCGGTCTGCATGCACTGTGGGGAGGAGCTCGAGTTCCCCGATGTGGCGATCGCGTCGAGTGCACGCATGCAGCAGCGCCGCCCCGGCGCCCCGACCGGCTGAACAAAAGTTCGCCTACTGGCGTCCGGTTCGCGGAAACTGGCGCCGCAACCGTTTAGACTGAACTAATAAGGGAGCACGCGCAAGCGGCTCCCTTAATTCACATACAGCGCTGATCAACAGTGTGCGGGTGGTCCGCACCGTGAACCGTTCAGATGAAAGGAGGCGAGCGCTATGCGTGCAGTCGACGCTTTGATGGAATGTCTCAAGGCAGAAGGTGTGGACGTCGTATTCGGATATCCCGGTGGCGCCAACCTCCCAACCTATGACGCGTTCTACGACGCCGGCATCCGGCACGTGCTGGTGCGCCACGAGGCCGGCGGCGGCCACGCCGCAGAGGGCTATGCCAAGGCGACCGGCAAAGTCGGAGTCGCGCTCGGGACCAGCGGTCCCGGGGCAACCAACCTGGTGACGCCGATCGCGGACGCGCTGATGGACTCGGTTCCGGTCGTGTTCATCACCGGCCAGGTGCGCACCGAGCTGCTGGGCACCGACGGCTTCCAGGAGGCCGACACGATCGGGATCACGATGCCGATCGTCAAGCACAGCATCATGATCCAGCACCCGCTGGACATTCCCCGCGCAGTGCACGAGGCGTTTCACATCGCCCGCACCGGCCGCCCCGGCCCGGTCGTAATCGACATCCCGATGGATCTCAGCCGCGCCGACATCCCCTACGAGCCGATCACCGACGTGCATCTGCCCGGCTATCAACCGACCACCGACGGCAACCAGAAGCAGATCCGGCTCGCGGCCAAGGCGATCGCGAACGCGCGCCGTCCGGTGATCTACGCCGGCGGTGGCACCGTTCACGCGTCCGCGGAGCTGACCGAACTGGCGAAGTCCGATCGGCTGCCCGTGACCTGCACGGTCAATGGGCTCGGCGCCTTCTCCGGCACCGACCCGCAGTGGCTCGGGATGCTCGGCATGCACGGCACCCGCACCGCAAATTACGCGATCGACGAGGCCGACCTGGTGATCGCGATCGGTGCCCGCTTCGACGACCGCGTGACCGGCAAACTGTCCGAGTTCGCGCCGCACGCGAAGTTCATCCACATCGACATAGATCCGGCCGAGATCTCCAAGAACGTGCCGGTGCATATCCCGATCGTCGGCGACACCAAGAACATCCTGCCGCGATTGACCGCTGAATACCGCGCGCAGTCACCGGATTCCTCGAGGCTGGAGGAGTGGTGGCGGCGGATCGACAGCTGGCGCGAGAAGTATCCGCTCAGCTATGAGGACAGCACCGACAACGAGATCAAGCCTCAGTTCATGATCGAAGCGCTGTACGAGGCGACCGCAGGCAACGCAATCGTCGCCTCCGACGTCGGCCAGCACCAGATGTGGACCGCGCAGCGCTATGCGTTCGATCGCCCCCGCCGCTGGCTGAACTCCGGTGGTCTGGGGACGATGGGCTTCGGGCTGCCCGCGGCGATGGGCGCCAAGGCGGGATGCCCCGACGACACCGTGGTCGCGGTCGTCGGCGACGGCTCCTTCCAGATGAACATCCAGGAACTCGCCACCTGCGTGCAGTCTCAGATCCCGGTGAAGGTCTTCATCATGAACAACGGCTACCTGGGAATGGTCCGCCAGTGGCAGGAACTGTTCTGGGACCGCCGCTACAGCCATGTTGCTACCGGCGAATCTCCGGACTTCGTGAAGCTGGCCGAGGCCTACGGCGGCACCGGCTACCGCTTCACCGACAAAACCACGCTTGTCGAGGACATGAAACGCGCGATCGCCACCGACGGTTTGGTCGTCGTAGACGTGCGCGTTACCGCCGAAGAGAATGTCTACCCGATGATTGCGCCCGGCCAGGCCGCGCGTGACATGGTCGGCTGAGTGGGGGCCACAGTCATGGGCGAACCAGGAACCAAAGAGCTGCTGTCACTGGACGAGCTCGAAGCCGCCGGGAACTTCCGCACCGGCCGCAAACACATCCTCAGCATCCTCGTCGAGAACAAGCCAGGCGTACTGACCCGCATCACCGGACTGTTCGCGCGGCGCGGGTTCAACATCGACACGCTGGCCGTAGGCCCGACCGACGACCCGGCGATTTCGCGCATTACGATGACGCTCGACGGCGCGGTGCACTCGATCGATCAGGTCACCAAGCAGCTGCACAAGCTCGTCAACGTGCTGAAGATCCGCGACCTCGAGCCAGAGGCGACGCTGGCACGTGAGCTGGCACTGTTCAAGATCAGCGCCGACGGCCCGGCGCGCGCCGAGGTGATGCAGGTCTGCGAGATCTTCCGCGCGAAGATCGTCGACGTTAGCCGCCGCTCGATTGTCGTCGAAGTGACAGGTACCCAGGACAAGATCGAGGCGTTCGAGCGGCTCGTACGTCCGTTCGGCCTCGTCGAAATGGCACGTACCGGTGAGATCGCGATCGCGCGCGGACGTAGCGAGACCTGAGCGTCCGCTCGAAGTCGGTAACGGATCGGGGTGGTCTAGCGGGACCACCCCGCCCGCCCTCACCCCAGAGGCGCTGAAACGGCTGCGGGGATACGCGGCCGCGGCGGTGAAACGTGCCCGCCCGGGCAAGCCGGTGCTGGTCTCGATCAGCGAACGGATCGACGGGATCGCGGATCCGGCCGCGACTATCAGGCGCACCCGGGAGCCGGGGGAGGCCTGGTTCTGCATGGACCAACCGGCGCGCGGAGGCAGCGTGGTGGCCGGTCTCGGTGTCGCCGCCTGGGTGGCCGCGTCTGAGTCCACGGATCGCTTTCAAAGCGCGCAGGCACGCTGGCTCGCGATGTCCGAACGCGCGATCGGCGACGTGCCGGCAGGGCCGCCGGGCTGCGGTCTGATCGCGATCGGCGGCTTCGCGTTTGCGCCGGACGGCGGACACAGCCCGGCCTGGGAAGGTTTCGGTGCGGGCGAGGCGCTTCAGGTTCCGGAGCTGTCACTGGCCGCGCGGGACAGCGAAACCTGGCTCACCGCCGCCGACCACGTGGACGCCACCGACACCCCCGACCAGGTGGTCGAGCGGGTGCGGCGTACGCTCAGCCGGCTGCAGCCCGGGGCGATGCCGATGCTCGATCCCTCGCCCACCGGTCACGTCGCGGTACACAGCACGATGCCGCCTTCGCATTACGAGGAGGCTGTCGCGCGCGGAGTGGAACGGATTCGCGCGGGGCAGCTGGAGAAGGTAGTGCTGGCGCGCGAGGTGACGGTCGAGGCTCCCGCGACGCATGATCCCGCCGCACTCTTCGGCGGCCTACGCGAGCGTTTCCCCGAATGCTTCGTCTACGCCGTCGGACGCGGAGAACGGACCTTCATCGGGGCGACCCCGGAGCTGCTGGTGCGGCGCGAGGGTGAACGCGCCTCAACCGTCGCGCTGGCCGGTACCACGCGTCGCAGCGGCGATCTGACCCTCGATCAGCACCTCGGTGAGGAACTGCTGCACAGCGTCAAGAACCTGCACGAGAATCTGATCGTGGCGCACGGCATCGGCGCCGCGCTGCGGCCGTTCTCGGTGTGGGTCACGGTCGCGCCGGAACCGGTGCTGGTGAAGGTCGCGAACGTCCAGCACCTCGCGATCCCGATCCGCGCGCAATTGAGGGGCGGCTCGGGCGTGCTGGAGTTGGCCGGGGCGCTGCATCCGACTCCTGCGGTCGGAGGTGAGCCGGCGGCCGTCGCCCAGAAGCTGATTCCCGCACTCGAAGGGTTTGACCGCGGCTGGTATGCGGGCACCGTCGGCTGGACCGACACCGCCGGTGACGGCGAGTTCTGCGTGGCGCTGCGTTGCGCACTGCTGGACGGCGCGCGCGCCACCTGCTACGCCGGCGCCGGAATCGTTGACGGGTCAGACCCCGCCGCTGAGCTCGCCGAGACCGAGGTCAAGCTCCAGGCGATGCTGTCGGTGCTCAAACCGGGCTAACGGGACGACAAGCGAGTACGGCGTCCGCCACAACCGCGGCCGCCGCGCCGAGGACCGCCAACGCGCAGCAGATCCAGCCAAACGATGCGGTTCACGTGGTTCGGCGTTTTTCGAGCGATGCGATGGCCGCCGGTAATGACTCGGTGAGGACGATTATGCGAAGTCTGTGATGAACGGGACCAGGCGGCGTAGTGTTTCCACATGAGGCGCTCGCTCCTACTCATTGTTGTGATGGCCA
Organism: uncultured Actinomycetota bacterium; assembly: GCA_963737115.1. Taxonomy (GTDB): domain Bacteria; phylum Actinomycetota; class Thermoleophilia; order Solirubrobacterales; family Solirubrobacteraceae; genus Palsa-465. The sequence goes on from CAVTRM010000007.1 coordinate 366,900, forward strand.
TGGCCGTTTTGGTGGCGGGCTGCGGCAGCGCGCACCGGGTTTCATCAATCGGGCCCGTGCCTCGACCGGCGACAGGTGTTGTGGTCGGAACACTGGGTATTGAAGGCGGAGTGCTCAATACCGGGAAAGGGACGCGCTGTCACTGTCAAGCGGAAGCCGGGACGGTGCGACTCATCAGTGCTCACGGTTACCGAATTGACGCAGATGTCGGCAAGTCCGGGAAGTTCTCGGTGCGGGTTCCAACCGGCCGCTATGAGATCATCGCCGGGCTCAAGCGCCCATACGATTGGCCAATGGGGAGCTGCAGCGGATTGTCAGAACCTGGCGGGCATCGCGACCGCAAAACCGATTCGTCCTACGTCGTCGTCAGCAAAAGCCAGAAGCTCCACGTCGTTGTCGGCTGCCTCGCGCCTTAGCTCGCGGGCCTGTTTAGGTCTTTGTATCGCTAAGGGGCGGTCGTCACGGCGCCTTCCAAGAGCCGGTAGAAGAGCAAACCGCGACTTGTTGAGTGACGACGGTTGGCTGGATCAACATAGGGCGCAGATCACTGGTGACTGGATTGACACTGACCGGTGAGGTTCGGCGTGCGCGGATCGCGCCGGCTGACCGGGCAGGTGTGCTTGAGTTCGTAGCCGGGGTCGCGGGCGCAGACTGGCGGTAGCTTCGGAAGCGACGACCGGCTGGCGGTTTGTCGTTGAGGCCTTGCGGACCGGCGCGGTCGTGCACCTCGCGGACCCTGTGGAGGCTGCCCGGTCGGAGTGGCAGCAGGGATCCAAGCGACGTTGTATCACTGTCGATGCTCGCAGCGCCGGTCGGCTGTTGACGGCGATGCATCTTGCTGCTAGTTTGGCTGGCCTCGCGGCCGGTCGCGGGCGGATGAAAATGGTGGTTTGATTCCGGGGTCGCCCATGAACGCCGACGTTTTCTTGGTGCCAGTGAGCCCGAGGCTAGTTTGGTGTGTGGGTCTCCCCGGTGTTCCGGACTGTTGCCATGAGCACGATTCTCAGACTCGTTAGTTCTCAGAGGCCCGCGGGCGACGATCTCATCGATCTCGACCCTGGAGGGTCTCGTGGAGACGGTAGTTGAGCGTCCAGCGGCGCTGGATGTACATAAGGAACAGGTCACCGCGTGCGTGCGAGTGCCCGGGGATGGACGCGCCCGTGTGCAGCACGTCGCGGAGTTCTCGACCACGGTCACGGGCCTGCTGACGCTGTCGGACTGGTTCTCAGCCTTCGGGGTGACTCAGGTCGTGATGGAAGCGACCGGCGTTTACTGGAAACCGATCTGGGCAGTGCTGGAGGACAGCTTCGACTGCATGCTTGTGAACGCTCGGCACGTGAAACAGGTCCCTGGTCGCAAGACCGATGTCAAGGACGCCGAGTGGCTCTGCCAGCTCGCTGAGGCCGGGCTGCTGCGCGCGAGTTTTGTGCCGCCGAAACCGATCCGGGCGCTCAGGAACCTGACCCGCTATCGCAAGACCCAGATTCAAGAACGTGCGCGGGAGGCGAACCGGTTGCACAAGGCGCTGGAGGACACCGGCATCAAGCTGGACTGCGTCGCGTCAGACATTCTCGGCAAGTCCGGTCGGGAGATGTTGGACGCGCTTGTGTCCGGCACGACCGACCCTGAGGTCCTTGCTGAGCTCGCCAAAGGCCGACTGCGTTCCAAGATCCCGGCACTTCGTGAAGCGTTGGAAGGCCGTTTCGATCGTCTCCATGGGCTGTGGATCGGTTCGATCCTTGCGCACATCGACTTTCTTGACGGCCAGATCGTCAGCCTGACTGAGATGATCGGGGAACAGATCGCCCCTTTCGAGAAAGCCGTTGAACTGCTCTGCACAATCCCCGGAGTTCAACGGCGCACCGCTGAAGTCATCGTCGCGGAGATCGGCGTGGACATGACCGTGTTCGCGACCGATAAGCAGCTCGCTTCATGGGCGGGGATGTGCCCCGGCAACGATCAGTCCGCCGGCAAACGCCGATCCGGAACGACCCGCAAAGGCTCAAAGTGGTTGGACTGGGCGCTGGAGGAGGCCGCTATGTCAGCGATCCGGACCAAAGATGTGTACCTCGCCGCTCAATACGCCCGTCTCCGACCGCGTCGCGGGCACAAGAAAGCACTCGGCGCTGTCAAGCACTCAATCCTGATCGCGTGCTGGCACATGCTGTCCACCGGTGAGCTCTACCACGATCTCGGCGGCGATTACTTCCGCAAACGCGACCCCGAACGCATCACAAAGAGGCTCGTCGCTCAACTCCAAGCGCTCGGCCACCAAGTGATCCTTGAGGAGGTCTCTCAGGCCGCTTGACCCAAGCCTCACCGCACCCTGGACGTCATTTTCCTCTCAGCACTAGACGCATGAGGCTTGGATTTGCTGGGTTGCTTATAGCGATGGGTTTGAGTCTTTGCTCATATGCAATCGGCTTCAATTCAGCTTGGCTGATGCTGGTTGCGGGGGTAGTTGCGGCGCTGGCGGGTATCGCGATAGGTTGGCGGGGCATTCGTGATCGCGATCATCATCTGTATTAGGGCTATATGAGGTCTAACGCCGTGCCGCTGCTTGGCTTTGGTGGCATAGGCTGCGAGATCCAGTTGCGCGATCTGTACGCCGTCGTCGTGAGCATCATCAACCTACCCGTGCACGAAACCGCCAAGGACATGATCCGCGCCGCCCGGCAGGCGCGCACACTACGACCGCGCTTACAAATGCCCCATCTCAGCGGCGCATCCGACGCGCGTTTCCCGCGTAGCCGGTCCTGGCGCCTAGCGTTCCGTTAGCTGGAGCGCTTTAGTGCCACGGATTGGCACGCTTGCACGCTGGGCTGTCTGGATTGCCGGAGCAGAGCGCCGCTACGAACGGGATTCTCAGCGTCCCAGCTTCTCCGTCCGAACGGTAATAGACGTTGAACCCGTCTGATCCGGCGTCGGCGGGTGCGGGTCGCGTAATTTCTACCCCGATCTCGTCCGCCACCGCCGCGTCATGTGTTACGCCGCACTTGATGTCAACGACATGGTTGTCGGCGAACCCTTTTGACCAAAGCGACCCGGTTGCGCCCCCGAGCCCTTCCTTGCCTTTCAGGCGCGGGTTTAGGCGCACCGCGAACTGCTGAACCTTAAAGCCGCCTGTGGGGTGAACGGGCCGTACGGCGGTGATAGTTGCCCGGCCCCGCTGGGACAAACAGATGAATATTGACCCGAAGTCGCCGTCCTCTTTCGCGCGCATCCCTCCCATGACCAGGCCAAACGGATTGAACTTCCCTTCCGGGAACTGCAATCGCGGTGCGTCTTGACCGCAACCAGCGATCATGGTTACGGCCAAGACGACCGCCACGACAGACAGTATCTTTGCGCCGCGCCCCGACCGCACCACGGAACCCGTCACGACGGCAGATGCTGGTAGGCCTCAAATGAGGACGAGGCTTGGAATCCAACGCCGTTGTTACCGCAGAACCACGATCCGGTGGCGTTCACATGAAAGCTCACCTGCACGCTGGCACCGTACCCCGTCTGTGCACTTACATTGAGCCCGATCATCGATAGCCCAATCCCGGTGCCATAAGTTGTATTCGTCTGATGATGGGTTTCAAACTCTTCCCGTTCGTGATAGGGCTGACAGTACGGGTAGCTCGGTTGCAAGACGTAGGGGCGGTGCTTGACGTTTGGGAGCGGTGCAGCAATTGCGGTTGCCATCACCTCGCGATCTCAGGCGCAGAGCGGGACTTCGGCGCCCAATGCGCTGGTCTCGACACCGATCGCACGGTAAGCGTTACGGCACGCCCAATACACGTCGGTCGGTTCGGCAAAGCGAGCCTGATCCCCGGGGGAATAGGGCAAAAGCACCATTCCAGGACGTAGCCTAACCCTTGGCAGGCCCGCCCCCAGCGCGACGACCAGCTGGCGCCGTTAGCGCTCCGGTCGTGTGCGCCGGCGACCGGCAGGCCGCGGCGCGGAGGCCGATCCGCAGGGTGCTGGGTTGATCCGCGCGTTGGTCGCTCAAGTGCTGGTGAGTTGGTGACTTCGAGTTCCAAGGCTTTGGTAGCAGTGAGATGATCGATGCGATCTGAGTCTACGAGCGCGCATGGAGGTTGAGGGATGTCATCGCAGGACGTCGCTGATCGCAGTCTGCGGCAGGCACAGGACGCGGTCGCAATCTGGTCAGGGTTTCCTTATCAGATCGAGCCAAGACCGCCTGTATTAGTCGGGCCGTCTGCCTTTATTCGGGGAAACTTCGTCTCCGGCGACGCGAAACGCTCACATCTCGGTCCGTCGATTGACGCCGACCCGCTGGTGCCGGCCGCGGCGCTCGAGTGTCTCGCTGATACCTGGCAGTTGGTGAATCCACCGCTGCCTGGTGCCAACCGACTCCATGTGCTTTCTGCGTCGCATGGCGAGGCCCCGTTTAGCGGCGACCGCGGCGAGCTCCTTCTGCCGGCTTGGATCTTCCAGATAGACGGCTTGATTGGAGACATCGTCGCGCTCGATCGGAATGCAGCCCGTGTCTGGGAACTCGCAAGCGAAATGGATCCGCACGACATCGCGTATAACAACGACAGCGCGATCCTCAGCGAGGACGGATACAGCCTCCATCTCACGTTTTACGCGCCCGACCTTTTCATAGAGGCATTCGCTGGCGGAGAGGCGGTCGAGTCGCCCGCAGCGGTAGCAATCGTGCCAAGTCCCGTCTATCGGGGAAGCCGCACGGCTGCCGCACCAGCGTTCGGCCGAGCCTGGACAGTCACCGTGAGACTGCGCGTCCCGCTGGGGCCGCGAGTGCTCGTCGGACTGGACGGCACCCCAACGCCGGTTAGGCCGCCCGCCGACTCGGAATGCCCCCAACGTGCTTGTCGGTAAACGTGGCCGGCGGCCGGCACTGATCCGCAACGGCTATTCCGTTTTCAGGACCTCGCCGGTAGTCGCCCCATCCATGGCGACAGACCACAGCCACCAGCTCGCGCGCGGTGTCTCGCGTATGGTCCACCGCGGCGTCCAGTACAGCGACATCAAGATATTCGTCGCCGAACCGACCTAGCTGTTTTGGCCTCGCGACCGGTCGTGGGCGGATGACGATTGCACGTCGCCGGAGATCGCGTGGATTGCCGCCGTTTCGACGGCAGCGTGGAGCTCGCGGTTCTCGGCACGATTGGTGCGGATTTCAACGATCTGGCTGCGCTCTGCGGCGATTGCGCTCAACAGCGCCGCGATGAATGCGTCCGGGCTGGTGGGTCGCGTGTAGCCCAGGTTGTAGAGGGTGGCGGCGTGCTCAAAGTCAAGGCCGGGTGCGGTCGCAACGTAACGCTCGAAGGCGGTGCCCTCCTTGGACACCGGCAGGAAGTCAAATATCCCGCCGCCGCCGTTGTTGAGCAGGACGATCGTCAGCTTCAGGTCATTGCGCGCGGCGCTGATCAAGCTGCCGATGTCGTGCGCGACGGTGACGTCGCCGACCAGCAGGACCACCGGCCCGTCGCTGACAGCCGCAACGCCGAACGCGGTGGCGATCGTGCCGTCAATCCCGTTCGCGCCGCGGTTTGCGATCACCCGCGGCGGGTCGGCCAGCGCCGGGAAGAACTCCTCGACGTCGCGGATCGGCATCGAGGCCGCGACGAACAGCGTCGCGTCAGCCGGCAGGAACTGGCCGAGCATCGTTGCGACCGCCGGCTCCGACAGCCCGGCCGGCATCAGCGGCTCCGCGATCGCGTGCGCGACCGCGCTATCAGCAGCGGTCCACTGCTGCAGCCAACCGCTGTCGTCAGAGCTCGGCGGCGTCTGCTCAAGCTGAGTCAGGAGCTCCGCGATCGGGCCGATGCAGCGGTATCCGATCTGGGATGCCGGGTCGGTCCAGTAGTCGTCCCGGGCTAGGAGCGTGTGCTCGGCGCCGCTCAGCCTGTCGAGCCACTGGCGCAGCGGCTTGGAGGTCGGCAGCTCGCCGAAACGCACCACGCGTTCGGGCTCGAGCGTCGCGGCAGCACCGGGATCTCTGAGGATCAGGTCGAAGTGTGCGATCGCGCTCGGCCCACTGCGCGCGGTCGAGAGCGGATCCGCCAGCAGCGGGATCTGAGCCGCCGCGGCCAGCGCCGCGAGCCTGCGTCCGAGCTCCGGATCGGGACCGAGGTCGCCCGCGATCCAGACCGTCCGTGGACCCGCCACAGGGACTTGGACCATTGGGGTTGGGGTGGGGGACTGCACAACCCATGGGCGTCCAGCGGCGCGGCCACCGCCTCCGGGCTCGGCCGCCGGCAACGGTCCATCCAGAATCAGCGGCTCGCGTAGCGGCACGTTCAGATGCACAGGCCCCATGCGGCCCCCGGCGGCAATCCAGTAAGCCCGACATGCCAGTGACCGCGTCCAGCGCAGGCGGTCTGCGGTCGCCTCTGGAATCCCGAGGTCGAAGAACCAGTTCACCGTGTCGCCATAGATCTTGGTCTGGTCGATGGTCTGGCCCGCGCCGATCTCACGCAACTCGGGCGGACGATCGGCAGTCAGCACAATCAGGGGGATTCTGGCCTCGCGCGCTTCGATCACCGCGGGCAGGAAGTTGGCGGCAGCCGTCCCCGAGGAACAGGTGAGGATCACCGGTTTGCCGGTGCTCTTGGCAATCCCGAGCGCGAAGAAGCCGGCGCCGCGCTCATCGATCTGCGACCAGGTGGTCAGCCGCTCGTTGGCCGCGAGCTGCAGCACGATCGGAGTGTTGCGCGACCCCGGGCAAGCGACGGCGTGTTCAGCGCCGCAGCGCACGAACTCATCGATCAAGGCGCGGAGCATGAGATGGCTGTCAACTGCGGTCATGGATCGGGAAGAGTGGGGGAGCGTGGTTTCTGAGATGCTGGGGCCTGATGAGTGATCCGCACCCCGTATTGATGCTGCATGGGTTCACCGGCAGCGGCGCCAGTTGGCAGCCGGTCGTCGCCGGGCTCGGTGAACGGTACCGTGCGATCACGCCGGACATCCGCGGACACGCATCCGCGTCAAGCTCAAACCCAGTGGATCTGACCGGCGTGCTCGACGACCTCGAGGCCGCGCTGCACGAGGCCGGGGTCGCAACCGACCAGCGATTCACGCTCGTGGGCTACTCGCAGGGCGGCCGCATCGCCCTGCATGCGGCACTCGACCCACGGTTCCAGCAGCGGCTCGCGCAGCTGGTGTTGATCGGCGCGAGCCCGGGTCTGGCCTCCGCCAGCGAGCGCCAAGCACGCCGGGCCACCGATGAAGCGCTGGCGGCGGAGTTCGAGACGTTGACGATCGAGCAGATCGCCGAACGCTGGGCGCAGACGCCGATCCTCGGCGGTATCACCCCCGAGCAGGCGCTGCGGGCGAACAGCGACCGCCTACGCAGCACCCCCGCGGGGCTTGGCGCGGCGCTGCGCGGACTCGGCACCGGTGCGCTTCCCTCGCTATGGGAGCGGCTATCGGGGATCGCGGCGCCGGTGGTGCTGGTCGTTGGAGCACGCGACCAGAAGTTCCGGCAGATCAACGAGCAGATGACGGAGCTGCTGCCCAACGCCGAGCTGCACGTTGTGGCCGGCGCCGGACATGCCGTCCAACTCGAGCAGCCCAACATGATCGCGGCGCTGATCAGCGGCCGCGCCTAGAGTCAGTACCAGTCGAGCAGGCCGTCGCCGAGCCCGGGGCCTTCAGGCGCCGACATCGAGCCCTCGTCGACCGGAATCAGGTCAGGCCCCTCGAGTCGACTGAGCGTCGCAAGCCCGCTGGCCGCCTCGGGCTTGACGACCGCCGCAGCGTGCAACGCAGCGGCGATCCCCAGCGGCCCGTCAAGCGTGGACGCCAGATAGACGCCGTAATCGAGCGCATTCGCGTGCTCGAGCTCCCGCAGCACCCCGGTGATGCCGCCACAACGCGCGACCTTCAAACAGACCGCGTCGCAGCTGCGCTCGGCGTAGAGCAGCGGATCCGCGGCGCTCTCATCAGCGGCAACGGAGATGCCGATGTTGGCGTTCATCAGCGCGCGCAGCGCCGCGACCCCATGTACCGGCTCCTCGCAGTAGTCAGGGCGGAACTCGTACAGCTCATCCAACGCCGCGACCGCTTCATCGACACTCCAGGCCCCATTGGCATCGATCCGGACGTTGATCTGATCGCCGACCGCAGCGCGAACCGCCGCCACGCGATCAACATCGTCGCCGACGCCGACCTTTACCTTCACCGTGCTGAAGCCCGCGGCAGCGGCGGCCGCGGCTTCAGCCTCTGCCACCAACGGATCCTCGGCACCAATCGTGGCATTGACCTCAACCTGCGGCCGCTCGACTGCGCCGAGCAGCTCCCACACCGGACGGCCAGAACGCCGTCCCTCCAGGTCCCAAAGCGCCATATCGACCGCGGCGATCGCCTGCGGGAGCGCCGCCGCCGCGAGGCAGGCACGCAGGATCGCGGAGTGCTCGAACGATGCCAGCCCGGAGATCGCGACCTGGTAGCGACCGAGCGCGTTGAGCACGGCCGCGACCCCGACCCCGTCGTAATCCTCAAGCGGCGCGGCCTCGCCATAGCCACTGAAACCGTCCTCGCCCTCGATCCGGACGAGGATCAGCGGCCGCGTGTCGTGCCCACCGGCAGTGTGCGAGGCCCGCAGCGGCGTGCGCCACGCGACATTCCGCAGTGAGAATTCAAGTTTCACGGCAGGCCGGCGCAACCGCTCATGTTCCGCGCCGGCCGCACAGGCGTCAGCGGCTCAACAGAATCCCGGCGCAGAGCAGCAGACAGAACAGCAGCTGCAACTGGCCTGTCTTTGCGAGTGCCTTGTTCAGGGAGGGGCCATCGACACGGTTGTGGACGATGCGGACCACCGCAGCGGCCAACGGGAGCGAGAGCCACGGCAGCAGCAACCAGGCTTTCAACGGACCGAACACCCAGCAGATCAATGCCAACGGATAGGAGACGTAGACCATCAGGGCATACATCGACCTTGAACGCTCGCGCCCGATTCTGACCGCGATCGTGCGCTTATTGGCGCGGCGGTCGGTCTCCAGATCACGCGTGTTGTTCACCACCAGGATCGCCGAGGCCAGTAGCCCCACCGGGATCGCCAGCGCAAACGATTCCCAGTCAGCGCTCTGCATCTGCACGAAGTAGGAGCCGACGACCGCGGCGATACCGAAGAACAGGAACACGAAGACCTCACCGAGGCCGTCGTAGCCGTAGGGGCGCGGCCCGCCGGTGTAAAGCACTCCGGCGGCGATCGACGCGACTCCGATCAGCAGCAGCTGCCAGCCGGCGACGGCGATCAAATAGACGCCGCAGAGCACCGCCAGGCCGAAGGTGATGTAGGTTGCGATCAGCACCTGCCGGGGCGGTACGAGGCCCCCGGCTGTGACCCGCACCGGCCCGAGGCGATCGTCGGTGTCGGCGCCGCGGCGCGCGTCCGAGTAATCGTTTGAGAGATTTGCGCCGACCTGGATGAAGATCGAGCCGAGCAACGCCGCGATGAAGCGCACCGGGTGAAAGACGTGGAAATACCCGGCCAGTGCGGTCCCGACCAGCACCGGCGCGATCCCGGCCGGCAGCGTCTTCGGGCGCGAGGCCATCAACCAGATCTGGATCGGGCTGGGCGATGCTGTTGTCGCTGATGCGCTCACGGTTGGCTCGGTCGGGGTCGGTGGTTCAGGCTCGATGCGGGAACTTTTCGAACTCTGGGCGCCGCTTCTCGAGATACGCCTGGCGGCCCTCGGCGGCCTCCTCGCTGGCGTAGAACAGCAGGTTGGCGTCGTGTGCGAGCTGCTGGATCCCGGCCATGCCGTCCTCGTCGGCGTTGAAGGAAGCCTTCAGCAGACGCAGCGAGAAGGGGGAGAGCTCGAGCATCTCCCGGCACCACTGGACGGTCTCGGCCTCGAGTTGCTCGAGCGGCACGACGGTGTTGACCAGCCCCATCTCGAGCGCCTGCCCGGCGTCGTATTGGCGGCACAGGAACCACATCTCCTTGGCCTTCTTGGGACCGATCAGGCGTGACATCACCGACACGCCGAAGCCGCCGTCGAACGAACCGACGCGTGGACCGGTCTGGCCGAATACGGCGTTGTCGGCAGCGATCGTGAGATCGCAGATCATGTGCAGCACATGGCCGCCGCCGACGGCGTAGCCGGCCACCATCGCTACAACCGGTTTTGGCAGCCGCCGGATCTGGACGTGCAGATCGGTGACATGGAAGCGGCCCGCGACCTCATGGTGCCCAGCCTGGGCGGGATCGACACCGGTCACATACCCGCCCTTGGAGCCGCGCACGCGCTGGTCGCCGCCGCTGCAGAAGGCCTTCGTGCCCTCACCGGTGAGGATCACAACGCCCACGCGCGGATCCTCACGAGCCTTTTCAAACGCGTCGATCATCTCGATCACGGTCTCTGGCCTGAAGGCGTTGCGAACCTCGGGTCGGTTGATCGTGATCTTCGCGATCCCAGCGTCGTCGCCGGTCGAAATTTCGTAGCGAATGTCGGTGTATTCGCCTGCTGATTCCCAAATAGTGCTGCTCACGGTGACTCAGGCTACCGTGTTGCCGATGCGTAACTGGTTGACGAGAGCAGCGGAGCTGAGACCCGACCGCACGGCGATCGAGTTTCAGGGGCGAGCGCTGAGCTATCGCGAGCTACGCGACGCCGCCGTGGCCGACAGCGCAGGTGTCAGTGCCGCAGAGCGGGTCGTACTGCCGGGAGACGATCCGTTGAAGTTCGCCCGGAGTCTGCACGCGGCGCTGCACGCCGGGGCCGTGGTGATGCCGCTGGATCCGCGGCTCACATCGGACGAGATCAATCAGCGCACGAGCACTCCGTTCAACCCGCCCGCCGGGGCCGCGACGCTGATGTTCACCTCGGGAACGACCTCGCGCCCCAAGCCGGTCTATCTGACCGACAGCAACTGGGAGGCCAACGCGATCGGCTCCGCGCTCGCACTCGGGCTCGATCAGCATGAACGCTGGCTCTGCACGATGCCGCTGGCGCACGTCGGAGGGCTCTCGATCCTGCTGCGTTCGACGCTCTACGCCACCACGGTTGTGCTGTATGACGGCTTCGATACCAACACAGTGGTCGGCGAGCTGCTCGACCCGGAGCGCGGGATCACGCTGGTCTCGCTGGTGCCGACGATGCTCGCGCGGCTGCTGGACGCAGGACTGCGGGCGCCGCCGACACTGCGCTGGGTGCTGCTCGGGGGCGGCCCGATCCCGCCCGCGCTGCTGAAGCGGGCCGAGCAGGCCGGCGTTCCGGTCGCGCCCAGCTACGGCATGACCGAAACCTGCAGCCAGCTGGCCACTTTCGGACGGCCGCTGTATGGCAACGAGATCCGGTTCGACGCCGGCGAAGTCGTGGTGCGCGGCCGCAGCGTCGCGCCGCTCTCAGCCGACCCAGACGGGTGGCTACGCACCGGCGACCTCGGACACCTTGACTCCCAGGGGCTGCTGGTGATCGACGGGCGCAAGTCCGAAACGATCATCTCCGGCGGCGAGAACATCGTTCCCGACGAGGTCGAAGCCGCGTTGCTCGAGCACCCGGCCGTTGCCGACGCCGGGGTTTACGCGATCCCGCACCCGGAATGGGGCGAGGCGGTGGCCGCAAAGGTCGTGCTACGGCCCGCCGACGGCGGTGACAGTGGCCCCCAAGCCACTGTCACCGAACAGACGCTCAAGGATTTCGCGCGTGAAACGCTTGCACCCTTCAAGGTTCCCAAACAGATCAGCTTCACCGACGCGCTTCCGCGCACCAGATCCGGCAAACTGCTGCGAAGAGAGCTGTGATGCACGAACACGACGATGAACGCGACCGGCTACTGGACACCTGGGAGCTTGCCGCCGGCGGCTGGGCGCGTCAGGCTGACCGCACCCGCGACGACGCGCTGCCGGTAATGGAGTGGATGGTCGCCGCCGCGGATCTGCAGCCGGGGATGACGGTCGTCGAGCTGGCGGCGGGACCGGGCGACACCGGCTTCATGGCCGCGGCGCAGATCGGTCCCGAGGGCAAGCTGATCAGCAGCGACGGCGCCGAGGCGATGGTCAAGGTCGCCGAGGAACGCGCTGCGGAACAGGGCATCACCAACGTCGAATTCAGACAGCTGCAAGCCGAGTGGATCGACCTCGAGACGGCCACCGCCGACGTGATTCTGATCAAGTGGGGGATCATGCTGCTGCTCGACCCGCTGGCTGCGGCCAAGGAGTGCCGACGGGTGCTGAAGCCCGGGGGGCGGCTGGTGGTCTCGGTCTGGGACAGCCCGCGAGCGAACCCGTGGACGGTGCTGCCGCAGAAGTCGCTGGCAGACCTCGGCTACATCGAGTTGCCGCCGCCGGTCGGTCCCGGGATGTTCGCGCTCGCCAGCGAAGACAAGCTCCGCGACCTGCTTCTGCAGGCCGGCTTCTTCGACGTGCGCGTCGATCAGATTCCGCTGCCGCGTGCCTATGCATCGATCAGTGACTGGCTCGGGACCGTGATCGACCTCTCGGCGATGTTCCGCACCGCGTGGAACGGGCTCGCAGACCCCGATCGCACCGCGGTCCGTGAGCGCCTGGCCGAGCTTGCCGGTGATGCAGCGCGTGCTGACGGGTCGATCCTGGCTGACGGCCGTTGCCTCGGCGCCGTGGCCGAAGCTTGACCTGGCAGTCCGGCCACTACACCCCGACACCACGCTGGTAACAGCGCCGCCGCAATCGCACTGGCGCTCACGGCGACGGGTAGAAATCCTGCAATTTGGGATAAAAATCCCAGGACTCCATAACCCAAGGAATTGTGGAGGCTTGCACGACGAGTGTCGAAGACAACGGCATGCGAAAACGAAGGATCGTGCTGCTTGCGGCAACCACTACCGCCGCTGTCGCGCTTCCGAGCGTCGCCAGCGCTGATGTGATTCATGTCGTCCGCCCGGGCGAGTCGCTGAACTCAATCGCGGAAATCGACGGAATCAGCGAACAGGCATTGGCAGCCGCAAACGGACTGTCTCCAGCTGCAGGGCTGCAGGCTGGGCAGATCATCGAGATCCCGCCCGCGGGCGTCAGCTACACCGCGGCGAGTTCGGGTTCCTCGACCACGGCAAGCTCGTCAACGAGTTCCACTGGGACATGGGGCGGGTACGTGGTACGCCCCGGCGACACGCTCAGCGGCATCGCTGCTTCATCCGGCACGACCGTGATGCAGCTTGCTTCATACAACGGCATCAGTGCGAACGGAATCCTGGTGGCCGGAACAACAATCTCGATCCCCGGTGGGAGTTCCGCCGTCAGCTCGAGCTCCAGCTCCAGCTCGACCGGCGCGGGCACCGGCAGCGCCAACCAGCAGGTCGCGGGCGGCGACAACGGCCCGTATCCGACCGACCAATACGTGGACGGCCCCGAGGTTGCGGGCATCGCCCAGCAGTATGGGGTTGACCCCGCCTTTGCGGAGGCGATCGGCTGGCAGGAGAGCGGCTGGTACAACAACGAGGTTTCGCCCACAGGCGCGGTCGGCGTGATGCAAATCGAGCCGGCAACCTGGAATTGGATTCAGCGCTACGAGGCCGGCAACTCGCTGGAGCCGGCGTCTGCATCCGACAACGTGACCGGCGGCGTGCTGCTGCTGCACAACCTGATCGACCAGACCGGCAGCGAGGCCGGCGCCGCCGCTGCGTACTACCAGGGGCTCGGCTCCGTACAGCAGTCGGGCGAGTTCTCGTCCACGCGCCAGTACGTCGCTGACGTGATGTCGCTGACTTCACACTTCGGCGGCTAGCTGCTCGCGAACAGCTGGGGTGGTGTCGTACGGCCACCCCAGCGCCAAGCGTTGCAATCATTCGTTTTGTAGCCTGATCGTCATGTTCTATGACGACGATGCTGATCTAACTCTGCTCGACGGTAAGACCGTCGCAATCATCGGCTATGGCTCGCAGGGCCACGCCCACTCCCTCAATCTGAAGGACTCGGGCGTAAACGTCGTCGTAGGCCTGCGTGAGGGTTCCGCCAGCGTCGCCAAGGCGCAGGAGCACGGACTCGAGGTGCTGTCCCCGGCCGACGCCGCCGCCAAGGGCGACGTCGTGATGCTGCTCGTCCCCGACGAGCTGCACGGTCAGGTGTGGGATGAGATCAAGGGCGGGCTTGAGCCCGGCAACCTGCTGCTCACCGGCCATGGCTTCTCGGTTCTCTACGAGACCGTGAAGCCGCCCCAGGACATCGATGTGGCACTGGTGGCGCCCAAGGGGCCAGGTCACATGGTCCGTCGGCAGTACCTCGAGGGTTCCGGCGTTCCCGGCCTGATCGCGATCCACCAGGACGCGACCGGCAACGCCCAGAAGGTGGCGCTTGCATACGCCAAGGGCATCGGCGCGACCCGCGCGGGCGTGTTCGAGACGACCTTCAAGGAGGAGACCGAAACCGATCTGTTCGGCGAGCAGGCGGTGCTCTGCGGCGGCGCTTCGGCGCTGGTCCAGGCCGGTTTTGAGACGCTGGTGGAGGCCGGTTACAACCCGCAGATGGCGTACTTCGAGTGCCTTCACGAGCTGAAGCTGATCGTCGATCTGATGTACGAGAAGGGCCTGGCGGGAATGCGCTACTCGATCTCCAACACCGCCGAATACGGTGACTACACGCGCGGCCCGCGGGTAGTCACCGAGGAGACGCGTGAGGCGATGCGCAGGATCCTCGGCGAGATCCAGTCGGGTGAGTTCGCGCGCGAATGGATCGCGGAGAACCAGGCCGGCCAGGAGAACTTCAAGCGCATGCGTGCCGAGCAGGCGGCCACCCAGGTCGAAGAGGTCGGCAAGGACCTGCGCAGCCAGATGGACTGGATCGACACCTCGTTCCACGAGTAGTGAGATTGTGGTGCTGGTCCACCTGGACCAGCACCACAATTACGAGCATCGGCGGACCGGTTTATTCGTCGACGATCGCGGTTGCTGCGATCAGGCGGGCGGCGTCCGCGATGAACTCCTCGACCTCCGGCGTGCGCCAGTCGAGGCCGGCGCGGAGCAGGCCCTCGAGCCCGCTCTTGCTGGTGGTCAACGGCTCCGCATACCAGTTCTTCCGCGCGTGCGGGTCCGGATGGGCCAGCAGCCATGGCCTGATCTCGAGGATCGCATCGACGCAGTGCTCCGGGAAGCCGTGCCACGCGCCCGAGACCGCGGCCGACACCGCCTCGTGCAGTCCGTCGGCGAGGTCCTGGCCGGCGCGCAGCCGCGCCAGGCCCTTCAGGTACCCGAGCGTGTCGTCGACGAGCGGGCTGTTGAAGGCACGCAGATCGGCGCCCTGCTCTTCGACTTCGCGGTAGCTGCCAGCGCGATCGCTCCGCGCGATTCCCGCGATCTGCTTGATCGAGGCCGCCAGCCGCGCGCGTTCCTCGCGGCGGTACTCGAGGCTGAGCCAGCGCTTATCCAGGTGCGGCGCTCTGATCCTCGGCATCAGCGGAGCCAAGTCCCTGATCAGCGGGATGTCGACCGCGACCGCGCCGCACGGGCCGCACGGGTTCACGACCACATGGTCGGCGCCGTGGCGGTGCAGCGCTCCGAGCCACACCGCCTGGCTCGGGGACTCTCCGGTGGCCTGCGTCAGCGGCTGAAACGTAAGACCCTCAGCGCGGGGGAGATCGTTCAGCGAGTTCAGGTAAGCCTCGGCCGCCTCTTCGTCACTGACGGCCACGATCGTGCCGCTGACGGTGCTCGGCTGCGCGGAGATCACGCCCTCACGGCAGGCCACGAGTGGATCGGCCTTGAGAAACGCGACCACGACCGCCGCGTGGGCTCGCAGCCGCCGCGGATCCTGTTCGGGAACCCCGCGGTACTCAAGCTCGAGATCCTGATGCAGCGCGGCCAGCAGCTCGTAGGTGCCCGGCGTCGAAATCCGGTCACCCCCGGCCGAGCGTCGCAGGCGGCTGAAAGAAGGCATGTCTGCGACACGGTACTCTTTGGGTCCGTCGTGACTGGCGTAGGACAGGTGGGAATGACCACCGGGAAACGACGGGACGTTCACAACGCCGCGCGCCTGGGCATCTAGTCTCCTAACAACGATCAAGGACCGCTATGCCTGACACGCCTGTGAAGATCCCCGAGAAGCTGCAGCTTCCCGACGACCTGAAGCCCGGCGACGGGCGTTTCGGCTCCGGGCCCTCGCGCATCCCCAACAGCCGTCTGGAAGCGCTCGCCGCTTCGCGGTCCCGCTACATGGGAACCTCGCACCGGCAGGCGCCGGTCAAGTCGCTGGTTGGACGCGTCCGCAGCGGCTTGGCCGAGCTGTTCAAGCTTCCCGACGGGTACGAGGTGGTACTCGGCAACGGCGGGACCACGGCTTTTTGGGACATCGCAACCGCCGGGCTCGTAACGCGCCAGGCGCAGCATCTGACCTACGGCGAGTTCTCCGCGAAGTTCGCCGCGGCGACCAACGCGGCGCCGTTCCTCGCGGATTCGCTGGTGACCGAGGCCGCAGCCGGCGACGCTCCCGACCCGGCGAGCCTGCCGGCCTCCGACGCCGATGTGATCGCCTGGGCGCACAACGAGACCTCGACCGGCGTGATGGTGCCGGTCAGCAGACCGGCGGTGGCAGCTGACGCGCTGGTGCTGATCGACGCGACCTCCGGGGCCGGCGGCCTGCCGGTGAACGTCGCGCTCGCCGACGTCTACTACTTTGCTCCGCAGAAGGGCTTTGCCTCCGACGGCGGTCTGTGGCTCGCGCTGATGAGCCCGGACGCGCTGGAGCGGGCCGCGGTGATCGCATCCGAGAAGCCCTCAGTCGCGGGTCCGCGCTGGATCCCGGACTTCTTCAGCCTGCCGACCGCGATCGACAACTCGCGCAAGGACCAGACCTACAACACCCCGGCGGTCGCGACCCTGTTCCTGCTCGCCGAGCAGCTCGACTGGATGCTCGCAGCGGGGGGACTCGACGCGATGGTGCGGCGCACCACGGAGTCGTCTGAGCACCTCTATAGCTGGGCCGCAGGTAACGCGCTGACCACCCCGTACGTGACCGATCCGACCAAGCGCTCGCTGGTCGTCGGCACGATCGACTTCGATGACGCTGTCGACGCCGCCGCGATCGCCAAGACGCTGCGCGCCAACGGGATCGTCGACGTCGAGCCCTACCGCAAGCTCGGACGCAACCAGCTGCGGGTGGCGATGTTCCCAGCCACCGACCCCGCCGACGTCAAGGCACTGACCGCATCGATCGACTGGATCCTGGAGCAAGGCGCATGAACGCGATCACCGACCACCGCCCGAAAGTCCTCGTCGCCGAGAAGGTCGGCGACTCCGGAATCGAGCTGCTGCGTGAGCACTTCGAAGTCGAGCTTGGATTCGGATGGGACCGCGAGCAGCTCCTGGCCCGAGTCGGCGAGTTCGACGGCGTGCTGATCCGCTCCGGCACCAAGTTCGACAAGCAGCTGCTCGACGCGGCCACGAACCTGAAAGCGATCGGCCGCGCCGGCGTCGGGGTTGACAACGTCGACGTGCCCGAAGCGACTAGACGCGGGATCGTCGTGGCTAACGCGCCGCTCTCGAACGTGGTCACCGCCGCCGAGCACACGATGGCGCTGTTGCTGGCGCTGGCCCGCAACGTGCCGCAGGCACACTCCTCGCTGATTTCGGGCAAATGGGAACGCGCCAAGTTCTCCGGCGTCGAGCTCTACCAGAAGACGCTGGGTGTGCTCGGCTTCGGGCGCATCGGACAACTCGTGGCGCAGCGCGCCAAGGCCTTCGGGATGAACGTGATCGCCTACGACCCGGTGGTCAGCGCCGAGCGCTACAAGGACCTCGGGGTGGAGAAGGCCGATACCCCGGACGCGGTCTACGAGGTCGCCGACTTCCTCACCGTGCACCTTCCCAACACGCCCGAGACCAAGGGCTGGCTGAACGCCGAGGTGTTCGCCAAGTGCAAGCCGGGCGTGCGCGTGCTGAACGTCGCTCGCGGGCCGCTGCTGGTCGACGCCGACCTGCAGGCCGCGCTCGACAACGGCCAGGTCGCGGGTGCGGCGCTGGATGTGTTCGCCTCAGAACCGGTCACCGTGCATCCGCTGTTCGACTACCCCAACGTGGTGCTCACACCGCATCTCGGCGCCTCTACCGCCGAGGCCAACGATCGCGCCGGGTTCCAGGCCGCCGAGCAGATCGTCGCGGCGCTGACCGGGCGCTCAGTCACCACGGCCGTGAACATCCCGGCGATCTCCGCCGACGATCTCGAGGTGCTGGCACCGTTCATGCCGCTGAGCCGCTCGCTGGGCAAGATCGCCGCCGCACTGGTCGAGGACACCGCGCTTGATGCGATCAAGATCGAATACCGCGGCGGGATCGCCGCGCGCGACACGCGGCTACTCGGACTGAACGTACTGATGGGGACGCTCGCAGCGAACGGGGAGGACCTGAACGAAGTCTCCGCCCCCGGGATCGCGGAGCAGCGCGGCATCACGATCGAGCAGGAGCAGGACCCACATGCCCGCGACTACACCGACCTGATGCGCGTGACGGTCACCAGCGGCGATGACGTGGTGAGCGTGGTCGGCACCGTGATCGGGAACCTCGGGCGCCCGCACCTGCTCGAAGTCTGGGGCCAGCGCTTCCAGGTTCAGCTCGAGGACAACATCACGCTGTTCCGCTACCGCGACGTGCCCGGAATGCTTGGGCTGGTGGGAACGATCTTCGGAACCCACGGGGTGAACATCGTCTCCAGCATCGTCGGGCGCCAGCACGATCAGCCCGAGCCCGGCAGCGAGCCGCTCGCCGCAATCGTGATCACCACCGACGTGCCGGTTCCGCCCGCGGTGGTCCAGGAGATCGCCTCCAGCGACGGCTTCGAGATCGGCCGCTCAGTCACGCTCTGACGGCGTTTTGGATCAGGGGTGGTCCTGGGAGACCGCCCCTGATAACCGTCGCCGACCGGATTCGCTAACGTACCGGCTGATGGCATTCCGCCTCGACCTCCGACTTCTCCTGCTCCTCCCCCTCCGGGGGGAATAGCGCGCCGGCGGCCGCATGTAGCCGCGAACCACTTTGAGAAGCCGCAGGAAGAGTTTGAAAGGACGCATCACCGATGCCATCGCAGGACGACAACCGAGTACTGATCTTTGACACAACGCTGCGCGACGGCGAACAGTCGCCGGGAATCTCGCTGAACCCACAGGAGAAGCTCGAGATCGCGCAGCAGCTGGCGCGGCTCGGCGTCGACATCATCGAGGCCGGCTTCCCGATCGCGTCACCCGGCGATTTCGAGGCCGTACGCACGATCGCACAGCAGGTCGAGGGCCCCGTGATCGCCGGGCTCGCGCGCGCCCAGGCGCCTGACATCGAACGTGCAGCCGCGGCGCTGAAGGGTGCGCCGCGCCCGCGCATTCACACGTTCTGCTCGACCAGCGATATCCACATCAAGTACCAGATGCAGAACACCCGCGCTGACGTGCTGGGGATGACGCGAGCGTCGGTGGCGCACGCGAAGTCGTTCGTCGATGACGTCGAGTTCTCGCCGATGGACGCGACCCGCTCCGACGTCGAGTTCACCGCTGAGGTGCTGCAGATCGCGATCGACGAGGGTGCGACCACGATCAACATCCCCGACACCGTCGGCTACGCGCTTCCGCACGAATACGCGGCGTTCCTCTCACGTCTCTACGAACTCGTACCGGACCTGCACAACGTGGTGCTGTCGACCCACTGCCACAACGATCTCGGGCTCGCGGTTGCGAACTCAATCGCCGGCGTCCAGGTCGGTGCCCGCCAGGTGGAGTGCGCAGTGAACGGGATCGGTGAACGCGCCGGCAACGCCGCGCTCGAAGAGCTGATCATGCTGATCGACACGCGTTACGACGAGCTTGGATTTACCACCGGCGCCGTCACCAAAGAGATCGCGCGCACCTCCCGGATCGTCTCGCGACTGACCGGCTACAGCGTGCAGCCAAACAAGGCGATCATCGGCCGCAATGCCTTCGCGCATGAATCAGGCATCCACCAGGACGGGGTGCTGAAGGAGCGCTCGACCTTCGAGATCATGGACGCCAGGGCGATCGGACTGGACTCCAACCAGCTTGTGCTGGGCAAGCACTCCGGCCGTCATGCGCTGCAGGACGCGCTCAGCCAGCTGGGGATCGAGATCAGCGGCCAGGCACTGAACACCGCCTTCAAGCGCTTCAAGGAGATCGCCGACAAGAAGAAGCAGGTCACGGCGATGGACCTCGAGGCGCTGGTCACCGACGAGCTCCGCGAGGAGACGGGGGCGGGCTACACGCTCGAATGGTTCGAGGTCGAATCCTCCTCGCGGCGGCCGCCCCACGCGCACGTCGCGATCCGCACTCCCGGCGGCGAGGTGGTCGAGGGGACCTTCGGCGGAGACGGCCCGGTTGACGCCGTGTTTCACGCGATCAACGCCGCAACAGGCGTCGACGCACGCCTGCGTGACTTCAACATCGGCGCCGTCACCGGGGGACAGGACGCGCTCGGTGAAGGCTCGATCGTGGTTGAGGTGGACGGATTCACCGGCTCCGGACAGGCGGTCGCGACCGACATCGTCGACGCCTGCGCCCGCGCCTACCTGCGCGCGCTCTCCAACGCGGTGCACCGGCGCGAGCACGAAGCCGACGTCGATAGGACGCTTGCGCCCACCCCCTGACCGCTAGCTCTTTCAGGCAGCGCATACGCGTGTACGTGATAACAGACGTCTGTGATAACGTACACGCGTATGGCGACCACCGTTGCGACTAACCCGCAGGCCCCTTCGTCCGAGCTGCTGGGCGCGCGTGTACGCGCACTGCGCGAGGCGATGGACCTCAGCCTCCGCGACTTGGCCGAGCGCTCCGGCGTCTCGGCGCCGATGCTGAGCCAGGTGGAGCGAGGGGAGACCTCGCCGACGCTGCAGGTCGCGGCCCGCATCGCGGCGGGCCTCGAGCTGCGCCTGAGCCAGCTGCTGCGGCTCGACGAGAGCGGCGCGGTCACGGTCGTGCGATCCGATGAGCGCCGCGGCGGTCCGGTCAACAACAACGGCCACAGCTACGAGATTCTGAGCCCGCCGCTGCCCGGTCAGCGCGCCGAACTGTCAAGGCACACGCTGGCGCCCGGCGCCGCCACCGGCGGACCGGGCGACCCGCCGGTACACGAGCCCGGCTCGCGTGAGACCGCGCTGGTCGAGTCCGGCCCACTGCGGCTGATCTGCGACGGCCAAAGCTTCGAACTGCAGAGCGGTGACTGCGTCACCTTCGACGCAGATCTGCCGCATCACTTTGAAAACCCCGGAACCGCAACGGCCGTAATGCTCGCGGTGGTTAGCGCCGGCTTGCGCCGCAGCTGACCGCCGCCGACTGCCGTGACCGACCACTGATTCAACCGACTCGATCGTCAACTAGGAGAGACATGCCGAAGTCACTATTCGACAAGATCTGGGAACGCCACGAAGTCGCGCCGGGTCTGCTCTACATCGACCTGCACCTGGTGCACGAGGTCACGAGCCCGCAGGCGTTCGACGGTCTGCGCATGAACGGCCGTCCGGTACGGCGCCCCGACCGGACGCTCGCGACCGCCGACCACAACACGCCCACGGACGGTACCCCGACCGCGAAGCTGATCAAGGACGAGCTCTCCCGAGTCCAGGTCGAGGCGCTCGAAACCAACGCCAGGGAGTTCGGGATCCCGATCTACTCGCTCGGCTCCGAACATCAGGGCATCGTGCACGTGATCGGCCCGGAACTCGGCGTCACCCAGCCGGGGATGACGATCGTCTGCGGGGACTCGCACACCGCGACCCACGGCGCCTTCGGTGCACTCGCGTTCGGGATCGGCACCAGCGAGGTCGAGCACGTGCTGGCCACGCAGACGCTGACCCAGAACAAGCCCAAGTCGATGCGGATCCGCTACGAGGGCGAACTCGGGTACGGCGTCACCGCCAAGGACCTGATCCTCTACACGATCGGTCAGATGGGCGTCGCGGGCGCCACCGGGCACGTGGTCGAATACAGCGGTGAGGCGATCCGCAAGCTGTCGATGGAGGGCCGCATGACGGTCTGCAACATGACCATCGAGGGCGGCGGCCGCGCCGGCATGATCGCCCCCGACGAGACCACGTTCGAGTGGGTGATCGGACGTCCCGCAGCGCCCTCGGAGGTGCCCGCCGACTGGCGTGAGCTCTACACCGAGGAGGGCGCCGAGTTCGATCGCGAGCTGGTGATCGACTGCACCAAGATCAGCCCGATGGTCTCCTGGGGAACGACCCCAGCGATGGTCGCCCCGGTGTCCGAGAGCGTCCCCGTCGCCGCCTCCGAGCAGGACGAGCGCGCGCTCGACTACATGGGCCTCGAAGGCGGAACTCCGATCGAGCAGATCAAGCTCGACCGCGTGTTCATCGGCTCCTGCACCAACTCCCGGATCGGTGACCTGCGTGCCGCCGCCAAGGTCGTCGAGGGCCAGAAGGTCGCGGACGGTATCTACGCGATGGTCGTGCCCGGTTCAGTGAAGGTCAAGGAACAGGCCGAGCGTGAGGGGCTGGACAAGATCTTCAGCGAGGCCGGGTTCGACTGGCGTGCCGCCGGCTGCTCGATGTGCCTTGGTATGAACCCGGACATCGCCGCCCCCGGCGAACGCGTCGCCTCGACCTCGAACCGCAACTTCGAAGGCCGCCAGGGACGCGGTGCCCGAACCCATCTGGTATCCCCGCAGATGGCTGCCGCCGCGGCGATTGAAGGCCATTTCGTCGATATCCGAAGCTGGTCAAACGCCGAGACCGCAGGAGCGAACTAATGCGCGCGATCGAAACCATCACCGGCAAGGTGTCCGTGCTCAACCGCGACGACATCGACACCGATCAGATCATGCCCAAGCAGTTCCTCAAGCGCGTCGAACGCACCGGCTTCGGCGAGTTCCTGTTCTACGACTGGGCCAAGGAGGCCGATTGGGATCTGCCCAAGAACCCGATCCTCGTCTCCGGCGCCAACTTCGGCTGCGGGTCAAGCCGCGAACACGCTCCCTGGGGTCTTGAGGACTACGGCTTTCAGGTGATCATCGCGCAGAGCTTCGCGGACATCTTCTACTCCAACTGCACCAAGATCGGGCTGCTCCCGGTGGCGCTCAGCGCCGCCGACTGCGCCGCGATCGCAGCGGCGGGCGAGGCGCAGGTCGACCTCGCAAGTCAGGCGGTTCGCTGGCCGGGCGGCAGTGCCGAGTTCGAGATCAACGCTGAGATCAAGCACCGGCTGCTGAACGGGCTTGACGACATCGGCGTGACGCTCGGCCAAGAGGACAAGATCGAAGCCTACGAGGCCGGCCGCGAGCGCCCCGGTCCCGTAACCACCGCGCTATGAGTGGCTCGGACGCTGGTGGTGGCACCCAAGCCACTACCAGCAGCAACCGCGATTGGGACGCCGCCACCTACGACCAGATCTCCGCGCCGCAGCAGCGCTGGGCCGATGAGCAGTTCGAGCGGCTCAAGCCGCTGCGCGGCGACGAGCTGATGCTCGACGCCGGCTGCGGCTCGGGCAAGGTGACCGCACGTCTGGTGGAGATGGTCCCGGACGGGCACGTCTACGCCGTCGACGTCGCCCCCTCGATGGTCAGGCACACGCAGGAGGCGCTCGGCGACAAGGTGACCGCCTCCTGTCAGGACCTGACCGAACTGTCGCTGCCCGAGTCGGTGGACGTCGTCTTCTCGAACGCGACCTTCCATTGGATCGGCGACCACCAGAAGCTGTTCAACTCGATCTTCGCGGTGCTCAAGCCGGGCGGTCGCCTGGTCGCGCAATGCGGCGGCTACGGAAACATCGATGCGTTCCGTGTCACTGCCGACGAGGTCGCACGCGAGGACCCCCGCTTCACAGCCTATTTCGGCGATTGGCAGGGGCCGTGGAATTACGCCAAGCCGGAGGAGACCAGGGAGCGCCTCGAGCGGGCAGGTTTCGTCGATGTGGAGACCTGGCTGGAGGAACGACCTACTACACTAAGTGAAGCGGCCCCGTTTGTGCGCACCGTCTGTCTGGTGCGGCATCTGGACCGTCTTCCCCCTGAACTTCACGAGCCGTTCGTGGAGGCTGTGCTGTCGAGGTTCCCCAGTCCGCTGGTGCTCGACTACGTGCGCCTCAACATGATCGCGCGCGTTCCCTGAGACCCGGACAAGCTGGGTCTTGGGAGTCTGAGACCCAGCTTGACCGAACTAACCGAGAACCAGGACACATTCACGGCAACGCCGACCCGCGCGCCACAGGCCGGCGACCCGTTGCAGATCACGGATCTGGTCAAGCGCTACCCGAACGGGATGGAAGCGCTCAAGGGCGTCTCCCTGCACATCGGCGCCGGCGAGTTCTTCGGCCTGCTGGGCCCCAACGGCGCCGGCAAGTCGACGCTGATTCACTGCACCACCGGGCTGGCGCGTCCGAGCTCGGGCGAGATCTCGATCTACGGGCACGACGCGGTCAACAACTACCAGTACGCGCGCGAGGCCGTGGGGCTCGCTCCGCAGGAGATCAACCTCGACATGTTCCTGACGCTCGAGGAGACGCTCGACCTGCACGGAGGCTACTTCGGCATGTCCAAACGCGACCGCCGCGAGCGCAGCAGGGAATTGCTCGAGGCCTTCAGCCTCACCTCTAAGCGCAACGACCGCACACGTGAACTTTCGGGCGGCATGAAACGGCGCCTGACGCTCGCCCGCGCGCTGATGCACCGACCGCGGCTGCTGATCCTCGACGAACCCACCGCGGGCGTCGACATCGAGTTGCGGCTCGAGCTCTGGCAGTACATCGAGAAGATCAATGACGAGGGCACCGCGGTGCTGCTGACCACGCACTACCTCGAAGAGGCGGAACGCATGTGCGACCACATTGCGTTCATCAATCACGGTGAGATCGCGGCGCAGGGAACGATCCCGGAGCTGTCCGCCACCTACGGCGTGGAGACGCTCGAGGACGCGTACCTGAAGTTGGTGGGCCGCCAGGAGCTATCGCGCAGCGGCGTGTTCGAGGGGACCGGGGCATGAGCGCGCTGCAGGAAGACCTGAAGGCCGAACGCCGGGACCGCGCCGCCGAAGCCGCGACGCGGCGACGGGCAGCACGCACCAGACAGCTCTCGCTGATCCAACGCGAGGTCAACCGCTTCATGAAGATCAAGCGGCAGACGATCGGTGGACCGCTGCTCGAAACGGTGCTCTACATCTCCGTCTTCGGGGCGGCACTCGGCTCGCGCATCCACCTGCTGCACGGCTACCGCTACATCCTGTTCGTAATCCCGGGGCTGATCATGATGGCGTGGGCGACCAACGCCTTCGCCAACAACTCGAGCTCGATCTTGCAGCAGAAGTTCGTGCACTCGATTGACGATCAGCTGTCGTCACCGGCCTCGCCGTTCGAGCTGCTCACCGGGTTCACACTCGGCGGTTTCATCCGCGGCTTCATCGTCTCGGTGCTGACCTACATAGTGTCCTACGTGCTTGTGCAGGAGCCGGTCACGCACATCCTGGTGCTGATCCCGTCGCTGGTCCTGATCGGAATCTTCTTCGCGCAGGCCGGGGTGCTGATCGGCGTCCGGGCCGTGCAGTTCGACGACATCGCGCTCTACCAGACGTTCGTGCTGCAGCCGCTGATCTTTCTCGGCGGCGTTTTCTACTCGGCCTCACTGCTGCCGCAACCGTGGCAGTTCCTGACCCATCTGAACCCGCTCTACTACATGATCTCACTGGTCAGGTACGGGTTCATCGGCTACCGCGACACCAACATCCTGCTGTCGTTCGTGGTGCTGGTGATCGTCACCGCCGCGCTCAGCGCCTGGAACCTGCGGGTATTCAAGACCGGCAAGTACCTGCGCACCTGAGTCGGATCTTGGGTACCGGTCTGTGCGGACCGGTACCTGCGCTGACGCGTCACGGACATAACGCGGCTTTCACAGCAAGTCCGTGGCCAGCTCGATAGGGTAAGGCGCGATGCCTGCCGCCACCGGACGCACGGACGCAGCACCGAAGCAGGGGTTTGACCTGGACCGGCTGTACCGCCGGGTTGCCCAACTGATCGTCCGCTTCCGCTGGTTCGTGGTCGCGTTCTGGATCATCGTCGCGGTCGTTTGCAGCGCGGTGATGCCGTCGCTCTCCAGCGAGGTGAACGACAACAACAGCGCGTTCCTCAACAACAACGAGCCCAGCGTCAAGGCAGCGCAGTTGGCCACGCCGATTCTCGGCGCCGGCGCCACCGGCAACGTGCAGCCGGTGACGATCGTCGCCTACACCGACGGACGCAAGCTCACGGCCGAGGACCAGAGCGCCATCAACCGCGAGATCGCGCTCGCCGAGAAGGTCGACCGCGTGAAGTCCGTGCAGCTGGCCGGCATCTCGCCGGACGGCCAGGCAACCCAGCTGCGCGCCCGTGCGGAGGTGAACGGCGGCGACATCAACGCCCAAACCGACGTCGTCAACGCGCTCGAGGCGACCTTCCCCAAGGCCGGCGCACCGCCGGGCCTGCACTTCGCGCTGGCTGGACAGATCGCCACCAACGTGGCCCAGCAGAAGAGCTCCAACAGCTCCAGCAGCAAGATCCAGTCGGCCTCGTTCATCCTGGTGATCATCCTGCTGCTGCTGGTGTTCCGCTCGCTGAACGCGGCGATCCTGACGCTGCTGCCGAGCGGCTTTGCGCTGGTCATCTCGATGCGCGTGATCGGCCTGATGGGACAGGCCGGCGTGCAGATCTCCTCAATCACACAGGTGCTGCTGATCGTGCTGATGATCGGTGCCGGCACCGATTACGGGCTGTTCCTCGTATTCCGCGTGCGCGAGGAGCTGCGCGCGGGCAAAGAACCACACAAGGCCGTCGAGGACGCGCTGGTGCGGGTGGGGGAGTCGGTGACCGGCTCCGCCGGCACCGTGATCCTGGCCCTGCTGACGCTGCTGTTCGCAAGCTTCGGGCTCTATCACGACCTCGCGCTGCCGCTTGCCGCGGGCGTGCTGATCATGCTGATGATCGGGCTCTCGCTGCTGCCGGCACTGCTCGCGATCACCGGCCGCAAGGCCTTCTGGCCGGCCAAGACGGTTGCGACCGAGCAGCATGACGGGGTCTGGGGGACGATCGCAACGAAGCTGCTGAAGCGCCCGAAGACGACACTCGCGGTCGGCGTGGCGGTGTTCCTTGCGTTGGCAGCGGGGGCGCTTGGCTACAAGGCGGGTGGCTTCGGCGGCGGCACCAACGCACCGGCGGGCTCCAGCGCGGCGGCCGGCAACGCTGCGCTCAAACAGCACTTCCCCGACAGCAGCGCAAACCCCGCGAACCTCGTGTTTGCGTACAAACAGTCGGTCTGGCAGAACCCGTCGCCGATCGTCACCGCCGAAAACTCGCTGACGAAGTCCGGAGCATTCTCGAACCTTGCCGGGCCGCTGAACCCGACCGGAACGCCGCTCACCACCGCCCAGCTCACCGAGCTCTACCACAAGCTTGGGCCTCCGCAGAAGCTGCCACAGACGCCACCATCAGTACCCGGGTTCACGGCCGCCGAGGTCAACGCCTACCGTGCGGACGCGCTGTTTGTATCCGCCGACGGGACCGTGATGCAGTTCGAAGCAGTGCTGAAGGCCGGGCCGCAGAGCAGCACCGCCGCGATGCAGGCCACGCCGCAGATCCGCAGCGTCGTCACCGACGCCGCCAAGGCCTCGGGTGCCGTTGACAGCGGCGTTGCCGGTGAGGCCGCGGCCGTGTACGACATCAACAACACGGCCAACAACGATCTGATCAAGATCATCCCAATCGCGATCATCGCAATCGGGCTGTTGCTGGCGCTGGTGCTGCGGAGCCTGATCGCGCCGCTCTACCTGATCGTCAGCGTCGCGCTTTCATTCCTCGCCGCGCTGGGTGTCGCCACGATCCTGTTCATCAACATCGGCGGCGACGGGGGGATCACGTTCGTGCTGCCGTTCCTGATGTTCATATTTCTGCTCGCGCTCGGCGAGGACTACAACATCCTGGTAATGACGCGCATCCGTGAGGAAGCGCGGCGCTCACCGCTGAAGGAGGCGGTGATCGAGGCGGTCGCCCGCACCGGCTCGACCGTGACCTCGGCCGGCGTGATCCTCGGCGGAACGTTCGCCGTGTTCGGACTGTTCGGAGGCAGCGGCTCGGGCGGCAGCGAGCTGCGCGCGATCGGCTTCGGGCTCGCAATTGGGATCCTGATGGACACGTTCCTGGTTCGGACGCTGTTGGTGCCGGCGACGGTCACGCTGCTGGGCCGCTGGAACTGGTGGCCATCGCACCTGGCAAGCGTCGAGTATCACGAGGCGCTCAACCCCAGCGAAGCCCGCGCGCAACCAGCTGCGGCTATCGCGGACCCGGCCGACGCGCCGAGCGAGTGATCCGGTCGGGCGCCTAGCGGCCCCGTAAAATCGGCATGTGTCCAGTCTGCCTGCGAATAGGTCCTCTTCGGCCCTGATTCAAGAACTCGCGCTGGGGCTGCGTAGAGCCGCGAGCGAGATCGCGGCCGAGGGCCGTCCCGAGCTCGCGGCCACGTATCTGCGCCAAGCGCTGACAGTGCTTCCCGACGACGCCGCGCGCGATGCGCTCGCCGACCTCGCACGGCTCGAGTCGACCTACGACATGGAGAGCGCAACGGCCCACTTCGCCGCGCTCCTGGCCGACGTCGACGACATCGAGATCGTCGCTGAGGCGGCCTCCGCGATCGTCGGGATGAGACCGTGGGCGCGGGACGAGCAGACCTGGCAGACGGCCGCCAGCGCGATCGCGGCTTGCGAAGATCAACAGCTGCGCCTGAAGCTGCTGGCGCGCATCGGGCTCGCGTCCGTGCTCACGCTCGATCCCGGCGACTGGCGCGAGCCGTTGCTGACCGAGCTGCATGGCCACGGGAGCGTTACGCCGGGCGAAAAGGCGGCGCTCGGTGTGGTCTCGTTTGCCGAGCTCTGGTCGGGCGCCCCGATCGAGTCGGTGAAGGCAACGGCAGAGGCCCTGTTTCAAGACGACTGGGTTGCCTCGCTGCCGGGCAACGGCCACTGCTTCTGGCTCGGAATGATCGCGCTGGTGATCTCCGACTCACAGGTTCAGGACCAGGTGTTGTCCGAGCTGCTCGCGTATGGCCGTCGCCATTCGGCGCCCGCGTATGAAGGCGGGACTCTGGTGCTGCGCGCGCACGAACGTTTGCGTGCCGGGGACCTGGCCGGGGCCGTGCGCGACGGACAGGCAGCGTTCGAACGCTACAACGCCTACCGCGGCGGCTCGCTGCTGTTGGGCTACGCGCTCGCGGCCGTGGTCGAAGCCGAGCGCCTGCGCGGGAACAACGAAGCCGTGCACGAGGTGCTGGCGCTGGCACCGACCGATTTCGATGCGGGTACGGTCGGGCTCGCGGGCCTCAGGTTTGCCCGCGCCAAAGCGCGCGCGAGCTCCGGGTCGCGGGCCGGCGCGTTGGAGGAGATGCTGCGCATCGGCGCACAATACGAGGCCCAGGGCGGACGCAGCCCTGCGCTGCTGCCATGGCGATCAGAGGCGGCACGGCTTGCGCATCAATTGGGCCGGCGCGAGCAGGCGCTCGCACTCGCCGATGCGGAACTGGCCGACGCCGCGCAGGCCGGCCCGCGGGCGCTGGGCCGTGCGCTGAGCGCCCGCGCAGCCGTCGGCCCCTTGGCTGAAGCAGAGCCGCTGCTCGCGACCGCCAGGTCGGAGCTCGAGCGCGTCCAGGCGCCGGTCGAACTGATCGAGACGCTACTTGTCGAGGGGACGGTGCAGGACCGCTGCAATTCACGCGACGCGGCACGGCAGACGTTCGCGCGGGCACTCGAGCTGGCCGAACGGATTGGCGCCCGCACACTGGCATATCCCGCTCGCGAGGCCCTGATCGGCGTCGGTGGGCGCCCACGGCGCGCGACCAGCATCGGCGCGGATGGCCTCACGCGAACCGAACGCGCAGTGGCGATCGAGGCCGCCAACGGCCACTCCAACCGCGAGATCGCCGCGACCGTGAACCTCGCGCCCGGGACCGTCAAAAATCATCTGGCGGCCGTATACCGCAAGTTGTCGGTCAGCTCCCGGAGCCAGCTCGCCGAGGCACTCGGGCTTGGCGGCTCGGGCGCCACCCGGAAGTCTTAGGATCGTTGTCTGGCTGCGGCGCGGTTTCTAGTCACCGCGCCGCGCCTCGGCCCAGTCTTCGCCCACCGATCTGAGAGGTATCGATATGCGCTATCGCAAACTTGGAAGTTCTGATTTGGAAGTCTCGGAGATCGCGCTCGGGGCGTGGCTGACCTTCTCAGGCGGGATCGAATTCGAGCAAACACGTGCGTGCACCGATGCGGCGTTCGAAGCCGGCATCAACTTCTTCGACACCGCCAATGTCTACGGCCGCGGGGCGGCCGAAACCGCTTGGGGCGAGATCCTCAGCGGGCGCCCACGCGACTCCTACATCCTCGCCACCAAGGTCAACGGCCAGATGTCCGACGACCCCGACGACCGCGGGCTCTCCGCGCCGCAGATCGCTAAACAGATCGACGCCTCACTGGAGCGCCTGCAGACCGACTACGTCGACCTCTACCAGGCCCACCGCTTCGACGTCGACGTCCCGATCGAGGAGACGCTCGAAGCGCTCGCGGCGGTCGTGGCCTCCGGCAAGGCCCGCTATCTCGGGTTCAGCGAATGGACTCCGGAGCAGATCGAGGCCGCGGTCGAGATCGTCGGTGCCGACTTTTTCGTGTCCTCGCAGCCCCAGTACTCGATGCTCTGGCGCGCGCCCGAGGCGGAAGTGTTGGAGCTATGCGCCCGATACGACATCTCACAGATCGTCTGGTCACCGCTGGCTCAGGGCGTGCTGAGCGGCAAATACAAGCCCGGCGAGGAGCGGCCCGCCGGCTCGAGGGCGGCGAGCGAGTCGATGAACTACGCGATGGACAGAGTCTTCAACGAGCCCATGCTGGCGGCGGTTCAGGAGTTGATCCCACTGGCGGAAGGGGCAGGACTCACGCTCCCGGAGATGGCGCTGGCATGGGTCCTGCGCCGGCCTGAGCTTGCCGCCGCGATCGTCGGCGCCTCCCGTCCCGAGCAGGTATTCGCCAACGCCAAAGCATCCGGGATCGAACTGTCGGCTGAGCTGCTGACGGCGATCGACCAGGTGCTCGGAGATGTGCCGGTGCGTGAGCCGACCCTGGCTGTTGGCGCGCGCGACGGGGTTAGGCACCGCTAGTGTCAACGATGGCCGGTTGCCAGCGAGTGAGATTGCTGTTTTCACACGCGGTACCCGGGTAGACTGGCGGCATGCGGATGAACCCGGCTGCAGAGGCCGACATTTCCGCTCAGGGAACACTCCCCGATCCGGTCCAGCTGCAGCGCCTCAGTTTCGAATCGTCACCGATCGGCCAAACGGTCGTAGGTGTCGACGGAACCTGGCTCGCGGTGAACGATGCGTTCGCACGGATGCTTGGCGGCGAGCCAGCTGACTTCATCGGACGTCCGTATACGGAGTTCTCGCATCCAGACGAACGCGATGCCGATCAAGACTGGTACCGCAAACTCGTAAGCGGACAGGTGGTGAAGAGCTCGCGGGAGAAACGCTACAAGCGGCTCGACGGGAGCACTGTGCACGTGAAGCTGCACGTCGCCGTCGCCCGCGACGAAATGAATCGGCCGCTGTATTTCATCTCTCAGATTGAGGACCTGACCGAATCGCGCGCTCGCGAAGCCGCGCTGAGCAATGCGCACACGAGCCTGATCTCCGCACACCTGCGCTCCGCGGCGCTGGTCGAGCACAGCGCCGATCTGATTACCATCACCGATGCCGACGGTTTGATCACCTACGTCAGCCCGGCCTCGGTCTCGGTACTGGGCCGAACACCCGAGGAAGCCGTCGGAGTGTCGATCGAGAGCATGATTCACCGCGACGACGGGGCGCACGTCTGGCCGGTGATTGGCCACCTGATGGCACGTGAGGGCAACGTCGTGCGCTTCACCTGTCGTCTGCACCACGCCGAATTGGGCTGGCGGCACGTCGAGATCACCGCGAGCAACCGCATGGGGGACCCCGCGGTGATGGGCGTGGTCAGCAACGTCCGCGACGTCACCGAACGCGTTGAGGTCACTACCAGGCTCGCCCACCAGGCGATGCACGACCCGCTCACCGGCCTGCCCAATCGGATGCTGTTTCTCGACCGCCTTGAGCAGGCGATCGAGCGCTGCGTGGAACAGCATTCGCGCTGCGGCGTGCTGTTCGTCGACCTCGATCGCTTCAAAGGGATCAACGACAGCCTCGGCCACGTGGTCGGCGATCGCGTGCTCGCGCTGGTCGCCGAGCGCTTGCGTGTCGCCCTACCGGCCGCCCACGGCGCCGCACGGATCGGCGGCGATGAGTTCGTAGTTCTGGTCGAGCCGGTGGACGATATCGCCGCTGCGCGGGCGGTGGCGGAGCGGGTGCGCGAGGCGGTGTCGAAGCCGGCCGTGATCGACGGTCAGTCGGTGACCGTCGGTTGCTCGATCGGTATCGCCGTACACCGCCCGGGACAGACCTCGGAAGTGCTGCTGCAGGAGGCCGATATCGCGCTCTACCGGGCAAAGCAGCACGGACGCAACCGCGCGGCCGTATATGACGACGGCATGCGGGTCGTGGCCCGCCGTCGGCTGGCCGCCGAGCAGGCGCTGCGCTGGGCACTTGAACACAACGGCATCGAGGTCGTCTACCAGCCGATCGTCGAGCTCGGTAGCGGCCGCTTCGTTGGCGTCGAAGCGCTGGCGCGAGTACGTCGCCCGAACGGCTCGCTGCTTGGGGCGGCTGAGTTCATTCCGGTCGCGGAAGACACCGGCCTGGTGGTGCCGCTGGGTCGTCTGGTGCTGCGGGATGCCTGTGTTGCTTACCGCAGTTGGGCGGCGGCCGGTCTGCCGCTCGAACGGCTGGCGCTGAACGTGTCGGCGGCGCAGCTGTTTCTTCCTGAGTTCGTCGAGGACCTACTCACGACGCTGAGCAGCTACGGCATCGAGCCTGGTCGCGTACGCCTAGAAATCACGGAGACGACCTTGATCGACGCGGGTTCGGGCGCGCTCGAACGGCTGTTGATGTTGAAGGACGCAGGCGTGTATCTGGCCTTGGACGATTTCGGCACCGGCTGGTCAAGCCTCGCCTACGTGCGGCGATTCCCGGTCGATGCACTGAAGATTGACCGTAGCTTCGTATCCGGGCTCGGAACCAATCAGAGCGATCTGGAGGTCGTCAAAGCGATCACCAGCCTTGGCAGCTCACTGGGTCTGAGGCTGGTTGCCGAAGGGGTCGAGACCGCGGCCCAAGAGCAGCTCTTGATCGAGGCCGGATGCCAGTACGCGCAGGGCTTTCTCTACTCGCCACCGCTGACGGCGGCGGAGATCTTTGAGCTGCCGAGTTGTCTGCCGGGTTGTCCGCCGTCCACCAAGGCCTGATGCACGAGGCAGCCACGCGGTGGGCTGCGGCGGCGCTCGGTGCAGATGTCACCTGTGTGACCGAACTACAGGGCGGCCTCAGTTCCACGATGCTCGCCCTGACCGACGTCGCGGGAAACGAATCGGTACTGAGGCTGATCACCAACGAGCCCTGGCGAGCCTCCGGACCGCAGCTGATCACACGCGAGCACCAGGCGCAGCTGTCGCTGACGGACTCGCTGATCGCGGCTCCGCGGTCACTGGCGATCGATGCTCGTGGTGAGCTCTGCGGGCACCCGGCTCACCTGATGTCACGGCTCCCGGGCACGCCGCTCGCGCAGATCACCGAGCCGGCGCTGGTAGCGATGGCGGAGACCCTGCTCGCGATTCATCGCTTCCGACCGGCCGCCCGCTTCCGCAGCTATGAGTCGTGGGCCGGACCGGAGAAGTGGTCGGTGCCGCTCTGGGCCGACGATCCACGCCCGTGGGAGGGGGCCTTCGCGGTGCTGCGCCAGCCCGCACCGTTCTATGAGCGGGCCTTTCTGCATCGCGATTTCAGCCACCGCAACGTGCTGTGGGAGGGCGAATCAGTATCCGGAGTGGTGGACTGGGTCGAGACCTCGATCGGCCCACGCTGGCTCGACGTCGGGCACGCCGCCACCAACCTCGCAGTCTCGTTCGGACCGTCCCACGCACGCCGCTTCATCGAGCTCTACGCGGAACTGGGCGGGGTGGAGCCCGATCGCTACTGGTTGGTGATGGACACGGTTGGGTTCCTGCCGAGTGTCGGCGCCGAGCCAACCTTCGAGCAGCCGGACGAGCTCGACCGGTATGAATCGTGGCTGCGCGAGCTCGTCAGCTAATCGCTCAACTGGCGCTCCAACCCGCCGAACCCCCTTTGCTCGAACCCACCGACTCGCCCGAACGTGCCGACTCACCCGGACGCCCCGACTCACCGGACGCCCGACTCACCCGAACGCGCCGACTCGCGCCCGGACGCCCCGACTCACCCGAACGCGCCGACTCACCCGAACGCGCCGACTCGCGCCCGGACGCCCCGACTCACCCGGACGCCCCGTACACGCTTGCCCGCTCGGGGCTGGTGTCAGAAACTCGTCGCTGCGACGAGTTTCTGACACCACCAGCGTGATCCCGAGGATCGCCGTACGTCAGCGTCGGCACGTGACCACGAAACAGCTTCGCGCCGTCGGGGTTGCGGGCTAATATCGCGCGGCATCCTCGGGGATCATCGGGAATTGCGGATAGGACACGCCGTCGACCGTCATCCCGCCGAACGCCAGCAACGGTGCGAGCTGCTCGTTGTTGGCTGCCGGAAAATTCAACTGCGGCGTCGACACGTCGGTGAGCCGTTGCAGCTGTTCCTCGGTGAGCGCAACCTGCAACGACGCGAGGTTATCGTCGAGTTGCTCTCGAGTCCGTGCCCCGATCAGAATCGACCCAACGCCCGGCTGCTCGCGCAGCCAAGCGAGCGCCGCCCGAGCCATCGTGGTGCCGGCATCGGCCGCGACCTGCTCGAGCGTCTCGATGACATCCCACTCGGATCCGGAGGGCGGGGGAACGAGACCGCCACGTGCCCGCACCCCCGCACCGCCC
The DNA here is from genome assembly GCA_963737115.1 of uncultured Actinomycetota bacterium. GTDB lineage: Bacteria > Actinomycetota > Thermoleophilia > Solirubrobacterales > Solirubrobacteraceae > Palsa-465. Next base: position 401,750 of record CAVTRM010000007.1, read on the forward strand.
CGCCGATACTTCCCGGTGAGGTGACCGTTGCGTAGTGGACTCCACGGCATCACGCCCATCCCGAGCTCTGAGGCCATCGGGATCAGCTCACCCTCGACCGTGCGTTGCAGCAGTGAGTATTCGAGCTGCAGCGCGATCGCCGGAGCCCAGCCGCGGAGCTCTGCGAGCGTATTCGCACGGGCCCCAACCCAGGCCGGTAGGTCGGAAAACCCGACATAGCGGATGGTGCCGGCGGTGACCAGATCATCGAGCGTGCGAAGCGTCTCTTCCACTGGCGTGCCCCGATCCCAGTTGTGTACCCAGTAGATGTCGAGGTAGTCGGTCTGCAAACGGCGCAGCGAGTGATGCAGCTGGTCGAGCAGCGCTTTGCGGCCGGTACCGCCACCGTTGGGGTCACCGGGATAGAGGTTTGAGTAGAACTTGGTGGCCAGGACCACGCGGTCGCGAGTACCGGGCCTGGCGGCGAAATAGTCGCCGACGATCTGCTCGGAATGACCGGCCGTGTAAACGTTGGCCGTATCCACGAAGTTGCCGCCACGCTCGAGGTAGGTCGCGAGCATCTGCTCGCTGTCCGCCACCGACGCACCCCAGCCAAGATCCTCACCGAAGGTCATGGTTCCGAGGCAGTAGGGGCTGACGCGCAGCCCCGAGCGGCCGAGCGTGATGTACGAGTCGAGTTCTGTCATGTCCTCAAGCTCGCACCGGCGGCGGTCCGGGTGTTAGGGCTATTCTCGCGGGCTCTTGCCTAATCCTCTCACGTCTGCCTGGATCGGGCATTTGAACCATTAGAGTCCGTTTGGAGAGGCGACCGGCTGATGATGAACGACACAGACCGAATCCGCGAGCTGATCGACCGTCACGCCGGTGTGGGGATCACCGAGACCGCGATCCCCGGGGTGTGTGTGATGCGCTCGGAAACCCCGACCGAACCGCTCGGATACGTGCTCCATCCGGCGCTCGCCTTCGTCTTCGGCGGCGCCAAGCACGCGCTGCTCGGGGACGCTGTGTTTCGCTACGGCGCGGGCCAATACCTGACCATCGGTGCCGAGCTTCCGATCACAGCGCACATCACCAGCGCTTCCGCCGAGGAACCGTTTCTCGGTCTCGGTATCGACCTCCAACCGGAGCTGATCGCGGCGTTGCTGATCGAGGCCAGCACCCCAAGGCTGGCCTCGGAACCGACACCTCTGGGGGTGGCTGTGAGCGACGCCGACGAGCAGCTGCTCAACGCGCTCGCGCGGATGCTGGCGCTACTTGACTCCCCAGGCGACATCGCCGGTCTCGCGCCCCTGTACCAGCGCGAGGTGCTGTGGCGGGCGCTGACCGGACCGCAGGCTGAACTCGTGCGCCAGGTTGGCCTCTCGGATGGTCGTTTTGCGCTCGTCGCGCGGGCGATCCGGGTACTACGCGACAACTACTCCAGGAGCGTCAGCATCGACGAGCTTGCGCATGTCAGCGCGATGAGCCCAGCGACCCTGCACCGCCACTTCCGTGCGGTCACGAACATGACGCCGATCCAGTACCAGAAGCAATTGCGCCTGCAGGAGGCCCGAAAACTGCTGCTGCTTGACCCCGATGACGTCGCCGGAGCCGGCTTCGCCGTGGGCTACCAGAGCGCGTCGCAGTTCAGCCGTGAATACCGCAGGATGTTCGGCGCCCCGCCGGGTCGCGACGCTCAGATGCTGCGACAGGCCAAGCCAGCCGCGTTGGTCACGATCTAGCCCGGTAGCGCTCGAAAGTCACGCGCGAGCCGAACGTCCGCGTCTCGATCAACTCGAGCGGGATGCTGTCGCTGACTGCCGGCAGCAGCGGCGTTCCGCCGCCAACCAGAATCGGAGCGCGGAAAATTCGGTACTCGTCCACAAGGCGCTGCTCAATCGCCTCGGCGGCTAGACCCGCCCCGCCGATCGCCACGTCTTTGGTGGTGGCCGCGGTGGCCCAGCCGATCTCCTCGGCGAGCGACGACTCGGCCAGCCGCGCGTTGCCCTCGACACGCTCGAGCGTATGGCTGAAGACGACCTTCGGGATCGCCGTCCAGACATCGGCGAACTCGGCGTGCAGCGCGTTGCCGCGGAGCGAGCGGTCGGTCTCCCAAACCAGCATCGTTTCATAGATCCTGCGTCCGGCGAGGTAGACGCCGAGTTCGCGGATCTGCGCAAGATGGAACGCAAACTGTTCCTCGTCTGGGACCGACCACTGGACCCCACCCTCGCGATCGGCGATGAATCCGTCGACTGAGGCGCTCATCGAGTAGATCAGCATCGCAGTGCATCGACCAGAGCGCGAGTGGGGAGGACCTCGACCAGGGTCACCATTGCGGCGAAGACTAGCGCAGCGTCTGCGAGCCGATCACGTCAAGCAGCTTCAGCTTCTCGACATCGTCTGAGCCCGGTAGCGGCGTGAAGATCACGAGCCATTCGATCTCGTTCAGGGAGTGAAACACCTGGCAGTCGAGCGTGATCGTTCCGACGGCTGGATGGATGAAGCGTTTGACGGTGCCTGAGCGTGTGGTCAGTTCGTGAGCGTTCCAGAGTCGGCTGAACCACTCGCTCTCCTCCAGTAGCGCGTCGACCAGGGCGCGCGTCTCCGGATCCTGAGGAGCGCGAGCGTGGGCGGCGCGCAACGTGCCGACGTGCCCGGCGGCGTGCAGGTCCCATTCATCTTCGGGATGGCGACTGCGCTCCTGCGGCTCGGTGAACCAGCGGTAGATCATGCTGCGCCGCAGTCCGGTGTATTCCGTGTGGACTCCCACGAGCGCACGTGAGAGGCGGTTCTGGGTGAGCGTCACACCGAGATCGGAGGAGATGTGTGCTGGGGCGTGGATCGTCGCCAACACCCGCAACAGTCCAGGGCTCGGATGGTCGGCACGATATGCGTGCGGGGGAGGCACATGGCCGGCGAGACGGTAGAGATGGTCGCGCTCGAACGGCGTCAAGCGCAGCGCCGTCGACAGTGCTGCGGCGGTGTCGGCGGAGGGCCGGGATCCCCGCGCCTGCTCGAGGCGCGCGTAGAAATCAGTTGACATATGCGCGAGCTGCGCCACTTCTTCGCGCCTGAGACCCGGCGTACGGCGGCGAGTTCCGGCCGGCAACCCGATCTCCTCGGGATGCAGTGATTCGCGTCGGCGGCGGAGGAAGTCGGCCAGTGCTTCACGATCCATACGCTCAGTATGAGCGCCGCACCAGCCGCTATCCAGGGTCGGCCTGTCCCTGGACAAATCGACCACTGTTGCTCGGGGCCTCAGCCCCGCACAATGATCAGAGCATTTGCACGGACGAACGCCGATCAAGCTCGATCTGCCGCGTCAGAAAGGGAAACCGACATGAGCACCACTGACAACAGCTTCACCTTCCTCGATGGTCCGACCGTCAACCGCATGGGGTACGGAGCGATGCAACTCGCCGGCCCCGGCGTGTTCGGCGAACCACGCGACCGGCCCGAGGCCGTGGCCGTACTCAGGGAGGCGGTGGAATCGGGGGTAAATCACATCGACACGAGCGACTTTTACGGGCCGCACGTAACCAACCAGATCATCAAGCAGTCGCTGCACCCTTATCCGGATGATTTGACGATCGTGACCAAGGTTGGTGCGCGCCGCGATGACACGGGCGCATGGCTACACGCACGTACACCGGATGAGCTCCGCGCCGCGGTCCACGACAACCTCCGCAACCTCGACCTTGAGTCGCTGGATGTGGTGAACCTGCGCATCGGCGGCCAGCAGGAGCCGGAGCCCGGATCGGTCGCCGAGCAGTTCGGCGCTCTCGCCGAACTACGCGAACAGGGGCTGATCAAGCACCTCGGGATCTCGACCGCCAGCCGCGAGCAGATAGCCGAGGCTCAGCAGATCGCACCGGTCGTCTGCGTACAGAACTTCTACAACGTCGCCAACCGCGCTGACGACGAGTTGATCGACGAGCTCGCGGAGCAGGGCGTCGCATACGTTCCCTACTTTCCGCTCGGCGGTTTCAGCCCGTTGCAGTCGGGCGCGCTTGACACCGTAGCCGAGCAGCTGGCGGTACCCGCCATGACCGTGGCCCTGGCCTGGTTGCTGCAGCGCTCGCCGAACATCCTGCTGATCCCCGGGACCTCATCGCGGACGCATCTGCGCGAGAACCTGGCGGCCGCGGAACTGAAATTGTCCGCGGAGCACGTTGCTGCACTAGACGCGATCGGAACTTGAGCGTAAGCTGAACTGATCGGAACCTGTGCGGGACCGGAAACCTGAGCGGCTCTCGCGAGGACGTTATCCCGCACTAAAGAACTCGGTGAGATGCTGCGCGACCAGAACCGGGTTACCGCGCGGGTTCCGGCGTTGGTCCACGTTCCACGACGCCGCGTGATCGAGACCCTCGAGCAGCACACGCCGCGTGTTTGGAATCGCCTGTTCGAGCACGTCGAGCGCGTGCTGCAGGTAGCGCGGGCTGTCGCTCGCGCCGATCAACAACACCGGCTGCATGATCGCGTCGAAGTCCTGGGTTGACCCACTCACCGCGTTGACGATCGCGAAGTCGTATTTGAACGCGTCGGCGAGTTCCGCCATAGACGCGTATTCGCCGGAGCCCGCTTCAGCCTCCTTGCGCATGATTCGGCGGACGAGCGGCTTGATCAGCGAGTCGGGCATCGAGCGCAGCGCGGAGGGACCGAACTCACCTGCCTTCATCCCGGTGACCAACATCCCGGCACGGTCGCTGTTGGCGGCGTAACGCGCGAAGCGTTCGTTAGTACGACTGGGGACCGGGTGGTCGAACAGTGCCGGCTCAAACACAGCGAGTTTCTCGATCGCGGGCAAGCTCGCTGCCGCGCGGAGAACGATGTCGCCACCGGCGCTGAGGCCGTACACATAGCCTGCGCCGGTGGCGCTCATCACCGCCTGAAGATCACGCACGTCGTCGTCGATGCTGTATTCGGCCGAGAACCGGTGCGGGCTCATGCCGCGACCGCGCCGGTCGGGCACGACCACGGTGAAACTGTCAGACAGTGCCTCGGCCAGCTCCCGAAACGAGTACGCGGTACCCATCGCGCCCTGGACCAGCACGAGCCCAGGCCCGGACCCGATGCGGTTATAGCCGATACGGGTGCCGTCATCAGACGTTGTGTAATCGACGGCGAGCGGTTCGGCGGTCATGCGATCGTGCCATTTCGGTATAGTTCCATTCTGGAAGCATAATGCATGACGCGATCCATAACACAGAACCACAATCCGAAGCTGCTGTCAGCCAGATCGCACGCTTGTTATCGGAGCTGATCGGGCAGGCGATCCTGTTCAACGACCAGGTCGCGCGCGCTGCCGGGATTAGCGCCGTCGACCTCCAGGTGCTCGGAATCGTCACGCGCAGCGAAGTGCCGACGAACCCGTCGACGATTGCAACCAAGTCGGGGCTGCCTCCAAGTACGACAACGCGGGTCCTCGATCGCCTGGAGTCGGCCGGATACGTGACGCGCCACAGCGATCCCAGCGACCGGCGACGATCCACAATTGAGCCGGTAGCTGCGAAGACCGACGCGGTTGCCGCCCGTTACGCGAGCAAGCTCGAGGAGATCCGGCAGCTCAACGCGAGCCGCACCGATGTCGAAATCGCGGCGGTGATCGCCTACCTCAGCGAGCTCACGGGCACGGAATGACCGGCTCGATCAGCCCCAACCCGCAAACGCCGCCGCTTGGCGCACGCTAGATATCGCTCGATCGCAAACGGGCGGCCTGACGGATCAGATGGTCGCGCTCGGTGACGGTCGCGGCGCGGTGAGCGGCGTCGGCGTAGGCGGCGGCCGCCCGGGGTGCATCTCCGTCGAGCTCATACAGGTAGGCGCGTGCCGCGTGCCAGCGGTGGCGGTCGTCGAGGATCCCGCGCAGCCGCTCCGTCTCGCGCAGACCAGCTGCCGGCCCCAGCACGTGGCCCACCGCGAGCGCGCGCCCGAGCACCGCGGCCGGGTCCTGCAATACCGGATCATCGGTGAGTGACACGAGCTCGTCATACCACCCCAGAATCTGCGGCCAGTCGGTCTCCTCGGCAGTTGCCGCATCGTCGTGGATGGCGGCGATCGCGGCCTCGATCTGGTAGCGGCCGCGCTGATCGAGCGCGGCAGATTGCAGCACGCGCACACCTTCAGCGATCTCGCGGGTGTCCCAGAGCGCACGATCCTGCAGATCGAGTGTCACAATCCGGCCCTGATTGTCGAAGCGTGCCGGCAGCCGGGCGTGGCTGAGCAGCATCAGTGCCAGCAGTCCACGTGCCTCAGGCTCCTCCGTAGCGAGTGTGAGCGGTCGCGTGAGCCGGATCGCGTCGGCGGCGAGGTCCAGGCCTGCGGGTCCCGCGGCCGGTGTTCCGGCCACATTCTCAGCGTCTCGATCAGTGCCTCCTGTAACGCGTCCTCGGCCGCGTCGAAGTCTTCGCCGCGATGGACCAGACGCGCCAGCACGCGCGGGACGAGGGCACGCAGCGCCGCGTTGAGGTCGTAGACGATCTGGGTCACGAAGAATCGACACCCGGCCGCCTGCTTGGCCAGCAGCCCTAGATGTTCCTCGCCGCGACGGCTATGGCGCTCGGGGATCGCGACACCGCCCAGCGACAAAGCCGGGTTGGCTTCGCGCCGTAGCGCTTGGGCGTCCGCGAGCGATGTTCGAACATGTACGTTGCGCGAAGCCGCTCCGACAAGCACGGTCAGCAGCTTTGTCGGATGTTGCGCCGACAGCCACGACCGCAGCTCGTCCGGCGGGTACTTGCCGACCGTGCGGTACACGACGGCCGGCGTCGGCCAAGCCACGAGATGATCGGCAAGGTAATCGGCGGGGTCCAGTGTTGGCATGAACGGAAACGGACGCTCGGCCAGACTCCGCTCCGACTCGTCATCGATGTCGTAAAGAATCAGTCCGTCGAGACCGATCGAGCGCAGCCGACCGACCGTCGATCTGGTCCGTGAGGCGCGGGCCAACGAGGCCGCGTTCCGCGCTCGCGTGCGGACAGTCCTTCGGTCCTCCTATTCGAGCTACTACCGGCGGATGCTCCCACGGCTGCTAGACACACTCGATTTTCGATGCAACAACAGCAGCTTCCGGCCAGTGATGGACGCCGTGCTGTTGGTGCGCCGGTACGAGCATCGTGAGCGCGTGCAGTTCTACGACGACACCGAGCGAGTCCCGCTGGACGGAGTGGTCTCGACATGCTGGCGCTCGGCGGTCGTCGACGACTGCGGTCGGGTCGCTCGGGTCGCGTGAGCTTTGCGTGCTGGTCGCGTTGCGTGACGCAATCCGTCGCCGGGAGGTGTGGGTCGCGGGAGCTGGGCGTTGGCGGACCCCGAAGTCCGACCTGCCGACAGACTTCGAGGCCAACCGCGCGGCGCACTACGCCGCGATCCGGGCGCCGCTTGATTCTTGCGCGTTCATCGCCGAGCTCAAGGCCCGTCTTGACGAGAGTTTGGCGGGCCTGTCGACATCGTTGGCAAACGACGCGGCCGGAGGAGTAAGGGACGTCACGCGTGCCGCCCAGGCCTGGATCACGGTTCCTCGGCCGGTGGCTCAGGACGAGCCGCGTCGGCTGGGGGCGCTCAAGGACGAGGTGGGGCGTCGCTGGGGCACGGTCGGCCCGCTGGATGTGTTCAAGGAGACCGATCTGCTGACGGGGTTCACCGATGAGTTCTCCTCTGTCGCTACCCGAGAGATAGTCCCGCGCGACATCTTGCGCCGTCGTCTGTTGCTGGCGCTATTCGCGCTCGGCACGAGCATGGGGATCCCGCGGCGGGCCCGGCATGATCTACTGGCACGTCGAGCGCAAGAGCACCTGCGTCTACAGCCAGCTGCGCTCCTGCTCGGCCAGCGAGGTCGCAGCGATGATCGAGGGGCTCCTGCGCCACTGCACTGACGCCCAGGGTTCACGTCCGCATGCCCGATCTCAACGCGTGGCCTGCTCACCCCGCCCCACGACCAAACACCCGGGTAGATCGGTAGGGGCGGCTACCTGAGGGGTCCGTTCCGTGCTGGTGCGATCCACGGTGGCTCCGAGTCCGATATCTCAAGGTCCAGGCGGAGCTGCCCCTCATTGAGTGCTCTGACTGCAGCGCCGGCGCGCGAGCTGCGGTTGAGCTTCTCCAGGATCCGTTCGACGTGGGTTGTTACGGTGCGAAGGGAGATCGACCGTTCGAGCGCGATTCGCTGGTTCGCGTGGCCCAGGGCCGCTGCATTGAGGATGTCGAACTCGCGTGGGGATAGCCCGTATGGGAGCTCGGACGGACGCTCAACAACCAGAGCTCCCTGCCGGTTGGCCGTCAACGGGTCTCGCACTAGGTCGACCCGAACCTCGAGCCATCCCCCTGCCAGCGGGAACAGCCCGGCCGCAGACGGTCGCTTCCTGTTGAAGAAGTGTTCGAGGAAGCCTTGGAACTGAGCTTCGTGGACGATCGAGGCGGATTCATGGTCGGCGAGCGGCCATTCACGTCCCAGGCTGTCGACGAGACTCGCGCGGCAGTCTTCCGGTAGCTGCATAGGCCAGCGGAGTGCACGGAGATCGCAGACACTCGCGACAAGCGCGGATAGGGTGTTCAGTAGGTTGCGTGACTCCTCGCTGAATGTCCCGGACGACGCTGCCGACACATGAAGCATCCCCGCGTATTCGCTGCGTGCTGCGAACATGCAGATAGTCATGCCGTCGTCGAACCCTGCGGGGGCGAGCACCTTCCGAAAGGTGTCCGACGCTCGATAGTCGTAGGGAATGTCATCGATTCTCAGCGCCGTCTTGAGCGCACATTCCAACCGATGCTCTCGCGACGCCGCGTACGGCTCTCCTAGGCTCGCCAAGGTGTGCGGATCGTACCCGGTGCTGGCGAGGACGATGTGTTCGCGAGCACGAGGCTCCCACGCAAGTATGGCGCCGGCTTCATGACCCGTCGCCGGCCGGAGCGCCTCCAGGATCTCGGAGGCGGCATTTGCCGTGTTGGCTGATCCCGCAGCAAACGCCGCCCTCACCAGGGCTCGTACGTCCAAGTCGGTCATTAACGCCTCGGAGTCTGAACCATTTCCGCTACCGATTCGAGCGTACCACCGGGGTCGAGCCGCGAGAACAAGTGACAACTCGCAGCGGGGTTGGGACCATCGACGCGTCACGCCCAGCCGTCGCATGCTGGATGTCGCTGTACCCCGCTCCCAACCGCATCCAGAGCTCCCGCGCGAGGGTGATACCCGACGTTCCGCGGCTGTAATGACCAGGTCCGGTCCGGGACTCGCGATCACACGCTTGTCGCAGGCCGTGTCGCAGTCCGCACCCTCGGATCCGAGCGCGGGGCATCGCTCATCAAGCCTCGCTCAACACATCCTTTTCGATTTCAGCGAGCGTGTCGTCTATCGGATCGTTCGTAGGGTTCTGGCGGAAGCGGGTCACGAAGCGAAGCACGATGCCCAGAGCCAGCGGCACGCCCAGCATCCAGTAGCCCGCGCGGATGCCGTGCCAGACCGGGTTTGTGGAGTCGCGCGGCCAAAGCAGGTCGACACCGATTGCCGAGGCCGCGAGCAACGCGGCGATCGAGATAGCCATCCCGTAGCGACCTAGCGAGAACGGTGCCGGTTTCTGTGGCCACCCGCGGAACCGGGCCACCAGAACGCAGAGGAGCACCAGGCAGTAGGCCACATATACCTCGGCAGTGGTACCGCCGACCAGGACCGCGATGTTGCTTGATATGAACAGTGGCAGCGCGCTGACGACAGCGACCAAAATCAAGCTCGTCCACGGAGCACCGTTGATACCCAGGGTCCTGGAGAGCGAACGCGCCGCAGGGAGCTCGCGTGCGCGAGCCATGCCATACAACTGGCGTGAGGCGTAGGTCAGCAGCGCACTGGTGGAGAGGAATAGGATCTCTACCACGACGAACTCGTAGAGCTTGGCGCACCACGTCGGCAAAACGCGCTCGATGTTGGATTGGATCGGATTCGCAGAGCTCATCGCCGCGACCGGATGCTTTGTCGTCAAAACGAACGTGAAGATGATGTACATCGCGATGACAGTTGACCCCAGGAGGGTGAAGAGAATTGCTCGGGGCGCGGAGCGAGCTGCGTCCTTGGTTTCCTCCCCGAGCAGCCCGGCGCCTTCGAAGGTGTAGAGGTTCCAGATCGGAATGAACACCCCCGCTCCGATGAATCCGGGGATCCACTTGCTGAAGCTTTGCCCGGGGGTGTGGACGAGTAGCGTCGGAGAGTGGTCGGCTCCAAGGATTAGGGTGAGAGTCACGATGATGCCGACCGCTAGAAGTTCGCCGAGAACTCCGAGTACCCCGATCTTGCCAACACGTTCGATCCCGCTGACGTTCAGAGCGAGACAGACCACGAGACAGATGAGCGCGATCTCGACTTGCAGATGAGTGCTGCTGTGCCAGCCCGCGAAGGCGATCATCGCGTTGGCGACCGCGATGTAAAGCGCCGTCAAGGTGAGGGTCAGGCCAAACAGGTACAGCCACCCGATCCACCAGCCGATCTCCTCGGCAGATCTGATGCCTCTCAGCAGCAAGCGCGGCCACTCAAAGAAGGTACCCGCGAAGGGGTAGTGAGACGCTAGTTCCGCCCAGACGAGGCACACCGCCAGCACTAGGAGCGCGACGAGCGGATATCCCCAGAAGAACGCGGGCCCAGAGGTCCCGTATGAGAACGTCCACAGCGAGACCACGCCGCCACTGGCGCCGACTCCCGCGAATAGCAGGGCGGAAGTCTGGATCACGCCCAGCCTTCGCTTGAGCCCACCCTCGGTACCGGGCGTTCCTTCGGACATCTGGGTTTCCTCACTCTCTCTGGCGCCTGGCCAATGCGGCCGAGCGTCCATCCTCTTCTGTTTGCGGTCTTCCACAAACTCGGTTCATCCCGTCTGACGGGCGGCTGGGTGATGCTCCGCCGGCTGTACAAGGCGGGCTCGCGCTTCGACGAGAGCCAGCCTTCTGAAGCTGCGTTCAGCGTCTCCCCAGGCGCGCGCCGCCAGTAAGGTCACTCATTAGCACCGCAGGCCCTCGGGTCCTGTGACGACGCCTTCCTCACTCGCAACGTTCCGATCGAGCGGCTCCTGACGCGAGAAGCGACGCAGGACATTTGCCGTGATTCTCGCCACGTTGTTTTCGTAGCGGCTGTGAGAGAGCGCGGCCGTCCAGGCAATTGACCCGACCGAGAAGAACCCACCCCCTCCCATCAGGGGGCAGTAAACGACGTCGGATCGGACTGTCGGCTGCTCGCTTCCTCCCAGTCCGGGGAGCATTTCGTAGATCTCCTCCGAAGCGAGCAGGTAGTTGTCCGACAGCGGGCACGATGTCGCTACCACGAGGGTGTCAGGCGGCGCGCCCAGCGCGGGTTGGTAGCAGTCAATCTCTGCGCCGGCTGCGCCGCCACCCATGATGCCAAAGTCGCCGATCCGTTCGTCCTCACCGACCCCCTCGAAGATGAAGGCCACCCGTGGGTCTCGGCTGTCCTGAAGGCGCTCGTAGTAAATCGACGATCGAAGCTCTGGGCGGAGAATCAGACTCAGGCTAGGCGCTGGGGCGGCCTGCCTTGTTGCGCCACAGTACACTCATCTCGCTCGACGTTACGTGTCGGCGCTCGCGTATGGCGACTGGTGGGGTCAGGTCCCGCTGTACGCTCTGCGCAACTCCATCAAATGAGGTCGCTCAGGGTCATAAGAGATCATTGGTAAAAGCGTTGCCGCTGAGGTACATAAGGCGCTAGCCGCTAGAAGTGAACAGGTACAGAGCATCTAGCTCTCCGCGGGTGACGTACTCAGGATGGCTGCTAGTGATCACCACTCGGTAGTCGCAGAGCGCGTCGTAGCGTTACGATCGAGGAACTCGTCGGTGAGAAAGTTAAACTGCAGCTCTCATGTTAGAGATAGTGAGTGATGCACAAGTGGTGGTTAGTTTTATAAGTTTCGCTCATGAACTAAGAGCGTTATTGCGGGCGCATGTTAACAGCGTTTGTGAATATATTTTTTTTTTTTTTTTTTTTTTTTTTTTTTTTTTTTTTTTTTTTTTTTTTTTTTTTTTTTTTTTTTTTTTTTTTTTTTTTTTTTTTTTTTTTTTTTTTTTTTTTTTTTTTTTTTTTTTTTTTTTTTTTTTTTTTTTTTTTTTTTTTTTTTTTTTTTTTTTTTTTTTTTTTTTTTTTTTTTTTTTTTTTTTTTTTTTTTTTTTTTTTTTTTTTTTTTTTTTTTTTTTTTTTTTTTTTTTTTTTTTTTTTTTTTTTTTTTTTTTTTTTTTTTTTTTTTTTTTTTTTTTTTTTTTTTTTTTTTTTTTTTTTTTTTTTTTTTTTTTTTTTTTTTTTTTTTTTTTTTTTTTTTTTTTTTTTTTTTTTTTTTTTTTTTTTTTTTTTTTTTTTTTTTTTTTTTTTTTTTTTTTTTTTTTTTTTTTTTTTTTTTTTTTTTTTTTTTTTTTTTTTTTTTTTTTTTTTTTTTTTTTTTTTTTTTTTTTTTTTTTTTTTTTTTTTTTTTTTTTTTTTTTTTTTTTTTTTTTTTTTTTTTTTTTTTTTTTTTTTTTTTTTTTTTTTTTTTTTTTTTTTTTTTTTTTTTTTTTTTTTTTTTTTTTTTTTTTTTTTTTTTTTTTTTTTTTTTTTTTTTTTTTTTTTTTTTTTTTTTTTTTTTTTTTTTTTTTTTTTTTTTTTTTTTTTTTTTTTTTTTTTTTTTTTTTTTTTTTTTTTTTTTTTTTTTTTTTTTTTTTTTTTTTTTTTTTTTTTTTTTTTTTTTTTTTTTTTTTTTTTTTTTTTTTTTTTTTTTTTTTTTTTTTTTTTTTTTTTTTTTTTTTTTTTTTTTTTTTTTTTTTTTTTTTTTTTTTTTTTTTTTTTTTTTTTTTTTTTTTTTTTTTTTTTTTTTTTTTTTTTTTTTTTTTTTTTTTTTTTTTTTTTTTTTTTTTTTTTTTTTTTTTTTTTTTTTTTTTTTTTTTTTTTTTTTTTTTTTTTTTTTTTTTTTTTTTTTTTTTTTTTTTTTTTTTTTTTTTTTTTTTTTTTTTTTTTTTTTTTTTTTTTTTTTTTTTTTTTTTTTTTTTTTTTTTTTTTTTTTTTTTTTTTTTTTTTTTTTTTTTTTTTTTTTTTTTTTTTTAAAAACGGATCCGAAATCTCTACGCACGAGACAGTATTGGCAGGAATGACGTCCCAAAGTGGCAGCCGCGGCGAAGAAGTTAGCGCGAACAACAAGAAACTCGCCCTGGCCGTCCTATAAAAAAAAAATTTTTTTTTTTTTTTTTTTTTTTTTTATTACACAACCTCTCAGCTGACGTGAAACGACAGCGTTTCTCCGGGCGCGACTGAGAACTGATCGGTGTAGCTGAAAATGTTCTTTGCAAGGGGCTCTATGCTTCCTCTGAGTAGAGTCAACTTCAGGTTTGGTCGCGACGCCTGAGGCGGAGGCATCGCAAGCGAAACACCTCACGCATAGCGTCCTCGTAGGTGTCAAATTCTCGCTCCTCAAGGAGCAGATTTCTCGGACAGCTGATTGTGATCACTCCGATGCACCACGGGCCGTCGGCACAGAGAGAGAAGACGACGTGCTTCCCCCTCACGGGAGCGCTGCGCAGCGCTCGCAACAGCGCGCCATCTGATCGTCATGGGGACTCAGCGATTGCAGATCATGAGCATCCACAACGCGATCTGAGACTAAGTCGCGACGCGGGTCAACGAACGACGTGGAATCGCTCCAACACCTCGGCCATGCGATCCGCACTAGTGCGCATCTTGGCGCTGCGATCTGCGCTAGTGCGCATCACGACACCACCTCATGAACAGAAGAGGGTCCGGCCAGACGTCAACTAAAGAACTGAACATAAGACTCCAAACGCGAGTCGGCGTGGGAACAGCCACGACGAGAAGTGCGACTGTGTTTACGGTAGGACCGCTGACAGGCGCTGGTAATCCGCACATATGCGTATGCGCTCATCCGGAACTGGCTTATGCGACGGCGTCGGCGCTGGCTGATGGCTGGTACGCGAGCGGAGACGCCGCCGGTGCGGATAGCGCGGGCTAGGTCTACATGGTCGATCGCCTCAAGGACATCATCGTCACCGGCGCCGAGAACCTGTATTCGATCGAGGGCGAGGCGGCTCTGAGGCGCCATGAGGCGGGGATGGACACGAACTCGAGCGCGGTGGCATCGGTGACCCGGTCGTCCAGCTCTCGCAGCCGTCGGCTCACCACAGCGACACCTGACCAAAGAGCAAGGCCCATACGCACGCTGCTAGTGGGGTTCTGCTCACGAGCGCGGCGCCGATGGGCCGCGGAAGGGGCTGGCGGTGATCGCAACACCCCGCAGATCGAGGGACTTTCTGAAGTCATCCAAGCCCGCAGTGGTTGAGTAGCGCGCCGGTCGTCGCGAAGCCGAGCCCCGAGGGCGAGGCGCCGCGGCGATCGGCGCGCTGTCCGATCCAGACGACGGGGGTGTGATTTGGGGTGTGCTCGTTGATCGTGGCGGGGTGAGCGGAGGCAGTACGATGGCGAGGTTCTCTGACCAGATGGTCACTGAGGTTGTGCAGCGGTTCTGGGCAGCGATGCAGCGCGGTGAGTTCATCACGGATGCTGCGGCGGAGGCGGGTACCTATCGCAAGAAGGGAACACGTTGGCTGTGGCGGCCGGCGGGGTGCGTCCGCGTCGCGGCCGGGATCTGAAGGACCGCTGCTTGACGTTCGCAGAGCGAGAGGAGATCGCGGTGGCGCACGCAGGTGGTGAGTCGATGCGCGCGATCGCCAGGTGGCTGGGACTCAGCGCTCGACGATCAGCCGCGAACTTGCGCGCAACGCCGGCTGTGCGAGGCAGGCTTACTGAGCGACGACGCGCACGCGCTGGCTTACGAGCGCGCTAGCGTCTCAAGCTCTCCAAGCTGGCTACTAACGTGGCACTGTAGGAAGAAGGTGAGAGCAAGATCTGCGACGGCGCTACTCACGGAGCAGATTGCACGACTGCGCCAGGAGTTCTCCTAAAACGCGGAGATGTGGGTGTCGACGAGACCATCTACAGTCGCTGTACGTGCAGTGTGGTGCACTGCGCGCGACTTGGCGCGTGTTTGCGGACGCGGGCGCTGCGCCGCGTGCCGTCAGGCGTTTTTTTTTTTTTTTTTTTTTTTTTTTTTTTTTTTTTTTTTTTTTTTTTTTTTTTTTTTTTTTTTTTTTTTTTTTTTTTTTTTTTTTTTTTTTTTTTTTTTTTTTTTTTTTTTTTTTTTTTTTTTTTTTTTTTTTTTTTTTTTTTTTTTTTTTTTTTTTTTTTTTTTTTTTTTTTTTTTTTTTTTTTTTTTTTTTTTTTTTTTTTTTTTTTTTTTTTTTTTTTTTTTTTTTTTTTTTTTTTTTTTTTTTTTTTTTTTTTTTTTTTTTTTTTTTTTTTTTTTTTTTTTTTTTTTTTTTTTTTTTTTTTTTTTTTTTTTTTTTTTTTTTTTTTTTTTTTTTTTTTTTTTTTTTTTTTTTTTTTTTTTTTTTTTTTTTTTTTTTTTTTTTTTTTTTTTTTTTTTTTTTTTTTTTTTTTTTTTTTTTTATTAACGCGACGAGCTCAGCGTTACCCGCAGTCGCTGAGGTTGATCACGCCAATGCGCTGCTCGTCGTTGGGAATGACTCATACCTTCGACGCTGTCCCCACGGCTAAGAGCCACGGCGACAGCGCCACGACCTTCTTCTGGGTCTTGTGGGTCGCGGTGCCTGTGGTCGTGTCGGTCACGGTGGGCTGCGGGCCTGGCCGAATCGAGTTAACTGAGGTGCTCGTCGAAGCAGTTCTCGTCGTGGTGGTGGGTGCTGTGGTCGTGTCGGTCACGGTGGGCTGCGAGCCTGGCTCAATCGAGTTAACTGAGTCGTCAGTTGTGGTGGCGACAGTGAGCTGGTGAGTTTGCTCGCTACGGACTAGGTCGGCTCCGCGCGCGTCGCTGAGTATCTCGCAGCGAGGCGAGACGGCGGCGCTGACGCCGCTGAGCGCGACATGTGATGGGCCTTCAACGTTGTTAGGGCGCACCAGCGCCGCTCGGATGTTGTTGCCTTCGGCCGCGGTCAACTTCGACGCACAGTGAAAGCCGACAGCCACAAAACTACGGCTCGTGCCGGCAGCCACGGCCTGAAGTGTCCCACACGGCAAACCAATAGCACGCCAGTGCGAACCAGCTATAGCATCCAACACTGTTCCGTGTTTGGCTGCGATCGCCAGATACAGGGCTACGCTCATCTCGCCATCGGGCAGGCGGGCGAGGTCTGACTCGTTTCCCGTCTCGGCAAGGGCCGTGTCCTGGGGCAGCGCTACGCTCGTGACCTGGCCGCTAGACGACGAAACTACCTGCACACGACTGGCGAAAAGTCGTCCAACGTAGAGATCGCCGCCAACGCTGATCGCTATGCTCTCGATATCCTCATACGCCCGAGCGGCCTGAGGAGACTTGGCGGGCGTCCGTTCCACGCCCCGAGCCACGACAGGCACGGAGGGCAGATTGATCACTCGAACGCTCGTGTGCGAGGGTTAACGCGCACCAGCGACTTATTGATCCCGATCCAGACATCACGCTCGGGCTGACAACTATCGGCGTCACGTATCCGGCCAGGAGACTCCGGCGGTGAGGAATGTTGTAAGTGGCATCGGCGCGAGCCTTTTCGGACCTATAGAAGAGCGTGAAGCGCTTGTCACTCTCCGCGAAGACGAAGACGCTCTCGCCGTGAGGGACGCTGGCGGTCCCGGACGCAGTGGCAAGCCGGTCGGGATAGACGCGAAATAGTGCACAGACGAGTCGCCCGGAGTGGCCGTTGTTTGAGCAGACGAGGCACCGGAAAGCACCACCACGAGGAGTGCGGCGATGCCGCACAGCAGTCCCGCACTGGTGGCTAGACAAATTGTGAAGGATCTGCTTGTTTGTGACTAGTATCTACACATTCTTCACGCTCCGCTGCCGGTTATCTCGTACACGAGTTGTGCACGGTGTAGCTCTTGCTGAAATTCCCCGTCATGGACGGGTCAGACGTCGCGATGTTGGTGCCCCAATCCAGCTATCGAAGGCAATCCGGCCGGTGCCGGATTCTGGGCAGTCGGTGTGAATAACAGCTAAGGACGGCTGTTCAAATGGTCGCCGAATGCCAAGCGGTTCACAAGTTGGCATATCGGGGCCTCGCGTAACTTCGGCGCGAACTTCAACGGCGGTCAGGTTTCGCCGCTGTCAGTCTCGGACAGTGGGAAGACAGTCTGGATCGCATCACAATCCCGAGTGATTTCCGTGAAGCCAGCAACGGGCCACGTAGCTTCATTCGTTGAACCATCAGAGCCTTTCAACAAGGACGCCACCGCCAGCCTACCGTCTCCCGAAAATCGGATGCGGATCATCTCGTCATCGGCGGCGACGCCGGGCAACAAAGTTGCGATCGCCGAAATTACGGCCTCTCAGGTCGACATCGCCGCACGAGCTGGCAAGGTCATAGCAGAGATCAAGTTACCACAAGGAACATCAGCCGGCAATCTCGCGGCGGAATCCAACAGCACCTTAGCGGTACCTCTATTGAACTACAGCCGTCAGCATGCTGATAGCGACGTATTATTTCGCAAAGCAACCGGCCAGACCAAGCTGGTGAGGTCCGGAACCACTTTTGTTACCGCTGGCAAGGCTCCAGAATTCCTGGCTGGCGGGCGTGGACCGCAAGGCTTGAGCAGGATCTCAGCTGACGACGGTGACGTCTCGACGGTAGCGTTTCCACCAGCACCGACGACTGGTCCCTATCGTGCGCTTGTTGGCGAGCCGACATATCCTCTGCCGGACGGGCAGATCGCCTACGGAACCGGCTCAGGAATCGCCGTTGAGTCAGCGTCGGGAGCTACTGCAGAGTTCGTATTGCCGAGCTATCAATGCAGCGATGTGAGCGACCCTCAAGAGTCGTCGACAGTCCCTCTCAGTGAAAACTGTGCTGCGTTTCCTGTCTTGATGTCGGTGGATGGGGACGGAAACATCTGGTTTCAGGTCTCAGGCCCAGGCGATGCTGTTGGCGAGATCTCGACTTCGGTTTACGAATCGACAAACCCGCCGTCCGGAAGCGGCACGGGCACTACGACCACACCGATAGCGGCGACAGGCACCACTGCGACAGCGGCAACCGTGACATCCACGGTAACCACTGCTACGCAAACATCTACAACCGTAACCGCGACCGGCACAACCCCTCCGACCACCACGTCTGGAGCTGGCCAGTGACTGCCATGATCCGTAGATTGGATTTGACAATGAGACAGTCTGGGCGAAACGTGAACTGCGCCTTCGATGCAACCTGGCGAAGAGGCTGTCGATCCTGCTTGCGGCAGCAATTTCGTGCCTGTGTTTTGCGGCGACCGCCACCGCTGAGGAGTGTTCCGGCAGTCTCAACCATGATGGAGAGAGTTATGTGTCATCTGAGACATTCTCGGGTCTTGAGGGCCGTTTAGGCACAACGGCTGGCCAACAGACGTGGGATGGCGCTAGCGGTCACATCATCAACTACTACGACATCCAAGACGAGCGTAAATCCTGCAATTACACGCCGGGCTGCTGGATACAAGGTGGCTTTGGTCACGGAAGGGTCGACTTCAATGACGCCGGACCTCACAATCCACGGCTATGGCGAGATGAACGATCAGTACGGCCTTCACGCGAAATGGCGCCCGACGACCTGGATCACGGGCCTGGCAGCGACCATCCAAGCCGCCATTCAGGTTTATCATGATCCCGTGCCAGGTGCTGACGATCCCGGCTGGTACCACTTCGTCGCGGTCGCGATCACAAACGGTAACGTTCATACCGTTGCGAATGCCTGGCTGCCAAACGAATACAACGAAGGTTATGCGGAGACGGAAACGGAATACGAAACCGCCTCAGAGTGTGACGCGCTCTACAGCCCGGTGTACTTTGGGGCTGACGCCAACGGCGAGCACAACTCCAGCACCGTCATTAAGAAAGAAACATCCTCCCAACCAGTCTGGGCGGCCATCAGTAACTCGTGGACGAGCTTCAGTGCCGACCCTCATAGCTTGTTCTACCACGAAATCAACGGCAGCCGAGACACCTTCGACACCTACGGTGGCGGTTGATCAACGGATATCCAATTGGAGCCCAAACTATGTGCTCAGGCCCAGCGACTCAGCAGCAGCATGACGAGGCAGTTGGATCGATCTGGAGATCTGCCCCACACTGGTCCGACGCTGCTTCGCACGCGTCATTAGCAGACCAGGGCTCACGTCAGCCACACCGCCACCGAGTGCGATGGAGCCTACGCCTGCGGTGCCCTATCCGAGGGCTAGTTGGCGTCCGGGTGTTAGTCGCCGCGGTTATTCTTCTGCCGCTCGCACTCGCAGGCTGTGGGAGGAGTAGCTACAGCAGACACGGGCACGTCACAGGAGTGCTTTGGGTTCCGCAGGGCGGCGGTAATCCTGGACAGATCGAGTCCCCGGGGCACGTCCAGCTAAAAGGTCCGAGTTCATACTCCGTCCAGTTCGGATCCAAAGGCAAATTCGGTGGGAACAATGGCCAATTTGGTCTCATGGTCGTAGCTGGCAGCTATCAGTTGACGATGAAAACTAATCATGATACGTACCCTTACTGTTATATTCGCCGCCTGATGACGGCCGCTCCCGGCGGTGGACGAAAACGGTTCGCCTCGACAACAAGCTGCCGTATCAGATCAACGTCACGCCTCACAGTCATACCAGCGTGTCGATCTTCTGTATGAATCTCTCGGGATAGTTGTTCTGGACTTGGCCGGTCGCGGGCAGATGAACGCCGTCGGTCCCCGCGAGATCGGGGTTTTCCTGTCGGGCACTATGGCGCGGGCGGTCGACTGTCAAGGCCGCTCGAAAACTAGGCCAGTTCCGCCGGGGTGCGTTCAAGCGAACGTCGCAACACTTCCCTCAATTTTCTGGAGGTAGCGTTGTCGAGTCGTCGTGTGAAGAAAGGGCCGGGGCGTCGCCCGCTCTCGGCCAAGCGCCGGAGGTTCATGGAGCTCCGAGCCCAGGGCTGGAGCATCCGTGGCGCCGCGCGTGAGGTCGGGATCTCCAGGAGCGCGGCCGCGAACTGGACCCGCGGGTACACCGTCTACCGCAGACGGCGTAGCGGTCCGGTTCGTCGAGCCGCTCGACCGGCTGGAGGTTCGCGAGATCAGCGCCCGGTACCTGTCCGAGGAGGAACGCGATCGAGATCGCGGACCTGCACCGCGAAGGTGTCGGGGTCCGTGAGATCGCCCGGCGGGTCGGCCGCTCACCGTCGACGATCTCCAGGGAGCTGAGACGCAACAGGACTGGCGGCCGCCGGCCGGGATACCGGCCCTTTTGAGGCGCACCGTTGCGCGTGTGCCCGTCGTGCTCGGCGTCGGGACCGGCGCATCGACACCAACGACGAGCTGGGCCGTATCGTCGCCGAGCTGCTGGAGCAGCGTTGGAGTCCTGAGCAGATCAGCCGCCAGCTACGCAAACGATTCCCCGAGGATCCCGGGATGCGGCTCTCGTATGAGAGCATCTACCAGGCCGTCTATGAGCCCGGATCGCCGCTGATGCGACCAACCCGGCTCGGCACCACAGCGGCGCTCACCGCTACGCACCGGCCGCGATCATCGCCGCGCCCAACAGCGCACAGACCGCCGCCGCGCACGGTTCGAGCAGCCGATGCTCACTATCCACCAAAGGCCAGCCGCCGTTGAGGACCGCGGCGAGGCTGGGCATTGGGAGGGCGACCTTATCGTCGGCAAGAACCAGGGATCGGCGATCGGCACGCTCGTTGAGCGCAAGACTCGGACTGGTGAGGCTGCTGCACCTCCCAAGCCGCGACAGCGAGAGCCTGTATGCTGCGATCCAAGCCCGGCTGGGTGATCTACCCGGCACGTTGCTGAGGTCGATCACCTGGGATCAGGGCACCGAGATGGCCCGACACACGAGCATCACGAAGTCGCTCGGTGTGCCCGGTCTACTTCTGTGACTCACGATCGCCCTGGCAGCGTGGCAGCAACGAGAACACGAATGGGTTACTGCGGGACTACTTTCTCAAGCGCACCGACCTCAGCGTCCACACCCGGGAGCACCTCCAGGCGGTAGAGGACGAACTCAACGCCCGCCCCAGGATCGTGCTCGATGACCGTCCTCCGCAGCTGTTCGACGCGTTGATAGCTTCCTGACATCAAGCCATCGTTGCGACGTTCGCTTGAACCCACCCCGGCAGAACTGGCCTAGTTTTCGACCGGCCTTGACAAGACAAAGAAAAGGACATCAACATGATCGCGTGGCGCGGTCGTCGACTGCGCCACCCCGCGATGGGTCGCAGCCGACCCGCAACCAGCCAACAGACCCGCTCCTATCGCGGCCACCACGACAACCGCCAGGATTCCGTTGGGGCAAACTGAGGCTCCTGATCTACTCGTCGATCTCAAGCGACTTTATCCGTTCTTTATGACTGTAGCTCCGGGGTACTCTGTGTTCAGGATCTGATCGATCGCGGTGAAGTAGAGGCCGCGGTAGCACGTCGTACCGGTGCTGTACCTGCAGGTAGTTTTGGAATTCTTAGGCGCAGCGCTCACTATCCCAGTGACGCTGGTCTGGACCGCCGAAGGCTTCCTGGCCGACCGGGAACCCGCGGTACTCTTTGACTGAACGCTTGAGCCCTTACCCGCGCCGGGTCACACGCATCGCGAGCGAGACCACAGCCGGCGTGCACTTGACTCTGCGCTGTGCTGCTCCAGCTGGTTTGCGAAGTCCTTTTGCACTATCAGCTTGGGGCGACTGTTCGCAAGCTACCCAACGAGCTGCGAATTTCGTCCTCTGTCCGATAACCGATCAGTTGGATGGCTAGGTCTGCGTCGTAGATGACTGCTTGCAGACTTGGCGGAACCCCGACCCGGCCTATGAGTCCTCGAACATGCGCCAGATCGGGTGGGTGAGTCCACTCACCGTTCTGCCAGTTCTCTGGGGAACGGCCTGCCCACGCGGCCTCGGGGAGACCGACAACAAGTACGGGGCTTCCATCCTCACGCTGTGACTGGACGAGGTAGTTGGTGCCAGTGCTGTTCAGGGTGTAAGAGATCGCCGTCGCGTCGGTCGGCCACCATGAGGGCACCAATATCGCCTGACCGAACGCTCGGGCGAGCTCATGCGCCGAGTCGTAATTAGTCGACGGTTTCAGTTGGACGGACACATCGATTCGAGGGGCGTCAGAGTCGGAATCGAACGTTGCCATGGCCCGACATGCTAGCCCGGATTCGCCGGTAAGGTCTGAGCGCGGGTAGCTGGGAACGTCCTCCCGGCCCGTGAGAAGCGTGATTCTCGACGTCTCGAAGTCACGATCCAGGAGGACACCCAATTGGTGAAGCCAAAGCCTCGACCGGGAACGGTAATTTTCAGCGCGGACGGTGACGGTGTGCTGTCGCATGCGGGGACGGTGTTGTTGGCCGAGACCGCGGACCGGACTGGCCTGACCGCCGCGCTGTCTGAAGCGCTGTCGGTCACTCGCCAGCGAGCCTCGTCACATGACCCGGGCCGGGTGCTGCGAGATGTGGCGGTGATGCTCGCCGATGGCGGGGACTGTGTCAGCGACATCCAACAACTGGCCGGGCAACAGTCGCTGCTCGGCGTGTGAACCCGCTGTCGACCGCGCTCAGCAGTCCCTCGACGTGATCCCATGCCGATCCCTTCCGTCCTTTGCCCGACGGGCCGACGGGCCGACAAACTCATTGAGGTGATGCGAGGTCGCCTCGACTGCGTAGTGGGCGCTGCGCCCGGCGACGGCGCCGAACGCGACGAGGAACTGAGTCAGCAGCGCCATCGGATCGGCCTCGGTGTGGGGTGGGGTGCGCTCGACGAACTCACCCGCCGGGCCGTGCAGCACGGCGTGGCGCGGCGGCGCCGGCCAGCTCCTGCCTTACGCACCCGGCGAACTCCGCGATTTCCATAACACTGACGGATGCCCAGTCCAGACCGCGCCCGATCAGGTAACTCCAGAACACCTTCAGATCGAACGCGTAAGCCTCGATCGTGTTCGGCGAACGCTCGTTGTGCGTCAGCCACGCCAAGTACTCGTCGATCTCGGGAACCGGCCGCAGATCCGAGCCGATCAGCGTCCAGGAGTCGAGCCCGAAGCTCGGCATCACCAGTCGACGCACCTGCGTGCACGACTCGCTAAACACATGGCGTCAGCCGGACGGAATCCAGACCCGCGTGGCTGATATGGCTGACGCTCTACATATAGCTAGACATAACGTTGATTATCGAGCGTTAGGTGCGAATCTGAGGTGCGCTCCGACTGCGCTCCCCCGAACGTCAGGAGCAATCCAGCGGCGCGAACGCGCTCCGAGCCGAGCCTTCGAGCTTGGTAACGGCCGCGCGGATCTGTGACGATGCGCTTGAGAGGTTGAGGCTGCTGGTCAGTCCCGAGGCGACGCTCTGGAGCTCCTGACCGAATTCGTCGACCGCACTGGTCACCTTCTGCTTACGAGCGCCGCTGAGCTTGCCGGCATTGTCCCGGATCACTTGAACGTTGGACTTGATCGAGTCGTACGTCTGCTTGAGCTGATCGACACTCGAGACACTCAGCGTGATCCCCTCGAGGCTCTTGACGCTCTTCTCAATGTTGCTGCGCGCGCCGCAGATCGCCTTCTGGGCCTTCTGCTCCTGCGACTGACCACCGCAGGCGCCGATCGCCAGCGCGCACAACACCGCACTGATTACTACCGCGACGCTTAGCCGCGCACCTCGAGTGCGGCGATACACCATGGCCGGTCAGTCTACGCCGATCCGATCGTCGCGATGTGATTTCCCCGGTTGGCGGTGAGCGCTCAGGTTCGCGTCGCCCGCAAACCGCCGAGGACGATGTCGTAAAGGCGGATTGCCTGCGCTTGCCAGTCACTCGCGGGATCGAGTTGCCACAGCCCCGCGAGCGCGAGGATCACGTCGTCGGCGTTGACATCGCCGCGCAGGTTGCTGTCCGCCACGTTCGCCTGCAGCAATCGGTCGAGGGTTGCGACGATCACCACGTACGTCTCGGACGATGAGAGGTCACTTCCCGGAGCGCCGGCGCGTCGCAGCGCGTCCGCGAGCCCGTGCTTGGTGACCGCATACTGCGCCAGGCGCTGTACCCACTCGCGTAACGCATCAGCGGATGACCGCTGCTCGAGCAACAGGTCGGCCGACTCCACCAGCGCGCGCAGCTCACGCTCGTATACCTCGAGCACCAACGCCTCCCGTGTTGGGAAATGCCGGTACAGGGTCGCGTTGCCGACTCCAGCGCGTTTGGCTATTTCGTTTAGCGAGGCATCCGGCGACTCCCCTAGCTCCGCTAACGCAGCTACCAGAATCGCGTCCCGGTTGCGACGTGCGTCGCCCCGCATAGGCTCGGCCGCTGGTGTCATATGAGCTCCGCAATTTGCAAGCGGGGAATTCCCCGTTTATAGTCATGGGTAGACGGGCCGCAGTTCCCCGGACACCGGCTTGTGGTCAAACGCGAAGCAGGAGCACCCATGATCGAGACTGAGATTACGCTGAGTCAGCGGCTCGCAATCCGCCAGCTGATCGACGCCTACGCACATTGCGCCGACCGCCGCGATGCCGAAGGCCAGAAGGCGTTGTTCACCGAGAACACTCACTTTGTCGTGTATATGGACGGCCAGGGCTCGGACCCCAGCTACGCGCTTGACGGTCGAGAGTCTCTTTCGCCGGTCTTCACCGACCTCAATCGTTATCAGGCAACGATGCATTTCAACGGACAGAGCACGATCACGCTTGATGGCGACCGCGCGACCGGCGAGAGCTATTGCATCGCGCACCACCTGTTCACCGACGATGACGGTCAGCGCAAGCTGATGGTGGCCTACATCCGCTATGACGACATAATCGTGAGGTCAAACGGAAGCTGGTTGTTCGCTGAACGCAGGCTCTACGTGGACTGGACCGAAACCCGGCCCTGCAGCCCATAGGTCACGGCGCCGGAGCTGGGGCGAGCTCAACCGCCCGGGCCATCCGGGCCACCGCGTCGCCGAGATGTTCGGGTGAGGTTCCGAAGTTCAGGCGCGCAAAGCCGTGACCCGGTTCGCCGAACATCGGTCCCGGTGAAAGCGCCACCCTTCCGTAGTCCAAAAACGGCTGTGCTGGGTCGTCACCGAGGCCTAGTTTCCTGCAGTCAAGCCATGCGAGGTACGTGGCCTGCGGAGGCGAGTACCCGACATCTGGGAGCACCCGTTTGAGTTCGGCGAGCAGGTACTCGCGGTTAAACGCGAGCTGAGCGATGACCGCGTCGAGCCATTCGTCTCCGTGATCGAAGGCTGCTTCGGCGGCGACGATTCCGAGTAGTCCCGGATGCGGATGAACATCGATAAGGCGGCTCAGGAGTTGTTGGCCTCGGCCCCCGGCCGAGACGATCATCGCGGCCTTCAGACCGGCGACATTGAACGCCTTGGAAGCGGATGTCAGCACCAGACCCCAATCACGGGCAGCGTCGGAAACGTCGTGCCAACAGGTGTGGCTGGATCCGTCGAGCACCAGCGGAGCGTGTATCTCGTCTGAAAACACGTAGGCGTCGTACGACGCGCAGAGCTCCGCGATCTGCTCGAGCTCCTCACGCGGAAGAACGCGGCCCGTGGGGTTGTGAGGGTTTGCCAGGACCAGCAGTCGCACGCCGTCGGCGAGTGCCGCCTGCAGTTGATCGAGATCGAGTGACCCGTCGGCTCGCATCTCAATCGGATGCGTACGCAAGTCGGCGCTCGGCAGCACATGCAGGAACGGCGGGTACGCAGGCACCGTAAAGCACACGCGCTCCCCGGGTTCGAAGAGCCGCCCCAGCGCCAGCAGGCTTGCGACGACATCCGGAAGCACCAGCACCTGTTCGGTGTCCAGCCGCCAGTCGAGCCGGCGCTCAGCGAACGCGGCGAAGGCGTCCAACATCTTGGTGGCCACCTTCGGCGGGTAGCCGAGATCGCTGCGGTTGATCGCCTCGCGCAACGCCACCGCGATCGGTTCGGCGACCGGGAAGTCCATCTCCGCGACTGGGAGACTCAGCACATCGGCTGGCTGCCCCGACCATTTTGCGCTCTGACGTTGATGCAGGGTCGCGAGGTCTGGAACGGTGAGGTCGATCGTCACAGCGCCCGCTCCAGGTCACGCCAGATGTCCTCGATGTTCTCGCAACCGATGCTGAGCCTGATCAGGCCGGCGGGGATGTGTTCCTGGCCCGGATGCACGTTGCGGCGCTCCATCGAGCTCTCTACGCCGCCAAGGCTGGTCGCATGCCTTATCAGGCGCACACTCTGGCACGCACGGTCGGCGGCGTCGCCATCCTGAAGTTCAAAGCTGACGATCGTGCCGAACCCCGGATAGCGCACCCGGGTAACCGCCGCATGCGCTGCGAGACGTGTCGCCAACAGCTCGGCCGACTCCGCGGCTTGTCTGAGACGCAACCCGAGCGTTCGCGCCCCGCGCAGTGCGAGGAAGCACTCAAGCATCCCGGGAGTGGCCCCCAGCAGACTTCTTGCTGACCGCAGTCGCGATAGCTCTGCGCGATCGTTGGTGACAGCCAGGCCCAGCAACAGGTCGGAATGCCCGCCGATCAGCTTGGTCGCCGAATGCACGGCGATGTCCGCGCCGAACAGCAGCGGTTGCTGGAGCAACGGCGTCGCAAACGTGTTGTCCACCACGACGCGCGTTTTTGCTCCCCGCGGAGCGGCACAGATCGCCGGTAGGTCGGCGACCTCGAGCAGCGGATTTGACGGGGACTCGAGCCACAGCATGTCCGCTTCGGCGGCGCGCTCCAGCCAGCGTGGGTCCGCTGCCGGCAGGCGCTCGACCTTCCACTGGTGCTTGCTTGCACCTTCCATGGCAATCGCGGTGACGCCTTGGTAGCAGTCGTCTCCCAGCACCAGATGGGCGCCGGTCGGCAACTGGTTGAGGATTGCGGCGCAGGCACCCATGCCGGACGCAAACGCGACTGCCTCCCCCCCTTCGAGGCCGCCGATCAGCGCCTCGAAGGCCTGCCATCCGTCGGTCGACTCGTTGCGTGAGTAAATGCGGTCGCTGCCGAGGATGTAATTCGAGGCCGCGACGATCGGCGTATTCAGCGGCTCGCCTGGCGTAGGCTCGGGACGACCGCCGGCCACGAGCCACGTTTCTGCGGTGACCTCATCGCGTCTCATCCGACCTCGCTTTGCCGATCGCTGCGCCTACCAGCTCGCCCACGGTCACGCGGGAAAGTCTGGAAAGTGTCCTTCGATGACCGCGGCGGCTCCGCCCAGCCGTGAGGCGAGATTTGGCGGAAGATCGTACCGACGCGCGAGTTCTTCGGCGGTGTAGTAACTGATCTTCACGCCGTCGGTGTCCTCCCAGATCAACAGCTTGAGCGGCAGGTCCAGAGCAGCCAGCGGCACAGCGTCCATGACCGGCGTCCCCGCGACCGGACTGCCGAAGATCACCAGTGTCGTGGGGCGCAGATCGATGTTCGCTTTCTTGGCTTCCTCGGCCTGGTCGATGACCGCGAAGATCTTGATCCCGCTCTGCTCCAGAGCGGAAACGATGCGATGCTGTGTGTCGGCGAAACTCATGTGGCTCGGACCTGTCACCACGCCCTGGACAGCCTTCGATCCGCCTGCCGACTCTGACTCCGCCACCGTACACCTCGTTCTCGGGTTGATCTCGGTGCTGACGGTAGTGGAAGGGCGCCGTCCGCGCGACACTCGGTCGGTCCCCACGGGTGTGGCCGCACACAGCTCGGCGGCACGGCATCATGGACCGTGAGCATGCCGCCCGAATTCCCGTATACCCGTGACATCACACTGCGATGGAAGGACAACGACGTCTACGGGCACGTCAATAACGTCGAGTACTACTCGTTCTTCGACACGGTGATCAACGAGTACCTGGTTGCTGAGGGCGGGCTTGACATCCACGCCGGAGGAACGATTGGTCTGTGCGCCGAATCGCACTGCGCATTCAAGGCACCGATCGCGTTTCCCGGGCGGCTCCGGGCCTCACTGCGCGTGGCGCACCTGGGCAACTCCAGCGTGCGCTACGAGGTGCGGCTCGACGACGCGCGCGCCGGTACCGAGTTGGCCGAAGGCTGGTTCGTGCACGTGTTTGTGGATCGCGACAGTCGGAGACCGCGTCAGATCCCTGCCAGCGTCCGTGCAGCACTCGTGAAGATCGCATGACCACCACCGTCCGCGCTGCGGTGCTCACGCAGATGGGACTGCCGGCTCCCTACACGCATAGCCGGCCGATCGAAATTCGAGAGCTGCAGCTTCACGGTCCCGGACCTGGCGAGCTGCAGGTGCGCGTCCGCGCGGCCGGACTCTGCCACTCAGACCTGTCGGTGATCGACGGGTCGCGTCCGCGCGTGATGCCGATGGCGCTGGGGCACGAGGCTGCGGGTGAAGTCGTCGCCGTCGGCGCTGAAGTCCAGAATCTGCGTCCCGGCGACCACGTGGTGCTCGCGTTCGTTCCGGTCTGCGGCGAGTGTGGGCCCTGCTTATCCGGCCGGGACGCGTTATGTGAACCGGGAGCCGCTGCCAATGCCGCCGGCACGCTGCTTGGCGGGGATCGCCGTTGGCGTGATGCCAACGGCGATGAGATACACCACCACCTCGGGGTCTCGGCGTTTGCCGAGCAGATCGTGGTCAGCCAGCATTCGGCAGTCAAGGTCGACCCAGATCTGCCGTTCGAGTTAGCGGCGCTGTTCGGCTGCGCGGTGCTGACCGGCGCGGGTGCCGCGCTCAACGCGGCGGAGATTCGCTCTGGTGATCACGTCGCCGTATTCGGCCTCGGTGGCGTCGGGCTGGCGGCGGTGATGGCCTCGCTCGACGCCGGCGCAGAGGTCATCGCCGTAGACCGCGTCGCCGACAAGCTCGAGCTCGCCAGGTCGCTGGGAGCGATCCCGTTGACGGCCTCGGAGTCGGTGGTGGCCGAGCTGCGCGAAATCACAAGCGGCGGTGCCGACCACGTACTGGAAACGGTCGGCAGTGCCAGGGTGCTGGAGCAGGCGTATGCGGCCACCCGGCGCGGAGGCACCACTGTCACCGTCGGGCTCCCCGCTCCCACCCAGCAGCTCAATATCCAAGCTGTCTCCTTGGTGGCCGAGGAGCGCACGCTGAAGGGCTCGTACCTCGGCTCGTGTGTCCCGGCGCGCGATATCCCGCGCTTCATTGAGCGCTTCCGTGCCGGCCGCCTGCCGGTTGACCGGCTGCTCACACACCGGCTGACGCTGGACGACCTCAACGAGGGCTTCGACCGCCTGGCCCGAGCCGAGGCCGTGCGGCAGGTCGTTATCTTCTGAGCGTCGCTATGCGAACGCCCGGCCGGCGTTCTCCGCGATTACCTTGGATACCTGGCTGCCCTGCCAGGCCAACGGCGATTTGCCGGGCGCGTCCGTGATCAGTTCGGCGCCCTGAATCGTTTCGGCGTATGCAGTGGCTACCGCCAGCGGGTGCTCGGGATCGTCGGTGTCGTTTGAAGCGATGATCGTCACCGGCATCTCCAAAGCGGCAAGCTCGGCGATTGTGTCGAACGGCGCTGAGCGCGGCACTGCTTGCAGTGCGTCCGCCAGTGCGTCGAGGTTCTGCTGCAGCGCCAGCCGTTGACGAATGGCCGTGTGCACGGTGTTCACCATTGCGTCCGGCATGCCCTCTGGCACGCCGTAGGCCTCGATGAACCCGTCGATACCGCCGGCTCTTAGCCCGGCGGCGAGCCGATCCCAGCGCTCGAGACGACCCTGCTCCAGCACCGCGTCACCGGAATACGCGGGGGTGATCACAACCAGACCTGCGGCGCGGTCAGGGTGTTGCAGCCCGTACCGCAGCAGCGTGTGCGCGCCCATCGAGACTCCCGCGATCACGGCCCGCTCAATTTCGCGGTCGTCGAGTACGGCATTGAGGTCCTCGGCGAGGTCGGCGTATGTGTACTCGTCCGCAGCGGGCGCCGGTGATGACTGGCCGTGCCCGCGGGCGTCGTAGGAGATCACGCGATGCCCCGAGCGCTCCAGCGACTTGGACCCGTGCACCACGTAACGGCGTGAGGCCGTCAGGCCGTGCAGCAGCACCACCGGATGGCCCTCCCCCGTCTCGGAGCCGTCGAGGCTCACCCCAGCTGGCGTCTCGAGGACGAATTCCATGCGCGTCACTGTAAACCTCGGGCCCGTTTGGCGCCGGCCGGACGCCGCTCGGAAAGCTGATTTACAGCGCCAGCACGAGCTGCTCGTGTTTGCTCCGAACCTGCTCCCCGAGGCCCGCCACGCGTACGCCAAGCAGCCGCACCGGACGCGGCATCCCGAACGCCTGGAGCAGCTCGCGAGCAATCGGCTCGACATCCGCGGCGGAGTTCACGGCCACGGATAGCGTCTTTGACCGTGTGTGCGTGGAGAAGTCATCGAGCCTCACTTTGATCCCGATCGTGCGTCCCTTCTGGCCTTGCTGCTCGAGCGTCTCGCAAAGCTCGTGCACGAGCTTCGTAAGCACAGCAGCAAGCCGCTCCTGGGTCATGATGTCGGTGTCGAATGTGAGTTCGCGTGACTCCGAGACCACCTTGCGCTCCTGCGTGACCAGACCGTTGTGCTCGAAATGCGCCAGTGCCTTCAGGTGCGCGGCGGTACGCGCGGTGAACACCGCGGTAAGCGCGACATCGCTGGCAGCAGCCAGATCGCCGACGGTTTCGATCCCCAGCCCATGCAACCGTTCGGCGGTCTTGCCGCCGATCCCGGGAATCAGCCGCACGCTGGCATCGGCGAACCGCTGCTGCGCCATCTCGGCGCTGAGCACGACGAAACCGCGCGGCTTCTCCGCGTCGGAGGCGACCTTGGCCACCAGCTTGTTGGGGCCGATACCGACCGATGCGTCGAGCCCGGTCGCCTGTTTGATGTCGTGCACGATCCGGCGCATGCATGCCTTCGGTGCGGGGAAGCCGCTGAGGTCGAGGTAGGCCTCGTCGAAGCCGATGACCTCGACCGTCTCCACGTTCGCACGGACGATCGCCATGACCTTGCGTGAAACCGACTTGTAGTACGGGAAATCGGGTGGCAGGAATACCCCCTGAGGGCACAGCTGGCGCGCTCGTGCCGCCGGGATCGCCGACCCGACACCGAAGCGGCGCGCCTCATATGAAGCGGTCGTGACCACCGACCGCGGGCCGGAGCCAGCGACGATCACGGGCCTGCCTCGCAGTTCGGGGCGCCGACGTAACTCACAAGACACGTAGAACGCGTCCATATCGAGATGAGCGATCACGCGCTTGCTCATACCTACATGTAACCGTCCGGACCGGATAGAACACTTGTTCGCTATGACATGGCCCAACATTCACAACGCCGAGTACGTCTATGACGAGGACGACCCACCCGGATATCTAGGCGCCGAGGCGCGGATCGACGGCAAGCCGCTGGGAGTTGCCGCCGGTGGCAAGCAGCAGGCGGTCCGGGTGTTCGAGCTACCCGCCGGCGAGAGCCTTTGCCCCTACCACTACGAATACTCCGAAGAGTGGCTGCTCGTGATCGACGGCGATCTGACACTACGCACGCCGGCGGGGAACGAACAGATCACAAGTGGGGACCTGATCTGCTTCCCGATCGGCCCCGAAGGCGCACATAAGGTGACCGCTGGCGAGCACGGCAGCACGCGCTTCATGATGTGGTCGCTGCGCGCCGAACCGGACGTCTCCGTGTACCCGGACAGCGACAAGATAGGCGTGTTCACGAACAATGAACGCGATCAGTTCCGCTTTCGTCGCAAGGACGCCAACGTCCCCTACTACGAAGGAGAGATCTGAGCCGCAAACGCGCCCGGCGAGCACATCCCGCGGCTCAAACGCCTCAGGATGCGATGCTTCGCCGCTCCAACGCTGCGATCGGTACTGCCCAAGAAAAACGTGCGGGGCCCGCGGCCGCAGACCCCGCACCACATCCCCGACGAGCCACCCGAGCTTGCGCCCGGACGACCGTCCTGAAGCGATTAGCCGATTGACGCCCTGACCGTCGCGACGCCGCCCATGCCGAGCGCACGGGAGACGTTCTGGTTGAGGTCATAGGTACGGCCGGCGACGTAGGGTCCGCGGTCGTCGACGGTGGCGACTACCGAGTGCCCGCCGTAGGCGATCGTGACCTTGGTTCCGCAGGGCAGCGTCTTGTTGGCCACACCGTAAAACGCGTGGAACCCGCAAGCGGTGTTGCCGGCGTCGTAATACCAGGAAGCGACCACCGGATAAAGCGGCACTTGGCTGCTGATGTAGCCGGCTGAAGCGCGGCGGTAGCGCGCAACAGGGTTGGTCAGGTAGAGCACGCGCAGATGCGTGACGCCGGGACGCAGCACGCGGAACCCGAACGAAAAGTGACCGGTTCCATTGGTGCGGTGGTGCTGAGCCAGGACCCAACGGCCGTCGCGCAGCATCTGCAGCTTCACGCGCGCGTCGGCGGTAGCTTGCTTGACCACAGCGGCGGCCGTGGTCACGGTGCCGACGGGGAGCTTCGGCGCCGCGGCGGAAACGTGTCCGCTGATCACGATCGTATGGCCAGGGCTCGTCTTGGAGCGATGACGGTTCACGCGCACCGTCACAGTCGTGTGCGCGGCCGCACGGTCAGCCGGGGAAGCATCCTTGGCGGAAGTACCGATGGTTGCGTGGTGGGCGGCGCCAGGCGCGCCAGCCGTGTTCGCATGTGAAACCGCCGGCTGTGTAGCGACAGCCGCGGCTGAAACCGCTGCAAACAACGCGCCCGCGGCTACCTGAGCCCGCCGGCTGCGAAGGTTCAACTTGGCTCTCAAGACGAGGGCCTCCTTATGTGTGTCTCGACGGGGCGCCTACGGAGTTAGCTGACGGGCTCGCTGCCTCCGTAACCCCGCTCATGAGCGCGTCACTCGGGTCGCTACAACTGCGCTCATGGCAGTCGATTCGCCCCACCCGGCCTCAGCAGAGCTGACACGCC
The DNA here is from genome assembly GCA_963737115.1 of uncultured Actinomycetota bacterium. Classification (GTDB taxonomy): domain Bacteria; phylum Actinomycetota; class Thermoleophilia; order Solirubrobacterales; family Solirubrobacteraceae; genus Palsa-465. The sequence goes on from CAVTRM010000007.1 coordinate 434,578, forward strand.
GGAAATGGGTCCCCCGTTCGCTTCCGCACCGGGCAGAAGCGACTCGGCTGATCGATTTGACCCGAGCAGGGTGGCAGAGCCAAGAAGCCCCTGTGTGTGATGGTGCCCACACGCGGGCTCTACTCATAGCCCGGCTTTACCTGCAATTTGCGATAAACCGGAGTAAAAGTGACTAACTTCACAGAAATTGGCCCTGCAGCCAGCGTCACAGCTGTGACACGCGCCGCAAACGGTCGCCTTCGCTGGTCTGTGCGCCCCGGCTGTCACGCCCCACCCACCGAGAACTCAGCGCCCTACATGCAGACCGTGCTGCTGGCACAATCAAGCCGTGACTAACCCCGACCGTCTCTCTGGCCTGGACACTTCGTTCCTGCTGCTTGAAGACGCGGTCGCGCACATGCATGTGGCCGCCTGCGCGGTACTCGAGGGCCTGGCACCGTCCTATCAGGAACTGGTTGAGACCGTTGAGCGCCGCCTGCACCTGATCCCGCGCTACCGCCAGCGGCTTCAATACGTGCCGCTCGGACAGGGACGCCCAGTATGGGTGGATGACCCGCAGTTCAGGCTTCCGTTCCACATCCGCCACACTGCGCTCCCAAGACCCGGCAGTGACGAGCAACTGAAGCTGTTGGCCGGGCGGATCTTCTCGCAGGCGCTCGATCGCCAACGGCCGCTGTGGGAGTTGTGGATGGTCGAGGGACTCAGCGACGGCCGTTTCGCGCTGCTTACCAAAACGCACCACGCGCTGGTACATGGGCTGAACATCGCGTCGATCCTGTTTGACCCCACCCCCACGCCGCCTCCGGTGACGGATCCGCCGCAGGCGTGGGCACCGAAGCCGCTTCCGAGTCGCGCGCAACTGGTCGCAGACGCGCTGGTTGAACGGGCCACGACCCCTGGCGAGGTGCGGCGCAGCGCAGCTCACGTTTTGGGAACCCCGATCCGTGCGACCAGCGCCGTCGGCACAACCCTCGCCAACGTCGGCGGGATCAAGCTGCCGGGCAGACCGCGCGCGCCGCAGAGCCCCTACAACGTCACGATCGGCCCCCACCGCCGCTTTACCTGGGTGAACGCCGAGCTCGATCAGGTCAAGGCAATCAAGAACGCGCTGGGCGGCACGGTGAACGACGTCGTGCTCGCGGCGATCGCGGGCGGGCTGGGCGCACATATGCGTCGCCACGGCTACCAGACCGAAGACGTGGTGTTGCGCGCGCTGGTCCCGATCTCCGTGAGCGCGCTCCCCGGTGAAGCGTCGGGCGCCGGCGACGGAGACGAGGTTGAAGCGGACGGACCCGGCACCGATCTCACGGCGATGTGGGCGCCGCTCCCGGTCGGGGTACTCGACCCCGCCGCACGACTCGCCCTGATCACGCGCGCGACCGCACCGATCAAGAACGAAAGCCAGCCGCGGCAGAGCGAGCCGGTTACGGACCTCACTGGGTTTGCGCCGCCGACGCTGGTCGCACACGCGGCGCGTCTACAGGCCGGCCAGGATCCGTTCAACCTGGTCGTCACCAACATCGCCGGCCCGCAGAGTCCGATGTATTTCCGCGGCCGCGAGTTGCAGGCGATCTACTCGCTGGTGCCGCTCGCGCAGGGCACGGCACTGGGGATTGCGGTTATGAGCTACAACGGTCAGGTCGCGTTCAGTTTGAGCGCTGACTACGACCGGCTCGCCGACCTCGAGGACCTTGCAGACGACCTCAGTGACGCTATAGCTGAGCTGGCAGTGCGCGCCGCGTCTACTCCGCCTGCTGTTCCCTGATCGCGATCGTCATGCGACTGAGCGCGCACAGCCGCCCCTCGTCGTCGCTGAACTCGACTTCCCACACCCAGGTCGTGCGTCCGGCGTGTTTGCGGGTCGCTGTCGCGTAGAGCGTCCCGGTCAGCGCAGGCCTCAAGAAGCTGGTCTGGTTCGAAAGTCCGTTGGCGCTACGCCCGTGCTTCATCGCCTCCACGCCTGTCGCCCAGGAGGCCAGCGATTCAGCGACCGAGGCGTAGACGCCGCCGTGAAGCAGCCCGAACGGTTGCTTCAGATCGTCTCGGATCTCAAGCCGAGCAGTGGCCCGCTCCGGTGTGAGTTCCGTTATCTCAGTGCCGATCAGCGCGTCGAAGCCGCCCGGCCTAATCGGGTCCATAGATGCGGTCATTAGCAATCACGATACGGGGTCGCAGCGGGACCGGTCTCGTGCCCAATTTCCTATGAATCGCTTGCTACTACTGTTATGCAGCAATGGCCACCCTGGATTCGCTGCCGCCAGACCAGCGCGCCGTCCTGCAGCTGGTGCTGCAGCGCGGACGCAGCTACGACGAGATCGCACGGCTGCTGTCGATCGATCGCGGCGCGGTGCGCCAGCGCGCCGTCGACGCGCTCGACGCCCTCGGTCCGGCCGGCGTCAGCTCGGGCGCTCCAGAGCGTGCTCTGATCACCGACTACCTGCTCGGCCAGCTACCGAAGGACGTTGCCGATCAGGTCCGCGAAACGCTCGCCGGCTCGGCCACCGACAACGCCTGGGCCAGCGACCTGAGCCGCCAACTAGCGCCGCTCGGGGGGAAGCTCGGCGAGCTGCCGCGGCTCCGTGCCACTGAGGCGGATGCCGCTGTTCGTGGCCCGCAAGCCACGAACAGCGCCCACAACGATCTTGGCGCGCCGGTGGCCGACAGCCGCGAGGACTACTGGCTTGAGGACGACGACGAGCGCGACGAGCCGCAGAGCGAACGCGCTCCGCGTGAGCGCCCGACCGGTTCGCGGCGCGGCGGGGCATTGCTGCTCGCAGGCGTCGCAGCGGCAGCGGTGGTTGTGCTGGTGCTGGTCATCACCGGCGCCTTCAGCGGTGGCAGTGGCAACCCCACAAGCGTTCCCGCCAAGGCCTCGAGCAACCCCGATCCGAAGACCACGACGAGCGCTACCGGAACGTTCAAGAACCAGATTAACCTGACCGCTCCCGATGGCGCCAAATCGCCGGCCGGGATCGTACAGGTGGAACAGATCGGCTCTGCCACCGGGATCGTGATTTACGCCAGCGGACTTCAGCCCAACACCAAGCACGACGCCTACGCCGTGTGGCTCTCCAATCCCAACGGGAGTTCCAAGTTCGTCGGCTGGGAACACACCCTCGTGGGCAAGAGCGGGACGCTGAAAGCCGTCGGGCCGCTGCCCGATGACGCCAACAAGTACAAGCAGCTGCTGGTGACTCTGGAGACGCAGACCAACCCCACCAAGCCAGGGCAGGTCGTACTTTCCGGCGCCTTCAGCGAGACGCCGGCCAAGCACAGCTAGCTGAACAGCTGCTGGAGGTTCTCCAGCGCCGTCGCCAGACGTTTGCGCGCCGGGCGCAGTTGCAGTATCGAACCCAGTTTGAGCCGGCCGCGCAGTTGCTGGCGTTCGGTGATCGTGACCTTTGAGCCGCTGCCCTGCGGTTCGATTTCGATGGTCGTGGTCCAGGAGCTCAGCAGCCGCTCGAACGGCGTTCCCTCGAGCTCCTGGGTCCAGCTGCGTCGCTCGTTCTCGACCGACTCGGTGATCGTTTGATCGAGCCGCACCGGCTTGCCGCGACGTGTCGGGATCACTTCCGTGAAGTGGCCCTCGCGGACGTTTTCAACGCGCGAGACGCCGGGCCACCAGCGCGGCAGATGGTACGGGTTTGCCACCACCGCCCAGAGCTCCTCTGGCGTGGCCTCAACCGCGCCGCTGCGGACCGTCTTCGCCAACGCTAGTCCGGGTAGCTGATCAGCGAGTGAACCGCGAACTCGCGGAGCCGATCACGGCCGCCCAACGCCTCGAGTTCGACCAGAAACGAATACGCGACGACCTCGCCTCCGAGCTTACGCACGAGCTCCCCCAGCGCCAGCGCGGTGCCGCCGGTCGCGAGCAGATCATCGTGAATCAGTACCCGCGTACCTCCCGAGAATGCATCTGCATGGACCTCGAGCGCGTCAAGCCCATATTCAAGCGCGTACTCGGCCCGTGCCGTCTCGTGCGGCAGCTTGCCGGGTTTGCGGGCGGGCACAAAACCGGCACCGAGGTCGCGGGCCAGCGCACCCCCGAGGATGAACCCACGAGCCTCCGCAGCGACCACCATGTCGATGTCCAAGGAACGAGCAACGCGACTGAGGCGCGCGACGGCAGCGTCTAGGGCCTCGGGGTCCAGCAACAGCGGGGTGATGTCACGGAAGATGATCCCGGGCCGCGGAAAGTCCGGGATCTCGCGGATGTACTCGCGCAACTCCACGGTCAAGTGGCGATCTTGCGCAGGTCCCGAATCAGCAGCAGGTGCTTGAGATGTGTGGTCACCGACGCGAGGTTCTCCAGCGCCTCCACGGCTTCGCGGCGCCGCTCCGGGTTACGCGAGCGCAGCGCCGGTGCGAGGATGCTCTGCAGCAGCTGCGCCTCACGGTCTGCCGAGGTTCTGAACACGCGCAGGTTGCGGCCGCCGACGCCGTAGCGCGCGAGCTCCGAGACGGCGCGAATGATCTCGCGTTCGGTGTCGTCGAAGTAGCGGGTCCCGTTGCGCATATCGCCGCGGATCACGCCAAATTCGACGAGCTCGCCGATCAGCTTCTTGTCGGCTCCGAGCTCGTCCACGATGTCGTCCACCGCGTACAGGGCTCCGGGATCCTGGGTTGATACCCGCGTGCGACGCATGTTGTTGGGCGGCTGTTCGGTCGCGGCGCCAACGTCGCGGTTCGCGCGGCCGCCGGAAAGCTCCTGGCGGATCACCCGCAGCGGCAGGAACTCGTCGCGCTGCAGACGCAGGATCGTGCGCAGGCGCTGCACATCATCCTGGGTGTAGAGCCGGTATCCGCCTGCAGTGCGGCGGGGGGTGACCAGCTTTTGGTCCTCGAGATAGCGGATCTTCGAAATCGAAATGTCCGGAAACTCAAGCTCCAGTGCTTTGCAGACGGCGCCGATCGTGACTGCCTTGCGCTGTGGCGGCCGTCCCGCAGCGGCGCCTTCTCCGGCCGCGAGTTGCTGCTCAGCGGACTCGGCCGCGAGGTCGATGAGCTGTTGCTGCTGCTGGTGACGCTCGCCGGTCGTCATCAGCGTCCCAGGAACGCCAGCTTGTATTTGCCGACCTGCACTTCGTCGCCGTCGGAAAGCTGTTGGGATTCGATTCGGCGGCGGTTCACGTAGGTGCCGTTGAGCGACCCGCAGTCGTCCAGGTAGTAGTCGCCGCCGCGCTTGACGACCACCGCGTGGTCACGCGATACGGTGACGTCGTCGAGGAAAACGTCGCTGTCGGGGCGGCGTCCGACGGTCAGACGCGGTCGGTCAAGCGCGAACGACTCGCCCGCGCGACCCCCACCCGCGCGAATCACGAGCATCGCCCCGCGACCGGGAGCCGGAATCTCAAAATCGAGCGCGTCGAACTCACCGGTCTCGGTCACGCGGTAGGCGGCTGTGCTCTCAATCTTCGGCTGTTCTTCCGGAGCATCAGCCATGAACGCGCCACAGCGCTGGCAGTAATGGGCGCCATCGGCGTTTGCGTATCCGCATTCAGGACAATGCTGAGCCATCTCTCTCCCCTTACGGGACGTTCTGAGGTTGTTCCGGATATTCACGACGAGGCCCAGGGGTTTCGGTTCAGCCGCGCCGAAATCCCGACCTCAAGGCTGTTTCAGGCTGCTGAAAGCCCCCTGAAACGCGCCCTCATTGCAGTATAACCCCGAATCTCGCAGGGTCAATCTGAGCTTGAGAGTTTATGCAGTTCGCGGCGTCCGCGACGCAAATACATCACCGTCGAGGACAGTGACAGCACCAATCCGACGTAAAGCATGATCAGTGCAAGCCAGTGGACACCGATCATTGCGAAGAACGGAGCTCCCATCATCGGCGCCACGCCCACGCGGCCCGCCCAGTTGATCTTGATCTCGATCCCCTTGCTCAGGCAGTAGCGGCTCAGCAACAGCATCGAGATCTCGCGCGCGATCACCAGCACGATCGCCCAGTGCGGCAGCAGCGAGAAGTGCCAGCACACCACCATCCCGGATACAACCAGCGCGCGGTCGATGATCGGATCGAGCAGGGCGCCCAGCCGGCTGAATTGACCGGTCAGCCGCGCCGTGAAGCCGTCGAGGTAATCGGCCCATCCGATCACCGCGTAGAGGATCGCCGGTACGGCTCCCTCCCCGTTCTCGGTGTTGAACGCGAGGATCAGGAATACCGGAATCGCGATCAGTCGCGCAAAGCCGATCGCATTCGGGATCGTCCACGGGTGCAGCGGCTGCCCGGCAAGGGTCGGTTCCGGTGCCGGCCCGGAACGGTCGATCCCAACCAACCGGCGCGCGCTGCGCACTCTCAAAGACTCGCGGGGCACCTGGTTCCTAGGGCAGTTCTCTCCAGAGCGCCGCAACGGCCTCACCGGCGCCGTCCAGCGGGACGGCGCGCTTGAGTTTGCCTCGCCTGATCTGCACCTCGAGCTCGCCGGCGGCCAGCGCTTTGCGTCCGACTGTGACGCGAATCGGGCACCCCAGCAGCTCCGCGTCCGCGAACTTTTCGCCGGGACCGGCGTCGCGGTCGTCGTAAATCACGTCCAACCCGGCGGCCTGGAGTTCGCCGTATACCCGCTCGGCCACATCGCGTTCCTCGGAGCCGGTCTTGCCGAGCGTCACCAGATGTATGTCGAACGGCGCGATCGCCCGCGGCCACGAGATTCCACTCTCGTCCGCGTACTGCTCGACTGCGGCAGCCACAACGCGGGCTGGACCGAGGCCGTAGCAGCCCATCCAGATCTCCTGAGCCTTGCCGTTCTGGTCCAGGTAGGTGGCATCGAGCTTTGCGGGATTCGTGTAGTAGGTCCCGAGCTTGAAGATGTTGCCGACTTCGATCGCGGGCTCGATCCGCACCTCGACGCCGTCGATCGTGTCGCCTTCGAGCACGGTGCGGATGTCGTGCTGCTCGAACTGGAAGTCGCGTCCCGGCACCACGTCAGTGAGGTGCGTATCGAGCTTGTTTGCCCCGACCACGTAACCGCCAGCTCCATCGGTGACGACCGCGGTGTCGAGTACCACGCGGACATCGGTGCCTACCGGGCCTAGTGATCCGGGTGGGCCGAGCCGCTGCTCGATCTCGTCGGCGGTCGCCTGACGCCAGGCGCCGAGGCGATGACCGAGCTTCACTTCGTTAACGCTGTGGTCGCCGCGAACCATTACGAGCACGAACTCGTCCTCGCCAAGGATCACCGGGAAGGCCTTCAGCAGCGTGCCCGGATGCTGACCGACGAGCTGGGCGAGCGCCTCAATCGTCTTGACTGAAGGTGTGTCGATCTCTACCGGCACCGTGCCGGCGAGCGGCAGCTCCACCGGCTGCGGATCCGCTGACGCAACCTCGAGGTTCGCGGCGTAGCCCGGCGCCAGCACCACGTCGTCCTCGCCCGCGGAACAGGGAGCCATGAATTCTGAAGATTTGTTGCCGCCCATCATCCCGACGTCGGCTTCGACCTGGTACCACTCCAGACCACAGCGGTCGTAGATGCGTTTGTATGCCTCGGAGTGCTTCTCGTATGAGATGTCGAGCCCAGCTTCGTCGCGGTCGAAGCTGTAGGAGTCCTTCATCAGGAACTCGCGCGTGCGCAGCACCCCGGCGCGGGGACGGGGCTCATCTCGTTCCTTGATCTGGAAGTGGTACAGCGAGCGCGGCAAATCGCGGTATGAGCGCACCAGTGAGCTCATGTGCGTGGTCACGACCTCTTCCCCACTCAGTCCGAGTACGAGATCGGCCTCGCGGCGGTCCTTCAGCTTGAACAGTTCCTGGATCGGGTAGCGACCCGACTTCTGCCAGAGCTCGGCGGGCTGCATCACCGGCATCAGCATCTCGAGCGCGCCGAAACGATTCATCTCCTCGCGGGTGATCTCGACGACCTTCTCGTGTACGCGCCACCCGGCCGGTAGCCAGGACCAGAGGCCGGCGCCGACCTGCCGGACGAGCCCGGCCCGGACCATCAGTTTGTGGCTCAGAGCCTCGGCGTCGGCCGGGGGCTCGCGTTCAGTGGGAAGCAGGTATTCAGTGAGGCGGGTCATAGCTGCTCGCAAGCGTACCTGTGCCCGTACGCAGCGTGTCGTGAGGGGAAGCTCTATAACTAGCTGCTGAGCCCAAATCCGTCCATAGGAGCAAGCATGGCCTTTTCCGTACCCGATTTGACCTACGCCTTCGACGCGCTCGAGCCATACATCGACGCCAAGACGATGGAGATCCACCACGACAAGCATCACGGCGCCTATGTCACCAACGGCAACAAGGCGATCGAGGGCACCGAGTGGGCTGACAAGTCAGCCGAGGAGATCCTGACCTCAGAGGCGGCTCTGGCTGTACCCGCGATCCGCAACAACATCGGCGGTCACTACAACCACACGCTCTTCTGGGAGACGCTGGCTCCGGGCGGCGCTTCCGAGCCCACCGGCGACCTTGCCGCCGCGATCGACTCCGCCTTCGGTTCATTCGCCGACTTCCAAACCGCAGCCAACGCTGCCGGCGTCGGCCGCTTCGGCTCCGGCTGGTGGTGGCTGGTCAAGAACGGTGATGCCGTTGAGCTGATCTCGACCCCGAACCAGGACACGCCGCTGATCGACGGCAAGACCCCGCTCGTCGGCGTCGACGTCTGGGAGCACGCCTACTACCTGAACTACCAGAACCGCCGCCCCGACTACCTGGCCGCGATCTGGAACGTCATCAACTGGGACGTCGCCACCGCGCGTTTCGAGGTCTGATTTTTGAGGCCCTGAATAGGGCCTTTGTTTCGTGCTTAGGAGAGGGCCCGGTCGTTTCGACCGGGCCCTCCGTCTTGGGGCTTCGGCCGGGAGTTTGGGCGGCGGCTGGCCGCGTTGGGCCGGTCAGGGGGGCCGAGCTTCGACTTCGCGTCGGTCCTTCCCGCCGACCGTTTAGGCAGCCGATGCGGCCATCCGTTTGTGCCAATCTCGGCACATTCTTGCCCTCGTCGGCTCCGGCACTCATGCTCTGGCCGATGAACGCGCAGCGCGAGCCGACTCAGGACCCGGAGGCAACGCAGCCCACCCAGGCCACCCAGGCCACGGGCGCCACGCAGCCCACCCAGGCCACCCAGGCCACGGGCGCCACGCAGCCCACCCAGGCCACGGGCGCCACGCAGCCCACCCAGGCCACCCAGGCCACGCAGGCCACCCAGGCCACGCAGGCCACCCAGCCGACGACCATAAGTCGACCCGCCCAACCCCTCGTAGAGCCGCGGGTCGAGTTTGGCCGACCACAGCTGCCTAACTCGACCCACCGCGTCCAAGTCATTGGTGACGGTCGATTTATGGTCGTTGACGGAACGGTTGGTTGCAGGATCCGCCAGCTGACAGAGGCGCAGTTCGGCGTGGTCTCGTGGCGACAGCTACTGATTGCGGGGGTCACCCGCAGTCAGATTCGATCCCGTGAAGCCGACGGTCAACTACATCGCATTTACCGCGGTGTCTATACGGTTCTTCCGAAGCCAGCAATTGACGCGCGCACACGATATGCCGCGGCACTGCTTGTTTGCGGGCCGCAAGCCGTACTGAGCCACATCACGGCTTGCGACTGCTGGGAGCTCACACGAGCTGCAAGCGCTTCCGACACTGTGGCCGTCACGGCGGAGCAAGGGCGACGCGGGTTTGCGCACGCCAGCATTGAGTTCCATCGCACGGCTCGCCTACCGCGAGGACACGTTCGCTATCTGCACCACCTACCGCTCACCACACCCGAGCGAACACTGCTCGACTGCGTGCCGCTGCTGACCGCGAGACAGCTTGAGCGGGCGCTGGACGAGGCGCTGGCGCGCCGCATCACAAGCCTCACCAAGATCCGCGAGCTACTCACCTCGATGCCGCATGCGCCGCGCCGGGCGGTGCTCCGCGGTCTGGTTGATGGCCGCACCCACGCCACCATGACAGTGAGTGAGGCAGAGGAACTATTTCTACAACTGATCCGAGATGCGGGTCTTCCAACACCCCGCACGCAGGTTCAGCTGCACGGGCAGAGCGTCGACTTCTTTTGGCCGCAGGCCCGGTTTGCGGTCGAGGTCGACGGTTTTCAGTGGCATGCGAGCAAGACCAAGTTCAACCGTGACCGCCGCAAGGAGCAGATCCTCAGGGATCACGGGATCTCGTTGAGCAGGGTGACCTGGGATCAACTGACCGACTCGCCGTTGGGTTTGGTCAGATACCTGACTCGGCAGATCGAACTGGGACTTCTTGCTGGCGACCCAGGAGCCGACCGGGCGGACGCGGGCCAGCGCGAACAGAGAGCTGCCGCACCTAGTGCCGGTCCGTAGCCGCCCGCTTCGCCACGGCCAACTCAGGTGGACGAAGCGACCGCCCCGCTTGGCCAAAAACAACTCAGGTGGACGAAACGACCGACCCGCTTCGCCACGAACGACTCAGGCGCGGGTGAAGCGGCGGCCGGCCGTCGGCGATTCAACCTCGAGCACGGCCGCTGCCGCGGCTTCGGAGGCCTCGCGCTCGGCCGCTTCCTTCTCGGCGGCGGCGATTCGCTCGGGCGTCATCGCGGTCTCGTCCTCGTTCTCGGCGAGCCAGGCGGCAGCTTCAGCTGAGGCGCGCTGGTCGACCACGACCCGCTTGCCGGCGGCGTAGTACTTGTCGATCTCCTCGAACAGGACATCGACGAGTTGCTCGGTGGGGACCTTGCGCAGTGGCTGACCCTTGGAGTAGATCATGCCGGCGTTCTTGGCACCGGTGATGCCGAAGTCGGCGTGGCGCGCTTCGCCGATTCCATTCACCGCGCATCCGAGCACCGAGACCTCAATCGGGTCTTCGTAGTGCTCGAGGCGCTTCTCGACTTCGGCGACAACGGTGTCCATGTCGAACTGCAGGCGTCCGCAGGTCGGGCAGGCGATCAGATCCGGGCCGCGGCGGCGTAGACGCAGCGCCTTGAGGATCTCCCACGCGACCTTGACCTCTTCCTCGGCTTGGAAGGTGCTGAGCGAGATCCGGATCGTGTCGCCAATACCGTCCGCCAGCAGCGTCCCGAGTCCGACCGCTGATTTCAGCGAGCCGGACCACTTGGTGCCGGCTTCGGTGACTCCGAGGTGGATCGGATACGGAATCTTTTCGGCCAGCAGTCGGTTCGAGGCGATCGTGTTGGGCACGCTCGTGGATTTCATCGAGACCTTGAAGTCATAGAAGTCGAGCGACTCCATCAGCTCAACGAACCCGAGTGCTGCGGCCACGAGTGCCTCGACCGGGTTGGTGAACTCAAGTTCGCGCAGGTGCTCCGGCAACGACCCGGAGTTCACGCCGACGCGGATCGGGACACCGTGCGCCTTGGCGTAGGCCGCCACCTCAGCGACCTTGTCGGGACCGCCGATGTTGCCCGGATTCAGGCGGATACAGGCGGCGCCCGCATCGATCGCCTTCAGCGCGAGCGTGTGATTGAAATGAATATCGGCGATGATCGGGATCGGCGACTGCGCCACCAGCGTCTTCAGCGCGACCGCATCCTCGGCGCGCGGGACCGCGCAGCGCACTACATCGGCGCCTGCCTCGGCGACACGGTTGATCTGCGCCAACGTCGCAGCAACGTCGGCGGTTTCGGTCTTGGTCATGGTCTGAACCACGACCGGGGCGCCGCCACCAACGGGGACGTTGCCGACGTGAATTTGACGCTCGGATGCCATTGACCTTCAGTGTAGGGACCCCCAAACCACCCCCAAACGACGTATGACCAGATCTTTAGCGACACTTGAGGGATGGCCACTGAGGAGCAAGTCATCGCCCGCCTGCGGCTGATCTGTGGCGAGTCCCACGTCCTCACAAGCCCCGGTGAACTCGCTGCCTACTCCCCTGCCGGCACCGGCGGAGCGCTGGTAGCGGTGGTGGTGCCGGGGACGATAACCGAGGTTGTGTCCACCGTCAGCGCCTGCACCGAGGCCGGACTCGCCTACGGTCCACGCGGCGCGGGGGCCTACAGCCCGCGCGGCGCGGGCGGAGCGGGCGGAGCGGCGGATGAACCCGCAGGGGTTCTGATCACGCTCGCGCGGCTGCGCGCCGAGCCAGCCGTGGATCCTGCGGCCGGGCACATCACGGCGCTGGCCGGTACCCCGGTCGCGATGCTGCGCAGAGCCGCGCCACCTGGCTCATCGGTACTGCCCGAGCTTTCGGCGCCCGGCGTAACGACCATCGGCGGCGCGCTGGCTGCCGGACTCGGGCGCTCAAGCCTGCTCGCGCTCGAGCTGGTGGTCAACAGCGGAGAGCTGGTGAAGCTCGATCGTGCCAGCAACGGCTACGACCTTGCCGGCGAGTTTGTCGGGTCACGAGGGCGCCGCGGGATCATGGTGCGCACCACCCTGCGGATGAGCGCTACCTCAGCCGTAGAGTCACTGTCGGCGAGCGCTAGCGCAGCCCTCGAGTCACTGTCCGCATTCGAGCCCCCCACTGACAAGGCCTGAAGCAACAATGACGTGGCCTCATCAACAATGACTGCCCCAACCACAAGCGATGTCTGACGCGCGGCCGCACACTGTCACGCCCGCCAGCTACCGCGAGTTCGCGCGCGTGCTCGGCGGAGCCGCCGGCGCGGGCCGCAAGATCAGGCTGCGAGGCGGGGCGACAAAGCTGCACTGGGGCGGCGTGACCGCATCCGGATCGATGCATCTGAGCACCGCACGCCTGACCGAGGCAAGCTTCACCGACAGCACCGCGACGTTCGGCGCGGGGCTCTCGTTGGCGGCCGCGCACGCCAAGCTCGGGAGGCGCGGGCGCCTGCTCGCGATCGATCCGCCGATGCGCAGGCCCGGCAACCGATACGCGCCGACCGCGGTACAGGGCGTCCGCCCTGGCGCCGCTCCAGACGGCGGCGGTCAAGGCGTCCACCCGAGCCGGGCGCGACAGGACAGCAATCAGGGCCTCCGCGCGAGCATCCCGCAGAGCAGCAACGGGAATTCCGAGGCGACGCTCGGCGGTGTGCTCGCGACCGCTGACAGCGGTCCGCTGTCGCATGGCTACGGTGGGGTTCGCGAACAGGTTCTTGACCTGCTGATGGCGTTGTCGGACGGGACGCTGGTACGTGCTTCTGAGCAGGCGGAACGGGATCTGTGCAGTCTGGCGGTGGGCTCCTACGGGACGCTCGGAGCGATCCTGGAGGTGACGGTGAAGACGCAGCCGCTGCCAGAGCGGACCGCGACCGTCATGGGTACAACAGCATCGCCCGGCGCGCTCACGGCCGCGGCTATCGCTGTGAGCGACGGCCCCGCCCCCGCGGCCGCGATCGACTATCGCCTGGCATCGCGGTGTCGGCGGCCTGTTGGTGATGCCGCTCGCAGCGACCGACGAGCATCTGCAGACCACAGTCAGGCTGATGCATGACGCCAGCCTGCTGAATGTCGACGCCCGCACTGACACTGACTCGCTGTGGGCACGCCAGCGCTCGGGTCAACGCTCGGCAGACCGAGCGGTGCTGCGCCTCAGCTGTCCGCGCAACCGGCTCCCTGAGCTGTTGGCGCTGGCGGACTCGGTCGATGCCACGGTGGTCGGACGGGCGGCGTCGGGTACTTCCTACCTGACCGTGGACGTGGACCAGATCGCGACCGTTCGCGAGCAGCTACCGGAAGGCTCTCACTGCATGGTCACGGATCTACCGGCCCCAGCGCGGGGCGCGGTCGATCCCTGGGAACCGCTGGACGCTGCAAACCTAAGCCTGATGCTGGCGGTCAAGCAACGCTTCGATCCCCTCGCTGCCTGCAATCCCGGGGTGTTCGTCGGTGGTATCTGAGCTGGTGAACAGCAACGACGGCGAGCTGAGGTCGCTGCTCTCGGTTTGCACCGACTGCGGCGACTGTCTCGAGGCGTGCCCAACATACGTCATCAGCGGCCTCGAGACCGAGTCTCCGCGCGGCCGCATCAACCTGCTGCGCTTTGCCCAGGACAACCCGGGACAGGACAACGAGACCGTCACGGCCCACATCGACAGCTGCACCGGCTGCATGGGCTGCGTGACCGCGTGCCCTGAGGAGGTTCAGTACGACACGCTGCTGCCGCTGGCGCAGGCGCTATCCCGCCTCCCGGCCGGGCCACAGGCTAGAGCTCAGGCAGCCGCTCGTAAGCTGACGCTCGACACGATCACGCACCCCTGGACGCTGCGTCGCATGACACCGCTGATTCGGGCCGCTCGCAGATTTCCGGCGCGGCGCGGCGCCCAGCAGCTGCGTGCGATCGCCGAATTGTTCCCGGATCCCCCACCGAAGCTGCCTGAGGCTCCGCATTTCACTCCCGCGCGCGGTGAAGCGCGTGGCCGTGTGGGACTGCTGCTCGGCTGCAGCCAGCGGATCATGCACCCGCGGCTTCAGGCCGCGACCATCGCCGTACTGTCCGCCGAGGGGTTTGAGGTGATCGCCCCGGAGCGGCCCGACTGCTGCGGTGCCATCCACTTCAGTGCCGGAGACCAGAGCGGCGCCGCGGAGCGTGCGGAAAAGACGATCCGCTCGTTCCAGGCGGTTGGCGGGGTCGATCAAATCCTCACCAGCGCCGGTGGTTGCGGCGCGGCCATGAAACGCTATGGCGAACGGCTCAATGACGCCGACGCGTTCGCGTTCTCGAGTCTGGTCAGCGACGTCTGCGAGTTCCTGCTGGCCCACCCGCCACGGACGCCGCGAGTCCCGTTGCAGCTGACCGTGGCCTGGCATGAGTCCTGCCAGGTAGCGAACGCTCAACGACTGCCAGACGCTCCGGGCAGGCAGCTGCTGGCCGCGATCCCGGAACTGACACTGCTCGAGACAACCGAGCCGGGGCTCTGCTGCGGCGCAGTCGGTGCCTATCGCATCGACCAGCCGCAGCTGGCGCAGAGGCTTGCCGATCGCCGCATCCGCCAGCTGCTCGAGCTCGAGCCGGACGTGATTGCGAGTTCAAGCCCGGACTGCAGTGAGCAGCTCTCTGGTCAGCTGCAGCGTCGGGGCCGGGAAATTCCGGTGCAGCATCCGATCGAGCTGCTCGCGCGCTCCCTGCAACTTCCCGTCTAGTGCGTTGAGTCTGTAATTCGATTTCATCTCGCGGCGTCTGTCCGCGTCTGTGTCCACCCGTCTCGCGGCAGGTACCACCAGTACCTGCCTTGCGAAACGTGCGGCCACATCCACGCCCAGCCACTACTGCTGGTACATCGCCTCGATCTCGGCCTCGTACTTCGCGGCTATCGGTTTGCGCTTGAGCTTCATCGTTGGGGTCAGTTCGTCGCCACCGGCCAGCCAATCGCCGTCGACGATCGTGAAGTACTTGATCTGCTCAACGCGCGCCAGCTGTGAGTTGGCGGCCTCGACTCCGACCGCGATCGCTTGGCGTACGGCCGGATGCCCGTAGAGCTCCTCGAGGCTCCTGTCGCCGAGCTCGTTCTGCGCGGCCCAGGCCTTGCCGAAATCGGGATCGAGCACGATCAGCGCGGTGTTGTAGGGACGCCCATCGCCGACCACGCAGGCCTGCCCGATCAGCGGGCTGCCAGCCTTCAGCTGCGCCTCGATGTTCGCCGGCGACATGTTCTTGCCGGCGGCGTTGATGATCAGCTCCTTCTTGCGGTCGATGATCCGCACGAAGCCGTCATCGTCGATCGAGGCGATGTCGCCCGTGTGCAGCCAGCCGTCGGAGTCGAGCGCCTCAGCGGTCTTCTCCGGGTTACCGCGATAGCCCGCCATCACGATCGCCCCGCGGATCAAGAGTTCGCCGTCGGCTCCGAGTTTGATCTCGGCGTCGGCTATCGGCTGCCCCACGGTGCCGATCCGAATCGTGCCGGGGCGATTGGTGGTGCCGGCCCCGCAGGTCTCCGACATTCCCCATAGCTCCGCGATCTCGATCCCGAGCGCGTGGAAGAACTCGAGCACCTCGACCGAGGTCGGGGCCGCGCCGACGCTCACCGCCTGCGCTTGATCGAGCCCGAGCATGCTACGCAGACCCGAGAACAGATTGGCGTCAGCCTGCGCCCACGCAGCCTCCAGCTCCGCGGGGACGGGCTCTCCCCTCTGCAGCAGGCGCACGCGCTGCAGCGAGGCGGCCATCGCCGCGCGCACGCGCTCGCCCTGGTCGGGATCCATGCCAGCCTGCATCGCCTCGAGCCCCGCCTTCAGCTTCTCCCAGACGCGCGGCACCGCGAAGAACCATGCGGGCCGTACCTGCGGCAGGAAGCTCACGATCTGCTTCTGGTCGGGACAGATCGTCACGGTGCAGGCGTACACGGTCGGGACGTAGTGGTGCGCCATACGCTCGGCGATGTGCGCCGCCGGCAGCCAGCTGATCACGCGTGACCCGGGATGTAGCTCGAGGATGTCGTGCACCGCGCGGCTGCCCGACATCGCGTTGCGGTGCGTGATCTGCACGCCCTTGGGCGGGCCCGTGGTCCCGGAGGTGTAGATCAGTGTGAGAATGTCGTCGCCGGAAAGCTCGGCAGCGGCCGTCGCCACGTCGAAATCAGAGTCCGTCGCGGCCACGTCATCCAAGCCAAGAACACCGGCTTCAGGCTCGCCGTCGACAACGATCACGTGTTCCAGCAGCGGCGCCTGCTCGCGGGTGGCGAGCACCACCGGCAGGAACTGTTGCTCGGTCACGATCACGCGCGTCTGCGCGTCGTTGCAGAGGAACGCGACCTGATCTGCCGGGTATTGCACGTAGATCGAAAACGGCGTCGCGCCGAGCTGAGAGATCGCATGGTCGACGAGGTGGAACTCGATCCGGTTGGCCAGCATCATCGCGACCGTTTGACCGCGCCTGACCCCCAGCTCCGCCAATCCGGCGGCGATCGCCTCGGCACGTTCCAACGCCTGTGCCCAGGTAACGGTGACGCTGTCATCGACCGTCCTGTAGGCAACCACGTTGCCGTGCAGCGCGGCAGTCCGGCGCAGCGCCTCAGCTAGCGTCCCGGCCTCGAACGCCTCGGCCACCACATCTCCCATTACGTCTCCTCTCCCTTGACAACCGGAAAGGTACTGGATGCGGGAGCACGGCCGCCCCAGGATTTGCGACTGGCCGCTTAGGTCTTGCCGTTCGAGATCAGGTGAATCGAATTCACCATGCCGAGCGCGAACAGCCCCAGGATCAGCACGATCCCGATCACCGACGCGGTCTCCATGGTGCGCACCGAAACGCGTTTGCCGCGGACCTTCTCCACTAGCGCCCAGAAGATGTGGCCACCGTCCAGCGGCAGGAACGGGAAGAGGTTGATGATTCCCAGCGACAGCGAGATCAAGGCGATGATCTCAAGCCCGGTGGTGGTGCTTTGGTTGATCTGCTGGGCGGTCTCGTAGTAGGCGCCGACGACGCCCTGCACCTGCTTGCGGTATTGCGGCTTGAACAGCTGCACCAGATGCGAGACGGTCTCGCCGGTGACATGTCCGAGGTAGGTGACGCTGTGGCCGGCCGCATACAGCACCCCGTTGCCGTCGGTCTTGTACGACTGCATGTACACGAACCCGACCTGCATCTCCTTGGCCTTGGCGTTGTAGCGCGGATACACGTGCAGCGTCACGAGTTTGCCGTCACGTTTGACGACCATCGTCACCGGGGTGGTGGCCACGCACCCGTCGGTCTTGGCGCCGGCGGCGCAGGTGTGCTTCTGAATCTCGCTGCCGATCGCCAGCGGTTCGCCGTTCACTCCGTCGATCGCAACGCCGCCGACCGAGACGATGTGGTCGCCGGCCTTCAGCTTGCCCTGGGCGGGTGTGCCGGCGACGACCTTGGTGACCGCGCTGGTGGTCGGAATCGAGTAGCCGGCCTTGCTCGTGACGTAGTGGTTCTGCCCGAGCAGCAGCACCCAGATCAGCAGGAACGCGAGCACGAGGTTGACCGCCGGACCGGCGGCGATCACCACGATCCGCTTCCACACCGGCTGGTTGTAGTAGGCGCGGCGCTGGACGTCCTCGGCTTCGGAGGTGGAGATGAAATCGATCCCGGCGAACTCGGTCTCGCTCATTCCGGTGATCTTCACGTAGCCGCCGAGCGGGATCGTGCCGACCCCGTAAGTGGTCTCTCCGATCTGCTTCTTGAACACCATCGGGCCGAAGAACAACGAGAATTTCTCGACTCGCATGCCCACGGCCTTGGCCGCCACGAAGTGCCCGGCCTCGTGCAAGATGATCAGCGCCGCAAAGGCCAGGAACGCGAAGAAATATGCCACGGCCGAAGTGTGGCAGGCGATCTATAAAGAAGATAAGAGTCCCGGCAGCGCAGGCGCGCTCGGAACGGTCCTGCCGGTGACACTGGCTTGGATGCCAGTATCACCGAAGCAGCGCTAATTGCGCTCGCTTACGAGTTCAGCGGCGACTCGCCGGGCCTCACGGTCGGCGTCCATCAGCGCGTCGAACGAATGTACCCCGGCGGCCGGCAGCCGCTCGAGCGTCTCCTCGGTAACCGCGGTGATGTCAAGAAACCCGAGCTTGCCGTTCATGAAGGCGTGCACCGCGACCTCGTTGGCGGCATTCATCGTGCAGGGCGCGGTCCCGCCGCTGCGGCCGGCGGCGAACGCGAGCCGCAGCGCGCCAAAGGTGTCGTAGTCGGGAGCCTCGAAGGTGAGCGAGCCGAGCGCCGCGAAGTCGAGCGCCTGCAGCGGCACGTCGTAGCGCTCGGGGTAGTGCAGTGCGTAGGAGATCGGCACGCGCATGTCGGGATATCCGAGGTGCGCGAGCGTCGAGCCGTCGCAGAGCTGGATCATGCTGTGGATGATCGATTGCGGGTGCACGACCACGTCGATCTCGTCATACGGGGTGCCGAACAGGTGGTGTGCCTCGATCACCTCGAGCCCCTTGTTCATCAGCGTCGCCGAGTCGATCGTGATCTTGCCGCCCATCGCCCAGGTGGGGTGCCGTAGCGCCTGTTCCACGGTGACGTCGCGCAGCTCCGCTACGGTCCTGCCGCGGAAGGGACCGCCCGAGGCGGTGATCACGAGCTTGTCAACGACCCCGGCGCGCTCCCCCGCGATCAGCTGATGCAGGGCCGAGTGTTCGGAGTCGACGGGCAGGATATGGGCGCCGGTTGCCTCGGCCAGCTGGTTGACGAGCTCGCCGCCGACCACCAGCGATTCCTTGTTGGCCAGCGCCAGATCGATGCCCTCGCCGAGCGTTGCGACGGTCGCGAGCAGCCCCGCGGCGCCGAGGATCGCGTTCAGCACGATCTGCGGGCCGGACTCGAGGATCAGGTTCACGATCCCGTCGGGGCCGCTCAGCACCTCACCTTCGGTCCAGATCTCCGCCGCCTGCGCCGCAGCATCGGCGTCGGCCAGCGCGATCCGTTTGACGCCGAACTGCCGCGCCTGCTCGACCAACGTCTCCCAGTCGCTACCCGCGCTGAGCGCCACCAGCCTCAGTTCGCCCCCGCTGCGGGCGACGACGTCCAGCGCCTGGACGCCGATCGAGCCGGTGGAACCGAGGATTACGAGATTGCGTGGCATGTCAGTGTGATCGCGGATCGCTGCCGTCGGCGGCTGAGGAGCGGCTAGTGCGGCACCAGGATCCAGATGTAATACACAGCGAAGATCGTGAACGTGACGGCGTCCAGACGGTCGAGTGCACCGCCATGGGCGCCGAACATCGTGCCGGCGTCCTTAACCCCGTTGTCGCGTTTCAGCATCGACTCGAACAGGTCGCCGATCGGGCCCATCACCGCGATCCCAAGTCCCAGCAGCAATGCCGTCCCGTGCGGCAGCCAGCTCTGGAAGGCGCCCGCGGCGAAGACCGCGAGAATCGCGGCGATGCCGCCGCAGAACAGACCCTCGACGGTCTTGTTCGGTGAGATCTCGGGAGCCAACGGGTGGCGACCGAACCAGCGTCCGCCGAAGTAGGCGGCGATGTCAGCGATGAATGTCCCCACCATCACGTCGATCACAAGCCCCTTGCCATGCGCCACGCTGCGCAGCAGCACACCTGTCGAGAACGCGAACCCGAGCCACAGCACGCCGAGCGAGGTCGACGCGATCGCGAGCGTCGATTGCTTGGTGTCACCCCGGTAAAGCAGGCCCAGGAACGACAGCGGCAAGACCGCGGCAGCGATACCGACGACGTATTTCTGACCCCAGAAGTGAGCGGCTAGGCACATGCCCGCCACGACTACGAACCCGGCCAGCTGGATCGGATGCCATTCCTCCAGCATGCGGTAAAGCTCGCTTGCGCAGGCCAACGCCAGCAGCGCCATCAGCAGCGTCCAGCCGATGCCGCCGAGGTCGACGAACACAACCGCCAGCACGACCGCCGGCACGGCCACGACGACGCGGCCGAAGAGGTCCGGGGAGCCTAGCTTCTGACGTGAATCGGAGGGCCGGTCGCGACGCTGGCGCGGACGGCCGGAGCGCGGGGCCGCGCGCTGCCGGGGTGGTGGCTGCTTGCCGTCGTCGCGTGTGATCGTGAAGGTGCCGGTCACTGGTTCCTCGCGCGGGAGAGCGTGCGTGCCGGTCACGGGCTCGAGATCGCGACCGGGTGCGGTGCGGCGACCCGGCCGACGCGGCGGAGTTGGATCCTGTGCTCCGGAGCTGCTTGAGCGTGAGCTCCGATAGCGGGGCGGCTCGGACATCAGCGGCCTCCGAAGCGGCGGTTGCGGGATGCGAACTGCAGCAGGCTGGCGGCGAACGCCTCGCGGGTGAAGTCCGGCCAAAGTTCGTCTCGGAACACGAACTCCGAGTATGCCGACTGCCACATCAGATAGTTGGAGAGCCGTTGCTCGCCACTGGTGCGGATGATCAGATCGGGGTCGTGCATCTCGGGTGCATAGAGCAGTGCGCGGAAGGCGTCGTCGCCGCCGCCCTGGTAATGGCGAGCGGCATCGAGGATCTCCGCGCGGCCGCCATAGTTGAACGCAACATAGAGCGTGATCCGATCATTCTCTGCAGTTACCTCTTCAGCCCACTGCATCTTTGCGAGCAAGCGTCTTGAGACCGGCTCCTCGCGGCGTCCGATGAAGCGCATACGCACACCCTGCTCGTGCAGCTCCGGGGTTTCCTGGTCGATGCGCCGCGCGAACATCCGCATTAGCGCCGTCACCTCGGCCTTGGAGCGGTTCCAGTTCTCGGTCGAGAACGAGTACACCGTCAGCTCCTTGATCCCGAAGCGGACCGCGTCCTTCAGCCGTTCCTTGACTATGTCGGCGCCGGCTTCGTGCCCTTTGGCCGCGGACAGCCCCCGGGCCTTGGCCCAGCGGCCGTTGCCGTCGGTGATGATCGCGACGTAGCGCGGGCCGTTCTGTTTGATCGCCGCTGTGTCGGCCTCGGAGACCGGCGGCGACTGCGGGAGCGCGGCGGTGATGCTGTCCGAGTCCCCGGAGGGCACGTCAGACCTCGAGGATCTCGGCTTCCTTGAGCTTCAGCAGCTCGTCCAGCTCGGCCACGCTGTGATCCGTGACCTTCTGGAGCTCAACCTCGGCGCGGTGCTCGTCGTCGGCGCCGATGTCGCCGCCTTCCTTCAGCTCGCGGAGGTCGTGCATGATGTCGCGGCGCACGTTGCGGATCGCGACGCGTCCCTCTTCCGCGATTCCACGTACGACCCGGACCAACTCCTTGCGCCGTTCCTCGGTCAGCTCGGGCAGCGTCAACCGCACGATGTTGCCGTCATTGGACGGTGTGAGCCCCACGTCGGACTCCATAATCGCCTTCTCAATCGCCTTGATCGAGCTTTTGTCGAACGGCTGGACCGTCAACAAACGCGCCTCCGGCGCATTGATCGTCGACAGCTGCTTGAGCGGCGTCAGCGTGCCGTAGTAGTCGACGCTGACGCGGTCGAGCAGCACCGGGGTTGCGCGACCGGTCCGGACCGAACCGAACTCGCCCCTGGTCGACTCGACCGACTTTGCCATCCGCTCGCGGGCATCCTCAAGCAGCCCTGAAACCAATTCATCGCTCATGATCTCACCAATGTTCCCACGCGTTCCCCGGACACTATCCGGTTGATGTTGCTGCCGTCCGCCATGTTGAACACGATGATCGGCATCTTGTTGTCCATGCACAGGGCGAATGCCGTTGAGTCCATCACCTGCAGGCCGCGGGTGAGGGCCTCCTTGTGCGTGATCTCGGGGATGAACTCGGCGTCCGGATGCTTGCGCGGGTCGGCGCTGTAGACCCCCTCGATCCCGTGCTTGGCCATCAGCACGACCTCGGCATGGACCTCGTTGGCACGAAGTGCCGCGGCTGTGTCGGTGGTGAAGAACGGGTTGCCGGTGCCGGCCGCGAAGATCACGACCCGGCCCTTCTCCAGGTGGCGCTCGGCCCGGCGGCGGATGTAGGGCTCGGCGACCTCGGAGATCGTGATCGCCGATTGCACGCGTGTCGGCACCCCATCCTTCTCCAGCGCGTCCTGCAAGGCGAGCGCATTGAGCACGGTCGCGAGCATTCCCATGTAGTCGCCGGTAGCGCGGTCCATGCCCTTCGCTGCCGCCGCGACGCCGCGGTAGATGTTGCCGCCGCCGACCACGATCGCGACCTCCACGCCGCGGCGGTGGACGGTCGCCACCTCGTCAGCGATGGCGCTCACGCGCTCGGGGTCGGTGCCGTACTCCTGCGCGCCCATCAGGGCTTCGCCGGAGAGCTTCAGCAGCACCCGCCCGTAGGCGGGTGTCGTCTCGGTATCGGGGCTAGCGTTGCTCACGCGCGTCAGATCGTGTCGATCGTCGCTGTCGGTGCCGATTGCGGATCCTCGCAAGAGGTCGCGCTCAGCCGCCGATCACGAAGCGGTGGAAACGACGGATCACGACGTTCTCGCCCATTTGCGCGGCGAGCGCGGCGCGGATCTCTTCGATCGTCTTGCCGTTGTACTTCTCTTCGTTGACGTGCTTCTGGCGCAGCAGCACGACCTCGCTCAGCCACTTGTTGACCGCGCCGTCGACGATCTTGCCGCGCACGTGCTCGGGACGCTCGGCGGCCTTCTCGGTCGCGATCCGGGTCTCGCGGTTGATGTCTTCCGCGTCGATGTCCTCATCGGTGAGCCCGAACGGAGCCGCGGCCGCGATGTGCAGCGCGAGGTCCTTGGCGAACTGGACGAAGTCGTCGTTGCGAGCGACGAAGTCGGTCTCGCAATCGACCTCCACCAGCACGCCGATCTTGCCGTTGGCGTGGATGTAGGACTGGATGGTGCCCTCGCCGGCTTCGTTGCCGACACGCTTGGCGGCCTGAGCCTCGCCGCGGGCGCGGAGCGCCTCGGCGGCACGATCCATGTCGCCGTTGGCCTCAGCCAGTGCCTTCTTGCATGCCATCATGCCGGCGCCGGTGCGGTCGCGCAGCGCCTTGACGTCCTTGGCGGAAATCTCGCTCACTTCTGTTTCTCCTGTAAGGGTTAGCGCGGGTTAGGCGTTCTCAGCCGGGGTGTCGCTGCCGGGAGTTTCCTCGCCGGCGGACTCCTCCGCGGCCTCGACGACGGCTGCCTCAGCGGCGGACTCGTCAGCCTCAGGCTCAGCCGCTGCCTCTTCGGCCGCGGCCTCAGCCACAATTTCCTCTGCGGCCGCTTCAACCGCCGCATCGGCGGCGGCCTCTTCAGCTGCTGCCTCGGCGACGACTTCCTCAACGGCCGCTTCGACCGCTGCTTCGGCAACAGTCTCCTCGGCAGCCTCTTCGACCGCTGCTTCGGCTACAGCCTCCTCGACAGCTTCTTCAACGACCGCCTCGGCGACCGCTTCCTCAACGACTGCCTCAGCTGCAGCGGCGGCTTCGGCTTCAGCCGCCGCGGCGGCGGCAGCGGCAGCCTCGGCCTGAGCGCGGGCCTCCGCCTTAGCACGAGCCTGCTCCTCCGCCTCAGCGCGGGCCTTGGCCTCGGCCTCACGGCGAGCTGCGAGCTCGGCCTCGCGGCGGGCGCGCTCTTCAGCGTCCTTACGCTCGCGCTCGAGGCGGGCCTTCTCCTCTTCCTCGCGGAAGACGCCGTGCGCCTCGGCGACGACGTCGCCGATCGCCTTGGTGACGGCGGCGCAGGAGCGGATCGCGTCGTCGTTGCCGGGGATCACGTAGTCGATGCCCTCGGGGTCGCAGTTGGTGTCAACCAGGCCGATGATCGGGATCCGCAGACGCTGCGCTTCCTTGACCGCGATGACCTCGGTCTTGAGGTCGACGATGAACACGGCGTCGGGCTGACGCTGCATGTTCTTCACGCCGCCGAGGTTTGCACGCAGCTTGGCCAGGTCGGCCTGTGCGGCCATGCGCTCGCGCGTGGGCAGCAGCGCCAGCTGGCCCTCGGTTTCGTAACGCTCGAGATCGTGCAGGCGCTTGATGCGGCCGGAGATGGTCTGGAAGTTGGTGAGCAGACCGCCCAGCCAGCGGTGGTTCACGTACGGCATCTTGGCGGCCTCGGCGACGTCCTTGATGGCGTCACGGGCCTGCTTCTTGGTGCCGACGAACATCACGGTGCCGCCGCGACGGGCGATGCCGGCCGCGAAGTCCTGAGCCTCCTGGAGGAGCGCGTCAGTCTTCTGAAGATCGATGATGTAGATGCCGTCTCGCTCACCGAAGATGAATCGACGCATCTTCGGATTCCAACGACGAGTCTGGTGGCCGAAATGAACGCCGGCCTCCAACAGCTCGCGAATTCCTACTTTCGCCACTGTTAGCTCCCTTATTTTGAATTTGGTTTGAACTACCCTCCGGCGGCCGGCATAGGCACCTCGGTCAGATTCCGAGGCAGGGTCCCCATGCGGTCCGATTCGGAGGCTCGGATACATGAACACGGCCGGCCACATGGCCAGCCGTCAGCTAAGGATAGCCCTCAGCGCCGTCGCGTTCGGAAAGTCGGCTCAGAGACGATCCTGTGGACCCGTGTGGCGGCCTGTGCCGGGGTTTAGCCGGCTTCTCAGGTGCCGTCAGCGCGAGCCAGTTCGAGCGCCTGCTCGAGATCGGCCGGCAAGGGTGAACTGACGTCGATCGGCTCGCCCGTCACCGGGTGTGGGAATGCGAGCCGCGCGGCGTGCAGGAACTGGCGCTTGAGCTCATATCGGCGCGAACCACCGTAGGCACGGTCGCCGGTGACCGGATGCCCGATCGCCTTCATGTGCACGCGGATCTGATGCGTGCGTCCGGTTTCGAGCACGACCTTCAGCAGCGTGACGTACTTCAGCGCCTCCACCACCTCGAAATGCGTTCGCGCCTCACGCGGGGTGTCGGTGTCGATCGATTGCAGTACGCGGTCGCGGCGGTCGCGCCCGATCGGCGCATCGATCGTGCCGCTGCGCGCGGGTGGAAGTCCGTCGACCATCGCGACGTACTCGCGGCTGAGCTCGCGTTCCTGCAGCAACTGCTTGAGCTCGCGATGCACGGCCTCGGTCTTCGCAACCACCAACAGCCCAGAGGTCTCGCGGTCGAGTCGGTGTACGATTCCGGCCCGGTAGGGGTCCTCGCCGCCGGCCGCGCGCCCGGCCAGCGCCTGCGCCAAGGTGCCGCGCTCATGGCCGCGGGCAGGGTGCACGACGACGCCGGCCGGTTTGTCGACAACCAGCAGGTAATCATCCTCGTAGGCGACGCCGAACTCGACGTCCTCACCCCCGGAGCTGTCGGCAGCGACGATCGGTTCGGGCAACACCCAGATGCGCTCGCCGGTCTTCACCGTGTAGCGCTTCTGCGCGCTGGCGCGTCCGTCGACCCGCACCAGACCGGCGTCGATCAGCCGCGTCGCACGACTGCGCGAACCGAGCGGATCGGCAAGGAACTGGTCGAGACGCATGCCGGCCTCAAGCTCCTCGACCACGGCGGTGAACTCGAACTCGTCGTCCGCAGCCTCGATCGACTCATCGGGCTCGGTCAGCGCGTCGGGTTCGAGTCGCGCGTCGCGCTCAGACCCGAACTCAGACACGGCGATCGGCGAGGTGGGCGGTCATCCCAGACCGCCCACGGAGAGATTCACTGCGCATTGGATCTGCGCGAGTCGAATTCGATCACCAGCGCGAGGATGATCACGCCGAAGGTGATGCAGATGTCGGAGAAGTTGAACGCGGGCCAGTGCGGGAGCTTGATGAAGTCGATCACCGATCCGTAGGTGACGCGATCTATGAGGTTTCCGATCGCGCCGCCGACGAGCATCCCTGTGGGCAGCCATACGAGCTTGCGATAGGGGCGTTTCCAGAGGTTCACGAGCAGCCCCACGACGGCGATCGCGATCACGACGTAGATCAGCCCGCCGGTGCCGCTGAGGAAGCTGAAGGCAACACCGCTATTGCGCTCGTATACGAGTTCGACGACGCTACCGAGCACGTGCCGGACCTGGTAGGGCTGGATCCAGGTGCCGAGCGTGTGTTTGGTGATCTGGTCGATCGCGACCACCACCGCAAACACTGCGCCGGCGAGCAGAAACACGCGCCAGCGCGCCTCCGGCAGCGATAGCTTGGAACCGGCCGGCTGCGGCTCGGCCGTCACGGCGCTGTCACCCATCGGTCAGCCACCGAGAATGTTGACGGCGAGCTGCTCGAGGATCCCAAGCGAGATGATCGCGAGGATCGGGCTGAGGTCGATCATTCCGATCGGCGGGATGAAACGGCGGAAGACCCCCAGGTACGGCTCGCAGACCTCGCGCAGGAAGTTCATCAGCGCGTCGAACCAGCGCGTGTACGGTGGCCGTACGCCGAAGTTGAGGGCCATGCCGATCAGGATGTAGAGCAGGATCAGCGCCACGTAGACCTCGCAGAGCGCGATCACGAACCCCGCGACCGAACTTCCGTTGAAGGACGCGAGCGTAAGCATCAGCGACCTGCGACGGCGTCGGCGGCGTCCTGGAATGCGGCACGGACCCCAGCATGCTCCAGGGCATTCAGCCCGCGGGCGGTCGAGCCGCCTGGTGAGGTGACCCCGCGTCGGACCGCGAGCGTGTCGTAGTCGCGCGCCTCGATCAGCGCCGCTGAGCCTTGGATCATTGCGATCACCAGCTGGGCGGCAAGCTCGGCGCCGAGTCCCTGGCGGACCGCTGCGTCGATCTGCGCCTCCGCCAGCAACGCCTGGTAGGCCGGACCGACACCGGTGACCGTCGTCGCGGCCTCGAGCAGCCGTTCGGGTACCCGTACGAAGCGCCCGAGCCGCGCGAACTGACGCTCCACGGCTGCTTCGATCTCGGCGTTCACGACCACGCTCGCGGCCGGCTCGGGTTCGCCGTAGACAACCACTCCCTGGCGAACCTCGACCGGGGTATTGGGCATCGTCGCGTAGACCGGCAGCTTCGGGTAGGCCGCCTGCAGCTGGGCGTGGGTGGTGCCGCCGAGCACCGAAACGATCGCGCCGTCGAACTCGCTGAGTTCGCGTGCGACCTGTTCCAGGTGATAGGGCTTGTGGCACAGCACGAGCACATCGACGCGGCCTGCGAGCTCGACGTTCGAGCTGAACGCCTCGCCGCCAAGCTCATCGACCAACAGTTGCGCCCGGCCCGAACCCGTGTCCGACACGAGCACCGGATCGCCCCAGCCGCGCGCGATCGCTCCGGCCATGTTGCCGGAGCCGATCAGGCCGAAACGAAGCTCAGACGCGGGCGTTGACATGGCATCTAGCTTACCCGCGAGCCATCAGCAGCTCTGGCAGCCGCCAGCAGCGTCGAGCTGCCGCCCAGCTCAAGCTTGGTTGAAGAAGCCCTTTTCAATCAGCCGCGCGCGCTCCTCGGCCGAAACCTGCACGTGCTGCGGGGTCAGCAGGAAGACCTTGTCGGCGATCCGCTGCATGCCACCGTCGAGCGCGTAGGTAAGGCCCGACGCAAAGTCGATCAGGCGCTTGGAGAGGTCGGTGTCGGCGCTCTGGAGGTTCAGGATCACGGGGATTGCGTCCTTGAACTTGTCCGCCACTTCCTGAGCGTCATTGAAGCTCTTGGGAGCTACGAAATGCACGCTGAGGTCGCCACCGGCGCCACGGGCCGACCGGGTTGTGACCGGACGCAGCATCGTGGTACGACGGTCGCCGCCCTCGTCGCCGAAAATATCGTCGTAGTCGTCGCGGCGGCTGCGGCGCGGTGTGTCGAGCCGACGGACGGTTCCCCTGTCTCGGTACGTGTCCTGCATTTGAACCTCCGGCTCCGCATAGGAATCGTCGTAATCGTCGTACTCGTGGTCATCGGCGAGGCCGAAGTAAACGAGCGTGCGATGCCATGTGTCACGAAATGCCATATCGGTGTGAGGTTCGGGTTTGGGTGGGATTCCCCTTCAAGGGCAGTGTAGGCTGGCTCAGCCCGTAATTGGTGCAAATAGCGTACTTCCGAGACGGATGATCGTTGCACCCTCCTGCGCCGCCACCGCGTAATCCTGACTCGTGCCCATCGACAGCTCGCTGAGATCGTGCTCGGCCGCAAGCTCGGCCAGGCGCGCGAAGTAGCGGCGGCTGTCTTCGGGATGCTCGGCGTATGGAGGCATTGTCATCAGCCCCACCACCTGTACCGGACAGCGGTCGATGAAGTCCTTGAGCTGCTGCGGTGCAACGCCGGACTTGGCCTGCTCGCCGGCGACATTCACTTCGATCAGGACCTTGGTGTCCGCGGTGCCGTGCTTGCCCAGCTGGGACAGCGCCGAATCCGACGCGACCGAATGGATGTAGCGCACGTACGGGAGCACCAACGGCACCTTGCGGCTCTGCAGCTGGCCGATGAAGTCCCAGGTGAGCTGCGGATGCTTGGGGGCCTTGTCGGCAAGCGCTTGGGCGCGGTTCTCCCCCGCCAGTGTCACTCCACCCTGCTGCAGCGCGTCGAGTTCGGGTTCGGGGAGGTACTTCACTGCCGCCAGAATTTCGACCGTCCGCGGGTCGCGTCCGGCGGTTGCCAGCTGTTCTTGGACGCGGGCAAGGTTGGCACTGACATCCGCGGCCTTCAGCCCGTGGATCAGGTCAACCACGCAATCGCCCCCTGACGACCCGTGACGCCGCGGTCGCGGCGGTGCGAGAACAGCATCCCGTCGTGGTCGCAGATCGTGCAGATGTCGACGTCGTAAACCGTGTCGACCCCGCCCGCGAGCAGCTGACCGCGGGCGATCGACTTGAGGTTCAGGTTCTGTCCCGCGCGCTCGTAGCCCGGGCGACCGCCGAAGCGCTCATGCAGTTCGTCGCTCACCTCGTAACAGCAGACGCCGGCCGCCGGGCCGATCGCGGCGTGCAACTCCGTGTCGGTGCTGCCACCGAGCTCGCGTACCGCGTCGATCCCGGCCGCGATCACGCCGCTGTCGAGTCCTTTCCAGCCGGCATGTACCGCGGCGACTGCCCCGCCTCCGGCGATCACCACCGGCAGACAATCCGCCGACAGCACCATCGCGGCGACTCCCGGCGTGGCGGTCGCCACGCCGTCGCCCTCGATCGGGTCTGAGCCTTCCACCGTCGGCTCGGTGACGGCGCGGACGTGAGTGCCATGCACCTGACGTCCGTAGGCCAGGCGCACCCCGAAGCGGCGCTGCAACCAGGCGCGGTTCTCACTCACCGCCGCGCGTGAGTCCTCGGTGAGAAAACCGAGATTGAGGCTGTTGTAGGGCGGCTGCGAGTGGCCACCGCGGCGGGTGGTGAACACCGCCCGCGCTCCCGGCAGATCGACCGCGATCTGCTCGTCGACTTCATAGAAGGGTCGGTTCAGCGCCAGCGTTGCCATCGCCGTCAGCTTAGAGCTCCAGTGCGACAGCAGTCAGCGGGTCGGGCACGGGCTTCAAGCGTTGGGCGCGGCCTCCAGCGCGACTCGCAGTTGGCTGACCCGATCGTCCGCCTCGCCGTCGAGCATCGCCGCGCGTGCGGCCGCGAGTGCAGCCCCGATCGCGGGCCCTTCAGGGATGCCGTCGGCGATCAGGTCGTCGCCGGTGATCTGCAGACGCATGTGCCGCAGCTCCTGCAGCCAGCTGCTGGCCGCGTCTTGGGCTCCGAGCGCTCCGGCCACGGCGACCGCCTCGATCGCGGTCGTTTTCACCGTCCGGTAGATCTCCGAAGGGCTGCGCGCGCGGATCAGCGCATGGGTCAGCCGCCGAGCCGCGGCGGCGGAGACGACGGTGTCCCTGTCCGCTGCCGTGAACGAGAACTCATCGAGCAGCCGCTCGAGCGCTGCAGTGGGTGTGTCCAGGAACGCCACTGCGAGCGCCACCAGATCCGGTCGGCCGTCCGCGGGCAGCAGCTGCAGCGCGTCTGCTGCGACCTCTTGCCGCTGGTGGTCGAGCGAAAATCGCGGATCGATCGCGGCTGCGATACCGAGCTCCGTGAGCTTGGTCAGCGCGCTGAGCGGATCGAGTTCGGTTGCGAGCATCCTCAGCTCGTTGCCGATGCGGGCGCCGCTGACGGTTCCGAGCGCGCCCGATCTGAGCGCCTCTGCGGCAAGCTCCCGAGTCGTCTGCTCGATCGTGAATCCCAGTCGCGCCGCGTACCGCGCGAGTCGCAGCAGCCGGGTCGGATCGTCGAGGAAGCTGCGCTCGTGCAAGACCCGCAGGCGTTGTGCACGCAGGTCCTCGAACGCGTTCTCGGCGCTCACAAGCCGAGCGCCCTGGTCGCGTGGGTTGAGCGCCAGCGCGATCGCGTTGACGCTGAAGTCGCGGCGCTGAAGGTCTCCGCCGATGTCCGCCGGGTGCACGTCCGGCAGCGCACCCGGGCGAGCGTAGGTCTCGGTGCGGGCCTGGGCGAGGTCATATCGAACGCCACGGCGTATAACCGTCGCGGTACCGAAGCGGGTCTGCTGATCGCGGTCGACGCCTTGATCGCGGTCGACGCCTGCTTCGGCCGTTTCGGCGTCGCCTGCTTCGGCGTCGGCCACCTGGGCATCGGCCGCTTCGGCATCGCGCGAGAGACGACGAACCAGCGGTTGAATCGACCCCTCGACGCTGATGTCGATGTCGACGACAGGCATATCCCTGAGCAGGTCCCGAACCGCGCCCCCCACCAGGTAGATCGGCTGATTGAGGCCGTCGATCAGTTCAGGCAGCACGGCGAGCGCCGGCAGCTCGTTGGCGCGGGCGAGCAGATCATCTGGCGACGGTAGCTCCACCCCACAATCTTTACCGCAGCGGCGGCGGCAGCGCCATTGGGTGCCAGCGGGTCCGATCTGGACCTTCCGGGGCGACTTCTAAGCTGAAGCCAGTGCCCGACCCGAAGCGCCCCAACTTGATCAAACGCATGCTGCTGCCCAAGACCTGGAAGGGCCGCACGGCGCTGGGCACGGTCGCGGTGGCGGTGGTAGCGGTAGTCGGCGTTGGGATCGCCTACCTCGTCAGCCGCCCACACAACGTCTCCAACCCAACCGTCCCGTTTACGACCCCGAAGCCGACAGTCACTACCCAGACCACGCCGCCGAAGAAGAAAGCGCCGGTCAACAACTTCCTCTGGCCGTTCTACGGCTACACCGCGCAGCGGATTCATAGCTTCACCGGCGCCAAGAACCTCTATCCCCCGTTCCGTCACGGATGGACGCTCGGCGGCAACGCGGTGATGGAGTTCGCGCCGACGATTGCCGGCAACCACCTCTATTACCTTGACGACGGGGCGACGCTCAAGTCGGTGAACACACACACCGGGCATCTGCAATGGGTCACCGGGCTCGGCAAGCTGTCCGCGGCGACGCCGGCGATCGACATCCATTCACACCAGCTCTTTGTCGGGACGCTATCCGAGCGCAGCAGCGTGATCGGTTCCAGAGGCGGCGAGTTCTTCGCCGTAGCGATGCACACCGGCAAGATCCTCTGGCGGTTCGGTGTCGCCAGCGGCACCGAATCCTCACCGATGGTCGTCGGCAACAGCGTCTACTTCGGCGATCAGGCCGGAACGCTTTACGCGCTCAACGCCCACACCGGTCGCCGAGAATGGATGTTCAGAACCGGAGGCGCGATCAAGGGCGGCCCCGCCTACTACGACGGCAAGCTCTACTTCGGTAACTACGCCGGCCAGTTCTACGCCGTCGACGCGTCAAATGGGCGCAAGGTCTGGTCCGCGAGCGAGAGCGGCTTCCTCTCCAGCGGCAACTTCTACGCCACGCCGGTGGTCGCCTACGGGCGCGTCTACGCCGGCAACACGAACGGCTTCGTCTACTCGTTCTCCGCTGCCACTGGGCAGGTCGCATGGTCGATCAACACCGGCGCCTACGTCTACTCGGCGGCGGCGGTTCAGGACACTCCGCGACTCGGCCCGACCGTGTACGTCGGCTCCTACACGGGCCGGATCTATGCGCTCAACGCGCGTAGCGGCGCGACCCGCTGGAGCGTCAACACCAACGACTCGATCTCCGGCCCGATCAGCATCATCAACAACGTCGCGTATTTCTCCGGCGTCTACAAGCACGACACAACCGGTCTGAACGCGACCACGGGGCGGCAGGTGTTCCACTTCCACGACGGTGCCTACGGCTCGATGGTCGCCTCACCGCACGCGCTCTACATGGACGGCCATTACCTGCTGTACCAGTGGCTCCCGGCCAAGCCTGCGAACTCGGGCGCAAAGCAAAACCCGGCCAAGGCGTCGTCGCACCACCAGCACGGGCACAGGTCCGGCAACCGCTAGTGCGCTGAGTCGCCGGAGCCGAATTTTCGACGCACCACACTAAGCCACCGGTCGCAGCTGCACGCCGCAGACGCGCTCGGCGCGGACGAAGCCGAGCGACTCGTAGATCCCAATCGCGTGATAGTCGGGGTCGGCGACGATCACGTAGTTGTCGATCTGCTGTTCCTGGGCGGCGAGCCTTGCAGCTTCGGCCACCAGCCGGCTCGCGATCCCCCGCCCGCGGAACCGCCGCGCCGTGTCCACCTGCTGGTAGCGAGCACGACCAGCGGTCACGATGATTCCCAACGAGCCCGCGACCTCGCCATCCAGCAGCGCGACGTACCAGCCCCCGCCGCCGGCGCACAGCAGCCGGCGCACGTTCTCGTTGCGCTGGCGCCTGTAGTCGTACAGGTAGCGGTCGTCGAGCTCTCGCGCGTAGTCCTCCTCGAGGATGCCTGCCATCTGCACTTCAAACACGGCCTCCCAGAGCTCGCTGTCGGCCCCGGGCGTCGGGTCCAGTGCCACGACCTCAGCCGCAGCGTTAGCGCGCGGATGCGGTTTCACGCCGCCCGCGGGCGCGATCAGGCCGACGCTCTCCTCGACCGCGTACGGCGGCGGAAATTCTTGCTCGGCGGCGCCCCGCGCACCGTCCGGACGGTCCCAGGCAAAGACCTTGTGGGCGATCCCGGGGTAGTCGCTGAACTCGCGTTCGAACAGCGCTTCCCAGCGGCTGCGGTCGCCTTGGACCGGGGCGTCATCGAACAGCAAAAAGTTCCCCCACCAGAACGTCGGGTCGCTCGGAGATGCGATCCGCCAGTAGCCGTCACGCCTGATCACGGCCTTGTCCGCGGCCAGAACATCGACGTCGGTGGCGTACACGAGGCTACGAATTGCGGGGGTTTCGCTGGCACGCATGGTACCCTTTACCTCCTATGCGTTGTCGAAGTGGTAGTCATTGTGAGGAACCGGCCGTAAGTGGCCGCCGGTTCTGCGAGGAGCACGCTGCTGAGCTTGATCGCATGCGCGAGGAGCTGAAGGATGCTGCTGCTGCCCGCATCGGACGTGGGCGGCCAAAGCGCTCCTCCACGTGCTGTCGTCCGGGGTGTTATGAGCCTCGCGTTCCACCTGCCGCCTACTGCGATTCTTGTGCAGCGGCGGGTTACGTCGAAGAAGCCGCATAAGCGGCCCGCACCCGGACTCTAACCAAAGTCGCTCGAGGGCGGCAGGGTATTTCATGACCCTGCCGCCCTCGGTCGTTCTGGCGGTGTTTGGTCCGCCGACGGTGTCTGCGCTCCTGCCGCGCGCCACGCTGCTGATCTAGATCGGCCAGCGCACCGGAATCCCGGCATCGGCGAGGTACTGCTTCACGTCCGCGACCGTGTAGCGCCCGTAGTGGAAGATCGACGCGCACAGCACTGCATCGGCGCCGGCGTTCAAGGCGTCGGCCAGATGCGAGAGCTCGCCGGCACCGCCGGACGCGATCACCGGTACCGGTACCGCCGCGGCGACGGCCGCCACCAGCTCGAGGTCATAGCCGGCGCTGGAGCCGTCTCGGTCCATGCTGGTCAGCAGGATCTCGCCTGCGCCGCGCTCGCAGCCCTCAAGCGCCCACTCGACCGCATCACGCCCGGTGGCGCTGCGGCCGCCGGCCACGTATGCCTCCCAGGAGCCGCAGCCGCGCTTCGCGTCGATCGCGAGCACCACGCACTGTGCTCCGAAGTTCACCGCCAATTCATTGATCAGATCCGGGTTTGCGACCGCCGCGGAGTTCACCGAGACTTTGTCGGCGCCGGCGTCGAGCACCGCCTGGGCGTCCTCGACGGAGCGCACACCGCCGCCAATCGTGAACGGGATGAAGACGTCGTCGGCACTGCGTCGCGCCAGCTCCACAACGGTGCCGCGCTTGTCAGAGGTTGCCGTGATGTCGAGGAACACAAGCTCATCGGCGCCGGCCAGGTCGTAACGGGTGGCGAGTTCGATCGGGTCGCCCGCGTCGCGCAGGTCGACGAACCCGGTTCCCTTGACCACACGGCCGCCGTCGACATCGAGGCAGGGGATCACGCGCTTGTAATGCATCAAGTCTGCGTCCCCGCGGGCCAGCTGTCGAGCAGCGTTTGGGCCTCGCCAACCTGCAGACGTGACTCGTACAGCGCCTTCCCGGCGATTATCCCGGTCAGCGAAGACAGCCCCAGTGCTGCCAGTGCCGCGATGTCATCGACACCCGAGAGGCCACCTGAGTAGGTGAACTGCGCGCGATCACCGACGAGCCCAGCGGCGTCGCGTGCGCCGTCAAGGTCGGGCCCGCTGAGCATTCCATCACGCTCGATGCTGGAGTACACGAAGCGCGTTACCCCGGCATCGAGCAGCCTCGTCAGCGCCTGCTCGGTGCTGATATCGGTCTGCTCGGTCCACCCCGCGGCCGCAAACATTCCCGCGCGAGTATCGACCGACACGATCACACGGTCACCGTGGGTGGCGACCATCTCGCTCAGAAACGCCGGATCCTTGAAGGCAGCGGTGCCGATGATCGCCCGCGCCGCACCGGCATCCAGCACGGCGTCGACGGCGGCCGCGCTGCGCAGTCCACCCCCGACCTGTACCGGAACCGCCAGCGAAGCTGCAATCCGCTCGATATGCCGCAGGTTGGCCGGGCTGCCGCTGCGCGCGCCGTCGAGGTCCACCACGTGCAGTGCGCGGGCGCCGTCCTGCACCCAGCGCTTGGCCGCGTCGAGCGGATCGGAGTCATAGATCGTGCTCGCGTCGAACTCGCCGCGATCGAGCCTGACGGCGTGGCCGTCGATAATGTCGATCGCCGGGTAGAGCAGGATCGGAGCGGTCACGCTCGCTCTCCTACCAATTCCGTGAACCTGCGCAGCAGCGCGAGCCCGTCGCGCGAGGACTTCTCCGGGTGAAACTGCACCCCATACACGTTGCCACGCGCGACGATCGTCGTAAACCGCTCGCCGTATTCGGTCATCCCGACGCTGTCGGCGGGCTGCGCCGGCTCGGCGATGTAGGAGTGAACGTGGTAAAAGGCGGCACCGCCGGCCGGCAAGCCGGCGGTGAGCGCTGAACCGCTTGCGAACCTGACTTCGTTCCAGCCGATATGGGGTACCCGCAGTCCGGCCGGATCGAGTGCCCGCACCGAGCCCGGGATCAATCCAAGCCCGTCGCAGAATTCGATCTCGCTGGATGAATCGAACAGCAGCTGCATGCCGAGGCAGATTCCGAGCAACGGCACTCCGGCCTGTGCCTGCTGCCGCACCAGCCGGTCAAGACCGCGTTCTTTGAGCCGCGCCATCCCCCTGGGGAAGGCGCCGACGCCCGGCAACACCAGGCCGTCTGCCTCGCCAAGCGCTTCGGGGTCGCCGGTGATCGCAACGTCCGCACCGACGTGCTCGAACGCCTTCTCCACGGACCGCCGATTCCCCATCCCGTAGTCGATCACCGCGACCCGGGGCCGCGCTGCGACTGTCACGTGAGCGTTCCCTTGGTGCTGGGCACACCACGCTCGCGCTCGTCGATCGCCACCGCAGCCGCCAAAGCGCGCGCCGTCGCCTTGAATATCGCCTCGATCATGTGATGCGCGTTGGTCCCCGCCTCCAGCGTGATGTGGAGCGTGAGCTTGGCATTGACCGCGAGCGACTGGAAGAACTCCTGGACCAGCTCGATTTCAAAGTTGCCGATCGAACCGTGCGGCAGCTCCGCCTCAAACACGAGGAACCCCCGCCCGGAGATGTCAACCGCGACATTCGCCCGCGCTTCGTCCATCGGCACCACCGCGTGCCCGTAGCGATATATCCGGGCGCGGTCGCCGAGCGCCTGATCAAGTGCCTTGCCGATGCAGATGCCGGTGTCCTCCACGGTGTGGTGTGAACCGGCCTCGAGATCTCCCTGAGCGCTGACGCTGAGGTCCATATGGCCGTGGCGTGCGAGCAGATCCAGCATGTGGTCGAAGAATCCGACCCCGGTTTCACGTGTCCCCTCGCCGCTGCCGTCGAGTCTCAGGCTGACCTTGATCTGAGTCTCGCCGGTGGCGCGTTCTATCTCTGCGTAACGGCTCATCTGCTCAATTCTCCCGAATCCGCGTTTCCATCGACTGCGCGTGCAGCTCGAAGCCCTCGGTTCGAGCCAGCGGCGCGGCCGTTTTTGCCAGTGGCGCCGGATCGGGGATCCTGACCTCGCTGAGTAGGCGCCGGAAGTGCCGGGCGCTGAGCACTGAGGCGAATCGCGCCGCACCCGCCGTCGGCAGCGTGTGGTTGGAGCCGGCGATGTAGTCGCCGAACGCCGTCCCCGTGCCGACGAATACGCAGCCCGAACGCGTGATCCTGGGCGTCAGTTGCTCGGCTTGGGGGCCGAGCAACTCGAGGTGCTCGGGTGCGAACTCCTCGGCCAGCGTAAGTCCATAGTCGAGGTCCGGGATGAGTACCAGCCGGCATACGGCTTTGGTCTCGGAAAGCCGGCTTTCAACGCGCTGCTGAAGCTCACGCAGCAGCGGCTCGGAGCTCGAAGCGGCGACCACCAGCGTCCCGGGGCCGTGCTCGCCCTGGGCCAGCAGGTCGAGTGCCGTCGACTCGGGATCGGTTCCCTCAGATGCCAGCACCAGCAGATCGCTGGGGCCGGCGAACGAGTCGAGCCCAACGACCGCCGAGAGCTGTCGTTTGGCCTCCTGCACGTAGAGGTTGCCGGGCCCCACGATCACGTCGACGGGCGCGATCGTGTCGGTGCCGTAGGCGAGCGCTGCTACCGCCTGCGCTCCCCCCATGCGGTAGACCTCGCTGGCACCGGTCAGTTCGGCGGCGGCGATGATCGCCGGATTGAGCTGTCCGTCGGGGCCTGGAGGCGACGCCACAGCGACCCGCTGTACGCCTGCGGCGCGGGCGGTCACGACCCCCATCACAACCGTGCTCGGGTAGGGCGCGCGCCCGCCCGGCACATAGACCGCGGCGCTACGGACCGGCGCCTCACGGCTGACAACGCTGTGCGTCCCGAACTCGGTCGTCACCGGCTCATGGGCGCCGGTGGCCGCAACCGCGCCGACGTTGTGGGCGGCGGCCTCGATCGCGGTGCGGACGGCTGGGTCGAGCGTCCGTACCGCCGCATCGCGCTCGGCGGCGGTGACCAGTAGCGGTGGAGCAACTGCTCCGCGGGTATCGAACTGTTCGGTGTAGCGGCGTACCGCGGCATCGCCGGCGCGACGGACGTCCGCGAGAATCGTGGCGACCGCGTCGGTAACCGAAGCGCCGTCAGGAATCAGTGCCCGCAGCTCAGCGGCCTGCACGGCCGCTGAGGGGCCGGCGGTGATCAGCGGTGCCTGCATTACGCTCCTTTTGCGGCGGCGATGCGGTGCAGCAGATCATCGATCTGCGCCGCCTTGAGGCGGTCTGCGACCGGGTTGGCGATCAGTCGTGCGGTTGAGACCGCGACCTCTTCGCGCACGACCAGGTTGTTTTCGCGCAGCGTTGTGCCGGTTGCGGTGAGATCGACGATCGCCTCAACCATCCCGGTCAGCGGCGCGAGCTCGACTGACCCCTTCACTTCAACGATCTCAACCTGCCGGCCGCTGGCGGCGAAGTGCCGCGTCGCGATCTTCGGGTACTTGGTCGCGATCCGGATCACGCCGAGGCGCCGCAGCGCGTCGGCTGCCGGGTCCTCGCCGGCGACCGAAGCGACAACCATCAGACAGCGGCCGTAGTCGAGATCGAGCAGCTCGTGCACATCGCGCTCAGCCTGTTCCATGAGCACGTCTTTGCCTGTGATTCCAATGTCCGCGGCACCAGCCTCGACGTAGGTGGGCACGTCAGAGGGGCGCATGGTGATGATCCCGGCGTCGTCAAACAGCAGCTTGCGGTCGTTGTCGCGGACCTCGCTGGTATCGATCCCGATCGCGTCCAGCAGATCGAGCGTCTCGTTCAGCAAGGCCCCGCGAGGCACCGCGATTCGCAGCTCAGGCACGACTGCGCTCCTCTCCGCGACTGGCGGCGTGCAGCCGATCGACGTCGAGCGCGAAGCCGACGGCCGGGAGCGCGCGCCCGAACTCCCCCAGCAGGTCGTCGTAGCGACCGCCGCTGCCGAGCGGCGTTCCGTGCGCCGGGTCGTAGACCTGGAAGATCGCGCCCGTGTAGTAGTCGAGATTGCGGACCAGGCCAAGATCGAGGATCACGCGCTCGGCGACGCGCGTAGGGAGGCTCTCTACCGTCTCGCGCAAGCCTGCGCCGGCATCGCTGAGCCGGTCGCTGACGGTGTCGAGGATCTCAGCGCCGCCACGCATCCGTGGGACCCGCAGCAGCAGCTCGGCATCGGCCGAGGACAGCGCCAGCGAGGCCAGCTCCCGCCTGACCCCGACGAAGTCGCCGTCGGCGAGCTCCTCGATGATCGCGTCACGCGCCGTCTCGCTAACGCCGCAGCTTTCGAGCAGCGCCGGGTACAGCGTCACGTCGCCGAGCCCGACCCTGAATTGCTCGAGACCGACAGCGGCCAGCGCGTCACAGAGAACCGTCAACGCCTCCGCCGTTCCGTCGACGCCCGCGGCGCCGATCAGCTCCACTCCGGCTTGAAGCAATTCACGTGCGTGGCCCCGGCCCGGACGGACGCCGCGATAGGCGTGTGCCACGTAGCAGAAGCGCAGCGGCAGCTCCGCACTGCCATAGCGGCTGCCGGTCACGCGCGCTATCGGCACGGTCATGTCCGCGCGCAGCACCAACACCTGTCCGTGCTCGTCAAACAGCCTGTAGGAGCTGTCAAGCCCCTCGCGCCTGAAAGTGCGCTCGTACTCGAGCGTGGGTGTTGAGATCTCACCGTAACCCGCAGCGTCGAACACGCTGCGGATGCGGTCGGTCAGCGCAAGCACCTCGCGCATCTCATCTGGAAGCACGTCGCGCGTGCCACTGGGAATCCGGTCGGCCATCGCGTCTATCGAATCAGAAGCCGCGCCGTGGCGGCTGGCCGGTCAGATTTCTTGTTGCGGACTTGTGTCCTCTACTCGCTCGATCCGCGCGCCCAGCTCGCGCAGGCGTTCATCGATGCGTTCGTAGCCACGATCAATCTGACGGATGTTGCCGATCTCGGTCTTGCCCTTGGCACAGAGTGCCGCGATCAACATCGCCATACCCGCTCGGATGTCGGGGGAATCGACACGCTGACCGCGGAGCTTGCGCTTGCCAACGATGATCGCGCGATGCGGGTCGCAGATCGTGATCGCAGCCCCCATCAGCTGCAGTTTGTCGGTGAACACCAGCCGGCTCTCAAACATCCACTCGTGGATGATCACGGAGCCCTCAGATTGGGTCGCAAGTGCGACCGCGACGCTTGTCAGG
This sequence comes from uncultured Actinomycetota bacterium, assembly GCA_963737115.1. Lineage (GTDB taxonomy): Bacteria > Actinomycetota > Thermoleophilia > Solirubrobacterales > Solirubrobacteraceae > Palsa-465. Next base: position 474,217 of record CAVTRM010000007.1, read on the forward strand.
TCGGCCGGAAACGCCGGCCACGGCCCGTCCTGCACCTTCGGAGTGAACCCGCCAGAGTCTTCCTCAACCCGAAGCGTCTGGTTGCCGGGAACGAACACGTCGCTACCGCGTAGTTCGGTACGCAGTCCCAGCCGCTCGAACACCAGGCGAATCATGCGTAGATCCTCGGGGACGGTGTCCTTGATCGTAAGCTCGCCGCCGGTAACACCGGCGAGCGCCATGAATGACCCGATCTCGATGTGATCCGGCGCGATCGTGTGCGTGCACCCGTGAAGCCGATCCTGGCCGTGCACCGTCATCACGTTCGAACCGACGCCGTCGATCTGGGCGCCCATCGACTGCAGCATCCGTGCCAGATCCTGCACGTGCGGCTCGGAGGCGGCATTACGAATGACCGTCGCGCCCGGCGTGAGCGCGGCTGCCAGGAGCGCGTTCTCGGTTGCCATCACGGACGGTTCGTCCATCAGGAAGTCGCAGGGTGAGAGCCCCGTCGCCGGCGCCGTGATCTTAATGTCGCTGTTGTGGTGGACGATCGCGCCCAGCGCTCTGAAGGCGTCCAGGTGCGGGTCCAGACGGCGGCGGCCGATCACGTCGCCGCCGGGCGGCGGCATCGAGGCGCTACCGCAGCGGGCCACCAGCGGCCCTGCCAGCAGGAATGAGGCGCGAATCCGTTTCCCGAGCCGCTGATCGACGTCGGTGTGATCGATGTTCGCGGCTGTGATCTGGACCTCGCCGGGGGCACTCCAGGTGACGTCCGCGCCGAGCGAGGCGACCAGCGCGATCATCGCGTCGACGTCGCTGATGCGCGGCACGTTGCGCAGCGTCACCGGTTCATCGGTCAGCAGCGCGGCGGCCAGGATTGGGAGCGCTCCGTTCTTATTACCGGCGGGCACGACCACGCCCGAGAGCGGGACCCCACCTTCGATCACAAACTTGTCCATGGGGTTCCTAAATTAGCGCCCCCGCAGACAACGGACCGCTATCGTCCGCGCCTATGAGCGCTCCCATCAAGATCGTCGTTCTCGACGGTGACCAGACCGGGCAGGAACTGCTGGAGCAGTCGCTGCGAGTCCTCGACCCGGAGCTGCTGGGGCTTGACATCGAGCTTGAGCACTATGACCTCTCGCTGGAAACACGTCGTGCCACCAACAACGGTGTGGTCGAGGAGGCAGCCGCCGCGATGCGCGAAGCCGGGCTCGGGCTGAAGGCCGCGACGATCACCCCGGAGGGTCGTGGTGACGTCGGTTCTCCGAACCGTATCCTGCGCGAGGCGATAGACGGCAAGGTGATCCTCCGCACCGGCCGTCGGTTGCCCGGGGTAGCTCCGATCGCGGGCGTCTACCACCCGATCTCGGTGGTGCGGATGGCGGTCGAGGACGCCTATGGCGCCAAGGAGTCGCGCGAGGGCGAGGCCGGCTCGGATTCTGAGGTCGCCTACCGCACCGAGCACGTCACGCGCTCAACCTGCCGCGCCGTCTCCGAGTACGCGTTCCGCACCGCCAAACGCATGGATGCGCGGGTCTACGGCGGGCCGAAGTGGACCGTATCCCCCACCTACGAGGGGATGCTCAAGGAGGAGATGGATGCCGCGGCGGAGCGCCACCCGGAGGTCGAGTACCGCCCGGTCCTGATCGATGCCACCTACGCCGGTCTGCTGTCCGGAGCCACCGATCGCACGCTCGTGATTCCCGCGCTCAACCGCGACGGCGACTGCCTTTCAGACCTGGTGCTGCCGATGTACGGGTCGATCGCCGGCGCGGAATCGATCCTGCTTGGGTTCGATGAGAACTACGACACCCTCTGCGCGATGGCCGAGGCCCCGCACGGTACCGCCCCGACGCTTGAGGGCAAAGACCTGGCCAACCCGCTCGCGATGATCCTCGCATGCGGCGCGGTGCTGGCACACGCAGCTGACAAGCATGGCGAGGCGGCCCGGCTCGCCTCACGTGCGATCTACGAGTCAGCGCTCGAAACCGTCGCCGCTGGGACCAAGACCTTCGACCTCGGCGGGCACGCAACCACCAGCGAGTTCACGACCGCGGTAGTGAACCTGATCAAGACCAAGCGTGAGGTCTGGAGCTCGCTGGGCTGATCGCTGCCTCCAGCCGTTGCCGGGGTCGCGGCGCGATCTGTTCGCGACCCGGCGGCGGCTTCAGAGCACACGGTCGGGGCCGTGTCGGCCCCAGAACATACGTTTGCAACGGAAATTGCGGGATTTTCGCGCTTCCGTCCGGCCTCCGCCGTACCTTACGAACATATGTTCCGTTCAACCGCCACACGCATCGCCCAACGCGTCAGCGATGTCATCGACGACATGCTGCTGGGCGACTTTGAATATGTAGAGGCCGGTACGCAGCTCTACGCCGACATCGATTATCAGCGCCGCTACGGTGCCAACCCCCGCTTCGCCAACCATCATCACCGCGAGTGGCTGACCAGCCGCATCGAACGTCGACCCGATCCGGCCGAGTGCGCGAACACCGCACCGTCCACCGCGTGCGGGCGCCGTAAAGCCGTAGCCGGCTGAGACATGACGCCTGGGTCCGGAGCAAGCTCTAAGCTTGCTCCGCAATGGCTGAAGAGCTTGAGCAACGCAGCTATCTGAAGCTGCCTGGGATCGGCGGCCTGCCAGGCGTAAGTGTGCTCGGCGTCGGCGGGTTCGTCGGCGATCGCGTCAACGATGCGGTCTCGCTGCTGTCGTCGCTGGGTCAGATTGGCGCGACGCTAGGTTCGATCAACGCGCATGTCGCAAGCCTCGACGACGAGGTCATCCGCATGCGCCAGGGCGTCGAACGACTCGAACGTGACGTCGTGAGCTTGCGTGCAGAGATTTCCCAACTCGGCGGGCAGATCGGCACGGTGAGCGTCCACGTGGAGACGATGAACGGCCGCCTCGAGGCGATGGAGCCGAGTATCGAGTCCGTGGGCCGGGTGGCCGGGCTGCTGCGCCGTAACCGCCGCAAGGGGCGCGACACAGCGCCAGCAGAGCTCTCCGCGGCCGAGCTCGAGGTTGCGGAGGCACTGGCCGACGCAGAAGCCGACGCCTCGGCAGAAGGCCTGGCTGGCGCGGAAGCGCTGGACGACGCGCAAGCCCTGGGCGATGCGCAAGCGCTGGCCGGCGCGGAAACGCCGGCCGACGCGGATACGCAGGCCGGCGCGGAAGAGCTGGCCGACGCCGCTGTAGACGCCGACCCGGCGCCCACCAGGCCACCTACGCTGGACGCTTAAACGCCAAAGGCCACCTTCCCCGCGGGGTTGGTGACCTAGACGATATGAGTAAAAACCGGCGGCGACCTACTCTCCCAGTCCCTTTCAGGACAAGTACCATCGGCGCTGAGGGGCTTAACGGCTCTGTTCGGAAAGGGAAGAGGTGTTTCCCCCTCGCCATAGCCACCGGAAAACGGTGAGCGACCAGGCCCCTCACGGACCTTCAAAACTGCACAGCGCCAATGTAATTGGGTATCAAAAAATACCGTAAAGCCCTCGACCCATTAGTACCAGTCTCCTACGAGTGTCACCACTCTTCCAGATCTGGCCTATCAACCTGGTGGTCTACCAGGGGTCTTACTCCATCAATGTGGATGGGAGATCTTATCTTGAGGCCGGCTTCCCGCTTAGATGCTTTCAGCGGTTATCCGATCCGCACGTAGCTAATCAGCAGTGCCGTTAGCACGACAACTGATACACCAGAGGTGCGTTCATCCCGGTCCTCTCGTACTAGGGACGAATCCTCTCAAATCTCCAACGCCCACGGCAGATAGGGACCGAACTGTCTCACGACGTTCTGAACCCAGCTCGCGTACCGCTTTAATGGGCGAACAGCCCAACCCTTGGGACCTACTTCAGCCCCAGGATGCGACGAGCCGACATCGAGGTGCCAAACCGGGCCGTCGATGTGGACTCTTGGGCCCGATAAGCCTGTTATCCCCGGAGTACCTTTTGTCCGTTGAGCGACTGCGCTTCCACTTGCCACAGCCGGATCACTAAGGCCTACTTTCGTACCTGCTCGACATGTCTGTCTCGCAGTCAAGCTCCCTTACTGCCTTTACACTCTACGCACGATTTCCAACCGTGCTGAGGGAACCTTTGCGCGCCTCCGTTACATTTTGGGAGGCGACCGCCCCAGTCAAACTACCCACCTGTCACTGTCCAGCGCCCGGTTTCACGGCGCGCTGTTAGATGTCCAATACACCAAGGGTGGTATCTCAAGGATGCCTCCACAAGGACCGCAGTCCTCGCTTCCAAGGCTCCCACCTATCCTGAGCGAAATGCATCGAACACCAATACCAAGTTGTAGTAAAGGTTCACGGGGTCTTTCCGTCTAGCCGCGGGTACTCGGCATCTTCACCGAGACTGTAATTTCACCGAGCCCCTCGTTGAGACAGCGTTCAACTCGTTACTCCATTCGTGCAGGTCGGAACTTACCCGACAAGGAATTTCGCTACCTTAGGACCGTTATAGTTACGGCCGCCGTTTACCGGGGCTTAGTTTCGGTGCTTCGAATTGCTCCTAACACCTCCACGTAACCTTCCGGCACCGGGCAGGAGTCAGCCCCTATACGTCGTCTTTCGACTTAGCAGAGACCTGTGTTTTTGGTAAACAGTCGGTTGAACCTATTCACTGCGGCCCCCTCGGGCTCCAGACGCGAAGTCCTTCACCCTACTAGGGCGCCCCTTATCCCGAAGTTACGGGGCGATTTTGCCGAGTTCCTTAACGAGGGTTATCTCGATCACCTTAGTGTTCTCCACTTGCCCACCTGTGTCGGTTTTGGTACAGGCACGCGCATTCTCCCTAGAGGCTTTTCTTGGAGGCATGGCTTCAGGGACTCGCCGGCTTATAGCCAGCTGGCATCGCGTCTCAGCTTAGAGGGACCCGGATTTGCCTAGGTCCCAACCTACACGCTTACCCCAGGGCAACTATCGCCTGGGTTCCCTTAGCCTTCCCCGTCCCCCCATCGGTCAAATGAATGCGACGTGGTACAGGAATATCAACCTGTTGGCCATCGACTACGCCTTTCGGCCTCGCCTTAGGTCCTGACTAACCCTGAGCAGACGAACTTTACTCAGGAATCCTTGGGCAATCGGTGGAAGGGATTCTCACCCTTCTTTCGTTACTTATGCCGGCATTCTCACTTCCCAGGCCTCCACGGCTAGGTTACCCTGCCGCTTCACTGCCCTGGGAACGCTCTCCTACCGCGCGTATTACTACGCACCCGTAGCTTCGGTGACTAGCTTGAGCCCCGTTACATTATCCGCGCTCGAACACTTGACCAGTGAGCTGTTACGCACTCTTTCAAGGGTGGCTGCCTCTAAGCCAACCTCCTGGTTGTCTATGCACTCGAACATCGTTTACCACTTAGCTAGTACTTAGGGACCTTAGCTGACGGTCTGGGCTGTTTCCCTCTTGACGCTGAAGTTTATCCCCCAGCAACTGACTCCCGGAGTAGCCGTGACGGTCTTCGGAGTTTGCCTGAAGTCGGTAACCTGGTAAGGCCCCTAGTCCAAACAGTGCTCTACGGCCGCCACGGAATTTATCCGAGGCTATACCTAAATATATTTCGGAGAGAACCAGATATCACTGAGCTTGATTAGCCTTTCACTCCGACCCACAGGTCATCCGCCCCGTTTTCAACCGAGGTCGGTTCGGTCCTCCACGAGGTCTTACCCCCGCTTCAACCTGCCCATGGGTAGCTCGCTCAGCTTCGGGTCTACCGCCTACGACTATGACGCCCTATTCGGACTCGCTTTCGCTACGGCTCCGCTCATCGCTTAACCTTGCCGCAGA
>CAVTRM010000007.1:485000-630457 GCA_963737115.1 uncultured Actinomycetota bacterium
CCTCGGATCTCCCTCAGCTCGAGAACAAGATCGAGTTCCAGAATCGGGTCGATTCCGAGCTCTACTCGCAGGGCGGCAAGCTGATCGGCACGCTCGCACCGCCGAACCAGGCCGTGATCGACAGCTACCACCGCATTTCGCCGAAGATGGTCAACGCGATCGTCTCAATCGAAGACCGCGGATTCTGGACCGAGTCCGGGATTTCGCTGCGGGCGATCGGGCGCGCCTTCCTGAACGACATCACCGGCGGACCGCAGCAGGGGGCGTCCACGATCCCGGAGGAGTTCGTGAAGAACGTCCTCGCCCAGGAAGACAACCGTACGATCGGCGAAAAGGTCCGTGAGGCGGCGCTGGCTTTCCAGCTCGTCCACCATTGGTCGAAGCAGAAGATCATGGACGAGTACCTCAACACGATCTACTTCGGGAACGGTGCCTACGGGATCGAGGCGGCAGCGCGCACCTATTTCGGCTGGGCCCACGGCTACAAGGCCGGCAACCCAGGGGCCGAAGGCAAGAACGGATGCGGTGATCCCGACGTGCGCGATCCCCATCGTCCCTCCTGCGCCTCGGAGCTGACGGTCGCGCAGTCTGCACTGCTTGCCGGGATGGTCGCGAACCCCTATGAGTTCGACCCTGTGATGAACCCCGGCGCCGCCCGCGGGCGGCGCCAGCAGGTGCTCTGGGAGATGCTGCAGCAGCACTACATCAGCCCCGAGCAGTACCGGACCGCTAACGCCACACCACTGCCGACCGCCAAAGAGATTCAGCAGCCGCAGGAGCCGGCGGCTGCACCCTACTTCGTCGCCTGGGTTCGGCCACTGATCATCCATGCGCTCGAGCGCGAGGGGTTGAGCGCCAAGGAGGCCCAGTACCAGGCCTATTACGGCGGCCTGAAAATCAAGCTCAGCCTCAACATGAGCATGCAGCGGGCGGCCCAGAATGCGGTCGACAACGAGTTCCCGGCGGGGTCGAACGGCCCCACCGCGTCGCTGGTCGCAATCAGCAACAACAACGGTGAGGTCCGCGCGATGGTCTCCGGCGACGGCGACTACAGCAAGAACCCCTTCAACCTTGCGGCGTTCGGCTACCGACAGCCGGGCTCATCGTTCAAGATGTTCACACTCGCGGCGGCGCTCAGCTCCGGAAAGTACGGCCCCGACTCGATCATCGACTCCAAGCCGCTGTCGATCCCGTTCAGGCAGGACGGCGTGCTTGGGCACTTCGTCGTCCACAACTTCGGCAACGAGTACCAGGGCCCGATCAGCCTCGCCACCGCAACCGCAACCTCCGACAACAGTGTGTTCACGCAGGTGGGCATGTCCGTCGGCACCAAGAACGTTGCCCACTACGCGAAGCTGATGGGGATCCGCTCCAGCATCTCGCTGAGCCCGGCGATGATCCTCGGCGGTCTTACCACCGGCGTCTCACCGCTTGATATGGCGCACGCCTACCAGACGGCGGCGACCGGTGGCCGCAAGATCTACAACTCGACGCTGGGCGACTACGACCGCGGCGCGATCGGGATCGCATCGATTGAGGACTGCAAGCCGTGTGAGCAGCAGAACATCATCAATAAGCCGCACTATCAGCGTGTGTTGTCCCCCAACGTGGCAGCTCAAATCCATGAGCTGCTCCAGGGCCCGGTCCACGATCCGTCCGGTACCGGCACCGCCGCCAACATTCCCGGCGTCGATGTCGTCGGGAAAACCGGGACCACTTCCAATTACGTCGACGCCTGGTTCGTCGGCTGGACACCACAGATGACCGTCGCGGTCTGGGTCGGTTACCCGAACACCGGCAAGCCGATGCTGCACAACTTCAACGGCGGCCCCGTCGAGGGCGGCACGTTCCCGGCGATCATCTGGCGCAACTTCATGGAGCAGGCGCTCGCGATCATGGCCCACAGCAGCCCGGGTGCAACTCCGACCGGGATCGTGAGTACCACGGGCACCACGCCCTCCGGCGGTGTCGCAACCAGCACCTCGCCGCTGACGACCACGACGCCGTCAACGGCCGCGACCTCGTCGAGCACTACCCCGGCCACGGGTACGCCGTCCGCGACCACACCTGCCACGACTACGCCGGCGAACACAACGCCGGCCACCTCCACTCCGCAGACGACCACACCCGGGACAACCTCCCCGTCTGGCGGCGGCGGAACCGGCCTCTAGACGGTGTTGAGTGCCGCCTGAGCGGCAACAAGCACCTCTGCCCAATAGCGCGATTCGGGGTTGATCAGGTCGAAGTGATGCGCGCCTGGCAGCGCGGTCAAGTGGTACCGCCGGTTCAGTTCGATGTCGACGCTCGCGTCCTGATCGCCGTGCAGCACGCGTACCCATCTGTCGCGGTCGGGCGTCACCAGCACGCTCGGGTCCAGCGAGTCCCAGAGCTGCGGGTCCTGCTCGGGCAGGCAGCCGATCCAGGCGCGAACGGCGTGATCCCCCGCCCCCGCGCGGTCCGACGCCCGCAGGTCACCGACCGGCGCCAGCGCGACCGTCGCGGTCGGCACGGTGGAGTCGTCGTACGCCCGCTGCTGGACCAGCTGACCACCGGCGGAGTGTCCCATCCATAGCGCCGGGGTGTCGCCCTCGGCTTTCAGCACCCGCTCGAGCGTGCGCAGGTCGTCGACGCACACCATTGGGGATCCGGGGATCCGGCGGTACTCGGCCAACACGACTTGGTAGCCGGCATCGGCCAGGGCGACCGCTGCCGCGCGCGCGTGGCTGCGATCGGTGCCGGGGCGATAGTACCCGCCGTGCACGAACACCAGCGTGGGGTCTGAGCCGGCACCGAACGCCTCCCACAGCTGATCCGGGTCATCCCCGTATGAGTGGACCGTTCCGGCCTTCAGCGGTCGCCTGAGCAGTTGCAGTACCCGCTCTTCCTCCGCCGCTACGTCGCTCATCGCGCGAACACTATCGGTGCCGCTGTGCCGGTGTTACAGCCACACCCAGGGCTAGCAGCAGCCCGCGTCAGAGCGGCCGCGACAGATAGCGGCTGCCGGCGACGCCGTAGCGCCAGGGAAGCTCGACGGCTTTGGTGATGCCGATACGGATACCTGCCGCAACGTCTGGGTTTGCCCACGCCTGCGGCCGGGGACGAATCGTGACCGGCCCGCTGATCAGGTCGCTGCCGTTATCAGCGAGCGTTATCCCCAGCGCCTGTGTCAGCTTGCCCGGTCCCGAGCAGAGGTTGCGAAGCTGCGAGGTGCTGAGGCCTCCGTCGCCGCCGCTGCGCTTGCCAATCCCGCGCCGGGCGGCCATTTGTGCGATCCCGTCAAGCGGTTCCAGCGCCCGGATCAGTACCGCGGCTCCGATGCCAGGTTCCTCACAGACCGCGTTTAGCAACTCGTGGATGCCGTAGGAGAGGTAGACGTATGCCTTGCCGGGTGGTCCGAATAGCGTGCTGGTTCGTTTTGTAACCCCGACGAACGCGTGCGAGGCCGGCTCGCTGTCGTGATAAGCCTCGGTCTCGACGATGACGCCGGCGCTGCCGGCGTGACTGACTACGCAACCGATCAGCTCTTGAGCCACCTCATTCACCGGGCGCGCGTAGAAGCTATACGGAAGCGGACCGTTTCCGCCGCTCCCGTCCTCGACGCCCGCCGATTCGATCACCTCTGTCCTACACGCGCGCGCTCGACTGCATCACGGGCGCGGCCGATCTGCTCGGTAACCGCTACGAGCGAGGTGCCGCCTCGAGAGACCTTGGACTCGAGCCACGCGCCGCCCTCGAGCAGTGCGTAGAAGCCGTCCGGATCGATCGCGTCCGACGCCTCGACAAGTTCCTCCGGTGTCAGCTCTGAAAGCGTGCGCCCGCTGCTCACCGCGGTCCGTACCAGCTTGCCGACAACTCCATGTGAGCTGCGGAACGGCAGGCCGCGCTTGACCAGATAGTCCGCGACGTCGGTCGCGGCCAGCATCTGGTCAGCGGCCGCCTCGGCCAGTCGGTCGCGGTTGAACGTGATCGTCGAGATCATCCCGTGAGCGGCTGTGAGCACCAGTTCGAGCGAGTCAACGCTGTCAAACAGGTGCTCCTTGTCTTCCTGCATGTCCTTGTTGTAGGTCAGCGGCAGCCCATGCATGACGCCCTGCAGCGCATGCCAGTGCGCGGTGATGCGCGGTGCCTTGGCACGCAGCAGCTCGGCCCCATCCGGGTTCTTCTTCTGGGGCATGATCGACGATCCCGACGCCCATCCATCCGAAACCTCGCAGAACCCGAACTCCTCACTGGACCAGAGCACGATTTCGGCACCCAACCGCGACATGTGGGTCGCGCAGGTGGCGGCGGCTGCTAGGTAGTCGAGCACGAAGTCGCGGTTGGAGACGGCGTCGATTGAGTTCTCGGCGATCGCCGGGAAATCCAGTTCCGTCGCCAACAGCTCGCGGTCGGTGTCGAAGTTCACGCCTGCCAACGCGCCGGCGCCCAGTGGCAGCGCTGCGGTGCCGTCGAGCACCGCGCGGAAACGGCCGTGATCGCGCAACAGCATCCAGGTGTAGGCGAGCAGATGGTGGCTGAGATACACCGGCTGTGCCCGTTGCAGATGGGTGTAGCCGGGCATCGCCCAATCAAGATGGGTTTCCGCCACGTCGATCAGCGCGGAGGCAAGCAGCAGCGTGGCGTTCGCGGCTTCGATCGCCGCGTCGCGCGTGAACATTGCGACATCGGTCGCCACCTGGTCGTTGCGTGACCGCGCGGTGTGGAGCTTGCCGCCGGGTGCGCCGGCAAGCTCGGTAACCCGCCGCTCAATTGCCATATGCACATCCTCGTCCTCATAGGCAAACGGGAAACTGCCGTCGGCGACTTCGGCCGCGACCTTGCTGAGTGCGGCGACGAGTCCCTCGAGATCTGATCCGTCGATGATCCCCTGCGCAGCGAGCATCCGCGCATGAGCCAGTGACTGCTGTACGTCGTAGGACGCCAGCCGCCAGTCGAAGCTCAACGAGTCGTTCATGCGGCGAAAAGCGTCGGCCTGCAGCTCCTCAAAGCGGGCACTGGCCATCAGGCGGTCACCAGGAACGAGATCTTTGTTGGGACGATCGAAAGTACTCATTGCCCGGCGATGCTAACGCGGCCCGCCGGACGAAGTTACTGGCCGACGACGGCGCGAAGGGTTTCGGCCACCTGCTCAACCTGGGCGGCCGTCATCAGCGGTGAGAACGGCAGCGCGATCGAGCGCGCCGAGACCGCTTCACAGACCGGAAACTGCCCGGGTCTGTAACCGAAAGTCTCGCGGTAGAAGCTCATCAGGTGGATCGCCGGGAAGTACGGCTTGGCCGGAATGCCCTGCTCGCCGAGATCGCGCACCGTCTGATCGCGGTCGGTTCCAACGGGCAACTGGACCACGTACACGAACCAGCCGCGGCGTGCCTGGCCACGCGGTTGACAGGGCAGCTCAAGTCCCTCGATACCCGCCAGCGCTTCGCCGTACATTGCGGCGGTCCGCTCACGGCCGGCCAGCAGCTCGGGCAAACGCTTCAGCTGCGCCAGCCCGAGCGCGCAGGCCAGGTCCGACAGCCGATAGTTGAAGCCCAGGCGATCGTGGTCGAGCCAGTCCATGTTCGGGGCCCGGCCCTGGTTGCGCTCGGAGTCGAAGCGCACCTTGTGATCGGCGTCGCGGGTGACGATCACTCCACCCTCACCGGTGGTGATCTGCTTGTTGGCGTAGAACGCGAACACTGCGCTGTGACCGCGGCTGCCGACGAGCCCCCCGTCCTCGTACTCGCCTCCGAGTGCCTCGCAGGCATCCTCGACGATCGGCAGCTTCAGGCGTTCCAGTGCGGCCATGTCGGCGGCCAGCCCGAAGACGTGCACGGGCAGTAGCGCGGTGGTGCGGGCGGTGATCGCAGCGGCGACGGCGTCGGGATCGAGGTTCAGGGTCACGGGGTCGATGTCGACGAAGACCGGACGGGCGCGCTCGTACAGCGCCACGTTGGCGCTGGCGACGAAGCTGAACGGACTGGTGATGACCTCATCCCCGTCCTTGACCCCTGCCGCACGCAGCGCCAGGTGCAGCCCGGTGGTGCCGGACGAAACCGCGCTCGCGTGCCGTGCTCCAACCGCCGCGGCGAACTGCTGCTCGAATTCCGGGACTCGCGGGCCCAACGACAGCTGCCCGGAACGGATTACCTCGAGCACCAGCTCTTCTTCCGCCGCTCCAAGTACCGGCTGCGCGAGCGGGATCTTCACCGCTCCCGCCTGCTTTGCATGCCGCACTCGAGCGCGTCCAGGAGTGCCTCCCAGGAGGCCTCGATGACGTTGGCTGAGACCCCGACAGTCCCCCACTCGGAGGCACCGTCGGATGAGTCGAGCAGCACCCGCGTGACTGAGCCGGTGCCCTTGTTCCCATCGAGAATGCGGACCTTGAAGTTCACGAGTTCGATTGCGCCCAGATCCGGATAGATCTCGACCAGGGCCGAGCGTAGCGCGGCGTCGAGCGCGTTCACGGGACCGTTGCCTTCGGCCGTGCGCACGTATCGCTGCGGCGGATTCGGCCCGCCCGGCGGCGGCGCCCAGAGTTTCACCGTCGCCTCGGTCTCGACCCTGGCATCGGCCCGCTTCTCGACGATCACACGCCAGGATTCGAGCACGAACAGCGGCTGGTAGTCGCCGGTCTCGCGTCGCAGCAGCAGCTCAAGCGAGCCGTCCGCGGCTTCGTAGTGGTAGCCGCGGTGTTCGCGTTCCTTGACCTGTTCAAGCACCCGCACCGCGAGCCGGTCGTCGACCTCGACCCCGATCCGCTCGGCCTGCTGGAGGATGGTGCCCTTGCCCGACAGCTCCGAAACGAGCACGTCGCGACCGTTCCCGACAACTGCCGGGTCGATGTGCTCGAAGGTGCTGGGGTCGGCGTTGACGCCGGCCACGTGCATCCCGCCCTTGTGCGCAAACGCGTTACGACCGACATAGGCCTGGTCGGGGTTCGGATTCAGGTTCAGAATCTCGTTGAAGAAGTGCGATCCCGCGGTCCAGTCCGAGAGCTGCTCTGGACTCACGCAGTCGTAACCCATCTTCAGCTGCAGGTTTGGGATCACGCTCGTGAGGTTGGCGTTGCCGCAACGCTCCCCGTAACCGTTCATCGTGCCCTGCACCTGGCGTGCACCGGCTGCGACTGCGGCGAGTGTGTTGGCCACGCCCACGCCGGAGTCGTCGTGGCAGTGGATGGCGACGCGAACGCCGACCGGATTCAAAGCCTCACTTACCGCGGTCACGGCCGCGGCGATCTGATCGGGCAGACAGCCGCCGTTGGTATCGCAGAGGGTCACGGTGTCGGCTCCCGCGACAGCCGCGGCGCGAACCGCGGCCAGGGCGTATTCGCGATCCTCGCCAAAGGCATCGAAGAAGTGCTCGGCGTCGTAGATCACGCGTTTGCCGGCACCACGTAGGAACCTCACCGAATCGGCGATCATCGCCAGGTTCTCCTGGCGGTCGACCTTCACGACCTTCTCCAGGTGCAGGGCCGAGGTCTTGCCCACGATCGTTACGACCGGCGCGAAGCAATCGGCCAGGATCTGCAGCGCGGGATCATCTTCTGCGCTCGTGTCGCGGCGCCGTGTCATCCCGAAAGCCGCGATCTTCGCGTGCTCGAATTTCTCGTGCGCGAGCAGTTCGAACAGCTCCAGCTCCTTCGGGTTCGAGCTCGGGAAACCGGCTTCGATCAGGTCTACGCCGAGTTCGTCCAGCTTGTGCGCAACGCGCACCTTCTCGTGTGCTGATAGCGACATGCCCTCCCCCTGCATGCCGTCACGCAGGGTGGTGTCGTACAGCTCGATCTTAAGTGGGGCCGTGGTCACGGTCGGGTCTCCTTGAAAGCGGGTCTGAACAGGCAGCGAAAAACAGCAGCGACCGGCGCTAGGCGCGGGTCGCCCTGGTAATTCGGGTGGTGTTCAGACCGGCTCTCATGGATCTGATCGTGACGCTTGGTGCTACGCCTTGGCGACGGCCGGAACTTCGACGAAGTCGAGCCACTCCAGGTACTGATCGGTGCGGGCGTACAACGCGTCCTCGAAGACCTTCTGGATCGCCGTCGTGATCTCGCCACGGACGCCCGAGCCGACCGTGTGGTCATCAATCTCGGTGACCGGGACCAGCTCCGCCGCGGTTCCGGTGAGGAACACCTCGTCCGCCATGTAGAGCTCGGCACGGGCGATCTCGCGCTCCACCACCTGGTAGCCGAGGTCACGCGCGATCCGGTTCACAGACTTGCGCGTGATCCCGTCGAGGATCCCGGCTGTCTGCGGCGGCGTGTAAACGACGCCGTCCTTGATCATGTAGATGTTCTCGCCGCTGCCCTCGCACACGAAGCCGTGGGCGTTGAGCAGGATCGCCTCCTGATAACCGGCCTTGGTCGCCTCGATCTTTGCGAGGATCGAGTTCAGATATTGGCCCGAGGCCTTGGCGTGCGGGATCAGGGCGTCACTCGGCAGCCGTCGCCAGCTGGCGATCTTGGCGCGGATGCCGGCGGTCTTGGACTCCTCACCGAGGTAGGCGCCCCAGGGCCAGGCCGCGACGATCACCTCGACCGGCGCCTCGAGCGGGTTCAGGCCCATGGTCCCGTAGCCGCGGAAGACCAACGGGCGCAGGTAGCACTCACGCAGTCCGTTGGCGGCCATCAGTTCATGCGTACCCGTGCGGATCTCATCCCGGGTGAACGGGATCGGCATGTAATAGAACTCGGCTGACGTGAACAGCCGATCGATGTGGTCCTGGTGCCGGAAAATGGCCGGGCCACGCTCGGTGTCGTACGCGCGCACACCCTCAAACACGCCGGTCCCGTAATGGAGTCCGTGAGTCAGTACGTGTACCTTCGCGTCCTCCCAGGCAACGAGTTCTCCGTTGTGCCAGATGAAGTCCGCTGTGTCCACGACTGTGCTCCTGTTTAGAGGTTCGAAAGAACGGCCTGGGTGGCTTCGCGGGTCCCCGCTGTTCCCCCCAGATCTCGCGTGCGCAAGCCCTCGGCGAGCGCACGGTCAACCGCTGATTCTACCGCGACCGCCTGCTCCTCCAGGCCGAAGCCGTGGCGCAGCATCAAGGCGGCGGAGAGGAACATCGCAAGCGGGTTGGCGACGCCCTTCCCGGCGATGTCCGGGGCTGAGCCGTGCACCGGTTCGAACAGCCCGGGCGTACCCGGGTCGCCGAGTGATGCGCTCGGCAGCATTCCAAGCGACCCGGTCAGCGTCGCGGCTTCATCCGAGAGGATGTCTCCGAACAGGTTCTCGGTGACGACCACATCGAACTCAGCCGGCCGCGAGACCAACGACATCGCTGCACTGTCGACGAGTTGATGCTCCAGCGGCACATTCGGGAATTCGCGCTCATGCAGGTCGATCACCACTTCGCGCCAGAGGCGGCTGGTCTCCATCACGTTGGCCTTGTCGACGCTCGTGACCTTGCAGCGTGCCGCCTTGAACGCGACCCGCGCGATCCGTTCGATCTCCTCGCGGCTGTAGGCGCAGAGGTCGGAGGCCGTGTCTTCGGTGCGGCTCTTTTCGCCGAAGTAGATCCCGCCGGTGAGTTCTCGCACCACCAGCATGTCGGTGCCCTCGATGATCTCGCGCTTCAGCGGGCTGGCCTCGTACAGGGCCGGCAGCGGGCGCACCGGGCGCAGGTTCGCATAGAGTCCGAGCGCCTTGCGGAGCCCCAGAAGTCCCTGCTCGGGGCGCGGCTTGGATGGATCGGTGGTGTCCCATTTGGGACCGCCGACGCAGGCGAGCAGCACGGCATCGGCGTTCCGGCAGGCGACCACGGTCTCGTCGGTCAAGGCGGTGCCGTGGGCGTCGATCGACGCGCCGCCGAAGAGCCGTTCCTCGTATTCGAAGTCGGCGCCCACGGCGGCCAGTACTTCGAGCGTCGGCGGGGTGATTTCGGGGCCGATCCCGTCACCGGGCAGCAGGATTATCTTGGAAGCCATAGGGGCCTGAAACTACCGGAAACGTCCGGCGGGGATGGTGGTCCCGGTAGACCACCATCCCCGGCTCAAGCCTTGGATCAGACGATTCAGCGCTTTTCGGGGATGAAGCTCATCGCGCGCTCGGCTACGGCCGTGATCGTGAGGCTGGGGTTGGCGCCGACGTTGGCGGGCAGCGCGGCACCGTCGGTAACCAGCAGGTTCTCGTACCCGAAGGCGCGGTTCTGGCTGTCGACGACTCCGTGCTCGGGATCGCGGCCGATCACGGCCCCGCCAAGGATGTGCGCGGTCACCGGGATCGCAAACATGCTTTCACTGAAGCCGAGGTAGGGCTCGCCACCGAGCTTCTCCGCGAACCAGCGAGCGCACTGGTAGGCGACCGGGATCTTGTCCGGGTTGGGGTTCTGCGGGTCCTGCTCGGTCGTGAGCGCGACGCCGCCGCCGGGTAGGCGCCGGCGCACCTTCAGGCGAATCGAGTTGTCGAGCGTCTGCATCACGAGCAGGATCACGGTGCGTCGTGAGCCACCCTTGACGTCGAAGATTCTGAGGAACCTGCGGGGATGGCGCAGCAACGTCATCAGCCAGAACAGCGGCCGTGATCCACGACCGCCGCGCTCCACCAGCAGACCCCGCAAAAAGCCCTGTGAGTCGCCGCCGCTGCCGTAGGTGACGACTTCGATGTGCGTCGATTCGTCGGTGTGGATCGAGGACGTGATCGCCACCGAGTTAGCAAAGTTCACGGCGCTGTCCTCGGGTGCCGTTGCGAACACGATCGATTCGCTGTTGGTGCGCACGGTGTAGCCGAGCCGGTCCGAGAGCCGTGGCAGCGAACCGTTGACCTTGCAGCGCTGCAACAGCCGGTTGGTGCCGAGCGCGCCGGCGGCGACCACCACTCCCCTGGCGGTCAGGCGCTTGCGGTCACGGCGCAGGATCCCGCCGGAGCGATGGTGTGTGACGCGGTAGCCGTCCGAACCGTCGGCGGCGGCCAGCGGGCTGATGTCGCTGACCGTGCGTGAGTCGAGAATCTTGACCCCAAGTTTCTCAGCGAACCACAGGTAGTTCTTGGGCAGCGTGTTCTTCGCGCCGTAACGGCAGCCGACCATGCAACCGCCGCAGCGCACGCAGCCGGTCCGGTCGGGGCCGTCACCGCCGAAATATGGATCGGGGACGGTCGTGCCCGGCTCGCCGAAATACACGCCGACCGGGGTGCGGACATAGCTGTCCTGTACGCCTAGTGTCTGAGCGAACTCCTTGAGCAGTACGTCGGCCTCACCATCACGGTCGTACTGGACCACGCCGAGCATCCGCTCGGCCTCGTCGTAGTGGGGTTGCAGCTCACTCTGCCAGTCGGCCAAATCGGCCCACTGCGTGTTGCGGTAGAACGCCGGGAGGGCACGGTAGAGCGTGTTGGCGTAACCGAGTGAGCCACCGCCGACTCCGGATCCAGAGACGATGAACACGTCCTTGAAAAGCGTCATCCGCATGATCCCGCGCAGGCCGAGATGTGGCGCCCAGTAGTACTTGCGGGCGTCTTTGGTCTGCTCGGCGAACTCATGATCCTCGAACCGTCGTCCACACTCCAGTACCGCAACGCGGTAGCCCTTTTGCGCGAGCCGTAGCGCACTCACGCTTCCCCCGAATCCGGAGCCGATCACGATGTAGTCGTAGTCGTACTGCACTGTCTCCCCTTATGGATGCAACAGATGACTGCATGATGTAAACGACGTTGCCAACTTAGTGAACACTATTCGCGAGCGCTTTTGTCGCTCTGTGATGGATTCCACCAACTAAACTGAGCGCTATATGGCGAGGCAGCAGCAGCGCGCGATGCGCATCGAAAACAAGGGCCAGCTAGCCGCGATGCAGGCGCTGGAAAGCAAGAGCGACGAGGAGCTGGAGGCGGAGACCCGCTACAAGGCGATGGCGCAGGCGATCCTCGGGTCGCGCGCCGCGGAGCGCTATGACGCGCCCAAGGCCCGCGCGCACTTTCAGAAGGCGCTGGCGGCCGCACGCCCCCAGGAGCGGATGCAGCTGCGGCGCATGGCTGACGCCTCGCTGGCGCTTGCCGAGCGGCGCGCCGGAGATCTGAAGACCGCGACCGAGCGGCTCGGAGTCGATGCTCCCAGTGGTCGCCAGCTGTTCGCGATCCGGGTGCTCGGGATCGTCGCTCCGCCCAATAGCGCAGGTATCGCGCGACGGATCGCCGGCGTCCTGTTGGGGATCCTGTTCGTGGTCGCGATCTTCGCACTCGGCTTCGGGATCGTGTACGGCATCGGCCAGGCGGCCGGTGGACTCAGCGTCGACCTCTCGATCTTCTACGGGTTCGTGTTGGTGCTGGTGGTGCTCGGCGTGCTGTTCTACATCAGCCGTCGCCGCCAGAAGAGCGCCAAGGCCAAACGCGAGGCCCAACTCGCGCAACGCAGCGGCGGCAAGGGCTGACGTCGTCTGCTGATCCAGGCTTCGCCCCGGCGACTACGGGACGAAGCCTGGACGGCCGTCGGCTTGGCAATAATCAGCCGGTGCCCCTCTCCCCGCTGCTTGATCACTACGGGAATGTGATCCTCGACCTTGACGGGACCGTTTGGATCGGCCCCGAGGCCACTCCAGGGGCGCCGGAGGCGGTGGCGGCGCTGCGCGCGGCCGGTAAGGGAATCGCGTTTGTGACCAACGATGGCTCGCACACGCCTGAGGAGTTCGTGCGCAGGCTGTGGTCGGCGGGCTGCACCGCCAGCGCCGAAGAGATCGTGAGCGTGGGCTCGGCGGTTCAGTTCACCCTGGCCGAGCGGCCGCAGGGCACCAAGGTCTATGTGATCGGCCCGGAAGCAATCTTCAAACACGTGCTCGACGCCGGCCAGCGGATCGTCAACGACAGCTCGATGGCCGAACAGGCCGACATGGTGGTGGTTGTCGGCCACGGCGGCTTCAACTACCGCGAGCTCTACATCGCCACCCGCGCGATCATGAACGGCGCCGACGCGATCTGTGGTGGCCGCGACCCGAACTTCCCCTTCGCTGGCGGGCTGGCGCCCGGAACCGGCGCGATCGTCGCCGCGATCGAGTGTGCAACCGGGGTGACCGTGCGCAACGTCGCCAAACCCGATCCGCGCCCCTTTCAGGTGGCGCTCGAGCGCCTCGGCCCCGACCGCACACTGATGATCGGCGATCACCTGATCTCCGACCTGCGCGGTGCCGCCGCTGCCGGGATTGATGCCGCGATCGTGCTCAGTGGCGTCACCTCTCGGGTGGAAGCAGAGGCGGCCGTTGACCCCGCCCCCGTGGCGATCGCCGAGACGCTCGCGGAGCTCGTACTCGACGGGCTTCCAGCGCCCACAGACTATGACGGCTGGTCCGGTGGGACGGCCGCCTGATGCTGCGTGTAATCGTGAACCCGGCGGCCGGCGGGGGCCGCGCCGGACGTGCGCTTGGAGCGGTCGCGACCGAGCTGGTGAGGCGCGGGATCGCGCATCGCGTCGACCCGACACTGTCGCTTGACCACGCCCGCGAGCTCACGCTCGAGGCGCTCGCGGCCGGCGAGACCCCGGTCGCGTTCGGGGGCGACGGGCTGATCGGCGCCGTCGCCGACATCATGCGCGACAGCGACCAGCCGATGGGCGTCCTGCCGGGCGGGCGCGGCAACGACTTCATCCGCGGCCTCGGGATCCCGTTGAATCCGGTGGCGGCGTGTTCGGTGCTCACCGCTGGAGCCCCGGTGGCGGTCGACGTCGGTGAGATCTCCGAACGCTCGTTTCTTGGAATCGCGATCTGCGGTTACTTCTCGCGCGCTAACCAGATCGCCAACGACGCGCGTGTGATACGCGGGCACCTGGTCTACACCTATGGCGGCCTGCGGGCACTGGCCGGCTGGCGACCGGCGAAGTTCAACCTCACGCTCGATGGCGTGCCGCGCGAGTTCAGCGGCTACTCGGTCGCGATCGCCAACTCAGCGCGCCACGGCGGTGGAATGATGCTGGCCCCAGATGCAAAGCTTGACGACGGACTGTTTGACGTGGTGATGATCGCTGACATGCCAAAGCACCGCCTGCTGCACGCCCTCCCCGCCGTTTTCCGCGGTTCGCACGTGGCGATGCCGGAGGTTGAAGTGATCCGCGCGAAACACGTCACGCTCGACTGCGACCGCACCTTCACCGTTTTCGCCGACGGCGACCCGATCGCCGTGCTACCCGCCAGTCTGGAGGTGCGGGGCGCCGCGATTCGCGTGATCGTTCCGCCGGGAGGGCTGCCCGAAGGCGCCACCCGCCACCGCATCCATATGCCGCGAAGGGGCACACATTGAACGCGCTCGACCTGAAGGTGTCGGCCGCCCGCACGGTCGGCGCGCTCGCCCGACGCAGCGGCCGCGGTGGCGGCACGTCGCTCCCGGGCAAGGTGTTGCTGAAGCTTGATCCGCACGCTGTGCGCGCGCTCAGCGCGCGCTTGACGAACGGCAGCGCGATGATCTCCGCCACCAACGGCAAGACCACCACGGCGGCCATGTGCGCCGCAATCCTTGGCGATGCCGGCCATCGGCTGGTGCATAACAGCACCGGCGCGAACATGGCCGGCGGGATCACCTCGACGTTGCTGGACGCGGCGCTGCCCAACGGCGGCATTGATGGGGATCTGGGGCTGTTTGAGACGGACGAGTTCTGGGTCCAGCAGCTCGCCACCGAACTGCAGCCGCGGGCGCTGATGCTGGCCAACCTTTTCCGTGATCAGCTCGACCGCTTCGGCGAGCTGGAGATCATCGCGGACCGCTGGCAACAGGTGGTTGCCACGCTGCCTGCGACCAGCACGCTCGTGTTGAACGCCGACGACCCGCTGATCGCGGATCTCGGTCGTCAGCGCCCGGAGACGGTCGTCTACTTCGGTGTCGACGACCCGTCGGTGACGGTCCCCGAGCTGCAGCACGCCTCGGATTCCAAGACCTGTCGTAACTGCGGCGCCGCCTACGTCTACGACGAGGTCTACCTCGGGCACCTCGGCAACTACCACTGTCCCGCCTGCGGACAGACGCGTCCGACGCCGCAGATCGTTGCCCGCGCGATCGAGCTCCACGGCACCCGATCCTCGCGCTTCACGCTCGTTTCCGAGCAGGGCGAACGCCACGTCAGCTTGCCGCTTCCGGGGCTCTACAACGTCTACAACGCCCTCGCCGCCGCCGCGCTCAGCCTGACGCTCGGCGCCACGCTTGATCAGGTGGTGGCCGGCCTCGGCGCGGTCAGCGCCGCCTTCGGTCGCGCCGAGACGATCGCCGTAGACGGGATCGAGCTCCAGCTGATGCTGATCAAGAACCCGGCCGGCGCCAATGAGGTGCTGCGCACGCTGACGCTCGAGCCCGAGCCCGTGGACCTGCTGGCGATTCTCAACGACAAAATCGCGGACGGGCGTGATGTCTCGTGGGTGTGGGACGCGGACTGGGAGCTGCTCGCCGGCCATATTCGCACCGCGGTCTGCTCCGGTACGCGAGCCGCAGAGCTTGCGGTGCGGCTCAAGTACGCCGGCGTCGATCCCTCGCGCCTGAGCGTCGTTCCTGACCTGGCTGAGGGATTGGACTCGGCGCTTGCGGGAATGCAGTCAGAGCGCGCGTTTGCGCTGCCCACCTATACGGCCTTGCTTGCGTTGCGCGAGCTGCTCGCCGAACGCGGGCACGTGAGCCGCTACTGGGAGAAGGCGGCATGAGCGCGGCGATCTGGCACGACCTCGAGTGCGGCAGCTATCGCCAGGATCTGCCGCTCTGGCATGAGCTGGCCCGGACCTATGGCGGCCCGGTGTTGGACGTTGGCGCCGGCACCGGTCGCGTTTCCCTGAACCTCGCACGGGCCGGTATCGAGGTCGTGGCCTTGGACTCCGATCCGTTGCTGCTGGCCGAGCTGTCGGCGCGCGCTGACGGTCTGCCGGTGCGCACCGCGGTTGCCGATGCCCGTTCGTTCTCGCTGAACGCGCGATTTCCGCTGATAATCGTTCCGATGCAGACGATTCAGTTGCTCGGCGGCAGCGCTGGACGCCGCCTGTTTCTGAGCGCCGCCCGCGACCACCTGGCCGACGGCGGAGCGCTGGCGATCGCGCTGGCCGATGCCGAAGACTTCGAAGAGTTCCAGTGGCACAAAGGCGATCCCGTCCCGTTGCCGGACGTGGATGAACGCGATGGGATCGTTTACAACAGCCAGCCGACGGCGGTGCGGCGCGACGGAACGGTATTCGTGCTCGAGCGGGAGCGGTCGACGGTCTCTCCTGAAGGGCTGCTCGAGCGCACGCAGGACAGCATCACGTTGGACGCTCTGTCGCTTGGGGAGCTGGACGCGGACGCCGTTGCCTGCGGGCTCGAGCTGCGCGACCGCCGGCTGATCGAGCCGACCGCCGAGCACATTGGTAGCCAGGTGGTGATCGCCGGTGCCTGAGCCGAGCGCTGACGGACAGCTGCTGCGCGTTTGTGCGTTGTACCCGGAGCTCATGAACATCTACGCCGACCGCGGCAACCTGCTGATGCTCGAGCGTCGCTGTGCCTGGCGCGGCATTGGGTTCGAACTGACGGGTTGCGGGATCGGTGATGAGCTTGACCCCAACGGTGCCGACATCTATTACATGGGCGGTGGGCAGGACCGCGACCAGATGCTGTGCTCCGCCGACCTCTACGAGACCAAGCGCGAGCTGCTGGCCGAGGCGGCCGAGCGAGGTGCGGTGGTGCTCGGAGTCTGCGGTGGCTATCAGCTCATGGGTCACTCCTACCAGCTCGGCGACGAGACCCTGCCGGGGATCTCGCTGATCGACGCGCGGACCGTACGCGCCGAGGGGCCACGGTTGATCGGGAATGTTGCGATCGAGGTGGAGCTGCCGGGTGCCGGCCGCCGCGTGCTGGCGGGGTTCGAGAACCACGGCGGGCGCACGCATCTGGGACCCGGGGCGCGCCCGCTCGGCAGTGTGATCCAGGGCCACGGTAACGATGGGCGCTCCGGGGTCGAGGGGGTGCGCGACGGGAACGTGATCGGCACCTATCTGCACGGCCCGCTGCTACCCAAGAACTCGTGGTTCGCGGACTGGTTGATAGCGACTGCGACCGGGCTCGAACTGCCGCTCGCCCCACTTGACGACACGCTCGAAGATCTCGCCCACGCTGACGCGAAACGGGCCGCAGGCGTCTAGATGCTGCGGCGAGCTCTGATAACCGCTGTGGCGCTTGCCGCTGGTATGTGCGCAGCATTGGCGGTCGCCGCCTGCAGCACCCAGATGTTCTCCGGTACGGCCACGACCGGGCGCGCCGCGGCCGCGACGACGTTCACAGCGCTGTCCGGGAGCGGCTCGGCCACCACGCCGACCGTCAGCACCGTGACCCAGCAACAGGTCACCGAGGTGCAGACGCATACGACGGCGACTGGCACGAGCACGACCTCGACCGCGAGCCAGCTCCCCGGCTACAAACGCCCGGTCGTCCAACTCGGTGACATGAACACCAACGAGCAGTTCATCCTCGGCAACCTCTACGCGATCGCGCTGAAGCATCAGGGCTACACGGTGGTGCTGAATTCGAACATCGGTCCGACCGAGATCTCACAGGCGGCGCTGAAGCAGGGCAGCCTGATGATCTATCCCGAGTACCTGAACGTGTGGAACAGCTCTGTGGTGCACAACTCGACATCGTTCACGTCGCTGGGTCAGGCCTTCCAGACTGGTCAGCAGTATGCCGAGAGCAAGAATTGGAAGCTGCTGCAGCCGACGCCGTTCAGCAACACCGCGGGGATCGCCGTGTCCTCGCAATACGCGCGGCTCAACCACGTGTACTCGCTCACCGACCTCGACCGTGGTCCCGCAATCACGCTCGGCTGGCCCCCGGAGGCAGATGTGCAGCCGCTGCTGGCGCAGGTCGAAACGGCTTACGGTTTCAACCCTGCATCGAAGCAGTCGATCGCGATCGGGACTCAGTACGCGGAGCTGGCCAACAACACGCTGCAGGCCAGTTACGTGAACAGCACCGACCCACAGTTGACCGGGCCCGGCTACGTACTGCTGCGCGACCCGAAGCACACGTTCGGGTTCGGCAACGTGGTGCCGGTCACCACCGACAAGGTGCTTGCTGAGGAAGGCCCAGAGTTCGAGCTGACGATCAACCGTGTCAGCGCACTGCTGACGCAGAGCGCGATCCGCGGCCTGAACTATCAGGTCGCGGTTGAGCAGCAGAGTCCGTCCACCGTGGCTGAGCAGTTCCTGCAGGGCAACGGTGTGATCCCGCCGACCAACTACGCGCCGGTGACGACCACGTCGACGACCGCTAGCTCGAGCACCGGAACGGCCACCACCGCGACCTCCGGCGCAGGTTCGGGCGGCTAACGGCCGCTGGAGCCGAACCCGCCGCTACCGCGGACGTGCTCGGAAAGTGCGTCGACCTCTACCACCGCGGGCGTGATGATCGGAGTTAGCACCAGCTGTGCGATGCGGTCACCGGGGCCGGCCGCGAACGTCTCGGTTGCGTCCGTGTTCAGCAGCAGCACCTTCAGCTCGCCGCGGTAGCCGGCGTCGATCAGTCCGGGAGCGTTCACCAGCGCGATCCCGTATTTGGCCGCGTTTCCTGAGCGGGGCATAACCAGGCCCGCGTAGCCGGACGGGATCTCAACCGCGATGCCGGTGGAAACCATTGCCCGCTGGCCGGGTTTCAGCTCGATCGGTTCGTTCGCGTAGAGATCGAGCCCGGCGTCGTCCGGATGGGCTCGTGTTGGAAGCGTCGCCGCAGGGTGCAGACGGTTCACGCGTAGCTCGCTGATGACCGCGTCGGCCGCGGGCTGAGCTGCGTTTGCGATGCCGCCGCTCATGTTCATCGATCGGCGTCCTCACCACCGAGCGCGAGCACGCCCGCGGTCATGAAGCCGCTGAAGCGGTCCGCGACCGGTGCGGGCAACCGCACCGTCACCTTCACGCCTTCCGAGGTGTCCTCGCGTACCAGGTCCCCGGCGATTTGATGCAGCTCGGCCAAGCGCGCGCCCTCGTTGTAAGGGATCAGCAGCTCAACCTCCCGCAGCGTCTTCGCGAACTCCTCCTCGATCCGACAGGTCAGCTCCGCGAGCCCCTCGCGGGTCTGCGCGGAGACCATCACCGCATCGGGGTGACGATTGTGCAGTTGCACGCGCTGTTCATCATCGAGCATGTCGATCTTGGTCAGCACCAGCAGCTGCGGAACTTCGTTGGCGCCGATCTCGGTGAGCACCTCACTCACGGCGGCAATCATCTCCAGCCGGTCCTGTTCGTCGGCCGAACCGTCCACGACGTGGAGTATGAGGTCCGACAGGCGCGTCTCCTCGAGCGTCGCACCGAAGGCTTCGACCAGCTGATGCGGCAGCTTGCGGATGAAGCCGACGGTATCGGTCAGCAGGTAGTCGCGCCCGCCGGCGCGCAATACGCGGGTGGTCGGATCGAGCGTGTGGAACAGGCGGTCGCGGACGCCGACCTCTGCCCCGGTGAGCGTGTTCAGCAGGGTCGATTTGCCGGCGTTGGTGTAGCCCGCGAGCGCGACCTGCGGCAGGTGCGCCCGCTCGCGCTCTGCGCGCATCACGCTGCGATTGGACTTCACGTGCTCAAGCCGACGTTTCAGCGCGGTGATGCGGTTGCGCGCCAGCCGGCGGTCGGTCTCGATCTGCGTCTCGCCCGGTCCGCGGGTGCCGACGCCGCCGACACCAAGGCGGTCAAGGTGCGTCCACAGACCGCGCATCCGCGCCATGTTGTACTGCAGCTGTGCGAGCTCCACCTGGAGCTTGCCCTCAGCACTGCCGGCGTGCGAGGCGAAGATGTCGAGGATCACGCTGGTGCGGTCGACCACCGGAGTTTCGAGTGCCGCCTCAAGGTTGCGTTCCTGGCGCGGGGTGAGCTCGTCGTCGCATGCCACGACGTTGGCGTCTGCCGCCTTCAGCGCGGCCTTCACCTGCTCGAGCTTGCCCGGTCCAAGATAGGTGTTGGGGTTTGGGTGATCGAGGCGCTGCACGCTCTGGCCGACGGTGGCAACGCCGGCGGTCAGCAGCAGTTCGCGTAGCTCCGCGAGGCGTTCCTCGCCGCCTTCGGGCTGGGCCGCGATCATATACGCGCGTTGCCGCGCGCGTGGTTGTCTTACAGCGCTCGTGGGGTCTCCTCGGTCAAGCGGGTCACAGCGTGCGTAGACGTTCGACCGCTTCGAGCAGACGATCGTCGGGGGTCGTCAATGAAATCCGGAAAAAACCTTCGCCGCTGCGTCCGTATGCGCCGCCGGGTGAGATCACCACCGCCGCCTGCTCGAGCACGTGCTCGCAGTATTGCGCGGAGGACTCGAACCCGTCCGGTACCGGAGCCCAGATGTAGATCGTGCCTTTCGGCTTGGTGACCTCGACACCGGCAGCTGCAAGAGCGTCGCAGACCAGGTCACGGCGACGGGCGTAGACCGCGTTCATGGCCTTGACGTCGCTGTCAACCTCGGGTTGGAGCGCGGCGATCCCGGCAAGCTGCACGGCTTCGAAGTTGCCCGAATCGATGTTCGACTTCAGCCGCCAGAAGCTCGAGATCACATCGGCGTTGCCGACGATCGCTGCGCAGCGCCAGCCGGTCATGTTGTAGCCCTTGGACCATGAGAACACCTCGACCCCGACGTCCTTGGCTCCGGGCGTCGCCAGGAACGAGGGCGCAACGTAGCCGTCGTAGGTGGTCTCGCTGTAGGCGTTGTCGTGCACGATCAAGATGTCGTGTTCGCGCGCGAGCTCGATTGCGCGTTCGAATAGGCCGTCGGGCACGGTCGCGCCGGTCGGGTTGTTCGGATAGTTCAAGAACATCAGCTTCGCGCGCTTCAGCGTCTCTTCCGGAATCGCGTCGAAGTCGGGCGCGAACCCGAGCTCCGGCTTCAGCGGCATCAGCACCGGCTCGGCGCCCACGAGGATCGGTCCGCCGGTATAGACCGGATAGCCCGGATCTGAGGCCAGTGCCACGTCGCCGGGGTCCAAGAAGCAGAGGCTGAGGTTGAAGATGCATTCTTTGGCGCCGATCGCGGGCATCACCTCGCCGTTCGGATCGAGGTCCACGCCGAAGCGACGCTTGTAGAACTCGGCAACGGCCTCGCGGAAGTCCTGGCGCCCACGGTTGGACGGATACTGATGGGTGGCAGGATCGGCCATCGCGCGCTGTCCGGCGGCCACGATCGCGGCGTAGGTCGGCGTGTCCGGGTCTCCGATCCCGAGCGAGATCACGTCGATCCCGGCCGCCCGCTTCTCATCGATCTTGCGTTCAAGCTCGGCGAACAGGTATGGCGGGATCTTGTCCAGGCGCTTACTCGGTTGCACGCAGTTCCTCAATTAGTTCTTCAGCGATTTCGCCGCGCATCACCGGCACGGCCCAGCCCGTCAAGTTGATGTGTAGGTCTTCGTCGACCTCGACGGTCAACTCTCCGCCGTCAAGCAGCACCGTTACCGGCGAGTCGCCGCCCTGCAGCACGGAGGCGATCGCGGCGCCGGTGGCACCGGTTCCGCTCGCGGCGGTCTCACCGACGCCGCGTTCAAAGATCCGGGCGCGGATGCGCCCCGGGCCGACCGGGGTGTACCACGACACGTTGGTTCGGTTCGGGAACAGCTCATGGTTCTCGATCGCCGGGCCGATCAGCGGCAGCTCGAGCGCGTCCAGCTCGGCTTCGCTCGCAACTCGGATTGAACACTGTGGGTTACCCACGTCGATGTGCTGAAACCGCCAGGTGATGCCGTCCGCGGTCAGCTCTCCGCGACCGTCCTGCGCCCCCGACGGATAGTCCGGGCTTTGCAGCCGCGAGCGGCCCATGTCGGCAGTGCATTCGCGGGCGGAAGTGATCGTCGCTCGCACTTCGCCGGCGAGCGTCGAAATCGAGAAGCGGTCGTGCTCTGCCCACCCGTGCCGGCGCAGGTACATGATCGCTTCGCGCGTACCGTTGCCGGAGAGGCCGGCCTCGGAGCCATCGGGATTGAAGATCCTGACGTTGGCCACGAACCCTGGCACTTGGCTCTCATCGATCAGCAGGATTCCGTCGGACCCGACGCCGAAATGCGAATCGCAGATCCGGTGGATACGGCTGGCCGTCAGCTCAAACGGCAGGTTCCGGCCCTCGATGATGATGTAGTCGTTTCCGAGGGCCTGCCACTTCTCAAAATTCACTCGCTTGAGGCTAGTACACGAGTATCCGATTTGTCCGGTTGTCGCAGCAGCGTGCAGCGGGCAGTGTGTCAATCCCGTTCGAGCCAGCGCGTGAGGATCCGGTCGGCGGCGCCGTCCGGCGCGAGCTCGCTGAGATCGACCTCCATCACGTCCGGCAGTTTGCGCATCCAGGTCAACTGCCGGCGCGCGTAATTGCGCGTCTTGCGCTTCATCGCGTCGGTGTCGCCCGCCAGCAGCTGCTCGAAGCCGAGCGCCTTGCGCGCGGTGACCGAGGCTCCTGCGGCGTTGGCGCGGCGGACCTCCTGTTCCACCCCCGCGGCGATCATCGCGTCGACGCGCGCGTTGATCTGCTCGTAGAGCCGGTCGCGTTGCGCCACCAGCCCGACCAGCAGCGTCGGGTGTCTGGTCGCATCTGTCCACAGCTCTGACTCTTGCGGCTGTGGAGTCAACTCTCCGGCCTCGTACAGCTCCAATGCACGCACGATCCGCTGACTGTCGGTGACGGCGATGTCTGCGGCCGCCCAGGGCGCCATGCGGGTGAGTTCGGCGTGCAGCGCCTCTGGTCCACGCGCGAGCAGCTCGGCGGTCCAGCGTTCCCGGATTCCGCGCGGCGGTGGTGGCTTCAGGCTGAGCTGGGCCAACGCCGCACGCAGGTAGAGTCCGGTGCCGCCAACCACGATCGGGGTCCGACCCGCCGCGATCAGCTCGTCGATCTCGCTGTGGGCCAGTTCGGCGTACTGCCCGACACTGAACTGGGCGTCGACCGGTAGAAACGAGATCAATCTGTGCTCGAGCTGGCGCTGCTCCTGCGCATCGGCAGCGCCGGTCAGGATTTCGAGACCCTGATAGACCTGAAGCGCGTCAGCCGAGACCGCCACGGGTTGAAAACCACGCGCGCGCAGGCGTTCGGCAAGCTTGATCGCGAGGCCCGTCTTGCCCACGCCGGTGGGTCCGAACAGGGCTATGACCTCGGCGCGCGGCATCCCGCCCAGTATTGCGTCTGCAGCCGTTTTCGCACAACCATCGGAACACGGCTATGTTCGACGCATGAACCTTGCAGGCAAGCGAATACTGATCACCGGAGCCAGTGGCGGAATCGGACACGCGATTGCGCGCGCGTTCGCAGCGCAAAACGCATCGCTGATCCTGACCGGCCGCCGGGCCGAGGTCCTTGAGTCGTTGGCGCACGAGCTCGGAGCGGAGATGATCGTCGCCGACCTCGCTGACCGCGCGGAAGTGGAGCGGCTCGTGACCCGAGCGGGCCAGGTGGATGTCTACGTCGCCAACGCCGGGCTTCCCGCCAGCGGTGAGCTGACGTCGCTGAGTCAGGAGCAGATCGACGTGATGCTGGAGGTGAACCTGCGCGCGCCGATCGCGGTCGCGCGCGCGTTGGCGCCGCAGATGATCGAACGCCATTGCGGTCACATGGTGTTCATCTCCTCGCTGTCCGGTAAGGCGGCTTCGCCGTATGCGTCGCTCTACAACGCCACCAAGTTCGGGCTGCGCGGGTTCGCGCTCGGCATTCGCCAGGACCTTGCCGACGATGGTGTGGGTGTCTCGGTTGTGCTCCCCGGGTTTATCTCCGACGCCGGTCTGTTCGCCGACTCGGGCGCGAAGCTGCCCGCCGGAGTTGGCACAAAGACTCCGGCGCAGGTCGCGGCCGGCGTGATTCAGGCGATCCATCACGACCGCGCCGAGTTGTCGATCGCGCCCGTCGGTCTGAGGCTTGGTACCGGGGTGGCGTCGGTTGCGCCGGGCCTGGCCGCGCGCTTCCAGAAGCTCGCGGGCGGCAAGAAGCTGGCGAGTTCGATGGTCGAGGGCCAGCTGGACAAACTTCCGGACGGTCAAGGCTCGCCCGCCGCGGGCCCGCACGGACCCAGCCCCCAGCCATGAGCGGTATCCCGCCGTTCGATCCGAACGCACCCCGGACAGCTTTCTACCGCGCGGTCCAGGCGTTCATCCGCACCGACGCGGGCCGCTCGATGGCGATCAACTTCGCCGCGCGCACCGACCCGCTGCTGCTGAAGTGGTCGGGCGGACGGCTCGGTGCCGGACTGGTGATGCCAACTGCGGCGCTGACCACGGTCGGGGCCAAATCCGGGGTCAGACGCACCGCTGCGGTGCTGTACTTCACCGACTCTGAGTCGGTCCACGCTGCTGCCGCTTCAGCGCCGGGCAGTGCCGCCTCGGCACAGGCGGGTGCGGTTTCAGCGCCGGACGTGATCTTGATCGCATCGAACTTCGGCCGCGACACCCACCCCTCCTGGTACTACAACCTCCGCGCTCACCCCGACGCCGAACTTGAGCGCGGCGGCATCAAAGCCCGCTACACCGCCACGCAGGTTGAGGACGAGCCCGAGCATCAACGACTATTTGGACTCGCGACAAAGGTCTATTCGGGCTACGCGGACTACAAGCTGCGAACCGACGCTGTCGGACGCAAGATTCCGATCTTCCGGCTGTCGCTCGCGTCCGACTAGTGCGGTCAGCCGACAATTCGGTGACAGACGCCGCGAGACGGGTCGACGTACGGACCCAGCACACTAGCCTGCAGGCTGCTCGCCGCTGATCGCCGTCAGCGCGGCGATGATCTGGTCGGCGAGGCGAATCCCGTCGGCATGCCGCTCGGGGGTCGCCTGGACGCGGACGATCACCTCGTCGGCGTCGATCTCCTCGAGGATCACGCTCGGGTCACTGCGCGTCGGGATGACCACGTTCTGCTGCAGCAGCGCGTGCACGTGGCTGGGCAACATCCCGGCCTGCAAGCGAACACGCACGTCGACGGGCTCGGGTTCGGTGACCGGCACGACGGTTGCGCCGAGCACGATCGTGTTCGGGATCATCATCCGGTCGTCGCCGATCGCGAGCGTCGTGTAAAGCAGCCCCAGCGACGAAACGACTCCTTCCGCCTGCCCGCCGAGTGCACCGGCGCGCAACCTCACGCGCTCCCCGAGCTTGAACGGCCTGGCGCTCAGCAGCACCATTCCGGCGAACAGGTTGCCGAGTGTCTGCTGGGCCGCAAGACCAAGTACAACCGCTGTGAACGCGCCACCGACGGCCAGCGCCTGGAAGGAGATCCCTCCGACCGCCAGTGCGCCGAGAACGGTCAACACGACCGCGAGGAAACGCGTGACGAACTCAACCGTGCCCGCGGTGGCGGGATCCATCCGCCGGAATAGGGCCGGCGCAACGCGTGAGACATCGCGCGCGATCAACCACCCGATTCCGAGCACCGCTGCGACCGCGAGCAACCTGATCACGGTCTTGCTGACGACCCAGTGGTGCCCGTGTTTCGCGAGATCGTCGATGTGGTCAAGCGCGAGATTCTCGCCGAGCACGATCAGAATCAGCAGAATCAGCTCGCCGACCAGCCGTCGGGCCGCGTCGCGGACCTCGTGCTTGTTGACCTCGATCCCAAGGCCGACCTCAGCCCACGCGTCGCTGCGCGTCTGAAGCATGCGGTCGAGCGCCTTCTCGCGCTCGTGTGTGCGTTTCCCGGGCACTGGGACTATCGGTAGCTAACTCTGAGCGCGTGCCAGCAGTGACATCTCACCGCTGAGCGTCTGACTGGTGGCACCCGTGATCTGCACCTGCACCAGCTCACCGGGCGCTCCGAACCCATCGAAGTTCACGACCTTGTTGTGGCGGGTGCGTCCGCGCAGACGGGTTGGGTCGGTGCGTGACGGCCCCTCTACCAGCACTTCCAAGCTGCGTCCGACGAACCGTTGCGCGCGCTCGGCGGCGCGACGTTGGATGACCTCGACCAGACGTTCGAGCCGCTCGACCTTCACCTCATGTGGGATCTGGTCCTCCATCTCGGCGGCCTCGGTTTCGCGCCGGGGCGAGTAGATGAAGGTGAAGGCGCCGTCGTAGCCGACCGACTCGGCCACCTCCAGCGTGCACTGGAAGTCTTCCTCGGTCTCTCCCGGGAATCCGACGATGATGTCGGTGGTGATCGCGCAGTCGGGTACGTGCTCGCGGATCAGCGCCACACGGTCCAGGTAGCGCTCGCGTGTGTAGGTCCGGCGCATGCGCTTCAGGATCGGGCTCGAACCCGATTGCAGCGGCAGGTGGATCTGCTCACACAATGCCGGAAGCTGCGCGTGCGCCAGGATCACGTCCTCACGCATGTCCTTGGGATGCGGGCTGGTGTAGCGGATACGGGTGATCCCGGGTACCGCGTCGACCCTTGCCAGCAGCTGCGCGAAGCTGGTACGGCTCTCGAGCGGCAGGTCGCGGCCGTAGGAGTTCACGTTCTGGCCGAGCAGTGTCACCTCGGTCACACCGTCCTCGGCGAGCCGCGTGATCTCGGCTATCAGCTCATCCGGGTCACGACTGACCTCGCGTCCGCGGGTTGACGGCACGATGCAGTAGGAGCACACGCAGTTGCAGCCGACGCTTATCTGCACCCAGCCCTGGAAGTCACGGGCGCGCTTGGCCGGCAGGTGGCCGGTGAAGCCCTCGAACTCGAAGAACCCCTGTGCGGTGATCGAGTCACTGGTGAGGAATTCGGCGAGTTTGTGCACCTGGCCCGGGCCAAAGGCAACGTCGACGAACGGGAAGCGGCTGAAGACCTCTTCTTTCACCGATTGGGCCCAGCAGCCACCGACGCCGATCACGGTGTCGGGCGCCTTGCGTTTGATCGAGCGCGCCTCGTACAGGTGCGCGATGAAACGCTCGTCGGCCTTCTCGCGGATCGAGCAGGTGTTGAACAGGATCAGATCCGCGTCCGAACGCTGCTCGGACTCGCGGTAGCCGAGCGACTCGAGCATGCCCTTCATGCGCTCCGAGTCGTGTTCGTTCATCTGGCACCCGAAGGTGGTGACGTGGTACCTAAGGCTCGCGCTCACAGCTTTCAATGTAGCGACGCCGTTTTCGGCCGCCGGGCGCCCGCACCCAGGCTCTCACCTTCTCCCGCCGCGGGAACCAATACGATCGGGTTCGGCCCGCGACACCAGGTTTGAGCCCATGATCATTGACTGCGCGCACTATCGCGACGGCACCCGTCAGCACAGTGGTCCGATGGACCTCGATGCCGCGGCTGCACACTGTGACCGCAACGACAACGGCTTCATCTGGCTGGGGCTGTTCGAGCCCAGCGTCGAGGAGCTGGAGGATGTGGGCAGGCGCTTCGGCCTACACGAGTTGGCGGTCGAGGATGCACAACAGCCGCACAAACGCCCGAAGATCGAACGCTACGAGGAGCACGGGATTCTGTTCGCGGTGTTCCGCACTGCGCGTTACGTCGAGGAGACCGAGGAGATCGAATTTGGTGAGGTGTCGGTGTTCGTCTCATCCAACTTCGTGATCACCGTGCGACACGGAGCCGCCAGCGGCTTCCGGCAGGCTCGGCAGCGACTGGAGCAGCGCCCGGCGTTGCTGCGTGAAGGCCCCGCAGCCGCGCTGTGGGCGATCCTGGACGCAATCGTGGACGATTACACCCCGGTGATCGAGGGCCTCTACGCCGACGTGGAGGAGGTCGAGGGCACGGTCTTCGGCGGCGCCGTCGCACAGACCGAACGGATCTATCTGCTGCGCCGCGAAGCGACGGAGTTCTATCGCTCGGTGCATCCGTTGCTGCAGCCGCTGGATGGCCTTGAACGCGGCTCCTACATGGAGGTCAGCGGAGAGCTCAAGCAGTTCTTCCGCGACGTCAACGACCACCTGAAGCTCGTGAATGAGGAGGTGATGGCCTGCCGCGACGCGCTCGGCATGATCCTGCAGGCCAACATGGCGGTGATCTCAAATCAACAGACGCAGATCAGCGTGCGCCAGAACGAGACCATGAAGGTACTCACGCTGATGGCGACGATCTTCCTGCCGCTGACCTTCATCACCGGGTTCTTCGGGATGAACTTCGGTTGGATGGTGGTGCGGATCACCTCGCTTGCAGCGTTTCTGCTGCTCGGCGTCGGGACGCTGATCGTGTCAGTGATTCTGCTGGTCTACTGGTTCCGGCGGGCGGGCCACATCGGCTGAACCCACCGCCTGGCCCGAGGCGCGGCGCCTGGCGGGTTTAGCCGTAGCCACCGGATCCCGCCCAGGCACGGACGGCGTCGGCGGCGAGCTCGGAGCTGTACCCCTTGCGAACCAGCATCGCAAACGCCTTATCGCGGTCGCGCGGTTCGCGTGGCCCGTTGGGCAGGCGCCGCTCCAGCAGCTCCCGCGCCTGCGCGAGTTCGTCGTGTTCGGGAGCGGCCGCGAGCGCCGCGGCGATCACGTCCCGGTCCACCCCGCGCTCACGCAATCCGCGGATGATGCGGTCGTTGCCCCAGCGGTCGAGGTTGCGCCGGTCCTCGGTGAAGACCCGCGCGTAGCGTGCATCGTCCAGATATCCGAGCTGCAGGAGCTCTTCGATCACGTCGTTGATCTCGCGCTCGTCGATCTCGGCCTTCTGCAGCCGCGAGGTCATCTCCGCGACGGTCCGCTCGCGGCGGTTCAGATAGGCGTAGGCGATCCCGAAGCCGCGCCCGGTCTCGCTGAACAGTCCCTCGTTCTGACTGGCCTCAGAGTCTCCTGACACTGGATGGTCGCAATCAGTTGCCGATTACCGGCTAGGCCGCGGCTCCGAGCTCCTCCAGGGCAGCTGTGGGATCCTCGTCATGCTCGATCGGCTTCACCAGATCCTGGCCGATACCGACGGCCGCGTAGACCTTGGACTCGATCTCCTTGGCCATGTCCTTATGTTCATCCAGGAACGCCTTCGCGTTGTTGCGGCCCTGACCGAGGCGCTCATCGCCATACGAGAAGAACGATCCGGACTTGGTGATGATGTTGTGCTCCACCCCGTAGTCCAGCAGGCAGCCCGAGGTTGAGATGCCCTTGCCGAACTCGATGTCGAATTCAGCCTGCTTGAACGGTGCCGCAACCTTGTTCTTGACGACCTTCACACGCACGCGGTTGCCGACCGCTTCGGTCCCGTCCTTGATCGTCTCGATCCGACGGATATCGAGCCTCTGCGAGGAGTAGAACTTCAGCGCACGACCACCAGGCTGCGTCTCCGGCGAGCCGAACATGACGCCGACCTTCTCGCGAATCTGGTTGGTGAACACACACAGCGTCTGGGTGCGGTTGAGCGTGCCGGCGAGCTTGCGCATCGCCTGCGACATCATCCGCGCCTGCGCGCCGACGGTCTGGTCGCCCATCTGTCCCTCGAGCTCCGCCCGCGGAGTCAGCGCCGCGACCGAGTCGACCGCGATCACATCAACCGCGCCGGAGCGAATCAGCATGTCCACGATCTCAAGCGCCTGCTCACCATAGTCGGGCTGAGAGACCAGCAGCTCGTCGATATCCACACCGATCTGCTGCGCATACAGCGGATCCATCGCGTGCTCGGCGTCCACGAACGCACACACCCCGCCGAGCTTCTGCGCCTCGGCGATGATGTGGTAGACAAGCGTCGTCTTACCCGACGATTCCGGACCGAAGATCTCGACTACGCGCCCACGTGGTACCCCGCCGATGCCCAGCGCCAAGTCCAGCGACAGCGCCCCGGTGGGGATCGCATCGCAGGCTACGCGCGCGTCTGGGTCCCCCATCCGCATCACGGTGCCCTTGCCGAACTGTCGCTCAATCTGGGTCAGCGCGCCCTGTAGCGCGGCCTGCCGCTTGGCATCGGACTTCGCATCCGACGACGCGGCAGGCGTCTTGCCTGCCTTGCTCTGTTCGCTCATGTTGTCGTTTGCTCCTTCATCTAATGCCTCTGAGTGACATTCACAGTACGCCCGAGGGCGGACGGAAAGGAGCCTAATTTAGGAACGTGTGTTCGAACAACCCACGTTCGCAACAAATCTGTGGCGACTTCGTGACGAAACTGTGACGGACGTGCCGGTCGTCAGGGTCGCGGCCGACAGACGCCGCGAGATGGAATCGAATTACAGACTCAGCGCACTAGTCGCTCTCGCCCTGCAACACGCGAGCGATCAGGTGCATCGCAATCGTGGTTGAGCGGTCACGGACCGCGGCGCGACCCCCGGGCAGCTGCAGGCGACGGGTGAGTGCACGTTCAGCCTCCTGCCCGGGACCGTAAGTCACGGAGAAGCACACGGTTCCAACCGGCTTGTCCTCGGTGCCGCCGCCGGGGCCGGCAATCCCGGTGATCCCAATGCCCACAGCGGCACCATAGACGCGGCGGGCACCGTCGGCGAGCTCCCGCGCAACTTCGACCGACACCGCACCATTGGATGCGATCGTCGCAGCCGATACCCCGACCACCGCCTGCTTGGCCTGGTTCGAGTAGACCACCGCGCCGCCCAGCACGTACGCCGAGGAGCCGGCCCGCTCGGTCAGGCGCGCGGCCAGCAGCCCGCCGGTGCAGGACTCCGCGGTCGCGATCGTGAGCCCTTGATCGAGCAGCAGCGTCGCCACCTGCTCGTCGATCGTCTTCCCGTCCGGGCTGAAGATGCGTTTGCCGTGTCGCTGCTCAAGGAACTCGAAAAGTGCCTTGTATTCGTTGCGGGCTTCGGGCGCAAAGCGGGTTGACAACTCCAGCTCCCCGCGGCGCAGGCAGGTGGTGATTTCAAGCTCATCCAGGCGCAGCCCTGCGGTGGCCGCGTCGCGCAGTGTTCCCGCGATTTCCGATTCCGGCACCCCGAACATGCGCAGCATCTCGCGCTCGTACACGACTGCTCCGCGGATCGCCTGCGCGAACGCTGGGGTACGGCTGGCCTCGAACCACATCGGCTGCAGCTCAGACGGCGGCCCCGGAAGCACGACCACGGTCGGACCGCCATGCCCGTTCGCTGGCGGAACCACCAGCCCTGGCGCTGTCCCCACCGGATCGATCACAGTGGCCCCGAGCGGGACCATTGCCTGCTTGCGATTGGCCGCCAGCACCTTTTCAAGGTTCGCGCCCGGGCGACGCTCGACGACCGGCCGCAGAATCTCGGCGATGACCGCGTCAAGGCGCTCATCCAGTATCAGCTCGCGGCCGCAGAACGCTGCGACGATCTCAGCCGTAAGGTCATCGGCCGTCGGCCCGAGACCGCCACTGGTGATCACCAGCTGGAGCTTCTCGGCGGCCATGTAGTCAAGCGCGCGGCGCATATCCTGCGGGCGATCGCCGACCACCAGGATCATCGCGGCATCCACCCCGACCTCACGCAGCCGTTCCGACAGCCACGGTCCGTTACGGTCGCTGATGATCCCGGTCAGCACCTCAGTACCCGTCACCAAGATCCCAGCACGGACCTCAGCCCTGCCCGTGAACACCGCCGCGTCGGACATCACGCGCAGGTCGGACCGGTAGTCGTTGTCTGCACACCCTTGGGGGTGACCTTCAGGTAGACGGCGCTGGGCGAGGCGTGAACGGTGTAGCTCTTGCCGTTGACTTTGGCGCTCACCGAGCTGTTGCCGAGTGACACCAGCAGCACCTTGCCGGAAGCCTTGGGGATCGCTTCGCCGACGTTGTAGGTGTGTGCCGGAACGAGGATCTTGTTCGCATTGGTCTCGACACACACCCACACGGGGCCGGTCGGAGTCAGATCGAGGGTCGCATTGGTCGGCTGCGTGGGCTTGTGCGTTGTGGTCTTGTGCTGGGCCGTATGACTGTGGTGCTTGTCGCCGGTCTTCTTATGGTTTGAGCTGTGCGCGGGCGTCACCGCACCAGGCCCGGACGGCGCATGATTCTTGCTGCGGCTCTGGATCGCGTAAATCGCGGCGACGATCGCTATCACCACGACTCCCACCGCAAGCCATTGGCCCACCCGCGGCAGGCGGCGACGGCGGGTACGGGCCGGAGCGCCACCGCTCACGTTGCCGGTACCGCGCCCAAGATCGCCCGGTTTGGGGCGCTGGCCGCGCTCGCGGGTGATTCCAGCCAGCGTGCGATCCTGATCCGACGGACGCTCGTAACGGCGCTTGAACTCATCGACCAACAGGCGACTGTCCAACCCGAGGTAGTCCGCGTAGGTCTTCAGGAAGCTGCGGATATAGACCGGGCCTGGCAGCAGGTCCCACTCTTCGTTCTCCATCGCGCGCAGGTACTTCGCGCGAATCTTGGTCGCCGACTCGACTTCGGTTATATCGATGCGCGCGTGCATCCGGGCTTCGCGCAGTGTGGGTCCGATCTCAGTCACTACCAAGAAATCTACGCGGAGTCAGTGGCAAACTGCTGCACGAGCGGCTGCAAGCGCTTCCGCAGGACCGTGAGCAGCTGAGACGTCCTGGTTATTCGCGGTCGTCGGGCTCGCGGCCCGCGGCCAGATCTG
The DNA here is from genome assembly GCA_963737115.1 of uncultured Actinomycetota bacterium. Classification (GTDB taxonomy): domain Bacteria; phylum Actinomycetota; class Thermoleophilia; order Solirubrobacterales; family Solirubrobacteraceae; genus Palsa-465. Next base: position 517,233 of record CAVTRM010000007.1, read on the forward strand.
GACCGTGCCCGACAGTGCCGTCATCGGTGATAGTGGCTTGCAGGCCACTATCACCGCCGTTGCCGGCCGGCGGCTGGGCCTCGCCTGGCTCGGCGGTGTTGGATGGCTGCGGCGCGCTGCCGCCCTTTCCGGTCTGCGCGAGCGACACCAGGATGCGCGGGACGTCAGCCTCGGTAATCAGCACCTGGCGTGGCTTTGAACCTTCGTAGCCGGAAATGATCCCGCGGCGTTCGAGCATGTCGATCAGGCGCCCGGCGCGGGTGTAGCCGAGCCGCAGACGCCGCTGCAACATCGAGGTCGAGGCGGTGCCCATCTGCGCGACCAGCCCGATCGCCTCTTCGAGCAACGGATCCTCATCCGGATCGAAGCCGTCGTCCTCCTCCTTTGACGGCTTCTCTTCCTCGGGTTCGACCTCTTCAAGCAGCTCCTCGCGCAGCTCGGGCTCGCCCTGCTTGCGCCAGCTCTCGGTGATCTCGGAGATCTGCTCCTCGTCGATGTAGGCGCCCTGGATGCGCTGCAGTTTGTTGGTGCCGACCGGGCTGAACAGCATGTCGCCCTGCCCGAGCAGTGACTCGGCACCGCCCTGGTCAAGAATCACGCGTGAGTCGGTCTGGCTGGAGACCGCGAACGCGATCCGCGAGGGGACATTCGCTTTGATCATTCCGGTGATCACGTCGACCCGCGGCGACTGCGTCGCCAGCACAAGGTGGATTCCGACCGCACGGGCCTTCTGAGCAAGCCGGATGATCGAGTCCTCGACGTCGGCCGGGGCGATCATCATCAGGTCGGCGAGCTCGTCGATTACGCAGAGGATGTACGGGAACGTGGACTCACCGCGTGCTTCGCGGACCTTGTTCAGCTCCGGCAGCGAACGCGTGCGCGCGAGCGCCATGATGCCGTAACGCAGCTCCATCTCCTTGACCAGGTTCTGGAGCGCGTTCGCCGCCATCTTCGGGCTGGTGATGACCGGTGTAAGCAGGTGCGGGATCGACTCGTAATGGTTCAGTTCGACCTGCTTGGGATCGACCAGCACGAGCCGCACCTCGTGCGGGGTGGCGCGCATCAGCACCGAGCTGAGCATCGAGTTCACGCACGCCGACTTCCCGGCGCCGGTGGTTCCCGCAACCAGCAGATGCGGCATCTTGGCCAGGTCAGCGCCGATCGCCTTGCCGGAAATGTCCTTGCCAAGCCAGACGGTCAGCGGTGACCAGCCTTCGGGCGGCTCCTGGAACACATCCCCCAGGTGTACGATCCGGCGCCGCGCGTTCGGCACCTCGATCCCGACCGCGGTCTTACCCGGGATCGGCGCGAGAATTCGGATGTCGGTGGCGGCCAACGCGTAGGCGAGGTCGTCCTTGAGGTTCGACACCTTCGACATCTTGGTGCCAGGAGCGAGGCGGATCTCGTAGCGCGTGATGTGCGGGCCGGAGACCTGGCCGACGACCTTGGCTTCGATCCCGAAATGCCCAAGTGCCTCGATCAGCGCCTTCGCGGTCTGCGCCTGCCCGGCCGTGTCGGGCTTCGCCGCCTCCCCGGTGGAGCGCACCAGGAATCGAGCCGACGGCACCTTCCACACAAAGTCCGGGTCATCAGTGACGGACGCCCGATAGCGTCCCTGCGGCGTCAGCTCTGCCTGCTCGAGGTCGCGACCCGGCCCTGCCTGGCGGCCGTCGTCGAGGTCGTCGGGGATCGCGACCTGCTGCTCGGGCTCGGGTTCGAATTCGTGCGAATAAACCTGGTCGGCCGGGGGCGTGCCGTCTGCGGGCACGGCGTCGGGAACCGGATGGACCGCCGTGTCCTGCTCTGCATCCGCGCCTGCGCGGTCGATGAAGTCGCTGAACTCCGGGGCGGAGAAATCGTCGTCCTTCAGTGCTGCCTCTTCGTCGGTGAGTTCATGCACGTCGAAGCTGCGTTGCCCGCTGGCGTCTTCGTAGGTGTCCAGCGATGGCGCTTCGACATGGGTCGAGCGGACGACGAGCCGCTGGCCGTCCGGGTCGGGAACCTTGAACGCGCCGGGGTCGTTCTCGGCGTGGAATTCGACGTAGTAGGGCTCGCCGCTGCCGTGCGCGGCGTCGTCCTCGCCGTCGTTGCCGCGCAGACGCGCGGCCCGGATCTCGGCGCGCCGCGTGGCACTGCCCTGGCGGCTGCCGATCAGCGTTTCGGCATGGTGGCGGCTGTTGTTCACCACCGAGGCGAAGGTCGCGCCGGAGAGCAGCACGATGCCGGCCAGCAGCAGGAAGATCGCGAGAATGTCGGCCCCGGCGCTGGAGAGCAGGTGACTGGACCCGTCGTAGAGCAGCCCGCCGATGATGCCGCCACGCGGCTTGATCGTGTCGCTGGACACGATCGCGTTTGCGGGACTTGCGCCCGGCCCGACGATGCCCGCCGCGAACATCAAAGTGAGCGCCAGACCCAGGCAGATGCTGCCGCTGCGCAGCGGGCGCGTGGCGGGCGCCAACTCCATCCCGCGCGCCAGCACGCGTGCGCCGCCCAGGACCAGCACCACCGGGAACACATAGGCGAGCTTGCCGGCGAGCAGCTCAAGTCCGCTTTCAGCGCCGTGGCCGAGCGTGCCGCCGGCCCATCCGAAGTAGAGGACGCCGCCGAGGAAGATCCCCACGGCGATGATCGCCAACGCGATCAGGTCGATGTGGTGCGGCTCCATGTCCCGCACCGAGCGCAGTCCGGGGCGACTCGCCACGAGCGAGCGCGTCGCTCGCGTCGGCGGCGGCTGCTTACGGGACCTGGGTTTGGACCCCGCACGTCCGGAATTGCGCTTAGAAGCGCCCTGCGTCCGCTTGGGCGCGGGTTTGCGGGTCTTGCTCTGAGTTTTGGTGGCGGCCATCTACAGCTTCAATATTTCGACCCGGACGCTTGGGACCCTTCCCGCAGCGGCCACGATTTGCCGCATTTTGCGGGCAACCGACAGCGACTCTGTGTAGCGTCAGAGCCGGATGGAACCCACGCCACCCCAACCCTCGGCAGACGCTCCGCGAGCGGCTTCGGTGACCGTCGTGGTGCTCGCCGGCGGCCTCGGCACGCGCATGGGTGGCGACAAACCGTCCAGCCGCCTGGCGGGGCGTCCGCTGATCAGCTATCCAGTCGCGGCCGCGCATGGCGCAGGACCTGCCGGTTGCGGTGGTCGCGAAAGCATCGACACGACTACCGGCGCTCTCCCCTGCCACGTCGGTGATTCTGGAGCCCGAGCAGCTGTATCATCCGCTGCTGGGTCTGATCACCGCAATCGAGCATTTTGGTCGTGTGCTCGCTGTGGCATGCGACATGCCGTTTCTGACCTCTGAGCTGCTCGCGGCGCTCGCCCACGAATGGGACCAGCAACGAGCCGCTGCGGTAACACTCGACGGCCGGTTTGCCCCGTTTCCGTCACTGCACAGCGACAGCGAACTGCCCTCGTTGCGCAGCTCGCTGGATCGCCGAGCGTCCCTGCGTGAGGCGTTCGCGCAAGCCCAGGTCACGGTTCTGCCGGCTAATGCGCTTGATCGCTTCGGTGACCCGCGCCAATTCCTGATCAGCGTGAACACGCCCGCGGAGTTACAGCGCTCGGCAGCGCACATCCCGCCCGCGCCGCCTCGCTGACTTGCCAGCCGCGGGCGCGCGGTCGCCGCGGCAGGCCTTCTCAGTCGACCGGCCCGATGCGTTCGGCGAGCGCGATCAACTGATCCACCGGGTGCCCGGTTTTCCCAGCCAGGTAACAGGCCAGCGGAGCGGCGGGGCGCTCGGAGGAGTGGGCGGCCACCGACGCCAGCTTGAGCAGCGCCTCGACCTCGGCAGGGCCGGGGGCGTCCGTACCGAGTTCGGCCGCAAACGCGGCGATCCATTGGTCGCGAGTCATCGACACGATTATCCGGCCCCGGCCACATTTCGGCGCCGCGCCTCACCGCCGGGTGAGCGCATAAGCGGCTGACGGGAGTAGGGTGACACCGGTGACGACGAGCCGACGAGCACAGCCCGCGCCGGGTGCGACCCACATGGTTGCCCACGACGGCGCGCGCGACTTCGTGGCGGTCGAGGAGCCGCTCGAGATCCGCTGCGAGCAAGAGCCGATCGCGGTCACGATGCGCACGCCGGGCCATGACGAGGAACTCGCGCTTGGGTTCCTCTATGGAGAAGGGCTGATCGACGCGCCGCGACGCGCCTCGCCCACCGCAGATTTCGCCGTGAACACGATCGAGGTTGAAGGCCCGCTGCTGAGAGAGCTCGGCACGCGGCGCTTCTACACCAGCTCGAGCTGCGGCGTGTGCGGGAAGGGTGCGATCGAGGAGATTGCGGTCAACAGCGCCCCGCTTCCCAGCGGGCCGAACCGGCCGCGGGGGGCGCTTGCGAGTCTGCCCGACCTGCTGGTGCAGCCCGGGTTCGAGCGGACCGGAGGTTTGCACGCAACGGGACTGTTCGACCAGGCCGGCGAGCTGGTCTGCGTGCGCGAGGATGTGGGTCGCCACAACGCGATGGACAAGGTCATCGGCTGGGCACTGCTCGCGGGCAACCTACCGCTGCACGATTTCGTGCTTTGCGTGAGCGGAAGGCTGTCGTTTGAGCTCGTGCAAAAGGCCGCGGTTGCCGGGGCGCCGATTCTCGTCGGTGTCGGTGCTCCAACCTCGTTGGCGATCAGTTTGGCCGCAGACAGAGGCCTGACGCTATGCGGCTTCGCGCGCAAAGGACGGATGAACGTTTACACCGGTGAGCAGCGCGTTACGGCGTAGGGCGGCGACGCTCGTGCAGCCTCCCCGCGTGACCACCCGAGCATCATTAAGGGACCCTAAGCTCGCTTGAAGATTCCTGGTCTGGCGGTTAATTGAGGCATAAGATCAATCATCAATGAGCACCACGACCGATTTCGAACGACCCCCGCGCGTCCTGGTAGTCGAGGACGATGACGCGATCTCGCAGGTGCTACAGCGCTCTCTGCGGATGGAGGGCTATGACGTGCGCGTGGCCGACGACGGCTTGGCCGCGCTCGATGAAGCGCACGCGTTTCTTCCCGACCTGGTGATCCTCGACCTCGGGCTCCCGAAGCTCGACGGGATTGAGGTCGCCAAGACGCTGCGCGAGAGCGATGATGTTCCGATCCTTGTCCTGACCGCCCGCGATGCCGTGGAGTCCCGCGTCGAGGGACTCGACGCCGGCGCCGACGACTATCTGGTCAAGCCGTTCGAGCGCCAGGAGTTGCTCGCGCGGTTGCGCGCTCTGCTGCGCCGCCGTCCGCCCCGCGGACAGGCCGCGATCGCAGTCGGCGACCTGCGCCTGAACCCCGACACGCACGAGGTCACGCGCGGCGACCGCGTACTCGAACTCACGCAACGTGAGTTCGAGCTGCTCGAGTACCTGATGCGCAACGAGCGCATCGTGATCTCGCGCCAACGACTGCTCGACGAGGTCTGGGGTTACGACCCATTCAGCATGACGAATACGATCGAAGTATTCGTATCCAACCTGCGGCGTAAGCTGGAAGCCGATGGCGAGCCTCGGCTCCTTCATACGATCCGCGGCGCGGGCTACGTACTCCGCGTGTAGGCGGGCGACGCGAGCGACAGTCTCCGCGTACCGGCGGCTGCCGGTACGCTGGCGCCTCGGCGGTGGCTCGGCCGCGCTGACGTTCATCATTCTCGCGGTTTTCGCGGTCGGGGTCGGGGTTCTCACCGACCGCCAGAAGAACCAGGAGTTCAATCTCGAGGTCAGCGCCCAGGCCGACCATCTGGTCAACAACCTCAAGCCTGTGCTCAGCCCGATCTCGGGTAAGCACCGTGGGTACTACCTCAACTGCACCAACAACATTCCGGACCTCTCGTTCGACGCGCAGACGCAGAACGCACAGATCCGGGTTATGGACCTCGGGGGCAACGTGCTCTGTACCCAGAGCAGCGATCAGCCGCCAACCGAGGCGCAGCTGACCGCCCACCCCACGTTCAGGATCCCCACCAGCCAGCAGGTGTCCGGCTCATCGAGCACCTTCTCGGAAGGCGGCTACCGCGTCGCCGCCCGTGAGATCAGCTGGAAGGGGCCGCAGCCGAAGGCAAAGGACGGTACACCCGTCAAACATGCCCACCGCCAAACCGAGGACGGCTATCTGATCTATGCCGAGCCGCTCACGGCGGTCAGCAATCCGATCAGCGAAATCCGCGTCTGGCTGACCCTCGGCGTGCTCGGCGGTGCGGTCCTGGCACTGCTTGCGGGACTGCTTGTCGCCGACCGCGCGATGCGCCCGATCGCCGAGCTGACCGACGTCGCTCGCGACATCGAACGCACGCGCGATCCGACCCTCTCGATCCCGCAGCCGGTTGCTGACGACGAGGTGGCAGAACTCGCGCGCACGCTCGAAGGCATGCTCAGCGCGCTGGACGCGGCGCGCAACGAGTCCGAGGCGGCGTTGGCCCGGCAGCGCGAATTCGTGGCCGATGCGTCGCACGAGCTGCGTACGCCGCTGACCAGCGTGCTTGCCAACCTCGAGCTACTGGCCGACGAACTTGACGGCGAGTCGGCGGACTCAGCCAAGTCCGCGCTGATGGCTACGCGCCGCATGCGACGCCTGGTCGGCGACCTGCTGCTGCTGGCGCGCGCCGACGTGGAGCGCCAGAAGACGCTGACCACGGTCGACCTCGCCGACACGATCACCAACGCTGCGGTCGAGCTCGGGCCCGTTTCCGACAACCACCAGCTCGAGGTCACCCCAGGCTCGGCTCCGCTCACGGGACTGCAGGACGATCTGCATCGAATGGTGCTGAACCTGATCGAAAACGCCGTCCACCACACGCCTCCCGGCACTCACATCCACGCGATATCCAAGATCGAGGACGGCCACCCCGTGCTGGTGGTCGAGGACGACGGCCCTGGTATCCCTCCGGATCTGCAGAACCGTGTATTCGAGCGTTTCGTGCGCGGTGGCGGCGACCGTGGCGCGCGTGGAACCGGGCTCGGGCTGGCGATCGTCTCGGCGGTTGCCGAGGCTCACGACGCGACCGTGACGCTCACCTCGCTCCCGCAGCTGCAGGGAACGCGTTTTGAGGTCCGTTTCCCGGTGTTCCCCGGGGCCACCAGTACCGGTTCTGGTCTTCCCGGACCAGAACCGGAAGTCAACGTCGGTCAGACTTCGACGACCACCGGCAGGACCATCGGGCGCCTGCGCAGGCGGTCGTAGACGAACGCCGCAAGGTCGTCGTGCAGCTCCTCCTGGAGCAGATCAACCTCATGGATACCGTCTGCCGCCGACCGCTCCAGTGAGCGGTCAACCGCCTCGCGGATCTCCTGTCGCAGCGTCTCGGCCTCCTCGATGAAGGGCACGCCGCGGAAGATCACCTCGGTGTCCGCGACCGGGGCCCCGTCGCTCTCCGCGATCGTGGCGACAACGATGAAGATGCCGTCGGCCGACAGCATCCGCCGGTCGCGCAGCGCGACGTCGGAGGGATCGCCGATGTCGACACCGTCGACGAAGATCATGCCGGCCTGCTCGGGCTCGCCGAAGCGGGCTCCGTCCTCGTCGATCTCGAGCACCTGGCCGTTGGCCGAGTGGAAGATTCGCTCCGGTTCGATGCCGACGGCCTCGGCCAGCTCGCCATGCAACTTCAGGCGCTTGTAGTCGCCGTGCACCGGCATCACGTACTGCGGCCGCGTGAGGTTCAGCATCAGCTTGATCTCCTCGACGTAACCGTGTCCGGAGGCGTGGATCGGAGCGTCGTTGGTGGTGACCACCTCGCAACCGATCTTGTACAGGCGGTCGACGGTTTCGTTCACGGCGCGTTCGTTGCCCGGGATCGGGGTCGCCGAGAACACGACCGTGTCACCATCGCCCAACTTGATCTGGCGATGGTCGTTGTGCGCCATGCGGCGCAGTGCCGACAGCGGTTCGCCCTGCGAACCGGTCGAGATCACGACGACCTTGTGCTCAGGCCAGTCGTCCACTTCCTGGGGCTGGATCAGGATCCCATCAGGGACCTCGATGTGACCCAGTGAGCGACCGATCCCGACGTTCTTGCGCATCGAGCGTCCGACCAGCGCGACCTTGCGGCCCAGCGCCTCGGCGGCGTCGATCACCTGCTGCACGCGGTGGATGTTGGAGGCGAAGCTGGTCACCACGATTCGCCCCTCGGCCTTCGCGAAGACCTCCTCGAGGTGTGGCCCGACGCCGCTCTCCGATGGTGAGAAGCCGGGCCGGTCGGCGTTGGTCGAGTCGCCGGCGAGCAGCAGCACACCTTCGCGGCCGAGCTCCGCCAGACGCTGCACGTCGGCTGGCTCGCCGTCCACCGGGGTCTGATCGAACTTGTAATCGCCGGTCATCAGCACGGTCCCCAACTCGCAGGTGATCGCAACCGCGCAGGTGTCGGGGATCGAGTGCGTCATGTGGATCAGCTCGATGTCAAACGGTCCCGCCGCGATCTGCTCACCCGCGGGAACGTCGACCAGCTCGACGTTCTTGATCTTGTGCTCGTCGAGCTTCGAACGCGCCATCGCGATCGTCAGCTTGGAGCTGTAGACCGGCGGGACGTGGCCGTGGGCGGCGAGCTCCCGCAGGACCCACGGCAACGCCCCTAGATGATCCTCATGACCATGGGTGATAACGATCGCTTCAACATCTTCGGCGCGCTCGCGCACGTAGCTGAAGTCGGGCAGAACAAGGTCGATGCCGAGCATCTCGGCGGTCGGGAACCGCACGCCAGCGTCAACGATCACCATCTTGCGCTGGTACTCGATGACCATCATGTTCTTGCCGATTTCCCCGAGGCCGCCCAGTGGCAGCACACGGAGTTTGCCGTCTGATGCCATCAGCCGTTCCTCCGGTTCTTCCTGCGGCCGATTGTGGCCGCTACACAATTTTTGTCAGGGGCGCACGGCCCCAGGGTTCTGCGCACGCTGAGTATCACTGCTGTGCTGCGTGCAGCAGCCCATGATTTTCAAGCACGGTGCCGATCTGCTCGGTCTCCGCCTGATCCAGCGACACGTAAGGCAGTCGTGGGCCGCCGACCGGAACGTCAATCAGGTTCAGCGCGGCCTTGTTTGTGACCGCCAGCGGCGCAACCCCGAAGGCCGCGAACGCGTCGGCCAAAGACGCGAGCACCTCAGCCCGATTGTCTGGCTCGCGCACCATCTGCTGGAACTGCGAGCCGAACACGTGCGTGAGCGTGCAGATACCGCCGGCGCCGCCCAGCTCGAGCACCTCGACCAAATCCTCGTCGTTGCCCGCATAGAGCGTGATCCCGTCGATCATCGCGAGGTTGGCCGAGTTCGCCTGTTTGACGCCGATGATGTTCGCGTAGCTCTGCGCGAGCTCCTGGAGGAACTCGTTGGGCAGGTCGGCGCCGGTCCGCTGCGGGATGTTGTAGAGCAGGATCGGCAGGTCGGTAGCGGCGTTCACCGCCGCGTAGTGGGCGAGCAGGCCCTTGCGCGACGGCCGGTTGTAATACGGGTTCACGGACAGCAGCCCGTCGGGGCGCATCGCGGTTGCGCGCTCGGTCAGCTTGACCGCGTGACGGGTGTCGTTGGACCCTACCCCGGCGACCACGGTCTTCCCGGGGTGGTTACGGCGGGTTTCGGTGACTACGAGTTCGATGAACCCGAGATGCTCATCGTCGTCAAGCGTTGCCGCTTCACCGGTTGTGCCGCAGACGACGACTCCGTCTGAGCCCGTGGAATAAAGGTGTTCGAGCAGCCTCACGGCCGCGGCTTCGTCGACGTTCCCCTCCGCATCGAACGGGGTCACCATCGCGGTCAGGATCGCTCCAAAGTCTTCGGCCATTGGCGCAAGTATCGCAAGCTCTGCGGTCAAACGCCGAGGCGTTTGTCACAAACACCCGATGCGCGGACCGGGAGCGTGCGTGACCTACGATTGCACCATGCCTCGTCCCAATCGCCCGCCGCGAACCACCACCGTCATCGCCACCGACTGGATCACGCCGCACATGGTGCGTCTGGTGGTGTCCGGCCCCGAACTCGAGGGCTTCAGCGTCGGGGAGTTCACCGACCACTACGTGAAATGCCGTTTTGGCGAGACGACCCGCACCTACACCGTGCGCGACTGGGATCCCGAGCTGCTGCAGCTTACGCTGGACTTCGTCGTTCACGGCGACGAGGGTCTGGCAGGCCCGTGGGCAGCCCACGCCGCGCCCGGTGACACGCTGCTGCTCAACGGCCCTGGAGGCGGCTACTCGCCCTCCCCTACCGCTGCCTGGCACCTACTGTCCGGAGACGAGTCCGCGCTGCCGGCGATCGCGGTCGCGCTGCAGCGCATCCCCGCGGGTGTTCCGGTGTTCGTCGTGGCCGAGGTCGACGGCCCCGCGGACCAGCTGCCGCTGGCGACGCCCGGTGAGCTGAAACTCCAGTGGATTCATCGCCGCGGCGCGATCGGCGAAGACCCGGACCTGCAGCTGAACCTGATCCGTCAGCTGGAGCTGCCGGACGGTGTCGGTCACGCGTTCATCCACGGCGAGGCCGAATCGGTGCTGCGGATCCGTCGCCACCTGCTTCAGGACCGCGGGATGGCCCGCGACCAGATGTCGGCGACCGGATATTGGAAATATCGCCGCAACGACGAGCAGTGGCGCGCCGAGAAGCGCGATTGGATCGAGGCGGCCGAGGCCGACGCGGAAGCGATCGGCTAGCGGCTTATCGGGCCGCCTGCGGCCCCGTGCCTCAGCCGCGGCCGGGTCCCGTCGCTCAGAGGATCTGTTCGAGCCCCAGCGTCAGTTGGTCAGGCAGCGAGCCGATCTTGCGGACCGCAAGCAGCACCCCGGGCATGAACGAGACGCGATCAATCGAGTCGTGGCGGATCGTGAGCGTCTGGCCGAGGTCGCCGAGGATCACTTCCTCATGCGCCACCAGCCCGGGAAGCCGTACCGAGTGGATCGGCGGGCTCGGGTTGTCGGGCGCGGCGGCCTGCATCTGCTCGGCCGTGTGCTTGGCGGTGCCAGAGGGCGCGTCGAGCTTGCCATCGTGGTGCAACTCGATGATCTCCGCCCGGTTCATGTACTTGAAGGCTTCGGCGGCGAACTTCATCAGCAGTACGGCGCCGATCGCGAAGTTGGGCGCAATCAGCACATTCGCCCCGGACAGGCCACGAATGTCCTCGATCTCAAAGCCGGTGGTCCCGACGACCACATGCACACCGGCGGCTACGCAGGTCTTGATGTTCTCAACCGCGGTGCTCGGGATCGTGAAGTCGACCACGACATCCGGGCGCGAATTCGCAATTGCGTCTGCCAGCGCGATTCCCAGCGACGGGTCGGCGCGTGCCACAAGCTCCATGTCATCGGCGCCTTCTACCGCCTCGCAGACGGTCTGTCCCATGCGCCCTGCGGCGCCGCTTACGGCTACCCGGATGGTCATGCGGTCTGGGCGACCGCAACGCCCTCGATCGCGGCTTCAAAGCGCGCTTGGGCAGGTCCGATCCCGACGACACTCAACTGCGCCGGGTTCCAAAGCTCGTCCACAAGTTCCTCCAGGTCGGCAACGGTGACGGCGTCGATGCGGGCGACGACCTCGTCGAGGTCGAGCAGCGGTGCCGCGGCTAGCAGTTCCGATCCTAGGCGGTTCATGCGCGCCCCGGTCGACTCCAGCGCGAGCAGCACGCGTCCCTTGAGATTCTCCTTTGCGCGCTGCAGTTCGTCCTCACCGATCGGCTCGGAACGGAGTTTGGTGAGCTCACCGCCGATCACGCTCAACGCCTGGTCGATGTTGTCGGCGCGGGTACCGACGTAGAGTCCGATCTGGCCCGCATCCTGGTAGGCGGCGGTGAACGAATACACCGAGTAGGCGAGGCCGTGCTTCTCGCGCACCTCCTGAAACAGACGCGAGGATGAGGTCCCGCCGAAGATCGTGTCAAGCACCCGCAACGCGAAGCGGCGGTCATCGTGGCGCGAGAACGCGGGACCACCGACGCAGACGTGGAACTGCTCGGTGTCCTTGTGCTCGAACCTGTTGGCTGGCCGTAGTCCGGTTGGAGCCTGGATCAAAGGCGGTGGGCCCGCCAGCCCGCCGCCACCATCGGCGGCCAGCGCGGACGCCGATAGCCGCTCTTGAGCGAGTTCCACGATCTGATCGTGGTCGATTGCTCCAGCGGCGGCGATCACGACGTTGCCTGGTGCGTAGCGGTCGTGGTGGAAGGCGGCGATCTGGTCGGCCGGGGTTTCCGCGATCACGGGCGCGTAGCCGATGATCGCGCGACCCAGCGGATGGGTGCCGAACACGGCCTGGCCGAGGATGTCGAAGATCTTCTCCTGAGGATCGTCCTCGTACATCGCGATTTCCTCGAGGATCACCGCGCGTTCTGACTCGATGTCATCCAGCGACGGGCGGAACACCATGTCGGCGATCACGTCAAACGCCTTGGGCACATGTGCGTCGATCACGCGCGCGTACGCGGAGGTCGACTCCTTGCCGGTGCCGGCGTTCAGCTCCGCGCCCATCCCGTCGAAGATCTGGTCGATCTCCAGCGAGCTGTACTTCGAGGAACCTTTGAACAGCAGGTGCTCAAGCAGGTGCGAGAGTCCGGCCTGCTGCTCGGATTCGGTTCTGGACCCGGTCCCGATCCAGAACCCGAGCGACGCGGATCGAACCGAGGGCATTGCCTCGGTTACGATCCGCACGCCCGAATCGAGCGTCGTCAGTCGATGCTCGAATGTCACTTGCGTGTGTTAGTCGCGGTCGGGGTCGCTGTCGCGTACCCGGCCCCGATCGCCGCGGTCGCCACGATCACGGTCGCTGCGCTCACGCCCGCGTCCGCGATCACGTCCGCCTCGGTCACCGCGGTCACCGCGGTCACCGCGATCGCTGCGGTCGCGGCGCTCACGTCCGCCGCCGCCATTGGAGTCGCCGCTGGAGATCGTCGCGAGCTCCTCAACGGACTTGCCCTCGACCTCGGGGTCGTCTGCCAGACGCAGGCCGATGCGGCCGCGCTCGCGGTCGACCTCGACCACGCGCACCTGCAGCTCGTCGCCCTTGCTGAGGACCTCTTCGACGGTCGCAATGCGACGGCCCGGGGCGACGTTGCTGATGTGCAGCAGTCCGTCGGTGCCCTTGGCCAGCTCGACGAACGCGCCGAAGGTGGTGGTCTTCACGACCTTGCCGGTGAACGAATCGCCGACCTCTACCTCCTTGGTCATCGAGCGGATGCGATCAACAAGTCCGTCGCCAAGCTCACGGCTGGCGGCGTAGACCAGAACCTGGCCCTCGTCGTTGACGTCGATCTGCGACTCGAACTCCTCCTGGAGCGCGCGAATCGTCTCGCCGCCCTTGCCGATGAGCAGGCCGATCTTCTCGGGGTCGATCTTGATCGACGAGATGCCAGGTGCGTACTTGGAGAGCTCACCGCGCGGCGCGTCGATGACTTCGGCCATCTTGCCGAGGATGAACTCGCGCGCGGCCTTGGCCTGCGACAGCGCGTCGCGCATGATCTCAAAGCTGACGCCCGTGATCTTGATGTCCATCTGCAGCGCGGTAATCCCGTCGTGGGTACCGGCAACCTTGAAGTCCATGTCGCCGAGGTGATCCTCGACGCCGGCGATGTCGGTCAGGACGATGTATTCATCGCCCTCCTTGATCAGACCCATGGCGATGCCGGCAACCGGCTTCTTCAGCGGCACGCCGGCGTCCATCAGGCTGAGGCTGGAACCGCAGACCGAAGCCATCGAGCTGGAGCCGTTGGACTCGAGGATGTCCGACACGACGCGAATCGTGTAGGGGAAGTCTTCCTGGCTCGGGATCATCGGAACCAGTGCGCGCTCGGCGAGCGCTCCGTGGCCGATGTCGCGGCGCTTGGGGCCGCCCAGGCGGCCGGCCTCGCCGACGCTGAAGGGCGGGAAGTTGTAGTGGTGGAAGTAGCGCTTGGAGGTCTCGAGACCGAGCGTGTCCAGCCGCATCTCTTCACGGGTGGTGCCGAGCGCGGCGGTTGAAAGCGCCTGCGTCTGACCGCGGGTGAAGAGCGCCGAACCGTGGGTGCGCGGGGTTACCGAGACCTCGATGTCGATCGGGCGGATTTCCTCGCTGGTGCGACCGTCGGGACGGATCTTCTTGATCGCGATGCGCTCGCGGATGATCGTCTTCTCGAGCTTGTCGGCGGCGCGCTTGGCGTCGGCCAGACGCTCGTCGTAGCCCTCGGTGTCGGGGACACCGGCGTAGTACTCGACGATCGCGGTCTTGACCCCGTCACTCTGGGCCTGACGCTCGAGCTTGTCCTCGATGCCGGTGGCGGCGTCGAGTGCGGCGCCGTGCGAGGCACGGACGGCGTTGAACAGCTCATCGCTGACCTCGGGCGCGACGAACTCAATCGTCGGCTTTCCGGCCTGTGCCTTCAGCTCGACCTGAGCCGCGCAGAGCTGCTTGATCGCGTCGTGCGCGATGTCGAGCGCATCGAGGATCTCGGCCTCGGGAATTTCGTTGGCGCCGGCCTCAACCATCGTGATGCCCTCGGCGGTGCCGGCGACAATCAGGTCAAGGTCGGTGTTATCGAGCAGATCCTCTTCATCGGGGTTGACGACGAAGTTGCCGTCGATCTTGCCGATCCGGACCGCGCCGACTGCGGCGGCGACCGGAGCTCCGGAGAGCTGCAGCGCGGTCGAGGCGCCGTTGATCGCGAGGATGTCGTAGGGGTTGACGTGGTCGACCGACAGCGGCATCGCTACCAGCTGCGTCTCGTAGCGCCAGCCCTTGGGGAACAGCGGGCGGATCGGACGGTCGATCATGCGGGCGGTCAGGGTGCCCTTCTCGCCGGCACGACCCTCACGCTTGAAGAATGAGCCCGGGATCTTGCCCGCGGCGTACATGCGCTCCTCAACATCAACTGTGAGGGGCAGGAAGTCGGCGTCACGGAGGTTGCCGATGACTGCCGTACAAAGAACCATGGTGTCGCCCGCGCGGACGACAACGGCACCTGTGGCCTGCTTGGCCATCTTGCCGGTTTCAAAAGAGATTTCCTTGCCAGAAATCTCGACGGAGACGCGCTTAATGGCGTCAGACATATTCAATTTCCCTTCTGCTGCACCCTTCGGTCGGCGCAGTGCTTCGTGTCTTTTTCTCTAATCCGAACTTCCCGCAATCGTAGCGGCTCTACGTGGTTGCAGGGCTTTCTTCGGAAGCTCGAGAGCGCAAGATCGCGTGTAACCGCTCCGCCTGTTCGCGCGGATCTGCATGGAAGCCGTCGTGGGTGATCCGCACCGTCGGGACTCCCGTGCGCGCGAAGATCGTCGCATCGCGCGCGCGGTCGCGTTCATACGCGCTTCGAGTCCCATGCGTCCCCCACCCATCAAGCTCCACGATCAGCCGCGGGGACGTGAACAGAACGTCCACGGTGTAGCCGGCCAGCGCAACGTTCATCTCGTAATCCGGCAGCCGGTATTTCCTCGCGAAGCGCGGCCAATCGAGCTCCAGCGGCGAGCGTTTCGCTTCTCCGGCGCTTGCACCAGCGAGCTCGAGCAACTTCCGCGCTCCTCTGTGCTGCCGGTTTCGCACGGCCACATCAACCAGCTGCTCGTTGTCGATCAGCGCGCGCATCCGCAGCTCGTTGTGGTAGCGGTCCAACACCCGTGCGGTGATCAGCGGTGCCATATCCAGGAGCGTGCGCGCCGGACTCGTGACACGTAAACCCTCATGCGTGACCAGATCGCGCTCGACCAGCGTCCCGCAGCGCTGCAGTCGCACGCCCGGGATCCGCCGGCGCAACGGGGTGATGACATCGACCTCAGCTGGATAGCGGCGGCGAAGGCTCCAACAGGCAGCCGCTGATGGCCCGCACAGTGCGCTGACCGACCCAGCGGCCAGCAGCGCCGCCCACGCGCGATCGCGGTCGTTGGTCGACCCATGACCCACCGCATAGACGCCGCGATGTACTCGGATCAATTCTCCGGTCCTAACGCGCACAGTGACGACGTCCTTACTTACCCCGGCGGCTCGAAGCTGCTGCGTCGTCACATGCCCGCCCTGACGTACCGCGATCCTCGCAATCACCCTGGTGGTGTCAGAAACTCGTCGCTGCGACGAGTTTCTGACACCAGCCCCGACTGAGCGGGTGGGTTCGGGCGGCTCGGTGGGTTCGGGCGATTCGGTGGGTTTGCTGGGTTCGGGCGACTCGGTGGGTTCGGTGAGTTCGGGCGCAACGGAGGTCTCGGTATGGCCGCTGGCGGCTGCGGTACCGCCAACGCTCGTCGATGACATGGGAGTGCTCATGCTTAAAAGAGGCGCGCGCGGCACCACTTTGACCCCCCGACATTGTTAATTTTTCGCTAACCGGACTACAAGGTCCGGTTCCGTGATAGGCTAAGCGGACCGTTTAGTCCGTTTGAATCCCAGAACGAACAACGCCAGTTTCAGCTCCGCGCACAGGCCGCGCGCACCCCAAGTGGGCCTGCACGGAGCGCTCTCGCTGGCGCGATAGTGCGCCGCCGTCACGGCGGTGTGACCCACCGTTTTTCCAAGCCCTGTGACCGGGAGGATCCCGTTTTGTCTGCTCTAACCCAACCATCGAGTCCGGCTAGTTCCGGGCTCTCGAAAAAATGGCTGGTGCTGGTTATCGCCTGCCTCGCCCAGTTCATGGTCGTGCTCGACAACACGATCGTCAACGTCGCGCTGCCCGACATCCAGCGCGGACTGAACTTCTCCCCGGCCAACCTGCAGTGGGTCGTGGACGCTTACACGCTGACCTTCGGCGGCTTCCTGATGCTCGGCGGACGCGCGGCCGACCTGCTGGGTCGCCGGCGACTGTTCGTGGCCGGCGTGGCGCTGTTCAGCGCGGCGTCACTGCTGAACGGCTTCGCTCAGGACTCCACCTGGCTGATTGTCGGCCGCGGCCTGCAGGGCCTCGGCGGCGCGATGGTCTCCCCCGCCGCCCTCAGCATCATCATGACCACCTTCCAGGACAACCGCGAGCGCACCCGCGCACTCGGCGTCTGGTCGGCGATCGCGGCTACCGGCTCTGCATTCGGACTGATCCTCGGTGGCGTCCTGACTGACCTCGTGTCGTGGCGCTGGAACTTCTTCGTGAACGTGCCGGTGGGCGTGTTCGCGATCATGCTTGCCTACCGCTTCGTGCCCGAGTCCCGTGCTGACCTCGGACATCGCCGCTTTGACGCGTTCGGCGCCTCGACCGTTACCGGCGGTCTGCTGCTGGTGGTATTCGGGATCGTCAAGGCAGAGGCCTGGGGCTGGGGTTCGCCGAAGACCCTCGGTGTACTCCTGGCCGGTTTGGCGATGCTCGCGATCTTCGTCTACAGCGAAGCGCGTAATCCGGCTCCGCTGGTGAAGCTGAGCATCTTCAAGATCCGCACGATCAGTGCCGCCAACCTGGCGATGCTGCTGGTCGCCTCGGGCCTGTTCGGGTTCTTCTTCTTCGCGTCGCTGTACGTGCAGGACATCCTCGGCTACAGCCCACTGAAGGCCGGCCTCGCGTTCCTACCCGCGTCCGCCGGGATCATGATCGGCGCCGGAATCTCGCAGGGCCTGATCCCCCGACTCGGCCCGCGGAACGTCGCGGTTGCCGGACTCGCGCTGGCAACCGGCGGAATGGTCGTGCTGACGCAGCTACCGATCCACGGCAGCTACGTGTCCAACCTGCTGACCGGGCTGGTACCGCTGTCGATCGGTCTGGGCCTGGTGTTCGTGCCGGTCACGCTGCTCGCAACCGGCGGCGTCAGTGCGGAAGATTCCGGCCTTGCATCCGGACTGTTCAACAGCGCTCAGCAGGTGGGCGGCTCGCTCGGTCTCGCGATTCTGTCGACGCTGGCCGCCAGCCACACAGCCTCGCTGCTGCAGTCCGGACACGGCCTCAGCACCGCCAGCGTAACGGCGGCGAAGCTGTCCGGCTATCACGTCGCGTTCACCGCGGCGGCGATCATGCTCGGCTTGGCTGCAGTGCTGCTGCTGGTGCTACTGCGCAAACGCCACGTGGAGTCGATCTCGTTTGATCCGGCCCAGGCGGTGGTAGCCGCTTAGCGATGGGCTTAGGCACTGAGGCGTTCGAGCCTCGGAGCCGTCTCTCCGGCGGGTGGTCTACCCGGACCACCCGCCGGTTTCATCTCCCTTATGGGGTCCTTCGTATGACCGCCTCTGAACCTGCGAAACTTATGACCAATGAGAAGTGACGCACTCCGCAACCGGCAGAAGCTCCTCGAAGCTGCCGCACAGATCTTTCAAGAGCAGGGATTTGACGTGCCGGTGGGCGAGATCGCCGACGCCGCCGACGTAGGCCGTGCGACGCTGTTCCGTAACTTCCCGACCAAAGAAGATCTGATCGCCGCCGTCGCGGTCGAAATGATGAACGGGTGGGTCGCGGAAGCGCAGCAGATGCTGGCAGAAGCAGACGACCCCGATCCTGAGCTGATCTTCACCTTCCTCGAGGAGATGAGCGGTCGCCAGCAGGCCAGCCGGGCACTGATGGAGGCCGTCACCGATGACTTCCTAGCGCGGCAGGACGTGCGTTGCTGTCATGCAGAGATCCACGGCGTGCTGAGTGAAGCCCTGGACCGCGGTAAGGCCGCGGGCTCGGTTCGCCCTGACGTGGTCTCAAGTGATGTGATCATCCTCATCAAGGGTCTCTGCGCCTCGATGGATCTGCTCAGTCCCGAGAACCCGGACGTGCTGAACCGCCACCTCGAGCTGATCCGGGCAGCGATCTCCGCTCCCGGGTACACGCGCCCGCTGCAGGCGGAGCCCGCAGTTCTGCTCTAACGACCGCCTGCGGCTCAGGGTTCGCTCGCTACCGGCACGAGATTTAATTCCGCTGATTAACGCGAAAACCCTCGGACGGGAACCGTCCGAGGGTGAAAGTTTTGCGCGCCCAGGGTCACCACAACCCCGAGTTCGAACACCCGTCGTGCGCCGAGACGCAGCGACGTTGTCCGCGGGTCTACTTACGCAGACCGAGTTCCTTGACCAGCGAGCGGTACCGCTCGAGGTCGTCACGCTGCAGATAGTTCAGGAAGCGACGACGCTGACCGACCAGCATCAGCAGGCCGCGACGTGAGTGGTGATCCTTCTTGTGGGTCCGCAGGTGATCGGTCAGCTGGTTGATCCGCTCTGTGAGCAGTGCAACCTGAACCTCGGTCTTACCCGTGTCCTGCGGAGAGTCGCCGAACTTCGCAATGAGCTCGGCTTTCTTTTCCTGTGTAAGGGTCATACGCCTTCTGAGGCTAGCAGCCGTCGCGTCGAATCCACGTCCAAATTCATCTGAGCGATCAGCGATTCGGCGTCCTCGAAGCGCTCCTCTCCGCGCAGCCGCTGAACGAACTCGAGCGTCAGCGTCTGGCCATAGAGGTCACCGGAGAAGTCGAGCAGATACGGCTCCACCAAGAGACTCAGTCGCTCGCCGAAGGTGGGTCGCACGCCGACGTTCACCGCCGCCATGTACTCCCCCGCACGACACGCGTAGACGCCGTGCGCCGGGCACACAAGCTCGGGATCGGGGCGCATATTGGCGGTCGGGAACCCCAGCTCGCGGCCCCGCTGGTCACCGGGGACCACGATCCCGCGCATGCGGAAGTCGTCTCCGAGCAGCCGCGCTGCAGCGGCAACGTCCCCGTCAGCCAGCAGCCGGCGGATGAGGCTGCTGGAAACGGTCACCCCGTCGACGCTGACCAGCGGCTCGATCCGCGTTACGAAGCGCCTATCGGCGGCGAGCGTCTGCGCGTCCGCGCACTGGCCCTGGCCGAACCGGAAATTCTCACCGACCGAAACCTCCGTCGCGCCGAGCCGCTGGACCAGGATCGAGTCGATGAAGTCCTGCGGCTGCTGGTCGGCGAAGGCTTCATCGAACGGGATCACGATCAGTTCGCGCACTCCGAGCGAGGCGATCAGCTCTGCCTTCATTTCGAAGCTGGTGAGCAGTTTCGGAGCTCGCTCCGGTGCGACCACGGTTCGAGGGTGCGGATCGAAGGTGAGCACCGTGTCGTTTCCCGCGATGACCGCTCGGTGCCCGAGGTGCACACCATCAAACTCGCCCAGCGCCACGCGCCGCGGGGCGGGCGTGACGTCGGAAAGCGGGGTGATCTTGAGACCGTGGGGCTCGGCTTGCGGCGGATGCCAACTCATCGGGCGCCAACCATAGTGATTGCGCGCGCAAGTGGTATCAAGCGGTCGAGCTCAGGCTCGGCGATTGCGTCGACCACGTCGAATGGGCCGATCCGCGTGCGCCGCAGCGCGGTGCAGTACGCATCGCCCAAATCCGCGACCAGTGAACGTACGTAGGTCCCCGACGAGCACTCGATTAGATAGTCGCGCTCGCGCTCGCGCCGCGCAGTCTCCTCGAACCTGAACACCGTGATCTCCCGCTCGGGCATCTCCACCTGAATCCCGGCGCGGGCGAGCTTATATGCACGTTTGCCCTTGATCTTGACGGCCGAGTGGGCCGGCGGGCGCTGGCGCACGCTGCCTACCGGCAGCTGCAGGTCACCGTCGGGCAGGATCCCGGTCTCGGTGATCTCGCCCTCAGTATCGCCCGTGGTTGAAACCGCTCCGAAGCGCGCCGTGACCAGGTATTGCTTGGGCTGGTGCATGACCTGGTCCTGGATCTTGGTGGCCTTGCCGACCAACGTCACCAGCAGCCCGGTGGCGAACGGGTCGAGCGTGCCGGCGTGCCCGACCTTGACGCCCTTGCCGCATTTCCGCCGCACGCGCATGACCATGTCGTGTGAGGTGATCCCGGCCGGCTTGTCGCACAGCAAGAGGCCGTCGAGCGAGCCTTCTACCGCGTCGCGCAGCTGTCCTTGAGCCGCGTCGCTCACTTGTCCTGGAGCTGCTCGTCCAGACGCGCCCGCAGGAATGCGACCAAATCAGTCCAGCTCAGCGAGGAGGTGGCACCGGCCGCGGCAGGGTGTCCGCCGCCGCCGAGCTCGCGCGCGATCGCGGAGACGTCAACGCGCGTGTCCGAAGCCCGCAGCGACAGCTTGCGCACGCGCGCGCCGCTCTCGTCCTCGGCGGGCTCGCCGGGCGCGCGCAGGCGGTCGCGCACAAGCACGGCCATCGCGGTGCCGCGTACGGCACGGAGATGGTCGATCACACCCTCGCTGTAGCTTTCCTCGGCGTGTGTCGCGTCAAAGTCCTCGGCGGTCAGCTCCGAGATCGTGAGCCGTCCACCGTCATAGCGCTCCGTACGCTCAAGGCCCTTGGCCAACAGCAGCAGCTTGGCGAACGGCACACCCTCGTAAACCTGCTGATAGATCGCGTGGACGTCGACGCCGCCGCTGATCAGTTCCGCGGCCATGTAGTGCGCACGCGGGCCGGTGTTGCCGTACATGAAGCAGCCGGTATCGGTGATCAGACCGACGTACATTGCGGCGGCGAGGTCTGCGGTCAGCGTCACGTCGAGTTCGTGCATCAGCCCCCACACCATCTCGGCGGTGCAGGATGCGGCCGCGTCGACGTAGTTCACGTCCCCGAAACGGGTGTTGTCGTGGTGGTGATCGATGTTCAGCAGCGACGGCCAGCCGCACTCAGGGCGCAGCGCGTAGGCCGCAGGGTTGCGGTCGATGTTGCCGCAATCCACGAACACCGCGACCCGCTCATCTGCATCGTGGGGACGCTCGCTGATCAGTCCGTCCAACGGCAGGAAGCGGTACTCATACGGCAGCGGCAGTTCCTGCTCGGCCACGAACATGAGGCAGTCCTTGCCGAGCGCGGTGAGCAGCAGCCGCATCGCGATCAGCGAGCCAAGCGCGTCCCCGTCGGGGCGCTCATGCGTGACGACGATCAGTTTTTGACTGGCGCGCAGATGCTCGAGGATCTCGGCCTGCTCGGCCTCGGTCCCCGGGGTCGGCGCCCAACTCGCAAGCGCGATCGTGTCAGCGGACTGCGTCATCCGATCCCTCGTCCTCATCGGTTACCGGTACCGCGTCCTGAAGCAACGCCGTGATCCGCATCCCGCGGTCGACGGAGTCGTCGTACTCGAAGGTCAGCGTGGGCGTGTGCTTGAGCTTCAGCGACTGTGCAACGCGTCCCTGCAGGAAGCCGTGCGCCGAGCGCAGCCCGTCGAGCGTGTCGGCGCGTTCCTGTTCTGAACCGAACACGCTCACGTACACCCGCGCATGGCGCAGATCAGTGCTGGTCTTCACCGAGGTGAGCGTGACGAAACCGACGCGCGGGTCCTGCAGGCCATCGGCGATCGCCTCGCCCAAGACGGCCCGCATCGCCTCGTCGACGCGGCGCATGCGGTCTGAAGCCATACGGAGTCCCTGTCCTCTGCCGGCTCTGGATCAGCTGAGCTCGCGCTCAACTTGGCGCATCGCGTACGCCTCGATCACGTCGCCTTCCTTCACGTCAGCGTAATCCTTGAGCACGATGCCGCAGTCGTAGTCGGTCAGCACTTCGCGCACATCGTCGTTGAAGCGGCGCAGTGAGCCGATCTCACCGGTGTAGATGACAGTTCCGTCGCGGACCAGGCGCACCTTGTCGCCGCGCGTGAGCTTGCCGTCGAGTACGTGCGACCCGGCGATCGTCCCGACACGCGAGGCCTTGAAGATCTGGCGGACCTCGGCCGAACCGACAGAGTCCTCGACCTCCTCCGGGGCGAGCATGCCCTGCATCGCCTGACGCAGTTCCTCGATCGCGCGGTAGATCACGGCGTAGGAGCGGATCTCGACGCCTTCGCGCTCAGCTACCGCGCGCGCATCGCCAACCGGGCGCACGTTGAACGCCAGGATCACGGCGTCGGACGCGGCTGCGAACATCACGTCGGATTCGGTGACCGCACCCACCGCACGGCGGATCACGTTCACCGAGACCTCGTCCTGCGGGAGCTTGTCGATCTCGTCCTGGATCGCCTCCAGCGAGCCGGCGACGTCGGACTTGAGCACCAGATTCAGATCCTGCAGACCTGAGCCGAAGAGCCCCTCGAGCGATACCTTCTTGCCGCGCTGACGCGCTATCGCCTCGGTCTTCAAGCGGTTGGCACGTTCGTTCGCGAGCTCGCGAGCGCGACGCTCGTGCTCGACCACGCGCATGTGCTCGCCGGCCTCTGGCACCCCTCCGAACCCAAGCACCTCCACCGGCTGCCCGGGAACCGCCTGGGTGATGCGTGCACCGGTGTAGTCGTGCATTGCGCGCACACGGCCCCAGTAGGCGCCGGCCACGATCGCGTCGCCGACGTCGAGCGTGCCGCGTCCGATCAGCAGTGAGACGACGGGACCGCGTCCCGGGTCGAGCTTGGACTCGATCACGGTGCCCGATGCGGCGGTGTTCGGATTCGCGCGCAGCTCCATGATCTCGGCCTGGGCCACGATCGTGTCGAGCAGGTCGTCAAGTCCCTGGCGGCTCTTGGCGGAAACGTCCACGAAGTCGATGTCGCCGCCCCATTCGACCGGCTGCAGCCCGAGCTGTGTCATCTCGGTGCGCACGCGCACGGGGTCGGCGCCTTCCTTGTCGATCTTGTTGACCGCAACGATCATCGGCACGTCGGCGGCCTTCGCGTGATCGACGGCCTCCTGGGTCTGCGGCTTGACGCCGTCGTCGGCGGCCACGACGATCACGGCAACGTCGGTGACCTTGGCGCCGCGTGCACGCATCGCGGTGAAGGCCTCGTGACCGGGAGTGTCGAGGAAGGTCACGGTCTCGTCGCTGTGGTGGACCTGGTAGGCGCCGATGTGCTGGGTGATGCCGCCGGCTTCACCGGCAGCGACCTCGGTCTGGCGGATCGCGTCAAGTAGCGAGGTCTTGCCGTGATCGACGTGACCCATGATCGTTACGACCGGGGCGCGCGCGACCAGGTCGGCGTCCTCGTCGTGGAACACGGGCTCGGCGATCTCCTCGTCCTCGGAGTGCACGATCTCAATCTCTTTGCCCAGCTCGACCGCCAGCAGTTCAATCGTGTCGTCCGAGAGCGTTTGGGTCTGGGTCTTCATCTCCCCCAGCTCCATCAGCTTCTTCACGACCTCGGGAACGCGTACGTCGAGGTACTCGGCGACGGCGGCGACCGTCGAGCCGGAGTTGATGCGTACGACGTTGCTACTGGCGGCGCTGGTCTGCGCGGGACGCGACTCGGCCTCTTCGTCGTACACACCGCGGCGGCGACGTCCACGACGCTGGCGGCGGGGCTGCGCGGGGCCGCCTCCCGGCTGTCCCGCCGCTGGGGCGCGGCGCGATGCCTGTGCGTCGATCACCACGCGCCTGCGGCCACCGGCGTTGCCGGGGGTCCGCTCACCTTGCAGGGAGTCGCGCGTCGGGCGCTTGTGCCCGTCGCCCTCAGCCGGCTTGGGCGCCGCGGGGGCGCCTGCGGCGGCGGCGTTTCCAGCAGCCGGATTTTCGGCCGCCGGCTTGCGGGGCGCCGGCTTGCGCGGCGGGCTTGGCGGGGCGCCGCCCTGCCCGGCGGGGCGGGCCGGACCGGCACCCGCGGCCTTCGGCGGGGCGGGTCGCGGCGTCGGGGTCTTGCCCGAAGCCGGCTTCGGAGGCGGAGTCTTTGCACCAGCGGGCTTGGGCCCCGGCGACTTTGCACCAGCGGGCTTGGGCGCGGGAGTCTTGGCGGCCGGCGGCTTACGTCCATTACCTGCAGCGGCACCACCACGGGTCGCGCCGGCTGCGCTCTTGGACGCTGTCGTGCGCTGCTTGGGGGTGTCTTCTGCAGGTTTGGTCATACGTTCTCCAGTTTAGAAATGCGGGTCAGCTGCGGATCGGCTTCGGTTAGGACCCGGCACCGGTTCCGGTCCCGGCTTCGCCTTCGCCTTCGGCGTACTCACCCTCGGTGTATTCGCCTTCGGCATATTCGCCCTCGGCATATTCGCCTTCGGCGTACTCACCTTCGACCCACTCGCCCTCGGCGTACTCGCCTTCGGCGTATTCGCCCTCGACCCACTCGCCCTCGGCGTACTCGCCTTCCGCGTATTCTGCGTGCTCGGCGCCGTCAAGGTAATCGGTGCCAGTGCCCTCAAGCGCCTGGTGGGACTCAATTCCACAGTACCGCGAGCCGGGTAGTGCCGCGTTCGGGCAGCGCCGTCCGTTGGTGAGGATCGCGTGGCAGCGGCCACTGACCTCTTCCTCTTCACCGTAGCCGGAGTCGGCCTCTTCGGCCGCGAAGTCGGTCTCCGAGCGGATATCGATGCGCCAGCCGGTAAGGCGTGCGGCAAGGCGTGCGTTCTGGCCTTCGCGGCCGATCGCGAGGCTCAGCTGATCGTCGGGGACGATCACGGTCGCCTGCTTCTGCTCGTCGTCAACCAGTACCTCACGCACGCGGGCCGGGCTCAATGCCTTGGCGACGAAGCGCGCGGGCTCGTCGTTGTAAGGGATGATGTCGATCTTCTCACCGCGCAGCTCGGAGACGACCATCCGCACACGCGAACCGCGCGGGCCGACGCAAGCGCCTACGGGGTCGACGCCGTCCACATGCGAGATCACCGCGATCTTCGAGCGGTACCCGGGCTCACGCGCGACGCCGGTGATCTCCACCAGTCCGTCTGAGATCTCCGGGACCTCGAGTTCAAACAGTGCCTTGATCAGCTCTGGGTCGCGGCGACTGACGATGATGCTCGGGCCCTTGGTCGAGTTCGAGACGTCCTTGATCACGGCCTTGATCCGCTGGGAGTGGTCGTAGCGCTCGCCGTCGACCTGCTCGGACTTGGGCAGCAGCGCTTCAACGCGTTCACGCAGCTGTACGAGCGTGTAGCGCGAGTCGGACTGCTGCACGATCCCGGTGATCATCTCGCCGATGCGGTCGCTGTACTCCTGGAACATGAGGTCACGCTCGGCCTCGCGGATCCGCTGCAGGATCACCTGCTTGGCGGTCATCGCGGCGATCCGGCCGAAGTCGTGCGGCGTCACGTCCGCGGTCTCGATCTGATCCTCGTATTCCTTCAGCTTCTCGAGGTCGATCTCGGGCGGCTCGGGCTCGCGCATTTCGCCGGTTTCGGGGTCGACTGCCGACTCGAGCCCGTCTTCGGCCTCGATCAGCAGCTGCTCCTCGAGTTCCGGCGGAATCTTCAGCTCGTACACCCGGAAATCACCGGTTTCGCGGTCCATCTCAACCTTGGCGTAGGGCGCCGATCCGGGCGTCTTCTTGTACGCGGAGAGGAGCGCGTCTTCGAGCGCTTCCATCAGCCTGTCAGCTGAGATGTTCTTTTCGGCTGCGAGGCCGCGAACGGCCTCTACGATCTCTTTGGACATAGGCTTCTCACTCTCCGGGTACGAGGTTGGAGCGGGCAATCTGTGTGTAGGGGATCGAAACGACACCCTCCCGGGCGGCAATCGTGACCTCTGAGTCAGAGGCCCCGACGAGTTCACCGGTGACATTCACCAGGCGCTTGGCCTTGGGGGCCTGGCCGTCCCTGGTGTCGTGCACGCGCAGCCGCGCCTGCTTGCCCAGGAAGCGGTTGAAATGCTCGGGCTTGGTCAGCGGTCGTTCCGCGCCCGGCGAGGAGACCTCGATCACGTAGCGGTCGCGGTAGTCCTCAAGCAACCCTGTCACCTGTTCGCAGTGTGCGAGGCTGACCCCATCGGCGTGATCGATGAAGACCCGCAGGGTGTCCTTGGCGACGACCTCGACCAGGAGCACCTCGATCTGCGGTGCGCCTTCGGCGATCCGTCCTTCAATGTCTGGAGTGAGGTTGGTTGCAGGCATTTTTCCGTCTCAGGTCATAAAAAAAGCGGGCGAGCGCCCACTTCCGGTACTGCCGCCAGGTTCGCCCTGGCATTACGAAAGCTGTTTGATCACAATAGCACCGCGTCTGCAGGGCGTAAAGCGCAGCGGATGCTGCTGGGAGGCGCTATTTGGGGCTTGCGTCGAGCGGCCGAAAGCCGCTCATTCCGGGCCTGAATCGGCGCCGGATTTAGAGCGCGCGACATCTGCCGAGCGAGCCCGATAGAGCTCGTAATCGGTGCGCTTGGGTTGTAGTCGCGAGGCCATCGTGAGCGGCGCTCTGGCCTCCGCGTGGCGCCCAAGCATCTGCAGGCAGCGGCCCAGGCAGAACAGCGCGTAATCGTTGGTCGGGCTCTGCTCGCTGACGGCGCGAAACTCGGCCGCCGCCTGTTCGTAATGCTGCGTGTGAAACAGCGCGCGGCCCAACGCTTCGCGGATCGACGCACTCTGCGGCGAGAGGTCGCGAGCGCGCGTCAACGGCACCGCCGCCTGGTGATAATGGCCTTCCGCGAGTAGCTGGCTGCCACGCCGGTACAGCTCGTACAGCTCATCCATCCGGACAATGGTAGGAGTCCGGTATGACGGCAGGCCGGTGAGCCGGTCTGCCGGCGAACATCACCAGGAGCGGCAGGGCGGCAGTGCCACTAGCGCCGTAAGGTGTCCCCGGATGCCGCGTCCGTGACCCAGCCAGGCGCGCAGGGCGCGCCGTTGCTCGCGGCTCGGCTCGCTGCTGGACACGTCCGTGAACCGTGAGCGCTGGACGCCCTTCACATATTCGGCTGCAGCCGGGCTCGTCTCGCGCAGCGTCTGCTCCAACTGGGCGAGGGTGACGCCACGCTTGATCGGCCGCCCGCAACGCCTGAACGCGCGTTCGAGTTCACGTGTGAGCTGCGCCGGCGTGCGACGCCCGAAGCGCGGCCACCGGGTTATCCAGACCGCGCACGCCAGCAACGCCGCCAATAGGAGGGCGCCAAGCACGATCAGGCTCACAGGCACGCCCGGTTTCGAGGCCTGCACCGCGGTACCCGCGTGCGAGGTCGGGCCGATCAGCCGATGTCCGCCGAGCGTGTGGCCCGCAGGGATTGGGCCGTGCGGACGCAGCGCTGTGGAACCGCCACCGTCGCCGCTCCCGACCGGGGTCGTGACCGTGCCTGCCGCCGTGTGCTTACCGGCGACGGTGGGGTCAAAGCTCACCCACCCGTAGTGCGGGAACCAAACCTCGACCCAGGCGTGGGCGTTGTTGGCGCGGACCGTATACAGATGCTTGGAGCGGTCGTAGCTGCCGGTCGTGAACCCCGCGGCGACCCGAGCCGGCACGCCGCCCATCCGCAACAGCAGCGCCATCGCCCCGGCAAACTGCTGGCAGTAGCCGTGGTGGGTATGCAGCAGGAAGGCGGGAATCGGGTTCTTGCTGCGCGGCGGGTTGCGCGTGTAAACAAAGCCATGGTGCAGGTAGCGCTCGATGTTCTCGAGGTACTGGTAAGGCGTGCGCGTGCCGGACTGCAGCCGCGTCGCGAGGGCGTAGACGCCGGCAAGGTCCGAGTTGCGCGCCAACACGGTCTCCACCTGACTCGCGTCATCGAGGCTGGTGGTGGCGTATGCCGCGCGGTAGCCGGCTCCGTTGCGCAACAGCTTCCATACGTAGCGGCCCTCGGTTGCGAGCGAGCCCGCGTGCGAATAGGGGCTGAACCAGACCGACACATGCGTGTTGGCGATGCTGTAGCGGGGCAGCGTCAGGTCGAGGTAGTGGTCGCTGATGGTGGACGGGTAGCCGGTCCCGGCTGCGCCCAGTTGCGCGACACTGGGGTCGGGCGTGTAGGCCGTGACGTTGTAGTTCAGTCCCGGCGTGAGTGGTTCGGTGACGATCCAGGTGCCGGGACTCGCACCCGCGAAGACCGCGGGCATCAGCCGATGCACGAGTGGCATTTGGGCGCTGCCGGAGGCGACCAGGTTGTTGCTGTGGAAGTCCACGTCGGTGAAACTGAGCTGCTGGGTCCAGCGCTTGCGGCTGGCACGACTGACGCCCAACAGAATCTGTGCGGAGGTTCTGTTGGGGTAAATCTGCAGCGGACCAGCGGACCACACAACCCCATTGAATTGATCAAGGTCCTCCGCCTTCCAGTAGGCGGGGTGGCGAGCATGCACCTGAAGCACAACCGCGGAAGCGTGCTCTGGTCCGAGCGGGCCGTAGGTCTGATTCCAGTCGAACCGGATCGCCTTAGCCGGGCCGAATGAACTGACGATCTTATTCACGGTCAAGAGCCCGTGGCGCGGATGCACGGCGCCGGCGATCAGCAGCCCGCAGACGCCTGCTGCGGCGAGCAGGATAAGCGCGCCGAAGTCGTTGCCGCGCGGCACTCGCCACGCGTACAGCAACAGCATCACGAGCACGAAGGTGATCAGAGCATGCACCGTCGTCTGCTGCGGTTCGACCACAATCGACGGGACCATCGCCATCAGCGTCAGCAGCAGCGCGCAGATTGCGAGCCGTCGCTGCAGCAGCCGGGGGCTTGGACCCGGGACCGCCAGCACACCGTGGAGCGAGAGCGCCGCGGCGAGCATCAACAGGCCTCCCCCGAGCTGCAGGATCAAGTGGGTCGGGTAGTAACCGCCGCGGTACGGGACGGTCAGCGTCGGCATCGTGCTGATCCCGTTTCCGATCGTCTGGAGGGTCAGCGCCAGGCGCGCGTGTGAGATCCATTCCAGCGGGATTCCGCAAAGCGCAAGCAGGATCGTCAGCCCCGCCAGCGCGACGACCACGAGACCGCCGATGCGTATCCGGCGACGACCGGCCGCCGGCCAGCTGGTCGGCGGCTGCAGCCGGCCGCTGACAGCGATCGCGACGATCAGCGCCAGCGCCAGTGACGCCCAGCCGCGCCAGCGGACGTGCGGCCACATAGTCTGCCAGCGCAGCAACGCGTAAAGGCAGAACAGCGCGAACGGGACCAGCACCGCGCGCGGCCGCGCAGTGGGTGCAGCGGTACTCACGCGCAATCCGCCGAGGGTCGGGTCGGGGCGGGCTACGGTGCTTTCGGTGATCATGCGGCGGTCCTAGCCCGCGCGTGTCGGCGCGTCGTGTAGCCGCCGCAACCCGCGACCTTGAACAGCAGCTGACCGGAGTCGGGCGCGGATTCGAGCGGCATCACCTGCACCACCGGATAGGAGCTGGTACGCGTGACCGCGGGGAGCGGCACCGGGCCCGGCGAGACATAGATCAGAGGGCCGCGCAGGTTCTCGGGACGCAACGTCGGAGGCGGACCGCCATACCACTGTGGGTCGACCAGCGCGAGTTGCGCGTGCAGCGCGCTCCAGCCTTGGAGGTTGTGACCGACGGTGAACGGCATCCGTGCGCCGGGGAGGATCACCGTGCAGCCGCCGCGTGCGGCCAGCTGCAGGATCAACGAGGCCGCGGCTCGTACCGCAGAGTCGAGCTGCACAAGACCGTCGTCGCTCTTCTGGCAGCGGGCGTCGAGGATCACCGTCGGGCGGCTCTCCGCTGCGGAGATCAGTCGCCGCTCCAGCAACCCGGAACCGCGTGCCAGCGACGCCCAGTGGATTCGCGTGGCGGGCGTGCCGGGGTGGTAGTCGCGCAGCCCGTCTACTTCGCCGGCCCCGAATACCGACCGTCCGGCCTCGCGATCGCTGCCGACCGATCGCAGCCCTGCCGCCGTCCAATTGACCTCCTCGGTGCGGGGCAGCACCACCAACTGGTCGGCGGCTCCGGTGGGCCTTGCGTAGGCGCGCGCCAGTCCGAACGGATCGCGCAGCATCGCCAGCGGAGGCTCGAACGTGTGCATCCCGCGGCGCGGAGCAGCGGTCACGACACGCAGCTCGCGGTGCCCGTCGCGGCACACCACCCAGCCGCGGTCGCCGACACTCAGCAGCGCGCCGCTGAACTCGTCAGCGACCTGCGCTCCCATCAGTCTGCCGTGCCGTCCGCGCAGCTCGATCACGGCCTCCATCAGTTCGCCCTCGACCACGCGACGGGTCACCAACCGCCGTTGCGCATTGAGCCCTTTGACACCAACACGCGCCCAGATGGCAGCGATGAAGCCAGCCGAGAGCAGCAGCAGACCGCAGACGAACGCGGGCCGTACCCCGACGATCAGCCCGAGCAGGGCGACCGCGACGCCGCCGAGCATGAGCCGGCGGGCTCCCCGGTGATCCCCCGGGGGACGTTTTGCTGCAGGGGTGCTGAAGTCAAATAGCGCGCGTTGCAGCGAGGGCATCGACAACCACCTCGTCCGCGCTTGCCGTAAGCGCCTCCGCCGCCATCACCATGCGATGGGCCAGAACCGGCTGAGCCAACACCTGAACGTCGTCCGGCAGCGCATGGTCGCGGCCGCGGATCAGTGCCAGCGCCTTGGCTGCGCGCAACAGCATCAGCCCCGCACGCGGGCTCGCCCCAACCACCACGCGCGGGTCTTCGCGCGTGCGCCAAAGCAGCGCCACCACATACTCACGCAGGGCCTCGCTGGCGTGGACGGCCAACGCTGCCGACTGCGCTGCCAGCAGATCCTCGGTGGTCGCCACGGGCGTCATCGCGGCGACGGGATCGTCGGCATGGTGCAGCGCCAGCATCTCGGCCTCTGCCTGGCGCTCGGGATAGCCCATGCTGACACGCACCATAAAGCGATCGACCTGGGCTTCTGGCAGCGGATAGGTGCCCTCATATTCGATCGGGTTCTGGGTCGCCAGCACGATGAACGGAGCCTCGAGATCATATGTGCCGCCGTCGACCGTGACGCGTCCCTCCTGCATGCATTCGAGCAGCCCCGACTGGGTCTTGGGCGAGGCGCGGTTGATCTCGTCGACCAGCACCACGTTCGCGAACACGGGTCCAGGGCGGAACAGGAAGCGTTGCTCGCGTTGGTCGTAGACGCTCACGCCGACCAAGTCAGCGGGCATCAGGTCGGAGGTGCATTGAATGCGCGTGAAGCGACAGTCCAGCGAGCGCGCAAGTGCACGCGCGAGCGTGGTCTTGCCCACACCGGGGTAGTCCTCAACCAGCACGTGCCCTTCGGCAAGCAGCGCCACCAGCAGCTGGGTGAGCACCACGTCTGGTACTTCAACGGCAGCGCTGATGTTCTCCCGCAGGCGTTGTGCAAGTGCGGCATGTCGGCCGCTGCCCTGCGAAACCTGCCCTTGGCCCTCCAGACGCTCCATTGTTACCTCGGCTCCCTGGCCGCGTACCGGAACTTATGCTGCCTACCGCTGGCGCAACCGCGTCAGCCCTTTTCTGCGCGTAAACGCGCTACTTGGTCGAGGATAACTCCGGCGACGCTTAGTTTGGATGACATTTGCACTTGTAGCGATATGTCGTCACGCGTGATGATCGTGACTTCGTTGTCCGCGGAGTCGAATCCGATCTCCGGTCTGGAGATGTCGTTGACCACGATCGCGTCCAGCTGCTTGCGCTGGAGTTTGTCGCGCCCGTAGTCGATCGCCCGCTCCCCGTGCTCGGCAGCGAACCCCACGATCGTCTGACCCTCACGCCGATTTTGAGCGAGCTCGCTGAGGATGTCGTCGGTGGCTTCGAGCTCGATCGCGGTGAGCGGAGTCGGTCCGGTCTTCTTCAGTTTGTGCTCGGCCGGGTGCTTGGGCCGGAAGTCGGCGACCGCCGCCGCCATCACCAGTACGTCGGTGCTGGGGAACTCGAGCTCACAGGCAGCCTGTAGCTCGCTGGCGGTCTGAACCTCGACAACTCGGACGCCATCCGGCTGCGGCAGCCGCACGTTCGCGGCGATCACCGTCACTTGCGCACCGCGCTGCTGCGCGGTCTGCGCGACCGCGAGTCCCATCCGTCCGGAGGAGTGATTGCCGATGAAGCGGACGCTGTCGATCGGCTCCTGGGTGCCGCCGGCCGTCACCAGCACCCGCAGATCGCGCAGCTGCGAGGCACCGTCAAGCTCGGCCGTGGTGGCGCTGGGAGCATGCAGCGCCTCGCATGCGGCAAGCAGCTCGGCAGGCTCGGCCAGCCGCCCGACGCCGCTCTCGCCGCGGGAAGCCAGCTCGCCGGTGCCGGGCGGAATCACCGACACACCGCGCTCAGCCAACAGCTGCAGATTGCTCTGGGTGGCGGCGTGCTCGAACATACGGTTGTTCA
The DNA here is from genome assembly GCA_963737115.1 of uncultured Actinomycetota bacterium. GTDB lineage: Bacteria > Actinomycetota > Thermoleophilia > Solirubrobacterales > Solirubrobacteraceae > Palsa-465. The sequence goes on from CAVTRM010000007.1 coordinate 549,884, forward strand.
TCGCCGGCGCCACCGCCACCGGACAGGCGGCGGCAAGCGCGGCCGTGGTCACGAGGTTGTCCGCCATGCCGGCCGCGAACTTGGCGATCGTGTTTGCGCTAGCGGGCGCGATCAGATACACGTCCGCCCTTTCAACCAGTGCCAAGTGGCTGATCGGCGCCCACTCCGGAATGCCATCACCGGGGAAACTGCCGCGGTCCGGATCAGTCTCGAACTCGTCGACGAGTACCGATGCGCCGGTGATCGCGGCGAATGTGGCGCGACCGACGAAGCGCTCACTGGTCGGCGTCTGGATCACCCGTACCGAGTGCCCGGCCTTGACCGCCAGGCGCGCCGTCTCGACCGCCTTATAGGCCGCAATCCCGCCGGTGACACCAATCAGCAGTCGCATATTCAGAGGTTCAGCGCTCGCTCGTCTCGCCTAAAAGGCTAGCGCCGTCAACGTTTTTCCAAGACTTTGAGCGATGAGGTCATGACGGGTCGGTGGGCGCACCGAGCTGGCAACGAGGAATTGCACAGTTCGGCGCGTGGCCGGGCGGGTCTGGCGTGGACGACGAACAAAGCCGTACGCGACGTACGGCGTGTTCGTCGCCACGGGCCCGGCCGTGTTCAGGCGCCGCCAAAAACCGCGAACTACCGGTAGTGGTACTTCAGCTTGCCCTGAGCGACCTCTTCGAAGGCGATCGTCAGGTAGTTCTTGGAACGCGTTTCCACCATCGGCGGCGGGAACTCATCGAAGCTGCCCTCGCCGAGGTTGTGGTAGTAGGAGTTGATCTGGCGCGCGCGCTTGGCAGCGACCACGACGCTCGCGTAGTCGGAGTCGACGTGGTCGAGAAGCTTGTCGATACGGGGAGAGATCAAGGCAGGTCCTTACGGCGTCGTTCGGTTTATGGAGAAGCTGAGTTTCGACCGCTGGTCCGGAGGCGACGCACGCGCAACTTCCGAAGTAACTTCGTCGAGCCAGTTCAAAGCTTCCTTATAGGTTACTTCCCCGCACGACGCTGCCATCCTGCAGCACCGGCCCGTGCGGCCGCTCAGGCGGACGCAAGCTCCGCGCTGATGATCCCGACAAGCTCTTCGATCGCTTCGTCGAGATCGTCGTTGACGACCACGTAGCCGAACTCAGGCCGCGCAGCCAGCTCGGAGTCGGCGGTCTGCAGTCGTCGCTCGACCTGCTCAGATGTGTCGGTCCCGCGCCCGGCCAGGCGTGTGCGCAGGGTTTCGGGAGACGGCGGGGCGATGAACACCTGCACCGCCTCAGGCAGCTTCTCGCGAACCTGCCGCGCGCCCTGAACTTCGATCTCGAGCACCACCGGAATGCCGTCGGCCAGTCGCCGGTTCAGCTCTGAACGCAGCGTCCCGTAGTGGTTGCCCGAGTACTCGGCGTGCTCAACGAACCCTCCGCCCGCAACCTCGTTCTCGAACTCGCCGGGCGTGAGGAAGTGGTAGTGGACACCGTCTTGCTCGCCGGCGCGCGGGCTGCGAGTGGTCGCGGATACAGACAACTCGAGGTCAGGGAGGCGCCGCATCAGCTCGCGGATCAGGGTTCCCTTGCCGACACCGGATGGACCGGTGATCACAAATACCTTGGCCACGCTAACGCGAGCTCGGCACTGCGCTGCGTCGCCGCTAGCGGCGACGCATCATCTCAACGAGCTCGTTGCGCTGCCGCTGGGACAGCCCGCCGATCGTCTTGCTCGGTGAGATCCGGCACGTGGAGAGGATCTTGTTGACCTTCACGCGCCCATATTTGGGAACGGCCAGCATGAGGTCGAAGACCTTGGCGGTTTCAAGGTATTCGGGCGGGTCCAGAAGCAGCTCGTGGATCGGCTGACGGCCCGCCTTGAGGTCTCGCTTGAGCTGCGCGCGGCGGCTGCGAATGTCATTGGCGCGCTGCAGCGCTTCCATCCGTTGCACCAGCGAACGTTCGGGTGCGGCGATGGATTTCGTAGGGGAATCAGTGACCGGCGGCATGGCGGTCGAATATACATCGTGCGGCCGGGTGATTGATGCCGATCAGCCAAATCCGTCTATAGCTCAAGTTGAGGTTGAGGAGGATCGAGCATGGTTCCGACAATCAGTCGACTTTGCAGGAGCTTTAGGAAGCCTAAGTTCCGCCACCCTGTCGGAGAAAACTGCTATTAAGAGAGTTGCGAATCGTCGCCGGTGGGGTCTCCCCCACCGCTCCGGACAACTGTTTTTTGGGCCGTTGCGGACGCTCGTCGGTGGGGTCGACGGGGACATTGTTTTGCGGTCTGACGCGCCCCCGATTTCAAGCGGCGGTCCCAGCTGTTATCGCTGCCAGCATGGCAGGGAACGAACCGTCGGCTCAGACCACCCTCAGAGCCGCGCCCAGCCCCGGTCTGCCGCTCAAGCGGCACCCCGGGAGGCTAGGCAACAGCTGAAGGGCTAGGCGGCGACGGGGCCCCCTGGAGCGAGTTCCTGGAGTGAGATGACATCCGGCTCACCGTGCGCGGCCGCCGCGATCGCGCGGGCTGCCGCGACCGCACCGGACATCGTGGTGATGCACGGGATCTTCCGCGCAACCGCAGCCGCGCGGATCTCGTAGCCGTCGGCGCGCGCGCCGGTGCCGACCGGGGTGTTGATCACGAGCCCGACCTCGCCGCGCTCGATCCAGTCGACGACATGCGGCGATCCCTGACCGATCTTGTTGATCGGCTGGGCCGGGACACCCATGCGGTTCAGCGCCTTGGCGGTGCCGCCGGTGGCGGTGATCTTGAAACCGAGGTCGTGCAGCTGGATCGCGATTCCGGTGGCGGCCGACTTGTCGCGATCGGCGACGCTGATGAACACCGTTCCCTCGCGCGGCAGCCGTGCTCCGGCCGCGGCCTGTGCCTTGGCGAACGCGGTCGGGAAGTCGCGCGCGATCCCCATCACCTCTCCGGTCGAGCGCATCTCCGGCCCGAGCAGCGCGTCGGCGCCCGCGAAGCGGTCGAACGGCAGCACCGCCTCCTTCACGCAGACGTGATCGCCGGTCGGATCGTCGGGCAGGTCGAGGTCCGCGAGCTTCTCACCCAGCATCAGCCGGCAGGCCAGCTTCGCCACCGGCAGCCCGATCGCCTTAGAGACGAACGGCACCGTGCGCGAGGCGCGCGGGTTGGCCTCGATCACGTGCAGGCCCTCGCCGGAGTGGACCGCGAACTGGACGTTCAGCAGGCCCACAACCCCGAGTTCCTTGGCGATTCCGGTCGCCTGCTCACGGATCTGCTCGAGCATCGCCTCACCGAGCGAATGCGGCGGCAGGACGCAGGCGGAATCGCCAGAGTGGATCCCGGCCTCCTCGACGTGCTGCATGATCCCGGCGATCCAGACGTCCTCGCCGTCGCAGAGTGCATCAACGTCAACCTCGACCGAGTCCTCGAGAAAGCGGTCCAGGTAGATCGTCGGCGACTGCCCCGAAATGCCCGCCACTCCGATCACACCGACGCGCTTGAGGTAGTCCTGCAGCCCGTCGACGTCGTAGACGATCTCCATCGCGCGGCCGCCGAGCACGTAGCTCGGGCGCACCAGCAGCGGGAACCCGACCTCGGGCGCCTTTTCAAGTGCCTCTGCCGGGCTAGTGGCCGACGCGTAAGGCGGGGCCTTGTAACCGAGCTTGTCGAGCAGCGGCCCGAAACGGGCACGGTCCTCAGCCAGGTCGATCGCATCGGGTGAGGTGCCGAGGATCGGCACGCCCGCGGCGCGCAGGCCCTCGGCCAGTTTCAGCGGGGTCTGCCCACCGAACTGCACGATCACGCCTTCCGGCCGCTCGACCTCGCAGACCGCCAGCACATCCTCCAGCGTCAGCGGCTCGAAGTAGAGCCGGTTGGAGGTGTCGTAGTCGGTTGAGACTGTCTCCGGGTTGCAGTTGATCATGACCGCGTCGCGGCCGCTCTCGCGCACCGTCTGGGCGGCATGCACGCAGCAGTAGTCGAACTCGATCCCCTGGCCGATGCGGTTGGGACCGGAGCCGAGAATCACAACCGAGGCGTTGTCGCCGCGTTCGATCTCGTGATCGACGAGCGCGACACCGTCCGATCCGACCGGTCGCGGACGCTCGATCGAGGAGTAGTAGTACGGCGTGCGGGCCGCGAACTCGGCCGCACAGGTGTCGACCGACTTGAACGTCCGCTCGCCGGGGAAGCCGTCGGTCATAACCCCCGCGTCGGCGCCAGCCGCAGAGCCCGGGTCGACCGCTGTCGATGCCGGTGGTCCTCCAAGACCGCCGGCAAGAGCACCGCCTGGCAGGACCAGCTCGGCCAGCTCGTGCAGGAACCATGGGTCGATGTTGGTGCGCGCGTTCATGTCGGCGACGCTGACGCCGCGGCGCAGCGCCTCGAGCACGTAGTCGAAACGGTTGGCGTCGGGGATCGCGGCCAGCTCCATAAGCTCGTCCAGGTCGTCCGGAAACTCCGGCGCCGAGTCGAGCTCGCGGCTGCGCAGCGCCTTCGCGAACGCCTGCTTGAAGGTGCGGCCGATCGCCATCGCCTCGCCGACTGACTTCATGTGGGTGGTCAGCTCGGGCTCGGCGCCGGGGAACTTCTCGAACGCGAACCGCGGCCACTTGACTACGCAGTAGTCGATCGCCGGCTCGAACGCCGCCGGTGTGGCGAGCGTAATGTCGTTGGTGATCTCCTGCAGCGAGTAGCCGACCGCCAGCCGCGCCGCTATCTTCGCGATCGGGAAGCCGGTCGCCTTCGAGGCCAGTGCGCTGGACCGCGAGACGCGCGGGTTCATCTCGATGACGATGATCTCCTCGGTCTCGGGGTTGACCGCGAACTGCACGTTCGAGCCGCCGGTCTCAACCCCGATCGCGCGGATCACCGTGATCGCCTGGTCTCGGAGCTGCTGGTAGAGCGAGTCCGGGAGCGTCTGCTGGGGCGCCACGCAAACGCTGTCGCCGGTGTGCACGCCCATCGGGTCGAGGTTCTCGATCGAGGCCACGATCACGACGTTGTCGGTGTGGTCGCGCATCACCTCGAGCTCGAACTCGCCCCAGCCGAGCACCGATTCGTCGATCAGCACCTGGCTGATCGGGGAGGCGTCGAGACCGCGGCCCATCACTCGGTCGAGGTCCTCGATGTGGTTCAGCACGCCGCCGCCGGCGCCGCCGAGCGTGAACGCGGGCCGCACGATCACGGGCAGGCCGATCTCCGCGACCGCTTCGCGCGCCTCTTCGAGCGTGTGGGCGATCGCGCTGCGCGGGACCCGCAAGCCCGCACCGAGCATCGTCTCGCGGAACAGGTCGCGGTCCTCGCCGCGGTTGATCGCGTCGTAGTTGGCGCCGATGATCTCGACCCCATACTGCTCCAGCACACCGGTCTCGGAAAGCTCCTTGGTGAGGTTCAGGGCGGTCTGTCCGCCCAGCGTCGGCAGCAGCGCGTCGGGGCGCTCGCGTTCGATGATCTTGGTCAGCGGTCCCGGCAGCAGCGGCTCCACGTAGGTGGTGGTCGCGACCTCGGGGTCGGTCATGATCGTGGCCGGGTTGGAGTTGACCAGCACGACCTCGTAACCCTCCTGCATGAGCACCCGCGCGGCCTGCGTTCCGGAGTAGTCGAACTCCGCGGCCTGGCCGATCACGATCGGGCCGGAGCCGATCAGCAGGATCTTGTGGATGTCGTCTCTACGCGGCATCGTTGTGGTCTCCGGTCGTGATCGTGTCTGTCTGAGGATTCATGCTTGCGCCGCCTGGATCTCGGCGATGAAGCGGTCGAACAGGTGCAGCGCGTCGTGCGGGCCTGGGCCCGCCTCGGGGTGATATTGGACCGTCGCGCCCTGCACGTCGACCAGCGTCAAGCCTTCGACCGTCCGGTCGTAGAGGTTGATGTGGGAGAGCTCCGCATCGCCGAAGTCGGTCTGCCAGCGCACCGGTTTGTCGTCGTCGATCGTCTTCGCGCCGCCGGGCCCAAGCACCGCGAACCCGTGGTTCTGGCTGGTGATCTCGGTGCGGCCGGTGGTGAGGTCCTTGACCGGATGGTTGGCGCCGTGGTGGCCGAACGGCAGCTTGTAGGTCTCAAGCCCCACGGCCTGGCACAGCAGCTGGTGTCCGAGGCAGATCCCGTAGACCGGACGCTTGCCGACGAGCTCGCGCACGGTGCCGACGATGTAGTCGAGCGCGGCGGGGTCGCCTGGGCCGTTGGCGAGGAAGAACGCGTCCGCTTGGGTGTCGAGCAGTTCCTGCGCGGACACGGTGCAGGGGTAGGAGATCACGGTCGCGCCGCGGATCGTGAGGTTGTCGATGATGCTGCGTTTCACGCCGGTGTCGATCATCGCGATCGTCGGCCCTGCGGGGATCGGTGCTCCGTCCGCGGTGACGGTGGCGGCGGGGTGGGTGATCGGCGCCTGCGGGGTCACCTCGCGGGCCAGGTCGCGGCCGGTCATCGGCGGCTCGGCCGCGATCAGCGCCAGCGCCTCTTCGGTCTCGATGCTGGCCGGGAACACGCCGCCGCGCATCGCGCCGGCGTCGCGGATGTGCCGCACCAGCGCGCGCGTGTCGACCTCGGTGATCGCGGGCACGTCGTTGGCGATCAGCCAGTCGAGCCATCCCTCTTCGGCGGCCGGGGCGTCGGTGCGGTTTACCGCGGCGCGCATGATCGCGGCGCGAGCGTGGACGCGATCGGACTCCATCGCCAGCGGGGTCACGCCGTAGTTTCCGATCTGCGGGTAGGTGAAGGTGATCAGCTGCCCGGCGAAGCTGGGGTCGGTCATCGCCTCCTGATAGCCGGACATCGATGTGGTGAACACGATCTCACCGACGGCGTGAGCGTCGGCGCCGCAGGCGAGGCCGTCGAAGCGGGCGCCGTCCTCCAGCAGAACGTAGGCGGTTACATCGGTCATGCTCGTTCCTGACTGGTCGTGTCGTTGCTGGTCGTGGCGCGGTCGAAGGCTACATGGCCCGCGGCGACCGTGAGCTCTACAACCGCGTTGAAGCTGTAGCCGTGGAAGCAGCTGTTGGAGGCGCGGCTGACATATCCGTCGGCGCCGACCGTCCAGCTGCGCTCGAGGTCGACGAGCACCAGGTTGGCTTCGGCCCCCGGTTCGATCCGTGGCAGCGGCAGTCCGAAGATCGCGCAGCCCGCGGTCATGCGCTCGATCACCAGCTCCAGCGGCAGGATCCCCGGTTTCACCAGCTCGGTGTAGACGCTGGCGAACGAGGTTTCGATCCCGGTGGTGCCCATCGGCGCCTGCTCGAACGGCATCTCCTTCTCGTAGCTCGCGTGCGGCGCATGATCGGTGGCGATGCAGGTGAGAACACCGGTCCGGAGTCCGTCGATCACCGCCTGACGGTCGTCCTCAGTACGGATCGGCGGGTTCATCTTGCGGGTCGTGTCGAGCGTCGCCACATCCTCATGCGTGAGGATCAGATGATGCGGCGTGGCCTCGGCGGTGACCATCGTGCCCTGATCCTGGAAGTACTGCAGGATCTCGACCGACTCGCGCGCCGAAATGTGCTGACAGTGGATCCGCGCGTCCTCATAGAGCGCGATCGCGCTGTCGCGACCGACCATCAGCGACTCCGACAGCGACGGGATGCCGGTTACCCCGAGCCGTGCGGAGACGCTGCCCTCGTGCATCGCGCCGGCTCCGGAGAGCGTCGGGTCCTCCTCGTGCAGGGCGATCACCCCACCGACAAGCTTCTGGTATTGCAGCGCCTTGCGCAGCATTCCCGCGCTGGTCACGGGCTTGCCGTCGTCGGTGAACCCGACCGCGCCGGCGTCGGCGAGCGCGGCCATCGGGCTCAGCGTCTCGCCCTTCAGCCCCAGTGTGATCGAGGCCGTGAACGCGGTCGGTACGTGCGCCTGCTCGCCGGCGATCTTCATCAGCGAGTTCAAGGTTGAGGTCGAGTCGACCGTCGGCGTCGTGTTCGGCATCGCGATCAGCTGGCAGAAGCCGCCGGCAGCCGCCGCGCTGGTGCCGCTGTCGATGTTCTCTTTGTACTCCTGGCCGGGGGTCCGCAGGTGCACATGTGGGTCGGTGAAACCCGGGAACAGGTGCTTGGCGGTTCCGTCTATTACCGCGGTCTGGGATGACCGCGGTAACGCTCCAGGTCCAGATAGCTCGGCGATCACGCCGTTGCGGATGAGCACGTCGTGGACCCCGTCGAGGCCGGTGCGGGGATCGAGCACGCGCACGTTTGTGATCAACAATTGAGCCGGCGCGGTGTGTTTATGAAAGAGCTTGTTCATGGTGTTCTCAGGCGTTGTTGCCGGTGACGTCGTAGAGCACGGCCATCCGCACCGCGACCCCGGAGCGCACCTGCTCCTCGATCAGGGCGATGTCTGAGTCGACCACGTCGGAGGCGATCTCGACGTTGCGGTTCACCGGTCCGGGGTGCATCACCAGCTGGTCGGGTCGCAGCCGTGCGTGGGTGATCTGATAGCGCGAGGCGTATTCGCCGAGGGATGGGATGAAGGACTCCTTCATGCGTTCGTGCTGCATCCGCAGGACGTATACGACATCGGCTTCGTCGAGTTTGTCGAGCGTCGGCTCCACGCGGCAGCCGAGTGCCTCGATTCCGCGCGGCAGCAATGTCGGGGGGCCGGCGACGGTGACGCTGGCGCCCATCTTCTGGAAGGCGGTGATGTCGGAGCGCGCCACACGGCTGTGCAGGACGTCACCGACGATCCAGATGTTGAGCCCGTCGAGGCCGCCCGTGCGCTGCTTCAGTGTGAACACGTCGAGCAGCGCCTGGGTAGGGTGTTCGTGTTTGCCGTCGCCAGCGTTGACGACCGCGGCATCGGTCCAGTTGGCCACCTGCTGCGCGGCGCCCGCGTAGGGTGAGCGGATCACGATCGCGGCAGGCTGGTAGGCCGAGAGGGTTCTCACGGTGTCCTTCAGTGATTCGCCCTTCTCGACGCTCGAACCTGATTCGCGCACGGTGATCACGTCGGCCGAAAGTCGCGTCGCCGCCAGCTCGAAGCTCGAACTGGTTCGGGTCGAGGCTTCGTAGAAGAGGTTTACGACCGTGCGACCTTTTAGCGCCGGGACCTTTTTGATCTCACGACCGGCCACCTCATCGAACGATTCCGCCCGGTTCAGGATCCGTTCGATGTCCTCGCGGTCCAGGTCGTCGATCGTGATCAGGTCGCTCATCGCTCGCTCCGTGGATTGGTTTCGGTGCTCCGCGAGCTGCGCTCGGGTCCGACCGTGACCTCGTCCATGCCGTCGATCTCGTCGACGTGCACGTGGACGTGCTGGTCCTGGGCGGTGGGCAGGTTCTTACCGACGAAGTCGGGCCGGATCGGGAGCTCGCGATGGCCGCGATCGACCAGCGTCGCGAGCTGTACCCGGGCCGGCCGGCCGTAGTCGAAGACGACATCGATCGCAGCTTTGATCGTGCGGCCGGTGTAGAGCACGTCGTCGACGATCACGACGCTGCTCTTGGCGACCGGAAAGTCGAGCTTGGTCGCGTGGACCACCGGGCTTGCCGGCCGGGTCGCAACGTCGTCGCGGTAGAAGCTGATATCGACCAGTCCGAGCGGCGGCTCCTGACCGGTGATCTCCGCGATCAGCTGCTGCAGCCGGCGCGCGAGTATGGCACCGCGGCGGTGAATGCCAACGAGTGCGAACCCTTCCGGGTTGCGTTCGACGATTTCATGTGCGATCCGCACCAGCGTGCGGCGCATGTCATCGCGGTCGAGTACGACCGAAGCGTCAGGCATAGCTATATGCGTCCTTCCTGGCCTCACGGGACCGGGTTAAGGGGGCGGCTCAAATGAGCCTAGCAACCGCCCAGGTCAGGACGCCTGTGAGGCTTCCGGCTGGGGCTCCGGCTCGTGCCAGCGGTGCAGTTCCGGCGCGCCGCGCTCGGGGAATGGGAGCTCGATGCTGTCGAAGTCGCGCGGGAGCACGGTGTTGGAGAAGATCGCGCGGGCCTCGTCCCGCAGTACCCGAACGGGGTAGCGGATGCTGAAGTGGGTCAGCGCCAGCATCCTGACGTCGGCCTCGCGAGCGATGTTTGCGGCCTGTGCGGCTGTGCTGTGCCCGGTCTGGTGGGCGCGTTCGGCGTCTTCGGTGGCGAACGTCGACTCGTGGACCAGCAGGTCGGCGTGCTGAGCGGCCTCGCGCAGCGCCTGAGTCGGCTTGGTATCGCCGGACAGCACAAGTTTGCGTCCGTAGCGGCGCTCGCCCATCACGTCCTCTGGGCGCACGCCGTTGACGGTTTCACCGCGCTGTACGCGACCGAACTCCGGTCCGGGGGTCAAGCCGAGCTCCTCCGCCTTGGCGGGATCGAATGCTCCGGGACGGTCGTACTCGTGCAGGACGTAGCCATAGGCGGGGCCGCGGTGCTGAACTCTCACCGGGTAGATCTCATAGCCGTCGCGCTCGAGTATTTCCTCTGGGTCGAGCTCGACCGTGTAGAGCGGGAAACGAGTCTGGCCCGCGTAACGCATGACCCCCTCCACCAGGTCCTTCAATCCCGACGGGCCGTGGATCGTGAGCGGCTGGTCGCGGTCGCGCAGGTCAAAGGTTTTCAGCAGCCCGGGAAGCCCCAGCCAGTGGTCGGCGTGGAGGTGGGTGATGAAGATTTCGTCGACGTCGGTGAGTCCGATCGAGCGCAGCAGTTGTCGCTGGGTACCTTCTCCGCAATCGAACAGCAGCCGGTCGCCGCCGCGCCGAACCAGCGTCGCCGGCAGCCCGCGACGGGCGGTTGGAACCGAGCCACCCGTCCCGGCAAAGAATATTGAGAGGTCCATCGCGGTCTCAGTTTGGCAGGGTGCTTTCCGAAGCATAAGGATTCTTCAATTCATCCGACACCACAACGCGCTCCGTTTGTACGCTGGATGTGTGTCGCCCCGCCGTCCCAGCCCCGAGCGCGTTTCGTTCTACCGCCGGTTGCCGCTCTGGTTTCAGTGGGGGTTCCCGTTCGCGATCGCCATCGGCGTGGTCGCATTGGTGATCATCTTCGTCGCCAACCACCAGGGCCAGAACGGCTCCGAAGCCTCGGTTTCAACCTCTGCGGCAAAGGCTGAATACAAGATCGGCGCGGCGGCGATGCGCCAGCAACAGGCACCGCACACGGCCAAACTTGCCGCGGGCGCAACAGCCAGCAGCGCGCTTGAACACGCGATCAGAACCTGGGTCGACGGCCAGACCAAGATCGGGGCGCTCAACGGTCCCGTGAAAGACGCCAGTTGCGCTGAGCTGCCGGCGCTGTCCACATCGGCGCGGATCGCCGTGAAGTGCACGATCAAGGCTGCGGACGTGACCTACGACTTCCGCGGTGTGGCCCAGCCGAAGCTCGCCAAGGCCACGTTCTGTCAGAAGATCGAGTACCCGCCGAGCTACGGCGAACCGACCTACCCGCTGTCCCCCGTCTGCACCTGAGTCGCGTGTCGCGCAGCGTGCGCTTGCTCAGCCGGTGGGCGTTTGCTCGGAACGGCGCCCGCTCAGCCGATGAGCTCGCGCGCGAGTGCCGTCCACTGCTGCGTCGGGATCCCGGAAGTTCCGACAGCCTGGAGGCATACGTGGTCTGCGCCGGCGTTCAGATGCGCGCGTGCCACGGTCGCCACGTCGGCCGCGCTGCCCTGCGGGACGACCGCATCGAGCAGCCGCTGCGACCCGCCGTCGGCGAGGTCCTCATCCCCCCAGCCGAAGCGACGCAGGTTGTCGGTGTAGTTGCTGAGGCCGAGGTAGAAGCTGGCGTACTTGCGGGCGGCGGCGCGGGCCTGCTCGGGGTCATCATCGACAGCGACCGCAAGCTCCGGTGCCACCAACGCAGCGGGCCCAAGATGCTCACGAGCGAAGCGCGTGTGCTCAACCGGGGTGAAGTAAGGGTGGGTGCCAAGCCCGCGCTCGAAACTCAGGTCGAGCATCTTCGGGCCCAGAGCGGCCGCGACCAGTCGCTCGCGCGGGACCGGCTCTGGGGCTGCAGCGAGCCCGTCGAAGAAGCTGCGCATCTTGCTCAGCGGCCTTTGATACTCGCTGGTGGCCTCGGGATGGCCGATGCCGATTCCCAACAGCAGCCGTCCCGGGAACTCCGCGTCGAGCTCATGGAACTCGCGTGCGAGCGTCTCGGGTTCGTACTGCCAGACGTTGACGATGCCGGTCGCGACGGTCAGCGAATCGGTCTGCGCCAGCGCCGGCCGAACCTCGTCCAGGCGCGGTGAGCCGCCAACCCAGAGCGCGCCGAAGCCGAGGTCTTCGATGAGCGCGGCCGCGGGTCCCAGTTGTCCCTCGCCAAGGGCGCGCGGTGATGTCCAGATTCCAAACTGTGTGAGCTCCATGGGAAGATCGTTACAGAAGTACTGCCTCGGGCCTGCCAGTCCGCCAAGCGGCCCCGGCAGCCGCTAAGCTCGCTGACGGCGGTAACCGCCGCCTAAGCGCCCGTAGCTCAGTGGATAGAGCGTCCGCCTCCGGAGCGGAAGGCCGCAAGTTCGAATCTTGCCGGGCGCGTTTGGAGCTGTCACCTGACTATCCGGTTCAGACCGAGCGCCTCTGGCTGAGGCCGCTTTCCGAAGACGACACCGATCAGCTGGTCGCCTACCGTTCCAGCCCTGAAGTCGCGCGCTACGTGCCGTTCACGCCGATGGACCACACCGCGGTGATCGAACGGATTAACGGGGTCTGGTCTCCGACCGCGATCACCGGCCCGGCGCAGTTCCTCACGCTCGGCGCCGAGCTCAAGGACACGCAGCACCTGATCGGCGACGTGTTGCTCGCCTACACCAGTGAGGAGCACCGCAGCGGCGAGGTCGGCTGGGTGCTCAACCCAGAGTTCCAGGGCCACGGTTATGCGACCGAGGCGGCTGAAGCGGTGCTGCGGATGGGCTTTGAGGAACTCGGCCTGCATCGCATCATGGCGCGCGTGGACGCCCGCAACGAACCCTCGCTGCGCGTCTGCAAGCGCCTGGGGATGCGTCAGGAAGCCCATCTCGTCGAGAACGAATGGTTCAAGGGCGAGTGGAGCGACGAGATCGATTTCGCGATGCTCGAGCACGAATGGCGTGAGCGGGCCGCGCGGCAATCGTCGTCTGAGTAACGCTTTTCATAAATATGTTGCCGTAACAGTTCTTGCGCGTTCGTTACATGTGCACTAGGATGCGCCCATGTCCAACACGATCTCACGGCCGGGATCACGATGGGCCGCCAAATCGAGGCGCTTCCGTACGACATTTCTCACCGCTGCCGCTGTCCTAGCGGCGTTCGGTGGGGTTGCCGCGACGACCGCAGCCTCGGCCCAAGCGGCCTCTGCCCCTGCCAAATACAAGTCGACGGCAAGCCTCACCGGAACCAAGACCGGCAGGCCAACGCTGAAGCTCGGTGTCTCCGACAAAGTTGCGGGTGGGCGCAAGATCATGCGGGTGGCGATCACACTGCCGCGCGGGTTCAGCTTCAACAAGGCGCGAATCAACGAACACGTCAAAGTCATCAATCACCGCTTCCAAGCCGGCGTGCACAACGGAGTACTGACGATCGACCCGAAGAGCGCCTCCGCGACGCTCCAGATCGACGTCAATCACGCCGCGATCACTGAAACCAGGGGCGCACGCTCGCGCACACCGGGGAAGGTGATGCTGCGGGTCACCGAGCTGCCCAAACGCGGTTCGGTTGTGACCAACAGAAACGTGGTCAAGGACCTCGAGGTCACAATCACGACGCTGGTCGCGGATCTCAGGGGGCTCGGCACCGGCAGCAACCCGTTGCTGAAGCTGGTCGGAACCCTGGGCGAGGCGGTGCATAACCTCGGCAGGACTGTCTCCGCGCTCGGCAACGACCTCAAGCTCGTCGCCGGCGGGAAGTACGGCAGCAAGGCGCAGAGCAATTTGAAGGCCGCCGAGTCGGACCTCAAGGCCGCATTCACCGACCTCAGCAACGGCAACACCAGCGGTGCAGCCGCGGAGTTCCAGAAGGCGGCGGCGAAGTTCCAGTCGGTGCTCGGCGAGGCTGGAACCAGCTTCCCGGGCGCGAGCGGCCTCAAGTCGCTGATCAAGCAACTGAAGACGGTCTCGTCAAGCCTCGGTGCGATCGGGTCCGGGTCTGGGTCGGGAGCCAAAGGCAACCCGGGCCAGGCGCTGCAGGCGGAGCTCAACAACCTCCTGCACCAGTTGAAATCAAAGTCGGGCACCGGGGTCATCACATCGCTGCTGACCACCGTCATCAAGACCCTTGACGGCGTACTCGGAGACCTCACCGGCGTCTCTGGCACGAAGTCAGGCGCCGACCTCACTAAGGCGGCGGTCATGACTCAGGAGGCAGTCACCGACCTCAGCAAGGGCAAGACTGCCGCAGCCCAAAAGGCACTCAAGAAGGCCGAGGCTGACGTTCAAGCCGCGGTTTCACACCTGCCCTCCGGCGCCTCCGGCGCAACGGGCGGACTAACCGGCCTCGTGACCGCACTGGAGACGATCATCGCCGCCCTGTAGTTCCCGCTCCCTCCGGGAAAACGACAATGGGGGTCCGGGCCGCGAGGTCCGGACCCCCATTTTGTTTGTGCGACCGGCGCGCGGTGACCTGTCGACCCAGCAACTGCCTTCACGCGCGGCCCGACCCGCTTATGCTGTACTCCGCGCAGCCCAACAGGGGCTTTCGCAATAGCACTAAGGGGATTCAATGCTGTCTGTTCAGCGCCGCGTGCGCGGCCGTTTGTTCGTGCTGTGTGCAGTCGTGGTCGGTGTCCTGGCGATCGCAGTTCCGATTGCGTCGGCGGCCACCACCTCACCCGATCAACAGGCGACGGCCAAGGCTGCTGCGCTCGACGCCCATGTCGTGAGCGTGCAGACCAAGAACCTCGCGAACGCGAAGAAACTGGGCGATGCCTGGTCCAAGTCGATCGCGGCCAACTGTGGTGCCACGTTCAAGTCGCTCGAGAAGACCGCGTCCACCAAGGTCTCCGCGGCGTTGTCGGCCGAAATTGAGGCCAACCTGCTGGTCCGCAGCACCGTCTACGACGCAAAGGCCGTGCTCGCGGATCTGAAGAAGATCGCGGGCTTGAAGTGGTCGGCGGCGGTGAAGGTTGATGCTGCAGGCACGTATCGCGGGTACAGCGCGATCTCGAAACTCGGGGTGACGAACGTCTGCGCCGACGCGCGTGCGATCAAGGCCGCGCCAACGGTGATTCCGAAAGCGACTGCGGCGTATGAGAAAAAGTTCATCGCCGTGGTGAACCTGCCCGATTATCCGAAGAGGCTCGTCGCCGACTTCGGCAAACACACCGACAGCAAGGACAAGACCGCGGTCAGCCACTTGCAGAGCGCCTACGCCGCCTGGATCAAGAGCGGCGGAAAGGTGATCAGCAGCATGTTGAATACGTTCAGCGCCGACCTGGGCGGCTAGCGCGCCAGCTAGCAAGCTCGCCCGCCTGATCGGTTATGGCGAGATCATGAGCGCGACGCGAGGCGACAGCTGTCGCTGGTAGTGGCCCGCAGGCCACTACCAGCGGAGCGGGCGTGTCAGCAGCCGCCGGCTACGGCGGGAAGGATCGTGACCTCGTCGCCGTCCTTCACTGCGGTTTCGAGGCCCTGCAGGAAGCGGATGTCCTCGCCTCCCACATAGACGTTGACGAACCGGCGCAAGCCGTTGTCGTCGGCGATGCGGGCCTTCAGTTCGCCGTGCTGGGCGTAGAGCGCGTCGAGCGCTTCGCCGACGGTGGCGGCCTCGACCTCGGCGCTGGCCTCGCCGTTCGTGGTCGCGCGCAGCTGGGTCGGGATCTTTACGGTGATTGCCATCTGGGTTCTCCTATGGGTAGCTCAGGCCGCAACCGCTTGATGCTGCGCGTGCGCGTCCTCAAATGCGTCAGTGGTCGGGTCGATCTCCCATGCTTCGAAGGTTCCGCGCGCGCATTCGAGCGTCTTCAGACCTTCGCCGGTGATCACAGCCACAACTCGCTCGGAGCGGTCGATGTCGCCGCGCTGAGCGACCTTCTTCAGCGTCGCGATCGTGACTCCGCCTGCGGTCTCTGTGAACACGCCGGTGGTGCGGGCCAGGAGCTTGATCCCCTCGCGAACCTCGTCGTCGCTGACGGCGTCGATCGCGCCGCCACTGCGCCGGGCCAGATCCAGCGCGTAGGGGCCGTCAGCCGGATTGCCGATCGCCAGTGACTTGGCAATGGTGTTGGGCTTGACCGGCTTACAGAAGTCCTGGCCGTCGCGAAACGCCGCCGCGACCGGATTGCAGCCCTCAGCCTGCGAGCCATTGAAGATCGGCAGCTTGCCTTCCACCAGCCCAACCTCGAGCCACTCCTCGAACCCGCGCGCGAGTTTGGTGAACAGCGAACCGGAGGCGATCGGCCCGACCACGCGGTCGGGGAGCTGCCAGCCGAGCTGCTCGGCGATCTCGTACGAGAGCGTCTTTGAGCCCTCGGCGTAATAGGGCCGCATGTTGATGTTCACGAACGCCCACTCGTGGTCGCCCGAGAGTTCGGTGCAGAGCCGGTTGACGTCGTCGTAGTTGCCATTCACGGCAACCAGATTGGTCCCGTAGATGCCGGTCGCGAGGATCTTCTGCTCCTCCAGATCGGACGGGATGAAGACGTACGACTCAAGGCCCGCCGCGGAGGCGTGCGCGGCCACGGCGTTCGCAAGGTTGCCGGTGGAGGCGCAGGCGATCGTCTTGAAGCCGAGCTCGACCGCACGCGCGATCGCGATCGACACGACCCGGTCCTTGAACGAGTGCGTCGGGTTGGCAGCGTCATTCTTGATCCACAGCTCCCCCAGACCGAGTTCATCGGCCAGGCGGTCGGCCTTGATCAACGGCGTGAAACCGGTGGACAGCGACGATGCGGGATGCTGGACCGGAAGGAAGTCGCTGTAGCGCCACATCGTCTGTGGTCCAGCCTGGATACGACGCTTCAGCTCGGCTGCGTCGGCGCCTGCGCGGGAGGCGTATTTGACCTCGAGCGGGCCAAAGCAACGCTCACACACGTAACGTGCGTCGAGCGGGTATTCGGTCTTACATTCTTTGCAACGTAGTGATTCGGGCGGCATATGAAAACCTCCGCCGGGTTCCGTGGTTGGAGGTTTTTTACCGCCCTACCCACATCTCCCAGGCTTGTCGTAGTGAGCCTGATGGAATTGGCACCGTGTCCTTCGACCCGCTTGTGTGAGTCGGTCGGCCGGTTGCCGGGGCTTCATAGGGCCATTTCCCTCCACCCCTCTGGATGCGTACTGCTATGTGGCTCACAGCATATCCTATGCGAGTGACTGCGACCGATATCGACCCCGAGACACTCCTCCAACATGCCCTCGCGGGCGATGACAGCACCGAGAAACGGAGGTTGTTGCTGATCGTCAATCCGTACGCGACAACCGTCTCGGACAGCCTACGCACAGTGGTGATCTCGGCCCTGCGAGGGGTCTACATCGTCGATGCGGTCGATACCGAACGGCGCGAGCACGCGACCGAGCTGTGTCGCGAGGCCGCGGGCGAGGGCTACGACGCAATCGTCGCCTTTGGCGGCGACGGCACCGTCAACGAGGCCGCCAATGGTCTGGTCGGGTCCGGTACGCCGTTGACCTGCCTGCCCGGCGGGCGCGCCAACGTCTATTGCCGGATGCTGGGAATACCGGCGGATATGGTCGCGGCCACCGAGCACCTGCTGAAGATGGCCGATCGCTGGCAACCGCGCCGCGTCGATCTCGGCAAGGTAGACGGCCGCTACTTCCTGTTCTCGGCTGGCGTCGGCCTCGACGCGAGCGTGGTCGAGCGGGTCGACGCCAACCCCGACCTGAAGGCACGGCTCGGTGAGTACTACTACGCCTGGGTGGCAAGCGCGACCTACAGTCGCGAATATCTGGTGAAGCCGCCGAAGCTGAGCGTGCGCGTCGGCGGCGGCGCGCAGGACGGGTCGAGCGTCGAGGGCGTAACGGCGCTGGTCCAGAACACCAATCCCTACACCTACTTCGGCGATCGCGGCGTGGACATGGCATCGGGCGCGCGGCTCGACAGCGGCGATCTATCGGCACTGGTGCTGAAGCGGACCAGTCCGCTTGATATTCCGACAATCGCCTGGCGAGCGCTGTCGTCACGCGCGAATGTGGCCGACCACCGCCAGGTTCAGGAGTTCACCGGCGCACATGCGCTGCAGGTGCGCACGCTCGATCAGCGGGCGCTGCCCGTTCAGGTCGACGGTGACTACATCGGATCTCGTGCGCAGTTCGAGTTCGGGATCGCGGCGAAGGCGCTCACCGTCGTTTCCTGACGCCCGCCGCAGTCGCGCATCGCGCTGAAGCTTCCCGCGGGCCTCGGCGCGCCCGCCTCGAAATGTGAAATTTCTGACGGAGGGGGTGATTCACCCCCTGCTCACGCCTCTATTGGGCGATGGGATCAAACCTTGAACCGCCGCTCAGTGATCGCGACCGCGAGCTGCTCACCTGGCTGGCCGAGCAACGCGTAGCGATCACGCCCCAGCTGGCAGCGTTGCAAGCTGTCAGTGTCCGCACTGCGCGGGCGCGGCTACAGCCGCTGGCCGAACGTAAGCTGCTCTCCCACTGCCCACTGTTTGCGGGGCAGCCCTGGGCCGTGTTGATCCGTGGGCGCGGGCTCACTGCGGTCGGGAGTCCGCTGCAGCCACCGAGGTTGAACAGCCTCACATTTCGCCACGATGTCAGCGTCGCATGGCTGTCACTCGCCGCCCGCGACGGCGCATTCGGACCGATGCGCGAGATCGTCAGTGAACGCGAAATGCGCTCCCACGATGGCCGCGCCGCCAACCAACAGCCGGATCTCAAATACGGCATCGGGCTGTGGCACGCTGAGCACCGACGCGGCCCCGGCTCGGACCTCCATTACCCCGATCTGCGCCTGGAGACAGCGCGCGGATACCGCATCGCGGTGGAGCTCGAGCTGAGCTTCAAGGGGCGAACCCGGCTACGCGAGATCGCGTCGGGCTATGCGATCGATCGGCGCTACGACCACGTCCTCTACCTGGTCCCCGACCGGCGCGTCGGCACACAGGTACAGGCGGCTGTCCACTGGGCAGGCGCCACAAACACGATCAGCGTGCAGCTGATCCGCGGCACCGACCGTGTCGGGCCCGGCGCCGCCACCCGAGCGCCTGTCCGCTCCCGCGGAACCCAACGGCGCATCGCTTCAAAGCAAGGGCCAGCGCGGTGAGCGCGGCCGACAACAGTCCCCCCGCGAGTCGGGGCACAGCGACAGGAGGCTGCGATGAGCATGCTGAGATGGCTGGCCACAGAACTGCGTGGCGAGCGCGTGGATAGCCAGGCCGCGGTGACCGAGCCAGCCACGCATCCGTATCCGAACCGACGGCGCAACAACCGCGCTCTGATCCTGTATTCGGCCGTGGTGATGGCCACGTTGGTGGCCGCGCCGACCGGAATTGCAGTGGTCGTGCTAATGGGTGCGGTCGCGGTGCGAAGCAGCCTGTTCGTCGCCCGCCGCCTGCGAGCACATCCGCGTTCCGCAGCCGCGCGCGCGAGCGACAACCCCGGCGCTGCAGTTGTCGGGCAGGACACACGGACCGGACGTAGCGTGACGATTGCGGACCGCGCGCTGGCAGCCCACGGTCTTGTACTCGGTGCCAGCGGCTCGGGCAAGACCACGACCCTGCTGACCCTGGCCACGCACCAAATCAACAAGCAGCGGCCGGTGATCGTGATCGATCTGAAAGGCTCCCCCGGCTTTGCCAGCGATCTCAGCGCGGCCGCCGCGCGTGCTGGTCGACGGACGACCGTCTGGACACTCGACGGCGGCGCGGTCTGGAACCCGCTCGCACACGGCAACGCGACCGAACTGAAGGACAAGCTGATTGCGACCGAGCGCTTCACCGAGCCCCACTACAAGCGCGCCGCAGAGCGTTATCTGCAGACCGCGATCCAGGTGCTGCAGGAACGCTCGCGATCACGGGCGGTCACACTCGCGGGTGTTGTCGAACTGCTCGATCCGCGGCGGCTGGCAGCGAGCGCGGCGGACCTGCCGCCGGCGCGCACCGCGGCGGTGCGGGACTATGTGCGGTCGCTAACCCCGGATCAGCTGAGCGCGGTCCGAGGCCTGGCATCGCGGCTCGCACTGATCACCGAGTCGCACACAGGTCCGTTCCTGGAGCCTCCGGTCGCGCGCCAGTCGCTGCACAGCGGCGGCGCGCCGACACAGGGCGGCAGCACCCCGCAGCGGTTGGCCGGCCACGCGCCCCCCGAGCTTGACGTGAGAGCGGCACTGAACGGCGGCGATGTGGTGCTGTTCAGCCTCAACTCGAGCAGCTACGGGCACCTCGCGGCGCAGATCGGCACGATGGTCGTCCAGGACCTGGTCACAGCGGCGGGCGCACGGCTGAACGACGGCGGCAACCCGCCACAAGCGACCGTCGTAATCGACGAGTTCTCCGCGCTCGGATCCGACAACGTGCTGGCGTTGCTCGCCCGCGGCCGCGAGTCGGGCGTCGGCGTACTTCTGGCTACCCAGGAACTCTCGGACCTCGACCGCGCCGGCCGCGGTTTCCGTCAGCAGGTGGTCGGCAACACCGCGGTCAAAATCTCGCATCGCCAGGACGTTCCCGAGTCGGCCGAGGCGGTTTCGCGGATGGCCGGCAGCGTCAAAGACTGGGAGCACACCTTCACCGAGCGCGACGGTGGCCGCAGCTACGGGACCAACGCCCGGATCGTCGACCGGCCACTGGTGGAGCCGGCCGCGATCCAGCGGATGCAAACCGGTGAGGCGGTGGTGACCACCAAGTCGCCGCGGTTCGAGACGCACATGACCCGGGTCAAGCGCACCGGCGTCGAACGTGGCGTCGAGCGATGACACCGCGGACGATCGCGCTCGTGCAACCGCCGGGAGCGCTCGGACGCCGGTCGTGCCGGTGCAGTGAGCGCTGGGCGGCGGTCGTGCCGGTCGACCTCTAGCCGCCGGTCGTGCCCGTCCGGGCTCTAGCCGCCGGCGCCTGGGGTGACGCGATACGCGTCGAACACGTTCTCGATGTTGCGCAGGCGGTTGATCGCCTGGTCGAGGCTGCGGGTGTCACCGACCTCGACAACGAACTGGTTGCGGATCATCGGGTGGTTGACGGTGCAACGCGCCTCGAGGATGTTGATCCCGCCCTCGGCGAACGTGCGCGAGAGATCTTCGAGCAGACGGTGACGGTCCCAGCCTTGAACCTCGATCTCGACCTGGAACGACGTCTCGGCGTCGCCCTCCCACGAGACCGGGGTGAAGCGATCCTGGTCCTGGCGCAGCACGCGCACGTTGGGACAGTCCTCGCGATGGATCGTGATCCCGCGTCCCAGCGAGATGTAGCCGACGATCTCGTCGCCGGGAACCGGGTGGCAGCATTTGGCCATCCGCAGCATCACTTCGTCGATCCCGTCGACCGCGATTCCGTAGCGGTTGGATGAGGTTGTCGGGCGTGCACGCTTGCGCGTGGTCTGCAGCAGGTCAGCGGCGGCGGTCTGCTCGGACTCGGGCGCCTCCCCCTCCTTCAGCCGCTGGATTACCTTGTTGATCACGACCCCGGTCTGCACCTTGCCGGCGCCGAGCGCGATGTAGAAATCGTCGCCCTTGCGGAAGCCCATCTCGCGGATGACATCGGCCATCATCGGCGAGCCGGCGATCCGTTGCGACGGCAGGCCCTGCTTGCGCAGCGCGTCCTGCAGCAGCTCACGCCCGGCGTGCTCGGTGTCCTTGCGGTTCTCGGCCTTGTACCAGGCCTTGATCTTGTTGCGTGCCCGTGAGGTCTTCACCAGCGACAGCCAGTCCCGCGACGGGCCACGCTCACGCTTGGAGGTCAGCACCTCGACGATGTCGCCTGACTTGAGCTGATAGCTGAGCGGGACGATCTTGCCGTTGACCTTGGCGCCGACACAGCGGTGTCCGACGTCGGTGTGGATCTCGTAGGCAAAGTCCAGCGGCGTCGCACCGGCGGCGAGCGACTTCACCTCGCCCTTGGGGGTGAACACGAACACGTCGTCTTCGAATAGGTCGACCTTCAGCGTTTCCACGAACTCACGCGGGTCGGCAACATCCTTCTGCCAGTCCACCAGCGACCGCAGCCACTTGAGCTTGCCGTCGTCGTCGCTCGCGCTGGCGTCGCTGCGGGCTTTGCCTGCCGGGCGCCCGCCGCCGTTGGCAGCGTCACCCTGCTTGTACATCCAGTGCGCCGCAATTCCGAATTCAGCCAGGTCATGCATCCCGCGGGTACGGATCTGGATCTCCAGCGGCCGCCCCTCGGGACCGATCACGGTCGTGTGCAGCGACTGGTACATGTTGAACTTCGGCATCGCGACGAAGTCCTTGAAGCGGCCCGGCAGCGGCTTCCAGAGCGAGTGGATCACGCCCACGGCGCCGTAACAGTCCTTCACCGAGTCAACGATCACGCGCATCGCGGTGAGGTCGTAGATCTCGTTGAACTCGCGGCCCTTCTTGGTCATCTTCGAATAGATCGAATAGAAGTGCTTGGCGCGGCCCGAGATCTGCGCCTTGATGCCGACGTCCTTGAGCTCGCCGAGCAGGTAATCGCCGGCCTGGTTGACGTAGGCCTCGCGCTCATCGCGATGCTGGGCTACGAGCTGCTTGATCTCGTTGTACTTGCGCGGGTGCAGGGTCTGGAATGCGAGGTCCTCTAGCTCCCACTTGATCGTGTGGATGCCGAGCCGGTGAGCTATCGGCGCGTAGATATCGAGCGTCTCGCGCGACTTCTCAATCTGCTTGTGCTTCGGCATCGCGTCGATCGTGCGCATGTTGTGCAGACGGTCGGCGAGCTTGATCAGGATCACGCGGATGTCCGACGCCATCGCGACCATCATCTTGCGGTAGTTCTCGGCCTGCGCCTCGTCGCGCGACTGGAACGTGAGGCTGTCCAGCTTGGTCACGCCGTCGACCAGGCCCGCAACCTCCTCTCCGAACTGCTCCTTGACCTCGGTCAGCGACGCCGACGTGTCCTCGACGGTGTCGTGCAGCAGCGCGGCGCAGAGCGTCTCCGTATCGAGGCGCATGCCGGCGCAGATCTTGGCGACCGAGACCGGATGGACGATGAAGTCCTCGCCCGAGCGGCGGCGTTGGTCGGCATGGTGGTGGCAGGCGTAGATGAACGCCCGCTGCACCGGCCCGCGGTCGATCGCGAGCGCTGCCTCCCCGGCGTGCTCTTCAACGATCGCGAACAGATCGGAAAGCAGACTCTGCTCGGCGTCGGACAGCGCGCTCAGCTCAGCCTCGAGCGAGGCGTCGCTGACCGCCGCGGCGCCGGACGCCCCGTTCACGGCCGCTATGACGCTGGTGCCGCCACCCTTCAGTTCAGATGTTTTGACCCGCTCAGGAATCGTTGTCCGTCCTCGCTGATTTGCACATATGCCCTGTAGCTCGGCGACTGATCCAGCTCCGTGCGCTGGCCATCGACGAGTTTCAGGCTCGGCAGATCAGGGTCAAGGCTGATGAGCTGCAACTCCGCGAGGACCCTGACGAGGCGCCCCGCCAGCCTGGCGGAGCGGCCGCGTTTCCCGTCGCCACGGAGCAACCGCTCAAGCTCCTCGCCACTGGCGCCGCCCCGTTCCCGTAGAGACCGGTACAACACCACGAGCGGGGTTCGGAGTTCGTACTCCTGCTCGTGCATCTGCTCAGCAAAGCGTAGCTCAGCGGCGCCCCAGGCCAGCTGCGTGAAGCCTGGACCACTGAGCGTGAGCGCATGAGCGGCGGCGCTCGCAGGCGGGTCGATCACCACGACCTGCTCGGCCTGCCACATCAGCTCGGGCTCCTCGGCGAGCGCGGCGTGGCTGATCAGTGCATAGCCGCCAGAGCGCGCGGCGAGTCCTGGAAGCCGCCTGGACACGTCTGCGCAGACCACCAGTACGCCGCCCGCTTGGCGATTGCGGGCGGCTGCCTCAGCGTCGGTGATGACCGCCAGGGTGCTCTCGCCACGCCGGTCGAGCACCGTGCGCTCGCGCGTGCCCGCGTACTCCTCGGCCATCTCGAGCTCGAGTTCCAGGTCGCGATAGAGCTCCTCGAAGACCGCGGACAGGAAATCCTCGGGTTCGCCGAGCACCGTGATCGGGGCGGGTGCGCACGGAGCCGCCTTGCGCAGCACCAGCCGCGGCTCGACGACGCCGTTCCAGACGTTGCGCTCCAGTCTGAAGCTGGCGTCGACCGGCTGAGCGGCTGCGTCCTTCGCGGCGGCTCCGGGGACCTTGACGCCGTATCCGAAGGCGACCGCATTGGCCCTCACGCCCCCGGAATTCACGGTGAAGCGTGCATGCTTTCCGTCCGATACCGCTCTGACGTCGTCGAACGTCGCGCCGCTCACGAACAGATTCGCGGGCGGGTTACCCTGCCCGCTCGGCTCCAGCAGCAGCAGTTCCTCAGCGAGCGTGAGCGTCAGGTCAGGACCCGAAACCGACGCGTCCACGTGTTCGGTCGACAGCAGCAGCTCGGGAGTGATGACGGCCTGCGCGTGCTGTTCGAACGCCTCCCGGAAGGCCTCGAGCTGGTCTTGGTCGATGGTCAGGCCGGCGGCGGCACGGTGGCCGCCGTGACGGATCAATAGCTCGCCACACGCATCCAGTCCGGCGAGCAGGTCGAAGCCGCGGATGCTGCGACCCGATCCGTGCCCATCTCCTGACTGCCCCTGCGGCGGCAACGCCACCATCAGCACCGGCCGTCCGAGCTCTTCGACCATGCGCGAAGCAACGATCCCGATCACGCCGGCGTGCCATCCCTGGCCCGCGAGCACATAGGCGCTGCGCTCGCCCTGCTCCGCCGCCAGCGCGGACGCCTCCCATTTGATCCGGTCCTCAACCGCGCGCCGTTCGGCGTTCAGCTGATCAAGCTCCTGTGCGATCTCTGCCGCGCGCTGCGCATCTGTGGTCAGCAGCAGTTCAAGCCCGGCGTCGGCCCGGCGCAGTCGGCCCGCAGCGTTGATCCGCGGCGCCAGCCGAAATCCCAGCGCGGTCGCATCAAGTGCGCTGGGGTCGGTGCGAGATACCTCCATCAGCGCGCGCAGCCCCACACGTCTGGTCCCCGCCAGCTGGCGGATCCCGTCCCTCACAATGCGGCGGTTCTCACCCTTCAGCGGCATCAGGTCGGCGACGGTCGCGAGTGCCACCAGCTCAAGGTCGTCATCCACAGTGTCGGCGCCGAGCGCCTCGGCAAGCTTGTGCGCGACCGCTGTTCCGCAGAGCCCCGTGAAGGGGTATTCGCAGACGGCCGGGTGCACGATCGGGCAGTCCGGCAAAGCGCCGTCTTGTCGCGGCGAATGGTGGTCGGTGACAACCACGTCGATACCGGCTCTGCGCGCCGCGGCGACCTCTTCGACCGCGGTAATCGCGCAGTCGACGGTGATCAGCAGCGCGATCTCACGCTCTGCCATCCGTTCGACGGTCGCCATCGCGAGTCCGTATCCATCCTCGGTGCGGCTCGGCAGATACCAGCCGACGTCGGCTCCGAGCGCGCGCAGCGCCGTGACCAGGATCGCGGTCGCGCAGACGCCGTCGACGTCGTAGTCACCGTGCACGACGATGCGCCCGCCGGCCGTCACGTGCCGCTGGATCAGCGCTACCGCGCGATCGATGCCGTTGAAGTCCGATGGCGGATGTCGCTCAGTTGGCTTCAGGAAAGCGCGCGCGCTGTCGGCGTCTGCGAACCCGCGCCGGACCAGGATTTGGGCGAGCACATGGCTGATGCCGAGCTCGCGCTCGAGCGCCAGCGCCGCTTTCAGGTCGTAGGCGGGCAGGTCAAAGCGGACTGCGGCGGCGTCAGCCACGCTCGCGTCCGCTTCGGTTGTCAGATGGGGTTCGGCGAAAGTTGTGATCCACCGAGGTTATGACTACCGCCCGACAGACCGCGCCGCCCGAGAGACCGCGCGGTGCCAGCGCAACTCACCCAACCCGACGCGATCATGAACCACCGCCTCACCCTCACCGTGGGTCAGCGTCGGGTCAGTTGACAGTCAGCCCGGTGTTCTCAGCTTGGCTTGTCGGGCTTATGCCGCGAGAACACGTGCCCGACCTTGCTCATCTCGTTCTCTGCCTTGGCCAGCGGCTCAAGCACTTCCGCGACCACGCCGAGTCGTTGGTTCAGCTCAGTTACCGACGCGGTGAGTGGCGGTAGCGCCATCAGCGGCTCGCGGATCTCGGTGACCGCGGCGGTGAGGTCGGGCAGCGTCGCCAGCGGTGCCAACGGCTGCCGGAGCTCATTGACCCCGTCGGCCAGCGGCTTCACGCTCGCGAGCTCGACCGTGAGTTGCTGCACTGCGAGCGTGAGTGCTGGAAGCGTTTCAGCCACCAGCGGGACGAGCGAATCGACGAGTTTGTCGAGCACGGCCACCTGGTTGCTGAGCTGCTCGGTGCTGTCCTTGATCGCGTCGGCCGCGTGCAGGACGTGCCGCTGGATGTCCTCGAGATCACGTAGCGGGGCAGCCACGTCCTCGGACGAGTGCAGCACTGCGCGCAACGGCGCGGTGGCGGTATCAATCAATCCCATAGTCGGGATCCTAGTTGCCGCGCTGCGGCGCCGCCGAGATCAGCGCAGATCGACCGCGGCCGGCCCGCCGGCCTGCTCGCGACGCATGCCCACGAGGTAAACGATCGCGAGACCGATCAACGCGCCCGGGATCCCTTCCAGCGCCGTCACGATGGTGGTGTCGTGGCGCCCCGGGATTGAGAAGCCGTTCACGATCAGCCCGAAGAGCGGCGCGCCGATGACAGCGCCGACGAACGCACCAACGATCCCGCCCCAGTAACGGTCCGGGAGCCAGACGGTGAAGTGCCAGATGGCCAGCCCCATCATTACCCATGCGAGCAGTCCCATCCGCTACCTCCTGCCGTGCTTGCGGTTCTTGCGACGGTTGGACCGCGGCGCGCTGGCGCCACGCGTGACGTCTGCAACGCCGTCGTTCTCGGCCATGTCCGGCGCCGGCGCGACGGGAGCGTCGGGGTCCACCTGCGGCTGCTCAGGCTGCGGCTGCTCCGGTGCGGGCTGGGTCGATGACGGCTGCTGCTTGGGAGCCGCCGGCGCCGACGGGCGCTGAGCAGGCTGGCGCGGCTGTGCGGCCGGTCTGCGTGCACGCGACGGCGCCTCCTGCTGCGCGGTGGCCGTGTCAGCCCCGCCGGATGCTCCGTCGGCTCCGTCACGGTCCGCCGGCTTGCGACGACGGCCGCGCGTCGACGTTGCCTCTGCCTCGAGTCCGAGATCGCGCTTCATCTGCTCAAACTCGGCACGCGACACGTCCTCGCCCTCCGGCGTGGTCAGACGCCCGGTGCGGCGCACGCGCCTGGCGGTCGGGTCGACATCCTCATCCGCGTACGGCGGGACATGGCCGTACTCGGCGGTGAGCGCGGCGCGGCGGGCACGATAGGCGGGCTCGCGTTCCTTCCAGTGCGTCAGCACCGGCGAGGCGATGAAGATCGATGAGTAGGCGCCGGACGCGACACCGATCAACAGCGCAAACGCGAACGACTTCAAGGTCGCGCCGCCGAAGATCAGCAGGGCGATGATCGGCAGCAACGTGACCGTCGTGGTCGCCAGCGACCTTGTCAACACCTCGGACATCGAGCGGTTCACGATCTGGCTGAACGCGGCGCGCGGCATTCGTGGCGTGTTCTCGCGCACCCTGTCGAACACGATGATCGTGTCGTACAACGAGTAGCCGAGAATCGTCAGCAATGCTGCGACCGTGTCGGTGCTGACCGTCATCCCGGTCAGCGCGTAGACGCCGGCCGTGATCAGCAGGTCATGCATCAAGGCAATCAGGACCGGGATCGTGAACTTCCACTCGAATCGCAGCGCCACGTAGATCGAGATCATCAGCAGCGAGATGATGATCGCGATGATCGCGCTCTTGGCCACCTGGGAACCGAACGACGGGCCGACACTGGTGCTGCTGAAGCTGCCCTGCAGGCCGCCGCGGATACCGAACTTGTCGTTGAGCTCGGTGCGCACCTTCTCGTACTGCTGCGGGCTCAGGTAACGCGAGTCGATCTGATAGCTGAACCTGCCGAGCCCGTTGTGGGCACCGGTGGTCTCCTGCACGGTCACGTCCTTGCCCCCACCGGCGGCCCGGTTCGTGATCGCCGAAACCTGTGAGACGGTGGCGTGGTGCTGGAGCCCGACCGAGATCTGGGTGCCGCCCTCGAACTGGATGCCGAGGTTCAGACCGCGGCCGCCGACGGCCAGCGCACCGATCAGCAGGATCACGCCGGACATCGAGAAGAACCACTTCGACTTGCCCATGAAGTCGAACGTCCAGCGGCGTTTGCCCATCGTTGCGCCGAGCGCGCTGGGGCTCTTGATCAGCTTCGTGTCGGAAACCGTGTAGAGCACCGCCTGCGTGGCGAGCACTGCCGTGAACAGTGACACGAAGGTTCCGACGCCGAGCGTGAAGGCGAAGCCCTTGACGTCCTCGGTGGCGAGCACGAACAGGATGAAGGCGGTCATGATCGTGACCACGTTCGCGTCGATGATCGCGGTCAGGCCCTTCTTGTAGCCGGTCGCGATGCTCTGACGGATAGATCGGCCGGCGCGGACCTCTTCCTTTATTCGTTCGAAGATGACGATATTCGCGTCCGCGGCGACGCCGATCGTGAGGATCGTTCCGGCGATCCCGGCGAGCGACATCGTGATCGGGATCAGCTTGATCAGCGCGTAGAAGTAGATCGCGTAGGTGATCAGGCCGGCGACCGCGATCAGCCCGAGGATGCGGTAGAAGAACAGCAGGAACAGGATCACCACGATGAAACCGACCGCCAGCGCGATCAGACCCTGGTGCAGCGCCTGGCTACCGAGCGTGGCGGTGACCCTGGTCTCGGAAATCTGCTTCAGCTTCAGCGGCAGCGCGCCCAGGCGCAACTCGTTCGCGAGGCTGGAAGCACTGGAGGTCGAGAAGTTGCCGCTGATCTCGATGCCCTGGTTTCCGAGTCCGAACTGCTTATCCTGCGGAACCACCAACAGCTGATTGTCGAGCGCGACCGCGAAGTGCTGAGGCTGGTTGGACCCAAGCGTCTCGCCCCGGTTCACGATCTGGTTCGAGACCTTGTTGAAGGCCGACGAGCCGTTGCCTGTAAAGCCGAACTGCACATCCGGATTACCGCTGTTATCGGTGCCGGCCACCGGATTGGTGACGTCGTTCCCAAACAACGCCGCCTGATCGCGCAACACGTAGTAGTTGGTGGTCAGCGACCCGAACGGGGGCCATTTGCTCGGCGCGAAGCTGTTCGGCACGGCCTGCATCACGATCGTGCCCTGCTTGACGACCAGCACTTGGGCGCCCTTGATCTCGTCCGGATGCAGCCCCGCCTCGAGTGTCTGGACAGCCTGCTGACGTGGTGTCGTCGAGGTGGCCTGGGTCGGGCCTGCAATCAGGCAGTGCTGCCCACTGGGCACATCGACCTTCGGATTGAGTTGCTTGAAGGCCTTACAGGCAGCACTGTCGGGGGCACCGAAAAGGTAGTACTGGCTGCCGTAGTTGGCGTTCTTCTTGCTCGGCGCCAGCGGCTGTTGCGAGGCCAGCTTGACGGCGTCGTAAAGCGGCATCGCGCCAGCGGCGGTCGAATCCGCGCCGGGCGCAGTCCCCCCGCCGGTGCTCAGCGTGGTCGCGTTCGGCTCCTGCGTCTTCAGCCCCTGCTCGACGGTCTGGCCGTTGGGCATGAGCACGTTGGCTTCCCAGTCATAGAACCCGAGCCGCGCGGTCTTGCCGACCTCCTGCTCAGCCTGCAGCGTGTTGGTCACGTTCGGGAGCTGGACGTCGATCTGATTGCCGCCCTGGGTCGTGATCACCGGCTGCGAAACGCCCAGCTGGTTGACGCGGCTCTGCATCACGTCGATCACGTTCTGCATGTTCTGCGTCGTCACCTTCGCCTGCGGCGTCGGCGAAGCCTGGTAGACGAGCTCGACACCGCCTCGCAAATCGAGGCCAAGACTCGTCGGCTGCGTGACGATAACGGCGATCGAGGCTGCGATCAGCCCCAGCACTAACAGCAGGACGAAGCCGTGGCGTTGGCGGTCAGACATGAAGCAGTGATCCTAGTTGGTCTTGTGACGTTCCGGTGTATCGGACGATTGGCGTAGGCGGCGTGCCTGCCGCGGTCAGTGCCCGTTCACAGGCGTCAGCACAACCAGCACTCCGCCCTCGTCATCATCATAGGCCGGAAAGATGTCGGCAACCGCCTGATTCTGGTCGGTTGCGACCCCGATGGTCACGGGCTTGGCCGAAACCCGCACTTCCCACTCCAGCGCGGTGGCCACGTGATCGCTCCCGTCCTCGAACGCGAGACCCAGCGCCTGCTGCACCGGTTGCCCGATCACAGCTTCGGTGCGCAGCCCGGTGAGCGTGAACGCTCCACGGCCGCAGTCGACGATCCGCCCCTCCGCGTCGCAGGCGAAGAAGGCCGCGCTCGGCGCCGGGTAGTAGTCGTCGAGCAGCTCGAACAGATACGCAAAACCGCACTTGTCGCAACCCCGCGCTTCACGCCGGAAGCCGTTGTTGCGGTCGGTCCCCATTGACCGGTTCCCGCAATGCGGGCAGATGAAGTAGTGCTCGTGCGACATCCCGGCGCAGGATAGAAGGCAAAAGCAAGATTCGACACACAACGACGCAGGTTCACCAAAAACAAACGCTCGCAACGGTTTCCGCGCTGGCGCCAGAGCACGTGCGTGTCCGAACCCGCCCAGCGATCTCGTCGCCACCGCTGGGAGTCTTGGCGCGAGCGCTCAGAGCAGTTTCTGCTGGCCGTCGGGCGAGATCTCGACCACGCCGCCGCCCCCGGCGCTGCGCACCGTGGGCACCGCCAGACCCAGATGGGTGAACGCCCGCGCAGTGCACTGACGGCCGCGCGGCGTGCGCTCGATCAGCCCCTGCTGCAGCAGAAACGGCTCATACACATCTTCGATCGTGTCCTGCTCCTCGCCGATCGAGGCGGACAGTGTCGAGAGCCCCACCGGGCCGCCGGCGAACTTCTCACAGATCGTCCAGAGGATCTCGCGGTCGAGGCGATCAAGTCCGATCTGATCGACCTCAAGCAGGTTCAGCGCGGCGTCCGCGATCTGCTCGGTCACGACCCCACTGCCCTTCACCTCCGCGTAATCACGGACGCGTTTGAGCAGGCGGTTGGCCACCCGCGGCGTGCCGCGGCTACGTGACGCCACGGCCAGCGCCCCGCCGTCCTCGATCTCGACGCCCAGCAGCCGCGCCGAGCGTCTGACGATCCGCGCCAGGTCGCGCGGGTCGTAGTGGTCGAGTCGGTGCTGGATCCCGAAACGGTCACGCAGCGGCGTCGACAGCAGTCCGGTGCGGGTGGTCGCACCGATCAGCGTGAACTGCGGCAGGTCGATCGTGACGACCCTGGCTCCCGCACCCTGCCCGACCGTGATCGGCAGACAGCGGTCCTCCATCGCCGGGTAGAAGGTCTCCTCGAGCGCGCGCGGGAGGCGGTGGATCTCATCGACGAAGAACACCGAGCGTGGCTCGAGCGCGGTCAGAAACGCGGCCACGTCCCCCTTGCGCTCGAGCGCCGGACCGGCGGTCTGGATGAACGGCACGTCGAGCTCAGCCGCGACGATCTGCGCCAGCGAGGTCTTGCCAAGCCCGGGCGGTCCCGCGAGCAGCACATGGTCCAGCGCCTCACCGCGACTGACGGTCGCTGCGATCGAGAGCGCCAGCTGCTGTTTGAGCGAGTCCTGTCCGACAAAGTCCTCGAGCTTGCGCGGGCGCAGCGAGCGGTCGGAGTCGTCGTCGGGGAGTTCCTGGGCCGAGAGGATCGTCATTTGCGCGCGCCCTTCAGCGCGGCACCGATCAGCGCCTCGGGGGTCTCACCATCGAGACCCGAGAGCAGCTGCTCAGCTTCGACGGGGCTGTAGCCAAGGCCCACCAGGCCTTCATGAGCCACGACCCGTGGGTCGTCGGAACTGAGCGCGGGGATCGACGGCACGTCTGGCATCGCCACGCCAACCTTCTCGCGCAGCTCCACGACGATCCGTTCCGCGGTGCGCTTGCCGACGCCCTTGACCGCCTGCAGCCGCGCGCTGTCGCCGGCCGCCAGCGCGGCCACGAGGTCGCGAACCGGCCCGCCGGAGAGCACGTCGAGCGCCACCTTGGGGCCGACCGACTGCACGCCCAGCAGCATCAGGAACAGGTCGCGTTCCTCTTCGGTCGCGAACCCGTAAAGCACCAGCGCGTCGTCGCGCGGGATCAGGTGCGAGTGCAGCACAACCTCGTGCCCCACGGCCGGCACCTGCCGCAGCGTTTCGCTCGAAACCGACAGCCGGTAGCCGACTCCGCCGCAGTCCACGATCACGTGGTCCGAGCGCCTTACCGCGACTTTGCCTGATAGCAGTGCGATCATGCTCGTGCTCCGGTCGCGTACGCCACCGCATCGGCAAGCGGCGCTCGGTTGAGGTCGGCGATCGCGACCGCCAAGGCGTCGGCCGCGTGGTCTGGCTTCGGTGCAGCGGCCATGCCCAGCAGCCGCGCCACCATGCCCGCCACCTGCCGCTTGTCGGCGCGACCCGATCCGCAAACCGCACCCTTCACCTGTTGCGGGGTGTAGGAGCGCACCGGGAGACCCCGTTGCGCGGCCGCGAGCAGCACCACGCCGCGCGCCTGGCCGACCGCCATCGCGGTGCGTACGTTCTGCCCGAAGTAGAGGTCCTCAACCGCCACGGCCTCGACATCGAAGCGCGTGACCAAATCGAGTACGTCAGCGTGGATCTCCTGCAGGCGCTCGGGAAGCGGCAGCGACTTGTGAGTCTCGACCACCCCGTACTGCACGGACAGCAGCCGCGAACCCTCGCCGCTGACGACCCCGTACCCGGTGTTGGCGACGCCCGGATCCACTCCTAAAACGATCATGTGTTCGTATATTCTGCCCGCGGCCTCGGACGCCTGCCCAGCTGCGCGGCGAACCCGGCAGATGCCTTCAAGTAGAAGGGGCGGCCAACACAGGCCGCCCCTCGTAAACAGCTAAATGCTCGGGGAGCTGACTCAGCCGGCCTTGACGACCTTGTCGACGTCGATCACGAACACCAGGGTCGCGTTGCCCGGGATCGTCGATCCGGAGCCCTTGGGGCCGTAGGCCAGCGAGGGCGGGATGATCAGCATGTAGCGGCCGCCCTCTTGAAGTCCAACGAGGCCCTGCTGCCAGCCCTTGATGACCTGCGCGGACGGGCCCACGTTGGCGACCTCGAAGGTCTTGCCCGGGGTGTCCTTCCACGACGCATCGAAGACCTTGCCGGTCTTGAAGATCTTGCCCACGTAGTTGACGTAGACGGTGTCACCCTCGGCGACGGTCGGGCCGGTGCCCTTGATCAGGGTCTTGACCACGAGCTTCTTGGGAGCGGCGCCGGTCGGAACCGAGAAGCTCGGCTCCTTGGCCAGCGGCCCGGAGCTGGGTGAGATGTCCTGGGGTGTGGTGACGACCGGCGCGGTGGCGCCGTCACCCGGAGCCGTGACGACCCCTGGGGCGGGGCTGCTGCCGCCGCAGGCTGCCAGGCCAACACCAAGCGCGAGGGCCGCGAGGCCCGTGGAGAGTGCCTTTAGTTTCATCGCTGGGCGAGGTTAGCGGCCCAAGACTCGCATTAAGTTACGAAATCCCTGGTTCAACCGAGAATCCGCTCGAGAACCTCAGCATCGACGTCGTAATTCGCGTGCACGGCCCCAACATCATCGTTCTCTTCGAGCGCGTCGATGAGTTTCATAAGTTTCGCGGCGTCGTCCTCGCTGAGCGGCACGCGCGTCTTCGGGCGCTGCGTCACGTCGGAACTTTCGATCTCGACACCGGCCTCGACGAGCGCGTCACGCACAGCCGTGAAGTCGCCCGGAGCTGTGACCACCTCGTAGACGTCTTCGTCGAGTTCAACGTCCTCGGCGCCGGCGTCGATCGCGGCGATCAGATCGTCCTCGGAGTACTTGTCGGCATCGATCAGCAGTACGCCCTGTTTCTCGAACAGGTATGCGACCGAGCCCGGTTCGCCAAGCGATCCGCCGTGCTTTCCGACGATGTGCCGCACGTCCGCGGCGGTGCGGTTGCGGTTGTCGGTGAGCGCCTCGATCAGCATCGCGACACCACCCGGACCGTAGCCCTCGTACATCACCGTGTCGAAGCTTTCGGCATCAGCACCGGCACCCGTGCCCTTGTCAATCGCACGCTCGATGTTGTCCTTTGGCATCGACGCGTCACGCGCCTTCTGGACCGCGAGCGCGAGCGATGCGTTTGCGGCCGGGTCTCCCCCACCTTCCTTGGCGGCGACGGTGATCGCACGCGCGAGCTTGGTGAAGTGCTGGCCGCGCTTAGCGTCGACTACCGCCTTCTTGTGCTTGATGGAAGCCCATTTCGAATGCCCTGACATATGTACTCAGTTTAGGCCTCTACCCGTTGGCTTCACCGTCCCCGGGTACGATCAGGCCCCATGAGCGTGATCGATCCCGGAATCTTCAAGGCCTACGACGTCCGTGGTGTCTACGGACGCGACATCGACGAGCATGGCGCCGAACGCATCGGACGCGCGTTCGCGCATGTGATCTCCGAGCTTTCCGGCAAGCCGGTCGAGAGCCTCACGCTCGGTCTTGGCCGCGATATGCGACTGCAGGCCAAGGCGATGGCCGACGCTTATGCGGCCGGCATCACGGCCACCGGAGCGGACGTTGTCGATGCCAGCGAGATCGGCACCGAGATGCTCTACTACCTGGTCGGCTCGCGCGGACTCGACGGCGGGATGATGTGCACCGCGTCGCACAACCCCAAGGCCTACACCGGTGCCAAGCTGGTGCGTGAGGGTGCGCTGCCGCTGTCGGGCGACGCCGGCATCCCGGAGCTGAAGGAGCTGTCTCTGCATGGGCTCGACGAACTGCCGCCCTCAGCGGCGCAGGGCGTAATCGAGCGCACCGACATCTACAAGGAGTTCCAGGAGTACGTGGCGCGTTTCATCGACCCGGCGAAGCTGAAGCCACTGAAGATCGTCGTCGACGGCGGCAACGGCATGTCCGGTCCGATGTGCGGTCCGCTGCTGCGCTCGCTCGGCCTGGAGATGGTCGAGACCTACTTCGTTCCCAACGGCGAGTTCCCCGACCACGAGCCGAACCCGATGCTGCCCGAGAACCGCGAGTTCATCATGGCGGAGGTCGTGCGCCAGGGTGCCGACCTCGGGATCGCCTGGGACGGCGACGCTGACCGCTGCTTCTTCGTCGACGACAAGGGCGAGTTCGTGGACGGCGATTTCCTCACCGCGATCCTCGCCCAGCGGCTGCTTCGCAAGCACCCTGGTGAAACGGTGTTGTATGACGTGCGCGCGTCGCGAGCGGTCGCCGATGTCGTGACCGCCGCCGGTGGGACGGCGCTCGAGAACCGCGTCGGGCACGCGTTCTTTAAGACGCGCATGCGCCGCGACGGCGGGATCTTCGGCGGCGAGGTCTCGGGCCATTACTACTTCCAGGAGTTCTTCTGCGCCGACTCGGGCACGATCCCGGCGCTGCTGATTCTCGAGGAGCTTTCCGAGAGCGGCGCCAAGTTGTCGGAGATCGTCGGCGAGTACCGCTCCAAATACTTCATCTCCGGGGAGATCAACTCGGAGGTCGCCGATCAGGCCGGGAAGATCGCCGAGATCAAGGCGCGCTACGCGGACGCTCGTCAGAGCGAACTCGACGGGATCTCAATCGACTATGACGACTGGCACTTCAACGTGCGCTCCTCGAACACCGAGCCGCTGCTGCGGCTGTGCCTGGAGTCGCTGCTCTCGCCCGAAGACATGGAGCGCCGCCGCGACGAAGTTCTGGGCTTGATTCGCAGTTAGCGGCTCTTAGGTTCGGAACCTAAGTTTTCCGGTGCGGGTCGCGCTTGACCCGCACCGTCACCCACGGCCTCACCCTTATGCAGCCTTCCGCGATCCACGAGCTGGCGATCCCGACCCCGTTCCTAGTTGGGGACGTGAACACGTACCTGCTGCCCGGCGATCCGCTGACGCTGATCGACACGGGGCCGAATCTGGCGTCATCGTTGACCGTGCTCGAAGCTGGACTCGCCTCGCACGGCGTGCGAGTCGAGGACCTTGAGCTGATCATCCTGACCCACCAGCACACCGATCACATCGGCCTGACCTCGGTGCTGCAGCAGCGCTCGGGGGCATCGGTGGCGGCGTTCGCGCCGCTGAAGCAGTGGCTGGCCTCGTTTCCTACGAGCGCCGCAGCTGACGACGACTATGCCCGCGGGCTGATGGCACGTCACGGCGTTCCCGAGGATCTGAACGCCGCGCTCGCGGTGAGTGCGATGTTGACGCGTGCCTTCGGATCCTCGGGACAGGTCGATATCGAGCTCGTTGACGGAGCCACGTTGGTGGCGGGAGGCCGGACCCTGAAAGCGCTACACCGTCCCGGGCACAGCCCATCTGACCTGCTGCTTGTCGATGACGCCGCGGGTGTTGTGTTCGGCGGGGATCACCTGATGCAATCGGTGGCCTCGAATGCGATTCTCGCGCGGCCCTTGAGAGATGGGACCGAACTCGACGGCGTGCGGCCGCATCCGCTGCTTGACTACCGTGCGTCGCTCAGCGAGACCTATGGGTTGCCTGACGGCACCGTGATCCTGCCGGGCCACGGCCCGGCGGTAACCGCGCACCGCGATCTGATTACCGAGCGGCTTCGGATTCACGAGCGGCGTGCGCGCAAGATCGCAAGAACACTGCAGGCGGAGCCGCTGACCGCCTATCAGATCGCGGTCGCGATGTGGGGCCGGATGGCGATCACCCAGGCCCCGCTGATGATCTCCGAAGTACTCGGGCACCTCGACCTGCTGCTCGAGGCTGGCACCGTGGTCGAGCACGTCGGCCCCGAGGTCAGCTCGTTCAGCTCCGTTGCGCGCTGAGCGAGCGGTCCCGACACAGCTAGTTTGCTCAGGATTCTGTTGAGCGACCGGTATAGGCGGTCGCTGAGCAGAATGCTCGCCCTCAGGAGGGGTTCGCCCCGGTTCCGGCGACCACCGGGGTGATCGTCGCCGATCCGCACGTGACGGTTCCGCGACTCAGCGGAAGTTTCAGACTGGTCGTGTTGTTCGGCGGGGTGATTTCGATCTCGGAGGCCGCCGTGCAAGCGCCTCCTCCACCGCTGGCGACATCCGCGACCACGAGCCGGAACGAAGCCTCGCCGCCCGAGTTCAGCGTGATCCGCTTAGGTGCGCCAACCGAGCCAGCGTAGTCGCGCGTGACCCTGGTCGGGTTCGCCAGCGTGACCGATCCGCTGCGCGAGAGGAACTGCGCCCCTGGCCAACCGAACGTGTAACAGGACGAGCTGCCGGTATTCGTCAGCGCATACACCAGCAGCGAGTGCCCGGTCGCGCCGCTGGCCGCGATCTGCTTGACGCTTAGACCCGAGGTCCCGCACTCGCTCATCTTCGACGATCCACCGAACCCGGCTCCGCCGCTGCCCGGCGTGGAGCTGGTGCCAGTCGTAGCAGTCCCGGTCGCGGTCCCGGTCGTGGCCGTGCCCGTGGAAGTTGCCGGGCTGGTCGAGCTCTTCACGGTGCCGCTCGCCTGCGCAGGTTTGCCGTTGACGGTTGAGGAGTGCGTCGTGCCGGTGTGGTTCGAGCTACCGCAGGCCGCGAGGCCGAGCGCCACCCCGCCGACTGCAGCCGCGGTGATCCACCGACGGAGACTGGAGGTCTGAATGGGCATCTCTTCGGGGTTCGCCGCTAGGGCTGTCGG
Organism: uncultured Actinomycetota bacterium; assembly: GCA_963737115.1. Taxonomy (GTDB): domain Bacteria; phylum Actinomycetota; class Thermoleophilia; order Solirubrobacterales; family Solirubrobacteraceae; genus Palsa-465. The sequence continues at coordinate 587,444 of CAVTRM010000007.1, forward strand.
TCCTGCCCTGAGCCGGCGGTCTGTTCCCCGGCAACGGAGTCGAGGAAGAGTTGGTGGATGCGGTCTTCGCCGGTGAGTTCCGGGTGGAAGGAGAGCGCGAGGATGTTGTCCTGTCGGACCGCCACGGGGTGCCCGTCAACCTCTGCGAGCACCTCGATCTTGGGGCCGCGTTCGGCCATCCAGGGGGCACGGATGAAGATCGCGTGCAGCGGCCCGCCGGGAACACCCTTGACCTCGAAATCAGCTTCGAAGGAGTGCAACTGGCGCCCGAACGCGTTGCGCTTCGTGGTCCCATCGAGCACGTTCAGGTGCTCGCGGTCAAGCATGATCATCCCTGCGCAGGTGCCGAGCACAGGCTTGCCCGACGCCGCAAACGCGCGCAGCGGCTCTGCGAGGCCCTCGCGCTCAACTCCGAGCGTCATCGTCGTCGACTCGCCTCCAGGCAAGATCAGCGCGTCCAAACCCTGCAGATCGGCCGGAACCCGCACCTGACGCGTGCGGCCGCCGAGCCTGCGGATCACCTTCTCGTGCGCCTCGAAACCACCCTGAAGCGCCATCACACCGATCAATGGACCTTGAACTTCACTCATCGTTCCTCACACGCGCCCTGGCCTCACGGTTGAAACGGGCGCGAAAGACGGGGTTGCCGGCCGCTGCAGCCGGCAACCCCGAAATTGCAATAGCCGAGCGCTACCAGCCGCGGGTCGCGAGCTGCTGCTCAACCTCGAGCTTGGAGGTCTCGATCGAGTCCATCGCCTTACCGAGCCCGGTCGAGGCCGCGGCAACACGCTCGGGATCCTGGAAATGCGTGGTCGCCTCAACGATCGCACGCGCGCGACGTGACGGGTCCTCTGACTTGAAGATCCCCGAACCCACGAACACACCCTCGGCACCAAGCTGCATCACCAATGACGCGTCCGCCGGGGTCGCGATCCCACCCGCGCAGAACATCACGACCGGGAGCTTGCCCTCGGCCGCGACCTGACGCACCAACGGGAGCGGAGACTGCAACTCCTTCGCGGCAGCAGCGATCTCCTCCTCACCAAGCGTCGTCAACCACCGGATCTGGGTGCGCAGCTTGCGCAGGTGCGTGACCGCGTTCACGATGTCACCGGTGCCAGCCTCGCCCTTGGAGCGGATCATCGCCGCGCCCTCACCGATGCGCCGCAGCGCCTCACCGAGGTTCGTGGCACCACAAACGAACGGGACCTTGAACGCCCACTTATCGATGTGATTCACCTCGTCCGCAGGCGTCAGCACCTCGGACTCGTCGATGTAGTCGACTTCGAGCGCCTCCAAAACCTGCGCCTCAGCGAAATGACCGATCCGCGCCTTCGCCATCACCGGAATCGTGACCGCGTCCTGGATCCCCTCAATCATCTCAGGATCAGACATACGCGCGACACCACCATCACGGCGGATATCGGACGGAACGCGCTCAAGCGCCATAACAGCAGAGGCACCAGCGTCCTCAGCAATCTTTGCTTCTTCCGGTGTAACCACGTCCATGATCACACCGCCCTTAAGCATTTCAGCGAGGCCCGCCTTCACGGTGAAGGTCGCCTCGTCGCGGGGTGTGTGGCCGTTTGAAGTCATGTCGCCAGTGTAACTCTGAGATTCTGGTCCGCGCAGTCCAACAGACGCGTCGCTGCTTGTGCCATACGTGACGATCGCGGGTGGCAGGGGCCTTGCTCGAAGATCAGGCTAATTCCCTACTGTCCTGGGGCATGAGTGATGCTCTCTATGAACGGCGTGACGGCTCGGTCTACGCCACCGAGTTCTCGCGCGGACCGTGGGACCCGAATGCCCAGCACGGCGGGCCGGTTGGAGCGATTCTCGTGGATGCGATGGAGGCGCTCGACGATGGCGGCCACGGCTTGCACATGGCACGCGTCACGCTTGAGCTGCTGAAGCCGGCCCCGCTCGGCGAACTCAAGGCAACCGCGGAGATCGTGCGCCCCGGGCGACGGGTGCAGATGCTGGAGGCGTCGCTCTCGACCCCTGACGGGACCGAAGTCGCAAAGGCACGAGCACTGAGGGTCGCGCCGGCGCCGGTGAATGCCGGGACACAGCCAGGGCTTGACATCCCGCTATATGACACCGCTGGTCCGACCGCGTTCCCGGCATGGACGCACACCGTCTTCCCCGGCGGCGGTGTCGAAGTCAGGATCGTGCGTGGCTCGTTTTTCGAGCTCGGGCCGACAGCGGCCTGGTTCCGGCTGAACGTGCCGGTTGTTGACGGCGAAACTCCGTCACCACTGCAGCGGGTACTCGCCGCAGCGGATTTCCCGAATGGGATTTCTACCGAGGTCAGCTGGCAGGACTGGGTCTTCATCAACCCCGACCTCACCGTCTATCTGGAGCGCATGCCGGTCGGCGAGTGGGTCGGCGTGGACGCGCACATGCGCGTGGTCGACGGCGGCGGCGCGCTCTCTCAGGGCGTGCTTTACGACGAGCGCGGTCGGATCGGCCGCTCGATCCAGTCGTTGTACGTCGCGAGACGTTGATTTACGACCCCTGGCGGAGGGCCAGTCAGGGGCTACGGCAAGGCCAACGGGCTACGGCAAGGCCAACGGGCTACCGCAGGGCCAGCCGGGCTACCGCAGGGCCAGCCGGGCTACCGCAGGCCAAGCCGGACTATTTCAGCCGGAAGGCTTTGATGCGCACGTCGTACTGCTGCGCGTCACGGCTGTAGACGCCGTAGGCCAGTGCCTGGATGATCGACAGCAGCGCGGTGTGTGAACGCACAAACGCCGGGCTGTTGGAGGAGTAATAGAGCCGGATCCGCGCCTGCCGGGCGACCTCGGACAGCGTCGCGTCGGTGATCGCGAGCGTCTTGGCGCGGCGGTGGCGCGCAAGCTTCATGGTGCGCGTGATCAGCGGGTGCGGACGTCCCGCGGAGAGCCCGATTACGAGCGTGTTCTCGTCGATCCGTGAGAGCCGGCCGAGTGCCTCCTGCGAGGGGCTGGCGACGATTTCGGCACGGATGTCGAGCAGCATCAGCAGATGGCGTAGGTAGCTGGCGAAGAAAGCCATCTGGTCGGCACCTGCGATCACAACCTTCTCGGCGGAGACGATCGCGTCGATCGCGGCCTCGACGTCAGAGCGGGACAGCTTGTGGGCGGTGTCCTCGACGTTGACGTGATCGGCTGCCAGGGCCGACTCGAACTCGGTGTGGTCGAGGCTGAAGAGCGGAGCTGCCCCGGCGATCACGTCGCCGCCTGCGGGGCGCCGGCGATACTCGTCGCGGGCTGCCTGCTGAAGCTCGGGGAAACCCTCAAACCCGAGCGCCTGACTGAAGCGCACCACGGTACTCGAGGAGGTGTTGGCCCGGCGCGCAAGCTCTTCGGCGGTCTGGAAGGCAGCCTCGTCGAGATGGTCGACGATGTACTGGGCCACATCCTTCTGCGAACGAGAAAACTCGTCGAAGCGGGCCGTGATGTAAGCGGACAGGGCCTGGTGGCCGTGGGGCGCCTCAGGCGCGACCGTGGGAGTGACTGTTGCTTGCTTCATAGGCAACGCCTGTTTCGACGTTTGCCGGCAGGGTTCCTTCCCGAAGGCTTAGGAAGCGTTAGGAATTCGCGGTGTGTTAAGGCACGCCAGTGCGGCTGACAACCGCATAGCGATGGCGTAACCCCGAGAGCGTCGCCGCGAACTTGGCGGCGCTTACTGCTTGTCGAAGTACTTGGCGTCGAACTCAGCTGCGCGCTGAAGATCTTCCTGGTGCTCAGCCTTGCTGATGCGCAAGATCATCCACGTCAGCAACCCCACCAGGCCGCCGACGATGATGACCCAGGAGATGATCATCGCGAGGGTCACACCGAACGCACTCGGCGCCTTGCCTAGTCCGAGGATCTGGGCGAAAACTAAGCTCATGCCGCAGATCATACGGACCTCGGGTGATGGACGCACCGCCACCCGCTACCCCACCCAGTACCTTTCTGTGCGGGTGTGCGGCCTGTGCACCCCCGCGGCCCCGTAGCTCAGCGGTTAGAGCACCCGGCTCATAACCGGCGATGCGCAGGTTCGAATCCTGCCGGGGCTATTTTGTGGTTCCCGGCGCTCGTGATTGTGGTATTCCGCGCTCGTCGGCGGTTCGCGAGCGAGCGATCTTCCGTCACTGGAGCCGGCCCCGTGAGGCTGCTGGCAGTTGTGATGCGTCACAGACCGACGCCATTTCTGCTGCTAAGTTGATGGAACGGTCGGCATCGTCGGCCGTGAGGCAGCTACTTGAGCACCGATGCCTGCGCCCCGTGGTGCGGACGCTGAAACGTCCACCACACGCGCATTGAGCAGCGGTTCGGGCTAGCCACAGCCTCCCGAACTGTTCACGGTGTGAGTGAGCGCCCGCCATGTGGAGGCGGCCGTCAGCACGCGCCACAAAGAAGGACGGCGCCAACGTGCGCTGTCACAAGGAGTTTTCATATGTCTTCGCAGTCCTTTGCGGACCTTGGCGTGTCCAAGGCCGTAGTAACCGCCCTTGGAAAACAAGGGATCAACACCCCGTTCAAGATTCAGAACGCGGTGATCGGCGATGCACTCGCCGGCCGCGATATCCTGGCTCGCTCCCCCACGGGCTCGGGTAAGACGCTCGGCTTCGGGATCCCGCTGGTCGACCGCATCCAGGCCGAGGCCAAGCGCCCCTCCGCACTGGTACTGGCCCCCACCCGCGAGCTCGCAACGCAGATCGTTGACGAGATCCGCGGGATCGCGCACTCGCGTGCCCTGAAGATCGCCGCTGTCTACGGCGGCGTCGGCCTGCTCAAGCAGGCTCAGCAGGCCGCCAACGCACACATCGTGGTCGCCACTCCAGGACGGCTCGAAGATCAGCTGGAGCGCGGTGCGTTCACGCTTGGCAACGTCAAGATGCTGGTCATCGACGAGGCCGACCGGATGCTCGACATGGGCTTTCGTCCCGCGATTGATCGCATCGTCGCGCTCTGCCCCGAGGGTCGTCAGACGCTGTTCTTCTCGGCCACGCTCGAGGGCGAGGCCGGACGTGTGGCCAAGTCCTACACGCACTCCGCAGCATTTCACGAGCACGGCCCTGCCGAGCGTCGGGCGTCGGACTCGATCGACCATCAGTTCGTCGAGGTCACGCACGAGACCCGCTTCGACAAGCTGGTCGACGTGCTCAACGGCGACCGCGGTCGCACGATCGTGTTCGTCCGCACCAAGCACGGCGCCGACAAGCTGGTGAAGAAGCTCAACGCCGCCAGCGTGATGGCGGTTGCGATGCATGGCAACAAGACCCAGCGTCAGCGCGAGCGTGCGCTGGCCGATTTCGAGTCCTACAAGGTCGACACGCTGGTCGCGACCGACGTTGCCGCGCGTGGCATCGACGTCGAGGCCGTGACCCACGTAATCCAGTTCGATCCGCCGCACGACTCCGAGACGTACGTACACCGCTCTGGCCGTACAGGGCGCGCGGGCGCGACCGGCATCGCCGTTTCGCTCGTCTCTCGCGATCAACGTAAGGAGATGTCGCGGATGGTCGGCGAGATCGGCATTAAGATGGGGCTCTCCCAGTCGGTGTCGGTTGGTGCCGGCGGATTCGCCCGCTCCGAAGCTGATGGAAATACGGCCGCATCGCAGGGAGGGCGCGGTCACACTGCGCCTCGCCGCGAGCGCCACGGTGACGCGGGCTTTGAGCGCGAAGATCGGCGTGGCAGCACGCACACCGGTGGTCGTAGCCATTCGCAACGCGGCGAGCGCGACGTCAAGCGCCGTGACGACAACCGTGGCGAGTACAAGCCGCGCCGCGACCGTGATGACAATCGCGGTGGCTACAAGCCGCGAAACGACCGCGACGACAACCGCGGCGGCTACAAGCCGCGCGGCGACCGCGACGACAACCGTGGTGGTTACAAGTCGCGTGGCGACAGGGATGACGCCCCGCGCTACAGCAAGAGCGACGGTACCCGCAGCCATGCAAAGCCCGAGCGCGATGGCTTCAAGGCGCGCGGCAAGGGTCGGCCGGGCCACGATGACCGCCGCACCGACGGACGCCCCGAGCGTGGCGACGGCCACAAGTCAGGCTCCCGTGCCAGCGGCAGCTCGTGGAACGGCGGCAAGGACTCGCGCGGCGGCAAGCGCTACGACGAGAAGTCATTCGGTGGCGAGAAGCCGAAGTCGGGCAAGCGCAGCGGCAACAGCTTCGACGCTCGCAGCTCCAGCTCATCCAAGAACTCGGGTAAGAGCTTCGACGGTGGTAAGACCGGCGGCAAGAAGTCAAAGGGCGGCAAGCCCGCGCGTCCGGGCCGCCCCGGCAACCGCGCTTCACGCGTCGCCCGCGCCAGCTAGAAGAGACCCGTCCCCACCCCACCAGCGCGCCGGGTACATGAACTCGGCCGCTGGTCGCTGACGCTCATGGTCTCAACTGATGGGCGGGCGGTCCGGGGCCCAGGGCCGGGCGGCTTCGATCTGGCCCGCGAGCGAGTAGAGCGTCTCCTCCGCCCCGTAACGACCGACCAGCTGAACGCTGAGCGGTAAGCCGTCCGCACTGAGTCCGCAGGGCAGTGAGATCGCTGGTTGGCCGGTCAGGTTCCAGGTCGGGTACCAGGGCATGAACGCTGCCGCCTTGTTGAGCGCGTAGGCGGCATTCCTGCCGTAGGCGCCTTCGGCGGCGATCGCGGTACTGGCGAGGCCCGGTGTCAGCAGCACGTCGAACTGATCCCAAAGTTTGGCGATCCGCGCCGTGGTCCGCACGCGCTGCGACAGCAGCCAATTGCGCCGTCCGGCGCTGATGAGACGACCCCCGACCGCCGCCAGCTGGCGGGTCGAGGCCTCGACTTCGTCCGGGTCCTCCAAGGTCTGCAGCTCTTCGTTGGCGGCGCGCAGATAGGTGGCGATGAACTCCGGCCCGACGGTTCGGTAGTCGGGGTTGCGTTCGTCAACCTCGTGACCGAGCTCGCTGAGCAGCCGCGCGGTCTGGTCCCAGGCGCGGTGTTGATCGGCCGAGAGCCGGGCAATCGTCCCGGGCGGGAGTTTGCGCGAGATGGCGATCCTCAGCGGACGGCCAGGCTCCCTCAGAGCGGCGTCCAGGAAGGAGCCCTGAGCTGCCGGCGCGGGGTGATCGTCGCCCGGCAGAACCCCGTGGATCACGTCCAGCAGCAGCGCGCTGTCGGCGACCGTGCGGGCGAGTGCACCGTAGGTCGCCAATCCGAGCCAGCCGGGAATCCCAGGCTGTGAAGAGACGCGACCGCGGCTCGGTTTCATGCCCACGAGGCCGCAGCAGGCGGCCGGGATCCGAATCGAGCCGCCACCGTCTGACGCCGTCGCCATCGGCACCACACCTGCCGCAACCGCGGCGGCGGACCCGCCGGATGAGCCTCCGGGCGTGCGATCCAAATTCCAGGGGTTGCGGGTGATGCCGTTGGCCTCCGAGGCGGTCCATGGGAACAGCATCATCTCCGGCACATTCGTGATGCCCACCGGGATCGCGCCGGCCGCACGCAATCTACGGATGAACTCGGCATCGGTCGTCTGGATCGGTGCGGGCGAGCGCGACCCGCGCGTCATGCGCTCGCCCGTGACCGCGGCGTCGTCCTTAACCGCGAACGGAACCCCGGCCAATGGCGCGCCAGATGCGGCTGGGTCGCCGCGGTCGATCTCGTCTGCGGCAGCCAGCGCCGACTCAGCCAACACCGTGCGGAACGCGTTGAGCCGGAAGTCGAGCCGGTCAATCCGTCGCAGCGAGGCTTCAGCGAGTTCGCGTGCGCTCACCTGGCGTGCAGCGACCATGCCCGCGAGCTCGCGCGGGCCGGCGAACATCAGCTCGGTGTCGTTGCTGTCGACTGCTGTCATCGGTGGGCTCCCTTTGTGTTCAGGACAGCGCGACCAGCAGCTTGCGGATCGCTGGTGGGTAGCGGTAACTGGTACCGCGGTGACCACCGTGGTAGAGCTCGAGCTCGCACTCGACTGCCAGCTCCCTCAGCACGTCCGCGAAGGCCTGCGCACCGAGATCGAGGTGGTATTCGTCGTGCAGACCGGCGTCGACGAAGATCAGCTTCAGCTCGGCCAGCGCTTGCGCGTGGTGCGGCGCCATCCGCACCGGGTCGTGTTCGAGCCAGCGCTCCCAAACCTCGGGGATCAGCCGACCGGTCCGCGTGTCGAACGGCAACGCGACGCCAAGCGGCTCTGACTCATCCGGTGAATAGCAGGCCGCCATCGCGTACATATTCAACGCGTCACCGAAGAGACCGTAGTCGAAACGCTCGCGTTCGCGATAGCGACACAGGAACTGCTCGTAGGACCCATCGAAATGATCGCGCAGCGCGCGCACAGCCTTGGGAAAGTCAGGGAGGTAGCCGACCTCGAACAAGGCGTCGCCGCAGTGCGTCGCGAGCGCGTGAAAGACGCCCGGGCGTAGCATCGGAAGCACCATCGCGCCGTAGCCGCCCGAGGACTTTCCGGCTACTGCCCGCTTGCGCGCGGAGGTCGGATAACGCGCGTCTATGAACGGCACCAGCTCGTCGCAGATGTAGTCGGTGTAGTTGCCGGTGGCGCTCGAGTTCAAGAACTGCGAACCACCGAGCGAGGTCCAGGCGTCGACGAACACCACGATTCCCTCCGGGGCGGGCCCGCAATCGCTCGTTCCGCCGCCAGGTCCCGGTAGACCAGGCGGCGGGCAAGACCAAAGCGCGTCCAAACGCTCGATGTCGGTGAGGTCGAGGCCCGGCCGATCCAGCCACATGTCCAGCTGGCCACTGAACCCCTGCAGCACATACACAGCGGGCACGTCCACGGCCGTTCCTGCGACCACACCGGGCGAGCGGTACACGTACAGCGGGCGCCGCGCTGGGTCGCCGAGCGGGTTGTCGCGGAGGGCTTCGGACGCGATTACTAGCTTGTCCAGCACCCCCTGCAGTGTTCGTTCCCAGGGAGCCCCGGCAGGCCCTGTCACCTCTTTGAGTGCCATTAGGCGCACGGTATCAATGGCACTCATACTCCATCGCTCTGAAACAAGGTGTCGTTGTCACACTCAGACCAAGAGCGGCCTTTATAGTGCGTTGGATCACAGAGGTCCATCCCCACTCGGAGTTCGCGAATGACTGATATTGCAGGTGACGGCGTAGCACCAGACATCGACGCCGAGGAGACTTCTGAGTGGATCGATGCGATTGATGCCGTCGTCGACAACGACGGTGTTGAGCGTGCGCGTCATCTTCTTACGCGCGTCGTCGAACGCGCCCAGCACGCCGGCTCGGGGCCGATCGGCGGGCTCAACACACCGTACGTGAACACGATCCCGGCGTCCCTGGACGTCCCGCTGCCGAGCGATCCCGCTATCGAGAGTCGCCTACGCAACGTGATTCGCTGGAACGCGATGGCGATGGTCGTCCGCGCCAACAAGGAGTCCTCGGAGCTCGGCGGCCACATCGCGTCGTACGCGTCGCTGGCGGCGCTCTACGAGGTCGGCTTCAACCACTTCTGGCACGCCCCCAGCGAGAACCACGGTGGCGATCTCGTCTACTTCCAGGGGCACTCCTCCCCCGGCAACTACGCGCGCGCATTCCTCGAAGGGCGCCTGACCGCCGAGCAGCTGGACAACTTCCGCCAGGAGGTCGGCGGCGACGGCCTCTCGAGCTACCCGCACCCCTGGCTGATGCCGGACTTCTGGCAGTTCCCGACGGTCTCACTCGGAATCGGCGCGATCACCTCGATCTACCAGGCGCGGTTCATGCAGTACCTGAACGCGCGCGGGTTCTCCGACACCACCGGCCGCAAGATTTGGGCGTTCCTCGGCGACGGCGAGATGGACGAGCCAGAGACGATGGGCGCGATCGGGCTTGCCGGCCGTGAGCACCTCAACAACCTGATCTGGGTAGTGAACTGCAACCTTCAGCGACTCGACGGGCCGGTGCGTGGCAACGGCAAGATCATTCAGGAGCTCGAGTCGGACTTCCGTGGCGCGGGCTGGAATGTGATCAAGCTGATCTGGGGTTCACGCTGGGACCCGCTTCTCGAGGCCGATATCGACGGGCGCCTGGTGAAGGTCATGACCGAATCGGTCGACGGCGAGTACCAGACCTACAAGTCGCGCGACGGAAAGTATGTGCGCGACCACTTCTTCGGCAAGGACCCGGTGCTGCTGGAGCGCGTCTCGAATATGAGCGACGACGAAATCTGGCACCTGAACCGCGGTGGTCTCGATCAGCAGAAGGTGTATTCCGCCTACACGCACGCGGTCGCCGAGGACGAGCGCCCGACCGTGATCCTCGCGAAGACGATCAAGGGCTACGGGATGGGCACATCGGGCGAGGGCCAGATGATCGCCCACCAGGCCAAGAAGATGACCGAGGACGCACTGCTCGCGTTCCGTGACCGCTTCGACTTGCCGCTGAGCGACGAACAGGTGCGCGCAGCCGAGTACTACCTCCCGCCCGAAGACTCACCGGAGATGAAGTTCCTGCACGACCAGCGCACAAAGCTGGGCGGCTCGCTGCCGGTTCGCCGGCGGAAGGCCTCCGAGTCACACCAGGTGCCGCCGCTGGAGACCTTCAAGGCGCAGTTGGACGGCAGCGGTGAACGCGAGATCTCCACCACGATGGCGTTCGTGCGCGTGCTGGCTGCGCTGCTGCGCGACAAGGAGATCGGCAAACGCATCGTCCCGATCGTCCCCGACGAGTCGCGTACGTTTGGAATGGAAGGCATGTTCCGACAGGTTGGCGTCTACTCGTCTGTCGGTCAGCTCTATCAGCCGCAGGACTCCGAGCAGCTCTCCTTCTACAAGGAGGACAAGCACGGTCAGATCCTCGAGGAGGGGATCACGGAGGCCGGATCGACGTCGTCATTCATCGCAGCGGGTACTTCCTACAGCACCCACGACCAGCAGATGATCCCGTTCTACATCTACTACTCGATGTTCGGGTATCAGCGTGTCGGGGATCTGATCTGGGCTGCGGCCGACTCGCGTACCCGCGGGTTCCTGCTCGGTGGCACCGCCGGGCGAACGACGCTGAACGGTGAGGGTCTGCAGCACGAGGACGGTCACAGCCATGTGCTGTTCAGCGTGGTGCCCAACTGCGTCGCCTACGACCCGGCCTACGGCTATGAGGTCGCGGTCATCATCCAGGAGGGCCTGCGGCGGATGGTCGCCGACCAGGAGGACGTTTTCTACTACGTCACCCTGATGAACGAGAACTACGTGCAGCCGGCGATGCCGGAGGGCGCGCGCGAAGGCATCCTGCGCGGGATGCACATGGTGCGTTCCTCGGACCCGGGTGCCGTAAAGAAGGGTCGCGGCCGCGCCGCAGCGCCGCGGGTGCAGCTGCTCGGATCGGGCACGATCCTGCGTGAGGTGCTCGCGGCTGCGGAGATGCTCGAGTCCGACTGGGGTGTGAGCTCCGATGTGTGGTCGGTGACTTCGTTCACCGAACTGCGCCGCGACGGGATCTCGGTCGAGCGCTGGAACACCCTGCACCCCACCGCCCGTAAGGCGAAGGTCCCATACGTGACCGAGCAGCTCTCGGCTCACGACGGGCCGGTGATCGCGTCTACCGACTACATCCGCGAGCTGCCCGACATGATCCGGGCATGGGTGCCATCGGACCGGACCTATCGAACCCTCGGCACCGACGGCTTTGGTCGCAGTGACTACCGCGTGGCACTCAGGAGCTTCTTTGAGGTCGACCGCCAGCATGTCGCGGTCGCGGCCCTGAAGTCGCTCGCCGACGACGGCACGATCCCCGCCAAGACGGTCGCAGAGGCGATCAAGAAGTACGGAATCGACCCCTCAACCCCCGAGCCGACAACCGTATGAGCACAGATTCGATTACACAGGTCACCGTCCCCGATATCGGCGACTTCGGTGACGTACCCGTCATCGAGATCCTCGTATCCGAGGGACAGAGCGTCGGGGTCGAAGACCCGCTGGTGACGCTTGAGTCCGACAAGGCCACGATGGACGTACCGTCACCCGCCGCTGGCGTGGTCAAGGCGATCCACGTGAAGCTCGGCGACGAAGTCTCGATGGGATCGCTGGTGTTGGACCTGGAGACCTCCGGCAACGGAGCCTCTGCCGCCGCGCCGGCAAGTGAAGATGCGCCCGCTGCTGCGGCCGCTCCAGCTGCCGAAGCTGCCCCCGCCGCCGCTCCGGCTGCCGCGCCGGCGGCCAAGGAAGCTCCGGCGGCTGCCGCTTCCGCTGAAAGCGAACCTGCACCGGCCTCGGCGCCGGCTGCACCAACGGGCTCTGGTGACGGGCCGGTCTACGCGAGCCCGTCGGTGCGCCGACTGGCACGCGAGCTCGGCGTGGATCTGCGCAACGTTGCCGGAACCGGACGCAAGGGCCGGCTGACGGTCGACGACGTCCGCGCGGCCAAGGCCGGCGGTGGTACGGCGGCCAGCCCTGCTGCGCCGAGCGCCGCCGCACCTGCGGCCGCCAGCGGCGGCGGTCTGGTGCTCGATCTGCCGGCGTGGCCAAAGGTCGACTTCGAGAAGTGGGGCGAGATCGAACGGGTACCGCGTACGAGGATCCAGAAGATCTCGGCGCCGGTGCTGCACCGCAACTGGGTGATGATCCCGCATGTCACTCAGAACGACGACGCCGACATCACCGACCTCGAGGCCTGGCGCAAGCAGCTGAACGCCGAACAGGGCAAGGACGGCGTGAAGTTCACGATGGTTGCGTTCCTCGTAGCCGCGGTGGTCGCGAGCGTGAAGGCATTCCCGGCATTCAACGCGTCACTCGACGGCGATGACCTGGTACTGCGCAAGTACTACAACATCGGGTTCGCCGCCGATACTCCCAACGGGCTCGTGGTTCCGGTGATCAAGAACGCCGATCAGAAGTCGCTGACCGAGCTCGCTGGCGACCTGACGGAGCTTTCCGGGAAGGCCCGCGCAGGAAAGCTCGGGCCAAGCGACATCACCGGTGGCACCTTCTCGATCTCGTCACTCGGCGGGATCGGCGGCACCTCGTTCACGCCAATCATCAACGCCCCCGAGGTGGCGATTCTGGGCGTTTCGAAGTCGGCGACGAAGCCGATCTGGGACGCCGCCACCGGCACGTTCGTGCCGCGATTGATTCTGCCGCTGTCCCTGTCTTACGACCACCGCGCGATCGACGGCGCCGCCGCTGCCCGCTTCGTCGCGCACCTAGCCCGAGTACTCGGTGACCTGCGGAGGGTGCTGCTGTGAGTGAAGTAGAGGTTCGCGTACCGGACATCGGTGACTACGCCGATGTCCCAGTCATCGAGCTCCTGGTCAACGTCGGCGATGAGGTCGCCGTCGAGGATCCGCTGGTGACACTGGAGTCAGACAAGGCCACGATGGATGTGCCCTCGCCATTCGCTGGGACGATAAAGCAGCTGCGAGTGAAGCTTGATGACCGCGTCGCTGAGGGCAGCGTGATCCTGTTGCTCGACACGGCCGATGCGGGCGACACGGCCGATTCGGGCGGCGCGGACGATGCGGGCGCGGGGGCTGCTGAAGCCGCACCGGCGGCCGCCGGAGCATCCGATTCTGCGGCATCTTCGGCGGCATCTTCGGAATCAGAGCCGTCCGGGGCGTCCGCAACTGCCGGCGCGCCGGCAGCCCCACCGACTGCAGCACCCGCGGACGCGGGTAAGGGTGCCCCCGCGATCAAGTTCGATTCGAACAACGATTGCCAGGTGCTCGTGATTGGGTCCGGGCCGGGCGGCTATACGGCCGCGTTCAGGGCCGCGGATCTCGGGCTCAAGGTGATCCTGGTGGAGCGCTACGAGCGTTTGGGCGGCGTTTGCCTGAACGTCGGGTGCATACCGTCCAAGGCGCTGTTGCACTCGGCGAAGGTGATTTCCGAGGCCTCAGAGATGGGCGCGCACGGGGTCAAATTCGCCGCTCCGAAGATCGACCTGAAGGCGCTGATCGAGTTCAAGGACGGTGTGGTCAACAAGCTCACCGGTGGGCTCGCCGGCATGGCCAAGCAGCGCAAGGTCGAGGTCGTCACTGGAGTGGCCCAGTTCACTGGCGCCAATTCGGCGACCGTCGGCGATCGCGAGATCAAGTTCGACACCTGCATCATCGCCGCGGGTTCCGAGCCGGTGAAGCTGCCGTTCATTCCCGACGATCCACGCGTGATCGACTCGACCGGTGCGTTGTCACCGAAAGAGCTGCCCAAGAAGCTGCTGGTGCTCGGCGGCGGGATCATCGGCCTTGAGATGGCGACGGTCTACGACGCGCTGGGGACCAAGGTCACCGTCGTCGAAATGATGGATCAGATCATCCCCGGCTGCGACCCGGACATCGTGCGCCCGCTGTACAAGCGCATCGCGGAGCGGTATGAGGCGGTGCTGACCGGCGTTCAGGTGACGGCGGTGAAGGCGCAGAAGAACGGCCTCAAGGTATCGTTCTCGAGCGGCAAGGATCAGCTCTTTGATCAGGTTCTGGTCGCGGTCGGGCGGGTGCCGAACGGCAGGAAGTTGAACGCTGAGGCAGCCGGAGTCACGGTCGATGAGCGCGGCTTTGTTCCGGTCGACGCGCAGCAGCGCACGAACGTCCCGAACATCTTCGCGATCGGCGACATCGTGGGACAGCCGATGCTGGCGCATAAGGCGACGCACGAAGCCAAGGTGGCCGCCGAGGTGATCGCGGGTCAGGACGTTAGCTTTGACGCGTTGGCGATCCCGTCGGTCGCCTACACCGACCCCGAGGTCGCCTGGATGGGTCTCACCGAGACCACCGCCAAGGCCGACGGGATCAAATACGAGAAGGCCGTCTTCCCGTGGGTCGCTTCCGGCCGCGCGCTCGGTCTCGATCGCCCCGAGGGTTCGACCAAGCTGCTGTTCGACCCCGACAGCGGACGCCTGCTCGGCGCCGGCATCGTCGGCGTCGACGCCGGCGACCTGATCTCAGAGACCGTTCTCGCACTCGAGATGGGCGCGACCGCGGAGGACATCTCGCTCACGGTCCACCCCCACCCCACGCTCTCCGAGAGCGTGGCCTTCGCGGCCGAAATCTACGACGGCTCGATCACGGATCTGCCGCCGCCGCGTAAGCGTAAATAGTCAGGCGTTCATCTGGGGCCGCGGCGTGAACGTCTGCGGCCCCAGACGCTTCACCGTGTGGACGTCTGCGGCCCGAGATGCTTCGCCGTGTGGACGTCTGCGGCCCCAGACGCTTCGCCGCGTGGACGTTCGCGCCCGAGATGCTTCGCCGCGTGGACGTCTGCGTCCTGAGACGTCCCCGAACGCAGCGATCGACGCCGGATGTGCTCGGCGAAACGGGAATTTAATGCTCCCAGAGCTCACTATTCCCGTTTCGCGGTGAAGTCACTCGGCCACCGGGCGCGACGACACCGACAAGCGTGAGCCAGCCGACAAGCATCAGCCAGCCGGCGAGCGTCATAAAACCGACGCGCCGGCAACTGAGGGCAACGCTTAGTCAGCCGACCGCCGCTTAGTCAGCCGACCGACCGCTTAGTCAGCCGACCGCCGCTTAGTCAGCCGACGCTTAGTCAGCCGACGAACGCTTGCGGCGCCGACGACTGCGGCGACGGAACAGCAGCAGCGCGACAACGGCCAGCACTGCACCGGCTACGACACGCAGATCGATCTCCACGTGGTCGTGATCGCAATCCTCGCCGTGCTCGTGGGAATGGTGCCCATCGGGACCGTGATGGTGCTCGTGTTGGTGACCATGATGCTGCTGGGCGTAGAGGTGCGCCTCATCCGGAGATGGCATCGCGAACTCCTCTGCGACCAGGATGTCCCGCAGCCCATCCCCCACCAAGTCCGGGGGGAGCTGCTTGAGGTCCTCGTGGTGGAACGCCGGATCGGCTCCAGGCAGCTCGAACTCCTCGGCAGCGAGTACGTCGTGCGGTGAGTTGGCGGCTGCAGCCTCGTGCTCCTGCGCCAATTCACGGTCGGTTGCGCCCACCGCGAACTCCTCGGCGGCCAGCACGTCATGGGGTGTTTGCGAATCATCTTTCTTTGCCATGCGAGCGGCCATCTTTGCAGACCCGCCCGCAAAAGCCAAACTTCCCCAGAACTCTTAGGACCTCGCTGCCTGCGCGCGCTTAGGAACTCGCCGGCTGCGCGCTGTCCCTCCGTCAGACCCCGAGCACGACCCTCAAACAGCGCAATAAACCAGCACAAAGCGCTGGTTTCCCGCCGGGTGAGTAATCTAAGTCGTAGGCACTTAGATCCACTAGACACGGCGTCCCCAGGGTGGTATGCTTTGACTTACTTTGGATAAGCAACTATCTCAACTGGCAACGCATAGACCATTTGAGCTGAGCCCACTACTCCTCGTGAAAGGGAAATATCGATGAGTCGACTACTGCTAGTTCCGCTTGACGACGCGGTCGTGTTCCCCGGCATGTCGGTAACGCTTGCCGTCGACACAGCTGACGAGGAGCAGGTGCTGCTCGTCCCGCGCCATGAGAAGGAGTTCGCGAACGTTGGAACGGTCGCGAACGTCACCGATCGCGTCCGCCTCCCAGGCGGCGCCAAGGCCTCCGTGCTCGAAGGCCTCCATCGCGGCACCGCCGGTGCCGCATCGACGATGCCCGACGGGCGTCTGTTCGTGGAAGTTGATGAGCATCCGGACCCCGCCGGCACCACCAGCCGCGAGACCCGCGAGCTGGAGCGTGAATACCGCGCGGTGGTCGAGGAGCTGCTCGAGCTCCGCGGTGACGACGGCCGCATCCAGGCGTTCCTGCGCTCGATCTCCGAGCCGGGCGCGCTGGCCGACACCAGCGGCTACTCCCCCGACCTCAGCTACGAGCAGCGCATCCAGCTGCTGCAGACGGTCGATATCAATGAACGGCTTGAGCTTGCACTGGGCTACCAGCGCGAGCGCCTGGCCGAGATGCAGGTCCGCAAGCGCATCCGCGACGATGTCGAGACCGGTGCCGAGAAGCAGCAACGCGAGTACTTCCTGCGCAAGCAGATGGACTCGATCCGCCGCGAGCTCGGTGAGGACGACGGCTCCGTGGTTGAGGAGTACCGGACCAAGATCGACGAGGCAGGTATGCCCGAGGCGGTCCGCGAGCAGGCCGAAAAGGAGCTCGGTCGCCTTGAGCGCGTCGGCGAGCAGGCCGGCGAGTCGAGCGTGATCCGTACATACCTTGACTGGCTGATCGCTGTGCCGTGGTCAAACAAGTCCGAGGAGCGCCTGGACCCGGTCTACACCCGCGAGGTGCTGGACAAGGACCATGCCGGCCTCGATGACGTCAAGGACCGCATCGTCGAGTACGTCGCGGTCAAGAAGCTGCGCCAGGAACGCGGGATCACCGAGGACAAGCGCTCCGGCGCGATCCTCACGCTGGTCGGCCCTCCCGGCACCGGCAAGACCTCGATCGGCGAGTCGATCGCGCGTGCCACCGGCCGCGAGTTCGTGCGTATCTCGCTGGGCGGCGTGCGTGACGAGGCCGAGATCCGCGGTCACCGCCGCACCTACATCGGCGCGCTTCCGGGCCGCCTGGTGCGGGCGCTGCGCGACGCCAAGACAATGAACCCCGTGATCCTTCTGGACGAGGTCGACAAGGTCGGCAACGACTGGCGTGGAGACCCCGCGTCGGCCTTGCTCGAGGTGCTCGACCCAGCCCAGAACCACAGCTTCCGCGACCACTACCTGGACGTCGAGCTGGATCTCTCCGGAGTTCTGTTCCTGGCTACCGCGAACGTGCTCGACACGGTTCCCGGCCCGCTGCTCGACCGCATGGAGATCATCAGCTTCGACGGTTACACGACCGCTGAGAAGACGGCGATCGCCCGTGGCTATCTGTGGCCGCGTCAGGTCGAACGTAACGGACTCGAGTCCGACGAGGTTTCGATCGGCGACGATCTGCTCGAGCAGATCGTGACCGAGTACACGCGTGAGGCTGGCGTCCGTAACCTCGAGCGCGTGCTTGGCACGGTGCTGCGCAAGACCGCGACGCAGATCGCGTCCGGGAAGGCGACGGCTCCGGTCGAGCTGACGCTCGACAACGTGCGCGATGCACTCGGCCGTCAGCGTCACTTCCAGGAGTCAGCGGTGCGTACCGCGGTTCCGGGTGTGGCGACCGGCCTGGCCGTAACCGGCGCCGGCGGTGACGTGTTGTTCATCGAGGCCACCGACATGCCGGGCAAGGCCCCGCTGACGATCACCGGCCAGCTTGGCGACGTGATGAAGGAGTCGGCGCAGATCGCGCTCTCCTACGTGCGTGCCCATGCGGCGGAGCTGGGGATCGACCCGGGCGTGTTCGATGAAAATCAGTTCCACCTCCACGTGCCTGCGGGTGCGGTGCCGAAGGACGGCCCCAGCGCGGGCGTCACGATGGTGACCGCGCTGACCTCGCTGCTTACCGGCCGCCAGGTCCGCCACACCGTCGGGATGACCGGTGAGGTGACCCTCCAGGGCCGCGTGCTCCCGATCGGCGGCGTCAAGCAGAAGGTGCTTGCCGCACATGCCGCCGGGCTCACCGACGTGATCCTGCCCGAGCGCAACCGCGCCGACGTGGATGACGTGCCCGAAGAGGTGCGTGAGGCGATGAAGTTCCACTTCGCGATGTCGATTGACGAGGTGCTGTCGGTCGCGCTCGAGCCGGCGATCGTCGCCTCGGCTGCGCACTGACGAAGCTGTAGTGCCGGTGCTGGTCTTGCGGGACCAGCACCGGCATTCAAACCCTTGCCGGGACGGACAATTGTCGGCGTCTACGTCATTCCGCCCGGCTTTTTGCCTTGCTCTATGTTCTGCGTATGAACCTTCTCTTGGATGCTAAGGAGCGCCTGGTCGTCGCCGACGCCCCTAATCAGCTGTACATCGGTGGCGAGTGGCGTGACGGTGAGAACGGCACGCTGGGCGTCGAAGACCCCTCCAGCGGCGATGTGATCGCCGAGGTCGCCGACGCGTCTCCGGCGGACGCGATGGCCGCGCTTGACGCCGCCGTCGAGGCGGCCCCGGCATGGGCGGCTTACCCCCCGCGCGAGCGTGGCGAGATTCTCCGGCGCGCGTTCGAGACGATCAACAAGCGTGCAGACGATCTCGCGCTGTTGATGACCCTTGAGATGGGCAAGCCGCTGGCCGAGTCCAAATCCGAGATCATCTACGCGGCCGAATTCCTGCGCTGGTTCTCGGAGGAGGCGGTCCGCATCGACGGCCGCTTCGCCGTCGCTCCCAACGGTGCCGGCCGTCTGTTGACGATGAGCCAGCCGGTTGGTCCCTGCCTGCTGATCACCCCCTGGAACTTCCCGCTGGCGATGGGCACACGCAAGGTCGGCCCTGCGATCGCGGCCGGCTGCACGATGGTCGTCAAGCCCGCCCAGCAGACCCCGCTGTCGATGCTGGCGTTCGTCAAGATCCTTGAAGAGTGCGGGCTGCCCAAGGGCGTCGTGAACGTGATCACGTCACGTAGCGCCAGTGCTACCACCGGGCCGCTGATCAAGGATCATCGGCTGCGCAAGCTGTCGTTCACGGGCTCCACCGAAGTCGGCCGGATGCTGATGAGCGAGGCCTCCGACGGGCTGCTGAAGCTGTCGATGGAGCTCGGCGGCAACGCCCCGTTCGTCGTCTTCGAAGATGCTGACCTTGATGCTGCTGTCGACGGCGCCGTGATCGCGAAGATGCGCAACATCGGCGAGGCCTGCACCGCAGCCAACCGCTTCCACGTGCACGAGAGCGTCGCCGCGGAGTTCAGCCGCAAGCTGGCCGAGCGGATCGGCGCGATGAAGCTCGGACGCGGAACCGACAAGGACGTGCAGGTCGGGCCGCTGATCGACGGCAAGCAGCGCGACAAGGTTGCCGAGCTCGTGCAGGACGCGGTCGACAAGGGCGCGAAGCCGCTCACCGGCGGCGAGGCCGTTGACCGTCCCGGCTACTTCTACGAGGCTACCGTCCTCGCCGAGGTCCCCGCGGACGCCGACCTGTTGGTCGAGGAGATCTTCGGACCGGTCGCTCCGGTACGTGCGTTCAGCACCGAGGAGGAGGCGATCAAGGTCGCCAACGCGAGCGAATACGGACTCGCGTCCTACCTCTATACCCGCGACCTGAAGCGCGCGCTGCGTGTTTCCGAGGCGCTCGAGACCGGCATGATCGGCCTCAACCAGGGCATGGTCTCCAACCCGGCGGCTCCGTTCGGTGGAATCAAGCAGTCAGGTTTCGGGCGCGAGGGCGGTCCCGAAGGTATCCACGAGTACCTCGAAACGAAGTACATCGCCATCAACATGGACTGAAACTTAACGACGGATGGGGCAAAACTGGCCCCATCCGTCGTTACTCGCTTGTTGGTCAGTTGACGCGTAATGACCGTGGCGTCCACGTCACGTCGAGCGCTTCGGGCTTGGGTAGTCCGCCAGCCGTTCACCGACCACCCAAAAGCCGGCGCCCTAGGTCAGGTGGTCGTAGTCGCCGCGCGCCCAGGCGGCGTAGTGCGCTGCTGACCGGCGTATGACCGCGTGTGCGTCGGCTTCGATCACACCCTTGAAGTTGTTGTAGAGGCGGTCGAACTTCCATTGCAGAGCGGTGGCCGCGAGGCGCTCAACCACTGCCGGCGAGAGCGGCACGCGGTTTGGATAGCTGCGCATAAACGAGACCGAACTGCCGTTCGGGTTGGGGAAGATCCCGTCACCGGCGAGCAGCACTCCACGTCCGTCGGCGCCGGCATCCCAGAGTGCAACCGTGCTCCCGGGGAAGTGGCCGCCGAGCGTATGCAGGCTCAGCCCCGGTGTGAGCTCGGCTGAGCCGCTGAAAGCCCACAGGCACTCGTCATCGCGTCGGACCCATCGAGCATCGGCCTCGTGGACGAAGACCGGTGGACCACCGAGCGCGACCGACCATGACACCTGTGCCCCGTACATGTGCGGGTGGCTCGCCGCGATCGCGATCACCGGTCCGTGGGCCAGCACATTGGCGGCGGTCTGCTGATCGACGTAGCCAAGCGGGTCGAACAGGAGGTTGCCGCCGTTCGTGATCACCAGCTTCATCTGATGCCCGATCCCCACGTCAGGCGAGGTCGTGATGCCGACAAGCCCCGGCTCGAGCTGTTGAAAGCGTGGCTCGATGCCGTCGGCCTGGAGCTGCTCGAGCGTGGTCCATCGCTGCCCACCGCGCGGCACCCACTGCCGTTCGTCACTGCAGATTGCGCACTCGGACGGCGGCTCAAGCGTGTCGGCGTGCTCTACGCCGCAGGTGTCACAGACCCAGATTGGCATATGCCAAGGCTACTTGTAGGCGGCATCCGCAAGCGGCCGCGTGACCGGCCAGAATGGCAGTCATGTCGTCGCTTGACGCGAGCACGCTAGAGGGCCTGACTTCTGCTGAGGTAGCCGCACGCGTCACGCGCGGGCAGGTGAACGTCCGCACCGGTGGTTCTGGGCGAAGTGTCGCGGCGATCGTGCGTGCGAACGTCCTCACGCGCATCAACGCGATGCTGGCGGGCCTGTTCATCCTGGTGCTGCTCACGGGTTCGCTGGTGAACGGCCTGTTCGGGTTGCTGATCGTCTTCAACTCGGGGATCGGGATCTTTCAGGAGGTACGAGCCAAGCGCACGCTCGAGCGCCTCTCGATCGTCGGGGAAGCCAGACCCTGGGTGCGCCGCGATGGCGGGCGCGAACAGATCCCGGGCCACGAGCTGGTGGTCGACGACGTGATTGAACTCGGCCCGGGTGACCAGCTGCTGGTCGACGGCGTGGTACTGGATGCGGCCGCGCTCGACGTCGACGAATCGCTGCTCACCGGGGAGTCTGACGCGATCGACAAGCACGCCGGCGACGAGCTTCGTTCCGGTTCGTTCGTGGTGGCGGGATCCGGTGTCTACCGCGCCACGGCGGTTGGAGAGGACGCCTATGCGGCTCAACTGGCGACCCAGGCCGGACAGTTCACGCTGGTCGATTCGCAGCTGCGCTCCGGCATCAACCTAATCCTCCGGGGCATCACCTATGTGCTGGTTCCGGCTGGAGTCCTCACCATGGCGAACCAGCTGTTGATCGCTGGCGATGACTGGCGGCAGGCGATTTTGGGGATGGTCGGTGCGCTTGTGCCGATGGTTCCCGAGGGTCTCGTACTGCTGACCACGGTCGCGTTCGCGGTGGGGGTCGTGCGGCTCGGACGTCGTCAGTGTCTGGTCAACGAGCTGCCCGCGATCGAAGGCCTGGCGCGCGTCGACGTCGTTTGCGCCGACAAGACCGGCACGCTGACCGAGCCTGGCATGAGACTCGCTGAGGTGGTCGCGCTCGCTGATATGACGGAGCCGCAGATCGGGCAGGCCCTTGCCGCGCTCGCCGCCGCGGATCCGCATCCTAATGCGAGCATCGAGGCGATCGCGGACGCGTACCCGCAGCCCCCGGGATGGTCGAGCGCTGCAATTGCCCCCTTCAACTCGGCGAGCAAGTGGTCCGGCGTTTCGTTCGCAGATCACGGCAACTGGTTGCTCGGTGCGCCTGACGTGCTGCTGGATCCGGCTGGCGCAGATGCGGCCCGGGCGACGGAACTCGGTTCGACCGGCTTGCGGGTTCTGCTCGCCGCCGAATCCGATCGCGCGGTCGACGCGACCGATGCGCCCGGTCAGGTCACCCCGGTCGCGCTGATTGCGCTCGAGCAGCGGGTCCGCCCCGACGCCGCGGACACGATCGAATATTTCGCCGCGCAGGATGTGGCCGTCAAGGTGATCTCCGGTGACAACGCCGTGAGCGTCGGCGCGGTCGCGGCAAGCCTCGGACTCGGCTCACCGACGACCTCGGTCGATGCGCGTGATCTGCCGGAGGATCGGCACGCGCTGGCGGACGCGCTCGAGGAGAGTGTCACGTTCGGCCGCGTTCGTCCTGATCAGAAGCGTGCGATGGTGCAGGCGCTGAAGTCACGCGGGCATACGGTCGCGATGACCGGGGACGGCGTCAACGACGTGTTGGCGCTGAAGGACGCGGACATCGGGGTTGCAATGGGGTCCGGCAGTCCCGCGACCCGCGCGGTGGCACAGATCGTGCTGCTCGACAACCGTTTCGCGACGCTCCCGCACGTCGTGGCCGAGGGCCGTCGCGTGATCGGCAACATCGAACGCGTGTCGCGCCTCTACCTGACTAAGACGATCTACGCGGTCACGCTGGCGTTTCTGATCGGGACCGCCGGGCTGATCGCCAAGGCTGCGCACCTGACCCCGATCTCCTACCCGTTTCAGCCGATCCACGCGACGATCGCGGGTTGGTTCACGATTGGAGTACCAAGCTTCGTGCTGGCGCTGGCGCCGGACGCGCAACGCGCTCAGCCGGGGTTCGTGCGGCGTGTGCTGCGGCTCGCGATCCCGTCGGGGATCATCGTGGCGCTCTGCACGCTCGGCTGTTATCTGATCGTGCGTCCTGGCGCGAACAGCGGGATCACGCTCGGCGGGGGCACGCAGCATCATCTCCCCGCAACGGCGTTGCAGGCATCCACTGCCGCGCTGGTGACGATGATCGGCGTCTCGCTGTGGGTGCTGGTGGTCACTGCACGGCCGTTGGTGCCCTGGAAGATCGCGCTGCTCGCCTTTTGCTATCTGGCGTACGTTCCGATCTTCGCGCTGCAGTGGACACGCAAGGA
Source organism: uncultured Actinomycetota bacterium (assembly GCA_963737115.1). Classification (GTDB taxonomy): domain Bacteria; phylum Actinomycetota; class Thermoleophilia; order Solirubrobacterales; family Solirubrobacteraceae; genus Palsa-465. Next base: position 610,916 of record CAVTRM010000007.1, read on the forward strand.
ATTCCTGCTGGACCCAACCGATAAAAGCTCAATGCTGGTAGCCGCGGCGTTTGCCGTGCTCGGGATGATCCTGGTAGAGCTTGTCCACCAGATACTGCGGCGCCGGGCGCAATCGGGCGCGTCCGCCGGGTAACGGGAGCGACGCCGGCCGCGAGGGCCGAAAAGCGCATCAGACGACGCGTTGCGTCAGCCGAAAACGCGGGCCAGCCGAAGCGTTGCGTCAGCCGAAAATGCGCGTCAGCCGACGCGTACGAGAACGATCGTGTTGACCACGAACAGCACCGCGAACGCGATCGTCCAGCGGTTCAGGTTGCGCTCAACCAGTGAGCCGCCACCAAGCGGCCCCGCGCCGGTCCCGACACCGAATGCGCCCGAGAGACCGGAATCCTTGCCGGAGTGCATGAGGATCAGGATCACGGTCATGACCGCGAAGAAGACCTGGAGAACGTCAAGAACAAAAGTCATTGCGGTGCCTCATGGTAGCTGCTCGGCTCGGTGCCCTGCAGTTTCTGACTAGCACCTCCGTGCCCAGCTGCGCCGCTTGAGCTGGCGTCTGAGTCCGGGGCGTCAGTCGAAGGCGGTGACTGAGCCGCGCCCTGTGCCTCGCGTGCTGCCTCGACGCCGCCACGGCGCGCGTGGAACTCGTCAAGCTGACGCAGCAGCTCGATCGCCTCCGCACGCAGCGTCGAGTTGATCGCGTCAAAGTCCGCGTCAGAGAGCTTGCCAGTCTGATGGTCGAGTTCCGCGTCGCGGATCTCGCGGTACTTGGCGTCGCGCGAGGCCTCGAGCTCGATCAACTCAGTCGGACGGGCATCATCGACCACCTTCTGACCGACCGCTTGCGCGAACGCACGTCGACGAAACGGCTGACTCAGCAGGTAGACGACAACGAACAGCAGGATCAGGATGACGATGTAATCCATCAGGCCTGCTCAGTCGAAGGGCCGACGCCAGCGGCCGCGCCCGGTGCCAGTGAGGTCACGCGGCTGCGCTGGAAGGCTGCTGCCGGCATCATCGCGATCAGCACACCGACCACCATGATCCCGCCGCCGACCCACAGCCAAAATACGAGCGGGTTGACGATCATCAGGAACTGGACCGAGGTTGGGTGCGTCACGTAGCGGCGAGCGATGCCGTCAACGGCGGTGGTACGCGCACCGTAGAAGTTCACCCTGTTGAGGATCGCGTTGAGCTGCCCGGCGTTGAGATTGTGCTTGCGCGCGTAGCGCACGACCTCGTTGTAGAGGTTGGCGAAGCGGGTGTTGCCCTCGTTGATGAGCTTGCTCAGCGGTTGCAGGTTCGGGCTCACGACCGCCCAGAAATCGTGCACCGGGGTCGAATCGAGCGCCACCGTGGTGTCGGCGTTGGACGCCGCGAAGAAGCTCCCGATCAGCCCGCCGCCGGTGGTCGGGTAGTAGCCGCGGTCGGTGTACATCGTCGTGACGTGCTTGCCGTTCTTGCTGATGTTGATGAGCGCACCGAAGGCCACCCGGGTTGGGGTGACGGAGTAGGTCGGCTTTGTGTAGGTCCACTTGTAGCCGTCGTTCATCACCGACTGTCCCGGTTTCAGCGTCGCCGTGACCGAGTGCTGGAATGACGAGGACGCGGCAACGCCGATCATCAGCACTGCGAATCCGAGGTGGACGATGTAGCCGCCGTAGCGTCGGCGGTTGCGCCGGATCAGACCGAACAGCGAGATCCCGATGAAGTCACCCGTGAGCGCGCGCCGGGCGGCGGCGCCGCGGTAGAGCTCCTGGATCACCGCGGCGATCACGAACGCCGCAAAGGTGAACATCAGGACCGCTTTCGGCTCGCTGCCAGCACCGGTGAAGAGCAGGATCAGGGCCGCGATCACGATCGCGAACGCGACCGGGAAGACAAAGTGCTTCTTCAGGTTCGCGGCGGTCGCCCGGCGCCAGGAGATCATCGGGCCGATACCGGTCAGCAGCACAAGCACCAGCGCCAGCGGCACCACGAACTCACTGAAAGTCGGCGGGCCGACGGACACCTTGGTGCCGGTGAAGGCCTCCGAGATGAGCGGGAAAATCGTGAGCCAGAAGATCACGAAGATCATCGCCACCAGCACCAGGTTCTGGAACAGGAACATGGCTTCGCGGGACAGCAGCGAGTCGATCCGGTGGTCGGACTTGAGACTGTCGCGACGCCACAGCACCAGGCCGATCGAGCCGAAGAACATCAACGCGAGCAGCACCACGAACGGCTCGCCGAGTGTCGAGGCACCGAAGGCGTGGATCGAATCCAATACGCCAGAGCGCACCAGGAAAGTTCCGAAGATCGCCAGGATTCCGGCGAGCAGCACCAGCGAAACGTTCCAGACCTTCAGCATCCCGCGCTTTTCCTGAATCTGGACCGAATGGATGAAGGCTGTGATCGCGAGCCACGGCAACAGCGCGGCATTTTCAACCGCGTCCCAGCCCCAATAGCCGCCCCAGCCAAGTTCGGTATAGGACCAACGTGCGCCGAGGACGATGCCTACTCCGAGGAACAGCCAGCCGGCGAGCGCGAAGCGACGTGTGTCACGCATCCATTCCGAGCTGAGCTTTCCGCTGAGCAGGGCACCGACGGCGAACGCAAACGGGATCGCCATCATCGTGTAGCCCGAATAGAGCATCGGCGGGTGGAACATCATGCTCGGATGCATCAGCAGCGGATCCAGTCCGGATCCGTTCGCAGGGGTGTTTGCCGCCGCGAACAGATCGAACGGATTCGCCGCGAACGCCGCGAGGCAGGCGAAGAACCCGGCCAGGAATAGCAGTACCGCAGTGGCGTACGGTGCGACTTCGCGCAGCCGCTTGCGCGTGAGGAACAACACCAGACTCGACCACAGCGAGGAGAGTGTCACCCACAGCAGCAACGACCCCTGCTGCGAGGACCATGGCGCGGTTAGCTTGTAGAAGGTCGGCGTCGTGAGCGACGAGGTGTCGGCCACGACCTTGAACTGGAAGTCGTTGCGCAGGAACGCGATCTCCAGCGTCGCGAACGCGACCACGCTGAGGATCGCGAGCGCATACACGGCGTGGCGCCCCGAGTCGATCCAGTCGCTCTTGTGCGTGCGGATGCCATAGATCGACGCGACGATCCCGTATATACATACGGCGACGTCGAGGTACAGGATCGTGCGACCGACTGTCGCCATCAGCTATTGGCGCCGGAAGCTGCCTGATACTTCGACGGGCACTTGGTCGTCAGCGAGCCCGGCTCGCCGACCGCGGTTCCGTTGCGGTCGGTTACGTTCACCATCACGGCACGGCCCTGTGCGAATGGATCCGGGACGATGCCGGTGTATTTCACGGCAACCGTCCGCCTGGAGCCTGGATCGAACACGCGGAAGTCGGTCTGGGCGCCGTGCTGGCGGATCGAACCGTTGAGAACGGTCCCAGCTAACACGTACTGCCCCCCAGGATGGGCCTTGTTCAGGTATTGCTGCGCGGTGAGCTCGTCACGACCGGCGCTGAAGCTGACGTAGATGAGCGCCGATGCCAGCAGTAGCGCCGCGGTCAAGGCGACTGTCAGCCGGATCGCGCGTTTGCGATTCGGATCCATACGCGGGACATTCTCGCAGAGCAGAGGGCGCGATGACGAGTCACCGCGCCCTCTTACCCGGCTATTACATTCCGTTTAGGTTGTGATCCCTTGCGGCGCGATTACTTCAGGCGCTCGCGAGCAGCCTTGGTCCAACTCTCGGTGATGTCCTTGATGAACTTCGCCTGCGAGGAAGCGATCCCGCTGATCCAGTCGAGGTCGGTGACGCCCTTGTCGATCTTCACGCTGGCGGCGATCGACTTCAGCGCCTTCTCGTAGCTCTGCAGCCACTCTTCACCGGCGTTGAGGCCGGCCTCGATGATCTGATCATTCAGCTTGCGGGCGCGCTTCGCAAGCGCATCGAGGCGCACCTCCACAGCGGCCTCGGCAACCTTGCGCGCCTCGGTGGCGCGGGTTGCGGTGGCCTGAGCGGCGGCGGTCGGCTTGGCCGCGGCACCGGACTTTGCCGACGTCGACTTCTTGGCGGTCGCGCTCTTCGCGGCCGTGCTCTTCGCGGCCGTGCTCTTGGTGGTGGCCGTCGACTTCTTCGCCGCGGTGCCGCTCTTCGCGGCCGCGGTGGTCTTCTTCGCCGCTGCCGTGCGCCGTGCGCCGGCGGTGCTCTTCGCGGCGGGCGTGCTCTTGGCGGCGGGCGTGCTCTTCGCGGCCGCGGTCGTCTTCTTGGCAGCAGTCGTCTTCTTGGCGGCGGTGGTCTTCTTCGCAGCCGTGCTGCGCGCCGCGGGCTTCTTGGCGGCGGTGGAGCGCGACCCGGTGGCGGGCTTGCGGGCGGTGCTGCGCGCGGCGGGCTTGTCCGCGGCCGCGGTGCTCGCAGCAGCAGCTGCCGGCGTGCTCTCAGCTGCGGCCGGGGTCGACGCGCCGGCCGCAGGTGCGGCGGCAGCGGCGGGCGGGGCCGCCGGCGCGGCTGTCGAAGCCGCCTGCGAGCTGGTCGGGGTCGTGGGCTGCGGCTCGGCTGAACCGCCTGGGGTTGATGGCTGCGGCATCTGAGGCTCCTTGTGCGTTGAAAGCGTTGCGTTGAGCGGACCCTGCTCCCCTTCTTGAGCGTAGGGTCCAAGTCAATGTCTGTTGACGGCTGAATCGGCGCCGGTGTCGGCATGACGCCTCTACGCCAGGTACCCCCGCAGCATCGCGCGGTCACAGCGCATCACTGGGACATACCTCACATATGCCCTTGAGCGGCCGCCGACAAACTCGCAAACGCCCGGCTGCACTACCTTCTTAGCCGTGAACTTTGAGATCCGCACCCGCGCCAGCGATTCACAAGCCCGCACCGGAACGCTGAAGCTCGCCCATGGCACCGTTCAGACTCCCGCGTTCGTACCGCTTGCGACGCGCGGGTCGGTGAAGACGCTGCTGCCAAGCGATGTGCACGAGCTCGGGTTTGAGATGGTGCTCGGCAACACCTTTCACCTGTTCCTGCTGCCCGGTCGCGAGCTGATGCAGCAGTACGGCGGGCTGAATAACTTCATGCGCTGGTCCGGGCCGATCATCACCGACTCAGGCGGCTTTCAGGTGTTCTCAATGGGTCACGGCTCGGTCGCCGACGAGATCAAGGGGCGCCGCGGTCGCAGCGGTCAGAGCAGCGGAGCGATCATCAAGATCGCCGAGGAGGGCGTCCGCTTCCGCTCCTATGTGGATGGATCCGAACAGTTCATGGCGCCCGAGACCTCGATGGCGATGCAGGCCGCGCTGAACTCGGACATCGCGCTTGTGTTCGACGAGTGCACGCCGTTCCACGTAACCCGCGACTACACCGCACGCTCGACCGAGCGCACCCATCGTTGGCTGCAGCGCTGCCTGACTTGGCACGAACAGAACGGTCCGCGCGATCAGGTCGTGTACGGGATCGTGCAGGGCGGGGTCGAGCACGATCTGCGCACCGAGTCGGCGGAGGTCGTGGCCGCCAGTGGCTGTGGCGGGATTGCGATCGGCGGTTCGCTGGGACAGGACAAACCGCAGATGAATGAGGTCGTCGGCTGGACCACGGAGGTACTCGACCGCGTTGCGTTCGACCGTCCACGGCATCTGCTCGGGATCGGCGACATCGATGATCTGTTGATCGGCGTACAACAGGGGATCGACACCTTCGACTGTGCGATGCCGACTCGTCTCGCGCGTCATGGAGTCGCGATCGTCCCCGACCCCGACAATCGCTGGCGTGTCGACCTCGCGAAGTCACGCTGGCGCGGCTCTGAAGAGCCGATTCTGGAAGGGTGCCCCTGCCCCACCTGCGCCGCCGGCTTCACGCGCGGCTACATCCACTACATGCACAAGGCCGGTGAAACCTCGGGCGCGCGGCTGGTGACGATTCACAACCTCAGCTACATGCAGCGCTTGATGGCAGACCTGCGGGCCGCGATCGACAACCGCAATCTGAACGAAGTGGTCAAGCGTTTCGAGGCCGGCGCGGCCCCGTCCGCCGGCGCTACTTCGTGTAGTTGCTGATGATCGACTTCAGCTGATCGATCGCCGAACTGGCGTCGTTGCCGACGACCCGGCGCAGCTGCACGACCTCAGATGAGCCGCTGTTCGCGATCACGATCACCACGATCGCGATCACCACGATCAGGCACGCCAGCCCCAGCATCCATGCCACCATCCGCGAGCTGCGGCGTCCGCGGTCCTGGGACGGCGGCTGCTGCGGCGCCTGCTGTGGGCGACGTGCGGGAACGGTCCTCGGAGTCCTCGCAGCGGACTGTTCCGGTACCAGCGCCTGTGCCGCCTGCGTACGCGCGAGCGCGCGGGTTTCGGCGGTCGCCGGGTCGTCTCTGAGCACCCGCGTGGCGCTGGTCGGCGGCGCCAGCCGGCTGGGCGGCGCGTCATCCGCCCAGGGCGAGATGCCGTTGGCGGCGTCTGCGACCAGCTCCGCGAGCTCGAGCGCCTGTTGGGGGCGCTCCTCGGGGACGACCGAGATCGAAAGCCCGACAGCATCCGACAGCTCGGCATTGACGCTCGGATTCAGACGGTTTAGCGGCGTCGGCGCCTCGCGCTGCTGTTTCAGCGCTAGCTCGGACAGCGAACTGGCCTCGTACGGCAACCGGCCTGACAGCAGCTGGTATGCGACGACCCCGAGCGAGTACAGGTCCGCCTGCGGTCCGGCCTCCTCGCCGCGCGCCTGCTCGGGCGCGAGGTAGGCGGCGGTGCCGAGCACCGAGCCGACCTGCGTGATCGAGGTCTGGTCGGTCGCGCGCGCGATCCCGAAGTCCGCGAGTTTCACTACGCCGTTCTCGGACACCATCAGGTTGCCCGGCTTCACGTCGCGATGCACGACACCGTTGCGGTGCGCATAGTCCAACCCGCGGCAGGCCTGGGTGACGATGTCCACCGCCTGATCGACGTTCAGGTGTCCGCGATCGCGCAGGATCTCAGCGCAGGATTGGCCGCGCACGTACTCCATCACGATGAAGTGCTGATGCGTCTGCTCGTCGAGCCCGAAGTCGAACACTTGGACCACGTTGGGGTGCACGAGCTTGGCGGCGGCGAGCGCCTCGCGGCGGAAGCGCGAGACGAAGCTGGGGTCGTCGGCGAGGTGCTCAGCCAACAGCTTTACCGCGACATGGCGCTCGAGCCGCTCATCAACCGCCAGCAGCACGGTTGACATGCCGCCGACTCCGACCCGTCCCTCAACGCGGTAGCGGCCCGCGATCTTGGAACTCACGTTCACAGTCCCGCCCCGCCGGTGGTCGAGGTGCCGGGGCCGGAACCGCCCGAGTTCGGCTGCGTGGTCGTCTGCGGCACGGTTGTGCCGGGAGTCGTCTGGGTCGCAGTCGTCCCCGGCGTCGTCTGTGTCGAAGTGGTCTGAGTTGACGTCGTCGACGTGGTCTTGGTGGCGGTCGTGTGCGTGGCCGTCGTCGTGGTGTGCGTCGGCGGCTTCTTCTTGACCGTCACGCAATCCTTGACGAGCAGCGTCGAGACCCGCTGGGCGCCGTCATTGAGGGCCATAGTCACCGTGCCGTTGACTCCGCTGAGCGCGTTCACGGTGTTGGTGAAGTTCGAGATCGCGGCGCGCGCGGCCGCGCAGCGCTTGGCGTCAAGCGCTGTCTGCGCTTGCGTCAGCTGATGCTTGAGTTGAGTCGCCTGATCGGAGCTGAGAAGGCTTCCACTGCTCCCGCAGCCGGCAATCGCGACAACCGCGAGTCCGGCGCACACTGCGGCGATTCCCGATTTCGCTGGGCCCATGCGCTCTCAGACTTTACTTCCACCAACCTAAGAGTTAGTGCAATCTCTCACGAGCGAGCTTCAAACACCCCCGCTATGGGCGCTTATTGGCCCCGCTCGAGCCGTGTCGCAAGCTCCTCGGGCAGCCTCGCCGAACGGATCGACCACATCGCTGCATCGATGTCGTATTCGGTGCGGTGATAGATCGCGTTCCAGTGCTCGGTGTCGAGTTCGAGCCAGGCCGCGCGCGGGTCGCCGTCACGGGGCTGCCCGACGCTGCCGGGGTTCAGCAGCCAAAGGCCATGTTCGACGTCGATCATGTAGCCCTTGGCGCAGGTCGAGCCGGTGGTGGACTGCTCCTCGAAACGGTGGAACTCAAGCGCTACGTGCGAGTGGCCGATCAGGTTCACGCGCTGTTCGGTGAGCTCGAAACTGAGCTCCGCCTGCAGCGGCGAGAGCACGTACTCCCACACCGGATCGCGCGGGCTCGCGTGATAGAGCCCCGCCCGCTCCTCCAGATTCTGCGGCTCGAGTCCGAGCAGGAACTCGCGATCCTCCGCCGTCAACTGCTCACGGGTCCACAGCGCCGACACGCGCGCCAGCTCCGAGAATTCGTCGAGCGGCACCCTGCCGAGCACGCCGAGGTCATGGTTGCCGGCCAGGCAGACCGCCGCGTTCGCGCGGATCAGCTCGATACACGCCCGCGGATCCGCGCCGTAACCGACGACGTCCCCGAGGCACCACAGCTCTTGACAGCGGGACTCGCGGATATCGGCAAACACCGCCTCCAGTGCATGACGGTTGCCATGCACATCAGAGACGATCGCAACCCTCACAGGCGGCTTCTAGTCTTCGTCCTCACTGCTGGGCCGCGAGCCGCCGAATTCGGGCAGGCTCTTGATGTTCTCGCGCGCCTGCCACTTGGAGTAGTTGTCCTCCATGGCATCGATCAGCTCACGCATGAACTTCGGCGAGATGTTGATCCGCGAAACCACGACGCCGGGGATCTCCTGGTCCTCGATCTCGTGGTCGACACGCGCGAACGTGACCGTGAACTCGTAGTCGGAGTGGCTGACATTCGCGAAGTTGGAGTAGTGGCCTGCCATCTCCTCCGGCGCGAAATGGATGTTGATGTGGCGCTCAGGCTGATTCGGATCACTCATAGAGGGCTAAGGGTATATCCAGCCGGGCAAATCCGGCTTAATATCGGACTGTGCGGATTCAGATCGTGGCCGTCGGAAAGTTGAAAGCGCCGTTTGTCGATGACATCGCGCATTACGAGAAGCTCGTGAGCCGCTACGCCCGGCTCGAGTTGATCGAGGCCGCATCCGACGATCAGGTACAGAAACGGATCCCCGAGCGCGCGTTCGTCTCACTGCTGACCGAGGGCGGCAAGAGCTTCGATTCCGTCGGCTTCGCCGCGTTCCTCGAGTCGCGCCGGCAGAGCGGGCTCGACCTCTGCTTCGTGATCCAGGGACCGTTCGGAGGGCTTGAGCTGGAGCGCGTCGACCAGCGGCTCTCGCTCGGCCCGCAGACGATGCCGCACCAGCTCGCACGCGTGGTGCTGCTCGAACAGATCTACCGCGGCCACAAGATCATCGCCGGCGAGACGTACCACTATTGAGGCCGTTGCCGTTATTGCTGGCCCGCAAGCCAGCAATAACGAAGAGACGCCGATACGCTCGGTAGTGATGACAAGCGCTGCCAAAGACCCCGTTTCCGACCTCCGCTCCACCGTTCTTGAGGCCGTCAGCACGCTGCGCGGCAGCAGCGAAGGTGGCTCGCCCAACCTTGAGCGCCCAAAGCGCGCCGACCAGGGTGACTACGCCACCAACGCCGCGATGCTGCTCGCGCCTTCGCTGGGCGCTCCCCCGCGCGACATCGCCGAGCGGCTCGGCGGGGCCCTCAGCACCGAGCTCGACGGGACGCTGGCGTCGTTTGCGGTGGCCGGACCGGGTTTCCTGAACCTGACCCTATCCGACGGCTGGTTTCGCGACGCTGTGCGACTGGTGCTCGACGCCGGCGAGCAGTTCGGCGGTGGTGGAACGGCGAAGCCGGAGCGGATCAACCTCGAGTTCGTGTCCGCCAACCCGACCGGTCCGACGGTCGTGGCCAACGGCCGCGCTGCCGCCTACGGCGACACGCTCGCCAACATCCTCACTCACCACGGACACAGCGTTTCGCGTGAGTACTACTTCAACGACGCGGGCTCGCAGATCGACCGGCTCGGGGAATCGGTGCGTGCGCGGGCGCTCGGCGAAGCGGTGCCCGAGGACGGCTACCAGGGCGAGTACATCAAGGAGCTCGCCGACCAGATCGAGGGCGCCGACGACCCCTCGGTCGACACCAGAGTGATCGCCGCCCGTGCGGTTGAGATTCTGCTGGCGATGGTGAAGGCCACGCTCGCGCGCTACGGCGTTGAGTACGACACGTTTTTCAGTGAGAGCACGCTGCATCAGGGCGACCCGAGCGAGCTCGACCGCGCGATCGCGATCGTGCGCGAGCAGGGTCACGTCTACGAGCACGACCATGCGACCTGGCTGCGCACCACCAGCTTCGGTGACGACAAGGACCGCGTGCTGCTGCGCAGTGACGGCGAGCCCACCTATTTCGCGGCCGACATCGCCTACATGGACGACAAGCTCGAGCGCGGGTTCGAGCGTCTGCTGATGCCGCTCGGCGCCGATCATCACGGTTACGTCGGGCGGCTGAAGGCCGGATTCCAGGCGCTCGGCAACGATCCCGAGCTGATGGAGCCGGTGATCATGCAGCTCGTGCACCTGGTCGACAACGACGGCCACCGGGCGCGGATGTCCAAGCGTCGCGGAGACTTCATCACGCTCGATGATCTGCTCGATGAGATCGGTGTCGACGCGACCCGCTACTTCATGCTGCAGAGCTCGCACGACCGCACGCTGAACCTGAACCTTGATCTGGCGAAGTCGGAGTCGAGCGAGAACCCGGTCTATTACATCCAGTACGCGCACGCTCGGATCGCGACGATGCTGGCCCGGGTCGCGGACGAGCGTGTAGCCGCGGCATTGGATCGCGATGCCGTTTGGGCCGCGGATGTTGAGCTGCACCCATCCGAGCGCGAGCTGGTCAAGAAGCTGCTGGAGCTGCCCGCGGAAATCCGTGATGCCGCCGACAAACGCGCCCCGCACCGGATCGCTGGGTATGCGCTCGAGCTGGCGCAGGACTTCACCGCGTTCTACCGCGATTGCAAGGTCGTCGGTGCCACACCCGAGGAACTCGAGTCGTTCCGGATCGCGTTATCAGTCGCGACCCAGCAGACGCTCGCGCTGGTCCTGGGGCTGCTGGGCGTCAGCGCGCCGGACTCGATGTAGCGTTCGCGTCTACACCCGAAGACCGCGATCAGATGAACTGATCGAGCTCGGAATCAAGCCGCTCGGCCTCTTCCTCTTTCAGCGGGGCTGAAGCGGGCAGGGTCGTTTCCGCCGCCTGCTGAGATCTTCGCCGCCACTTGGGCAGCGTGAACACCAGTAGCGCGATGCCGCCGACCACCAGCAGCGGCGGGATCACGTAAATCACGAGGTTGAAACCGCTCGCGGGTGGCTTGGCGAGCACCTGCTCGCCGTATTGGGCGACCATCTCGGACTTGATCTCACCGAGTGTCAGTCCCTTGTTCACAAGCGTGCGCAGGTAGGCCTTCTCTTCGAGTGCCTCGGGCGATGCGACCAACTCCAGCGGCTCGTGGCAGGCGGTGCACATGAACTGCGGGATGATCGATTCGTAGTAATTGGCCCTGGCGCTGGTGCCGTTGGCCGCTGACGCGACCCCGGCAGCGCCAGCGAACAGCGCCGCGATCAGCAGTAGCGCCGGCAGCACCCTGCGCAGCCAGCTGAGTGTGCCGTGGTCGGTGCGGGCGCTCATGAGGACTGGGTCGAGTTGGGGGCGCAGGCCGCGACCTGGGCTCCCACCGCGCTCTTGTGCTCGTCGAGCACGCGGTCAAAGGTCTTGATCACCCAGCCGCTGGTCATCGGGCATAGCCGCGCCGCGACCACCCTCCCTTGCGGATCGATCAGGAAGCTCTCAGGAACGCCGTTCACGCCGTAGGCGTTTGCCAGCGTCTTGTTGCTGTCCGAGACCGCCTTGTAGTCGAGCTTGTTCCTGCGCATGAACGCGAGCGCGTCGGGCGAAGGGTCGGTCCAGCTCACGCCGAGCACCGTGCCCCCGCGCGGCTTCAGCATCTTCTCCGCCAGGTGCACGCTGCTGACCTCGGACTGACAGTCAGCGCACCAGCCCGCGAAGAAGTTCACCAGCACGTAGCGGCCGCGGTAGTCGGACAGGCTCTGCTTGCCGCTCTGGGTAATCAGCGGCAGCTGCAGCTGCGCCTCCTGCTCGGGCGGCGTGTGACCGGCCATGACCTGGCTGCCGATCTCGTTTGATGGCGCGGCGTTCGAGAGCCCGACCACCAACACGATCAGGAACAACACGACCACACCCGTGATTCCCGCTGGCACCGCATACCTACGCATCGGTTTCAAGCTTAGGCGGTCAGAACCTAAAGCGACCATCTCGGACAGCGGCTGTGGTCGCCGCGAGACGAGCGGCCGACCCTGATATCGCGCAGAACCTCGCAGTCTGTGTCACCCGAATCCGCCTACAATGCCGGTCAGCGCGAACGTAGCTCAGTTGGTAGAGCGTCGGCTTCCCAAGCCGAAGGTCGCGGGTTCGAAGCCCGTCGTTCGCTTCGCCCGAAGTGCCTGCAATTACCTGTTTCGGCGGGTAGCTGAGTTGCAGCTGGCTCTGCCTTCGGTACGGCAATGATCCCGGGCAACCGTTTTCGGCCTCAAACGGCGACTTTCGATCTGAAGCGCCGGAGGTTCGGGGGTATCGGCGCAGTGGGCTCCGCGACTAGGTGGCTCTGGAGACAGCCGTAGAGCTCCTCCTCTGTCGCCGTCGAGCTATCGCGGGGATCGATCGCCGGCGCCTCCGCAAAGCGCGGCTGAAGTCGACGGACGGTAGGCGTAATCTCGTTTTTGCGCATAGTTGGTCGACGGAGCTAAGGGCCTCATCCTTGGTGTCCCGGCGCGCCGTTCGCGACGGTGGCGGACCGGTACGCGTCCTTGTGGTGCGCAGCGGCCTTGTGGTGCCGCATGATCTGCCACTACAAGTCCTTGCTGGACGGAGGCGGCGCGAACACCGGACCGATTGGCGGCCTTCGGGCAGAGGGCTGTGATCGGAGCTTCAGTCGGACCGCGGGTCTACATTACGTGCGGCTGGGAGCGGTCTAAGAGAGACCTCGAGCCGGAACATAGCCGATACGACCAGCGCACTAGCCAATGACCCTACGGAACGACGACAACGCGAGCCGACCAGGAGTTCGGGATGTCGCCCGGGAAGCAGGTGTGTCCCGCACGACCGTGTCCCACGCCCTCAGCGGCAAGGGGCGGGTGTCCGAGGAAACCCGGGCGAGGGTTGCGGCTGTCGCCGCTGAACTCGGCTACCGCACGAACGTCGGCGCGCGGAACCTCACCCGCCGGCGCAGCGGTCTGGTGGCGTTGGCCGCGTCGCCTATTGACCCGTCCCCGCTCGGCTTGGTTGATGTGGATTATTTCCTGCGCCTGAGCGCCGCGGCGTCCGAGGCCGCCCTTCGCGAGGGCTACGCATTGGTGGCCATGCCATCTGGCGACCAGAGGGAGCTGTGGGATTCGGTGGCGTTGGACGGCGCGATCGTCACCGACCCACTACCGGACGACCCGTTCGTGCGGGACTGCCTGACGCGGCGGATGCCCGTGGTGACGGTGGGTCGCGATCTTGCGCGGCCGGACGCCGTGGCTTGGGTGGACAACGATCTCAAAGCGGCTGCCACGGATGTCCTTGACCACCTCGCCGAGAGTGGCGCCCGGCGGATCGCGCTTATCTCCGAACCCGGCCGCCACTCTTACTCTCGGGACGAAATCCAGGCCTATGAGAGCTGGTGCGCCGCCCGCAAGATGAGCCCCCGCCGCGAGGAAGCCCCGGGAAACAGAACCGAGGAGGGATACCGTGCGGCCCTCCGTCTATTTGCGGATCCGGAACCCCCGGACGCAATCTGCACCACGTTGGACGGGCTCGCGCTTGGGGTGCTGCTCGCCGCCGAACGGGAAGGGGTTGCCGTCCCCGGATCTCTGCTGCTCGCAGCGACCAGCGACGGTGACGCGATGCAGAACGCACGCACCCCGATAACTGCCGTAGATCTTGCGCCTGCGGACATCGGACGGGCGGCGGTGGCGTCCCTCCTCGGCCAGATTGACGCCGGGGGCCCAGTCCCCTCCAGCGTCGTGGTCCCCTCACGTCTCGTCATCCGGGCGTCGACGCAGCGCCACCCAGCCTAGGCGCCAGCCGGATGACAGCCCCGCGATGGCGGGGTCGGTGTCGATGCACTTGACGACGCCTGACCGGTTTGGCATGATGGGTTGCCAAATCGGTCAACCACCTATCCTTTTCGAAAGACCCGATGACGACACCCGTTGCGATCGCGGACGATAACCCGCCCCAAGATCACCAAAGCGAGACTCAGCTGAAGCGCGACTTCACGCTGTTCTCAGCGTTCTCCCTGGCATTCGCTTACATCTCCCCGATCGTCGCCGTTTACGGCGTCTTCGCACTTGGCGTGGGATTGGTCGGCCCTGGCTATTGGCTTGCTATTCCCGTGGCGCTGTGCGGGCAGTTGCTCGTCGCGTACGCGCTCGGTGAGGTTGCGTCCAAACACCCGCACGAGGGCAGCTTGTACGCGTGGGCAGGGCGCCTGCTCGGACCGACCTACGGGTGGTTTACCGGCTGGGCGTACCTCTGGACCGTCCTGATCGCGCTGGTCACCGTCGCCGTGGGCGGCGCCCAGTTCTGGGGGGCGGCGCTCGGCATTGACCTCAGCTCAAAGTGGAGCCTGATTGCCGCGTCGATTGTTGTGCTCGCGTTTGCAACCGGCTGCAACCTGTGGTCGCGTAGGGCACTGCGCATCATGATCGTGGTGTCTATCTGCGCTGAGGTGGTCGGCTCCGTCGGACTCGGCGCGATCCTATTGATCGGCTACCACGTGAACCCGCTCAGCGCGATCTTCGGCGGCGGTCCCGGCGGAGCTGGCGGACTGTCAGCATCCTCATGGCTGCTGGCGATCGCCCTCGCCGGCTGGTCTTTTCTCGGTTTTGAGAGTTCCGGGGCAATCGCCGAAGAGGTTGAGGACGCCGAGCACAACGTCCCGAAAGCCCTGCGGTACTCCCTGCTCGCGATCGCCGCGATCGTGTTGTTCGCGAGCCTCGCCCTCATCCTGTCGATCCCGGACCTCCACGCCGTGCTGGCTGGCAAGGACACCGACCCGGTCGGAACGACACTGACGACGCACCTGGGCAGCGGACTCACTCGCGTGGCCGAAGGCATTTTCGCCCTCGGATTCACCGCCTGCGCCCTCGGCCTGCAAACCGGCATCTCCCGGGTTATCTGGGCGTTCGCACGCGACCGCGCCCTGCCGGCTGCGACGTGGCTCAGCCATTTGTCCGAACGCAACCAGACACCCACCCACGCCCTTGCGGTCACGGCCGTCGTGCCCCTCCCGATCCTGCTGCTGACGGGATCAAGCGTGTACAACATACTCGTCGGCTACACCATCGGTGGCTGGTACCTGACCTTCTTTCTTGTGCTCCTCGCCGCCGTGATTGTGCGCTGGCGCGGCCATTGGAGACCCGGGCCGTATTCGCTCGGCCAATGGTCAGCGCCCGTCCTCGCCCTCGCGTTCGGCTGGGTGCTGTTTGAAACAATCAACGACGCTTGGCCTCGCGCCTCTCTGAACGGTCCTCATTGGTACCTGCAATGGGCGGTCGTGCTCGTCGTCATCGCCCTGGCCATCGTCGGCGCAATCGTGTACGTCTCCATCCGGTCGGGCGTGATCCGGCGCTCCGACGACCTCGCCGAGGGAACGACGCGATGAGCTATCAATGGCCAAGCATCAACTCCGCGGCCCTACTCGCCGAACGCCTCGGCCGCGTGACTGCGTTCATGGACGACAGGCACCTGGATCACCTGGTGCTATCCGGGTTTGACTCCATCCGCTACGCAACGGACTACCGCACGAACCTGTCCTACGACTCCAACTACGACTGGTACACGGCCATCGTCGATGGGGACGGACAGACCACGCTCATCACCTGCGACCTCGGCGAGGACGACCTGGACCCGATACCGGGAGCCCCCACGATTACCCGCCGCGTCGCCGGAATCTCATGGCAGTCATCCTGGGCGCACCCGCGCACCTATGTGCGCCTCTTGGCCGCGGAGCTGCGCGCGGCCGGTGCCGCCCAGGTGGGTGTTGAGGCTTTGCCGTTCGGGATCATGGATGAGCTACGGCGAGAGCTGCCGGACGTCACGTTCGTGGCAGTAGGACCGGAGCTCCTGCGGCTGCGACTCAACAAAACCGAGGGTGAGGTCACGCTTGTGGCGGCCTCGGCGGAGGCTGCGTCCATCGCTATGGCCGCAGCGATGGAAGGTTTTCAGGAGGGAATGACCGACTACGACGTGCTGGCCCTCGCCAACGACGCCGCGTACCGCTGCGACATCGAGTGGCTATCTCATAGCGTCATCGTGGTGGAGTCAACCCCAAGCAAAGCCACGTGGCTCGCGCACGGAAGGCGCATCTGGGCCGGCGACACCTTTTTCATTGACTTCGGCATCTACGGACAAGGTGGCTACGCGGCTGACTTCTGCCGCACCCACCTCGGCGCCAACGCACCCGACACGGTGCTCGCCGCGCACGCGCGCCTGCGAGAAGCCTTGGACGCTGGCGCTGCCCTCGCCGCCCCCGGGGTCCGTTGCTCGGCCGTCACCGACGCCGTCAATGACGAACTCCAGGGCCATGGACTCCCGCCCACCGCCTACGCGATGGGACATGGGATCGGCCTGCGCATGGTGGAACCACCGAGCATCTACCGGCCGGACCGCATGGACGAAGACCTTGTCCTCGCCGAGGGCATGACCATTTGCATTGAACCGTCCACCTCAGTCACAACCAAGCACGGCACGGTCGGCATGAAAGAGGAAGAAGAGTACGTGGTGACCGCCACCGGAGTACATCAGCTCACGCGCGCTGCTGTTGCAACCGGCACGGGTTGACACCCGCGACTCCCCTCTTGCCAGCTTGGAGTTAGAGCTCATGATCTTCGTCGGGAGTTAGCGCCTGAGCCTTGCTCAGCGCCGCATCGATGGCTCGCTGAAGGACGTCGACAGGCACGGTGATGAGTTGGGACCATCGCGTGGAACCTGACCGATGTCGCTGCCGCCTTCCCCAACCGGGTCAGTGCCGACCATATGACGAACCTACACGAGGCCTCAGACACCGGGCAACTGTCGGGCAACTGCTTTGCGGGCGACGGCCGCGGGCAACCTTCCGGGCCAGAATCACGTGAAATACCTGCGGTTTTTCATTTTGCGCCGCGTGAATCTACTGGGGTCAGAGACACCACCTTCGATTCCCAAGCCGAAGGCCGCGGGTTCGAGGCCCGTCGTTCGCTTCGCCGCGCCACCACGCCGCTCAGAGAACAGGCCGCAATGTTCCTCTGTACTGAGGCTTCAGCGCTCGCCGGTCTCTCGTTCGGGCGTGATCTCACGTAGGTACCGTTGGGGTGCCTCGAGGAACCCTCGCATCTGTCGCACGGTCTGTAGCTCGTCGTAGACGCAGTTGTCGATGCCGTTCTCGCTCAGTTCGTAGATCCGCGCGCCCGGCGCAGCGAGCAGGACCGGTGAGTGTGTCGCGATCACAAATTGCGCGCCGGCGCCGGCCGCGCGCGTCACGATCGCGAGCAGTGCGAGCGCCCCGGTGACGGACAGTGCCGCCTCCGGCTCGTCGAGGAGATAGAGGCTATCGGCGCCAAACCGATTGGCTGCCAGCGCTAGGAACGATTCCCCATGAGACTGCGCGTGGAGTGGGACGTCGCCGTATATCGACAGGTCCGGAGCGAACCGGCTGCCGCCGTCGATGAACGCGGCGACGTTGAAGAAGCTCTCGGCTCGCAGGAAGTACCCGTTTCGCGGTTTGGTGCGGCTGAGCAGTGGGCTGAGCAACGGCTCGTCGTGTTCGTCCAGTACATCCCGCGGGACGGCCGGCAGCTCACCCAGGCGCTCGAGCTCGCCGCCTTGGTCAGCGAAACCGATCGCGGTCGCGATCGCCTCGAGAATCGTTGACTTGCCGGTCCCGTTCTCTCCAGCCAAGAGCGTTATCGACGCATTGAGATCGAGCGTCTCGATGTCCGCAACGGCCGGAACGCTGAACGGGAACTCTTCACCCCAGTTCAGGCGCTTGAACCCGAGCACAAACGGGCCGGCTCCGAACCTTCGGACATCTCTGCGTTTCGCCACCCGATAACCGTACCGATGACAGCAGCGCGGAACTGCGGGCCCGTGGCCGTAGCACTCGCGTCTGGTCGGGAAGCCCAAAACCGGAACCAATCGTCAGCTACCTTGGGAAGCGATGCGGCTTTTCGTCTCACTTTCAGCTGAGGAGGCCGACCAGGCCTTGCGCGGTGTCCTTCGAGGCGACTTCTCTTGGGTCAACAGCCCTGTTCGCGATGAGACAGAAGCGGGCGCTGTCTGGGTATCAATCGAGATGCCGGATGTTCGGTTAGCGAGATTCGAGAAGAACACCGATCCGCGACTCGGCCGTCGCGAGTTCCTCATCCCCTCTCGGATAACCAATCTGCATCAAGCTGAACGCGTCGAGTTCCCGAGCTGATCGACAGAGCACCAGGCAGCCGGTCTCGAAGCGATAACCCGCTAGGTGCCGCATACTTTCCGGCATGACGACCCACTGCGTTGGCTTCAGCGCCACTGACGCGGCACTGGTATGAGCTTCGGCTACGGCACGCTGTCAGCCGAGGTCTATGACTTGGACAAGCCGATCGGCACCTCGTTCGGCGACGTTGAGTACTACAGGAAGACCCTGGATGGGGTGCAAGGGCGTGTGCTGGAACCTGCTGTCGGAACCGGCCGCGTTTTAATTCCTCTTTTGGAAGCCGGCATCACCGTTGACGGCTACGACAACTCGTCCGAGATGCTTGCGGTGTGCCGCGACCGATGCCGGGAGCATGGCTTTGATCCCATTCTGAGCGAAGCAGACATGAGACTGTTTCGCGCTCCAGGCGAGTACGCGGCGGTGATCCTCCCGGCCGGTTCCATCACCCTGCTCAACGGGCAAGCCGAGCTGATGCGCGCGCTGGACTGGTTCCACGAGGCGCTAGAGATGGACGGACGACTCATCATCGACGTGCCCGCCCCCGCGCTGTTGGGAGAGCCCGAACCGATGCGCCACTGGGCGGACAACGAGTTCGTGTGGACGTTGCAGACCATGGCCACCGAGTACGACCCGGCTATGAACCAAACGACACGGTGGTTGCGATACGAGAAGTGGCAGGACGGTTCGCTGCTCGCGACCGAACTGCAGGTGTTCACGCTGCAGCACTGGAGCATCACCGAGTTCACGAATCTGCTCATTACAGCCGGGTTCGTCCGCATCGCCGTGACAGCCGACTACAACCCGCGCGCGGCTCCGGATGCGGACAGTGATCTCTGGACATTCAGCGCTGTGAAGAAGCCGTGGAGGTCTGCGGCGCGAGACGCGTGATGTGGCTGCGGATAGCGCTGAAGGCCACAGCTCCACCGGAGTCGTCTACACCGAGACCTCACTGCAGATCATGCCGACGCGTAGCCGGCGATCGTGATCGTGGACGCAAACGCCCTCACCAGCGGTTCACGCCGTTCAGCGATCGGCTCTACCCACATCCTCACAGCCACCAGACCCGATAGATACAGGGCTTCGCCCGTCCGCGAGCTGCCGTG